>JBEKHG010000007.1:0-128775 GCA_050012395.1 Candidatus Acidiferrales bacterium
GCGGACCAGGACGAGAG
The DNA here is from genome assembly GCA_050012395.1 of Candidatus Acidiferrales bacterium. Lineage (GTDB taxonomy): Bacteria > Acidobacteriota > Terriglobia > Acidiferrales > UBA7541 > Palsa-295. The sequence continues at coordinate 18 of JBEKHG010000007.1, forward strand.
AATGGCGAGCGGGCCGAGGACCGTGGTGAGCATGACTAAGAGATAGCTCAGGCCGTCGATACCCAACGTGAAATGCGCGCCCGGACCATGTGGTCCGCCAAGCGACTGAATCCAATTGTAATTTTCGACGAATTGGAAGCGCGGGGAGTTCGGGCCGGAATCGAAGCGCCACAGGAGCGGCAACGAGACGGCCAACCCGAGAAATCCGAAGATGTTCCCCATCCAGCGATGCAAGTCGGGACGGTTGCTCGGGATGAAGAGCATCAGAATCGCGCCCACCAGCGGCGTGAATAAGATCGTGCTTAAAATGTGGCTATCGGAGAAAAGCATCCATTCCCTCGCCTTTATCTAATGTATGGCGTGACGCGCCATATAAAAGTAGTAGCCGAAAAATCCAATCAAGCCGATTACGATAAGAAGCATGTAGCTTTGCACCAAGCCGTCCTGAATCAGGCGCACGGGATAACTGAAAAGCCAGACGATGCGCGCGCCGAGGCGTACGGAGCCGTCCACGATCCAGGTGTCCCACCACATGGAGAGTTTTGAGACGGCGCGCGTGAGCCAGCCTGCGCCGTTTACGCCGACGCCGTCGATCACATTGCGGTCGAACGCACCCAGCGCAAGGCCTAGATCTTTTGCGCGGTTAACGAAAAGCGCGTCGTAAAGTTGGTCCACATAATATTTGTTGTAAACCAGGCGATAGAATCCGCCGAAACTGCGCGCGATTTTCTGCGGCAGATCCGTGCGCTTCACGTATAAAAACCAGGCAAACAAAATTCCCACAATCACCAGGCCTTCAGAAAGCACCATCAGGAAGAGTTCGCCATGCGCTGAGCTGGGGCCCTTCACCGGCTCCATGCGCGCCTCATGCGGAACGGCAACTACAGTGGATAAGAAATGGATGAAATGGCTGTTTCCGCCAAAAATCTCCGGCCAGCTCAGCCATCCGCCGACGATTGACAGCACGGCCAGAATGACTAACGGGACCAGCATCGATTTCGGGGATTCGTGAATGTGGTGTTCGGCTTCATGATCCACGCGCGAAGTGCCGTGGAAGGTCATAAAAATCAGGCGGAACATATAAAACGCAGTCATGCCCGCGGTGAAATAGCCGATGGCCCAAAGCAGCCCGTCTTTCTCGTAGGCTTTGCCCAGGATCAAATCTTTGCTGATGAAACCGGCGAAGGGGAAAATTCCCGCGATGGCGAGCGCGGCGATCAGCATGGTCCAATACGTGACGGGAATTTTTTTCGACAGCGCACCCATTTTACGCATGTCCTGCTCGCCGGAGACGGCGTGGATAACGCTGCCGGCTGCCAGGAAGAGCAGGCCCTTGAAAAATGCGTGCGTCATCAAATGGAAAATACCGGCGGTGAAGGCGCCGACCCCGCAGGCCAGAAACATGTAGCCGAGTTGCGAAACGGTGGAGTAAGCCAAAACTTTCTTGATGTCGTTTTGTACTACGCCCATCGATGCGGCGAAAAGCGCAGTGATTGCACCAACCAACGCGACTACTCCCATAGCTTTAGGCGAAAGTTGATAAATGGCGTTGGTGCGCGTGACCATATAAACGCCTGCTGTGACCATGGTGGCTGCGTGAATCAACGCGCTGACTGGCGTGGGGCCTTCCATCGCGTCAGGTAGCCAAACGTAAAGAGGAATCTGCGCTGATTTTCCCGTGGCGCCCACAAAAAACAGCAGAGCAATTGCGGTGATTCTCGGATCTCCCATGATGAAACCGCCAGCGGCGAGAGCTGGCCCGATCTCAACGAAACGAATGGTCCCGAGCAGCGCGGAAGTAAGAAAAATTCCCAGGAGGAATCCGGCATCGCCCACGCGGTTGACGATGAAAGCCTTTTTGCCCGCGTCCGAAGCGGATTTCCTGTGGAAATAGAATCCGATCAAAAGGTAGCTGCAGGTGCCCACGCCTTCCCAGCCGACGAAGAGCAACAAAAGGTTGTTAGCCAGCACCAACATCAGCATCGAAAACATGAACAGATTTAAGTAGCCGAAGAAACGGTAATAACCGCCTTCGTGGGCCATGTAGCCGATGGAATAAATGTGAATCAGGAATCCCACGCCAGTGACGATGAGGATCATCACGCACGAAAGCGGGTCGATTTGAAAGCCCCAGTCAGCGATGAATTTCGCAATTCTTCCGTCGAGCATGTGATACGTGCCGGCGGGAATCCACTCGAACAATATCTTCGTGGCGACGCGTTCGCCGGAAGGCTTGGCGACGAGCTGGAAGAATGCGCCCACAGAAAAAATGAAGGAAAGGAAAACGCTGCCGGAACAAAGCCAGCTTACGAGTTGATTGCTGAGCCGCCGGCCGTAGAAAAGCATCACCGCCGCCGTGGCCAGCGGGAAAAGCGGGATCAGCCAAATGTGATCGAGGAAATATGGCTGCGCGTTCATGCTCGGATTTTCACCATTTCAACATGTCCATTTCGTCGGCAAGCAGCGTCTCGCGATTGCGGAAAAATGCCAGGATGATGCCAAGGCCGACGGCGGCTTCGGCGGCTGCGTCGGTGATAATAAAAATTGCGAAGACTTGGCCGTCCACGCTGCCGAAGATATGCGAGAAGGCGACCAGGTTGATATTCACCGCGTTCAAGATCAATTCGATGGACATGAGAATGATGATCACGTTGCGACGTGTGAGCACGCCGATCACTCCGATGGTAAACAGCGCAAGACTGAGCCAAAGATAATGATCCACGGGAACCATTACACCCTCCGCTTCGCCATTACTACCGCTCCGATCATGGCGACGAGAAGCAAAATTGATGCAATTTCGAAAGGCAGCATGAAGCGTCCGAAAAGCGCATCGGCAACCGCTTCGGTGTTCTTGGGCAAGACTTCCGGAACGCGCGCCTGTGGAAACAGCGATGTTTTGCCCATTTTAATGACGATAAATAATTGCGCAGCGAGCGCCAAAGCCAGTACGCCGGCCACAAAGCGCTGACGGTTAAATTGATACTGCAAAAGCGAGACGTCCAGATTAACAAGCATGATGACGAACACAAAAAGAACCATGATGCCGCCGACGTAGAGGATCACTTGGGTTATGAAAAGAAATTCGGCCTGCAGTAGAAGGAAGACGCCGGCCGTTGCCAGCAGTGTCGTGATTAAATAAACCGCACCGTGAACCACGTTTCGGCGCGTGACCATCAAGACCGCCGAAACGACTGCGAGCGCAGCAAAAAAATAAAAGAGAACTGAGTTCAAGCCCATTTATTCACCGTCCGCCAGCGGGACTGCGCTATCGACTTCGTCATTCTTCGCCAGGAACATGGCCACCGCGAGCGTGACTACATCCGCCAGAATCGTATAGAAGAATAAGCTCCCGCCCCATTGGCGAGTCGCGAGCAACGCTGTTGCAGTCGCAATCAAATTCACAAGCGCCAGCGGAATCAGGAATCTCCAGCCGAGGCGCATCAATTGATCGAAACGATAGCGGGGAAAAGTAAACCGGAACCACAGGAAGAAGTAAATGTAGGCGAAAACTTTGGCGAGAAACCAGAAGGCACCGTGAATGCCTTGCAAAACGGCCGGAGATGCAAAAAGTGCGCCAGCCAGAGCTCCGGCTATTATCAAACACAGGCCGCCGGCCATCGCCATTACGAGCTTTTGGATTTTTACCGGTTGCTTTGGCGTGAGATAGAAACAGTACAGCGCGACGCCCAGGACCAGCAGTGACGGCAAGGCATCCAGCAACTCGATGGAGGTTCCAGGCAGAGCAGTGTGGGAGCTTGCGAATGGCCGCAGCCAGCCGCCGAGGAAGAGCGTGGTGGCGATTCCGGCTACGATGATCATGTTCGCGTATTCGGCGAGGAAATAAAGCGACCAGCGAAAGCCACTGTATTCCGTCATGTACCCGGCGACCAATTCCGATTCAGCTTCCGGCAAATCGAACGGGGCGCGATTCGTTTCCGCAATCGAGCCGACCATATAAATGAAAAATCCAATGGGGACGTAAAAAATGAACCAGATGCCCTGGTCGTACTGCGCCATCACGATGTCTTTCATCGAGAGCGAGCCGGCGAGCAACAGAGCGGAAATCAGTCCGAGCCCGGCAGCGGTTTCGTAGCTGACAAGTTGCGCGGCGCTGCGAAGCGCACCGAGCAGCGAGTAATGACTGTTGGAAGCCCAACCGCCGAGGACGATGCCGTAAATTCCCAGCGAGCTTACTGCCAGAATGAAAAGAAGGCCGATGTTTAGGTCTGCGATTTGAAACGCAGGGCCAATGGGAAGCGCGGCGTACGCGAGCAAAGCCATGGTGACACTTACGAGCGGGGCGAGCCAAAACAAAAGTCGGTCGGCTTTGTCCGGAATGATGTCTTCTTTAAGAAGCAATTTCACAGCGTCGGCGATTGGCTGCAACAAACCATGCGGGCCGACGCGCATCGGGCCGAGACGAGCCTGCATATCCGCCATTACTTTTCGTTCCACTAGAACGATGTAACCGGCGAGCAGCGGCAGCACCGCAACGATCACCACGGCGTAAAGAACCGGCAACACGAGCCGCATGATCGACGGTGAAAGCAAATGGCCCATTAGCGGTCCACTTCTCCGAGCACGATGTCGATAGTCCCGATAATTGCGACGACGTCGGCTACCAACGAGCCGCGCGCCATTTTGTCGAACGCCTGCAAGTTGATAAACGATGGAGGCCGCACGCGCACGCGATACGGCTGGGTGGTGCCATCGCTCACGATGTAATAACCAAGCTCGCCCTTGGGGGCTTCGATCGAATGATAGACCTCGCCCGGCGGCGGCTTCAAAACTTTTCCAATGCGCGCCATGATTGGTCCGGGAGGAATATTTTCGATGGCTTGCAGGCAAATCAGGCGCGACTGCCGCATTTCTTCCATACGGACTACGTAGCGGTCGTAAGTGTCGCCCGTTTCGCGCGTGGGAATTTCGAATTTATATTGGTCGTAAGCGGCGTAGGGCATGGCTTTCCGCAAGTCCCACTTCACGCCGCTTGCACGCAACACTGGGCCGGTGACGCCCAGAGCAATGGCATCCGCGGCGGAAAGAATTCCGACGCCCTTCGTACGGCCGACCCAAATGCGATTTTCGGTTAGCAGCGTTTCGTACTCGTCAATTCTGTGCGCGAAATCATCGCAGAAGCGCTTTACGTCCTGTTCGAAACCGTCGTAGGTTTCGTATTGCAGGCCACCGATGCGAAAAGCGTGGGTGGTGAGGCGTGCGCCGCAATACTTCTCGAAAATCTTCAGAATTTCTTCGCGCTCGCGGAAGCAATAAAAGACGGGAGTGAGCGCGCCGATATCCAAAGCGTGCGTGCCAAGCCAGAGCAAATGGCTAGCAATTCTTTGCAACTCGGTAAGAATAGTGCGGACGACGCGGGCGCGTATGGGAGCTTCCGTGCCCAGTAATTTTTCTACCGCTTCGCAGTAGCCCAAGCCATTCGAGACTGCCGCAACGTAATCCATGCGGTCCACGTACGGCGCAAACTGCTGATAGCTGCGATGCTCGGCGATTTTTTCCACGCCTCGGTGCAGGTAGCCGATGATGCACTCGGAGTCCACCACGCGCTCGCCATCGAGCTTAAGCTTCACGCGCAGCACTCCGTGCGTGGAAGGATGCTGCGGACCCATGTTCAAAATGATTTCGTCGGCGCCCAGCACGGTGGTGCTAACGTTGGAGAGTTCGGTGCTGCGCGGATCGCTCATTCTATTGGCCGCTCTCGATGCCGAGGTTTTCGCGAACCCAATCCGCGTCTTGCTTCAAAATGTCGTAATCCTTGCGCAGCGGATGGCCCTGCCATTCGTCGGGCATCAAAATGCGTTTTAGGTCCGGGTGGCCTTCGAACACGATTCCAAACATGTCGTAGCATTCGCGCTCAAGCCAGTTTGCAGCAGGCCAGATTTCGCAGACGCTGGGGACGGGCTCGGCCTCGCCGGCATGCGCTTTCAGGCGGACGCGCTCATTCTTGGGGAACGAATACAGAATCAGGATTACGTCGAATCTTTTTTCGCGCTTGGGCCAGTCCACGGCGGTTAAATCCACGAGCATGTCGAACTTTTCTTCGTCGCGGCAATAGCGCGAGATTTCGCGGAGTTGATCGACAGCGATTGTGACGATCGCTTGCTTACGATCCAAGGTGGCTTCGCGGATGGCATTGCCAAAACGCGCTTTGAGCTTTTGCACGAGTTCGCTGTCGAGCGGTAGCGGCTTTGGCGGGGCTTCCTTAGCCGGAGGCGCGGCAGCTTTTGGCGCAGCCGCGGCGGGGGCTACAGGTTTTGCGGCAGGTGTGCCCGCAGCATCGGGAGTTGTTGCCGCTGGTGCCGGCGGTTTCGGCGCGGGTGCATCCGTCGATTTAGGCTTGTCAGCAGGAGAGGCGGTGAGGGAAGGCTCCGCTGGCTTCTGCGCAATGGGCTTTTCTTCCGCCCCGGGTACCGGCGGTTTCGAGACTGGATCTTTATCCGAAGGGTCGTTGGCCATTGATTCGATTTCAACAAGCCGCCGGTCCGCAAGAGCCGCGAGCAGCCCGCCTTTTAACACACCCCAAAAAACCGCGTCAAACAAGTTGAGATTTAAATGCGTTGCAGCGCGTTGCCGGGCGCAGGCGAAATTCGCCCGTTAGACCCAATCCAGCGCGCCATTGCGATACAGCCAAACGTAGCCGACCAGCAGGATGCCCAAGAAGACAAGCATGGATACCAAGCCGTATGCGCCTAACTGGCTGTACTTTATCGCCCAAGGAAATAAAAATATAGTTTCCACGTCAAATATGACAAACAAAATAGCTACGATATAAAATCGCACCGAATAACGGCCGCGCGAGCTTCCTTCCGGCGGTACGCCGCACTCGTAAGGTTCCAGCTTCGCGCCCGTAGCGCGCATTTCGGGCCGAATGTACCTAAAAATGATCAATGTAACTGCGGGAAAAGCCGCGGCGAGGAGTGCGTAAATCAAAATCGGGATGTATTGGCTCGGCATCTCCGAATTAAGAGGGCATCCTAGCACACCAGTCGAGCGCCAGCCAGTGCCATGAGGAGTAATTTAATAACGTGGCTCGGTCTATTTATTCAGGGCTGAGGGCCAGTTGACAATGAGCGAAGCGGGCGTGACTGTTTGCGTTCCGACGGGCGTCATAACCAGCAGTCTTCCGTCCGGCGACGCGTCTATTTCGCTAACGCCCGCGCTCGCTGAATAAATTTTTCGCGGAGCCCCCACCTTAAAGGGATTTAAACTCCCTACCGCGACGGCCATTACGGCGCCGCTACCATCAATGTAATACAATGTCTTACCGTCATGACTCCATGCTGAGAATCGAATCGGTTCTCCGCCGCTCAAACCCTGGCTGGATACCTGCCATTTCGACCTGCCTTCGGGAAATTGCGTAACGTAAAGTTCCAGACGCCCGGATTCGTTGGAAGCGTAGGTCAAGAAGTGCCCATCCGGCGAGAGATTTCCGGCATATTCGGCATAAGTCGTTTGGACAAGGGGCACGAGTTTGTGTTCACCCGTAACTGACATCATCTCGACATCCTGATTTGTCTTGGGGTTTTGGACCGTCAAAATGAGGGTTTGGCCATCGGCAGTCCAGTCGGTAGGATATTGCGAGACTTGCTCGGGAGGCAACAGCTGCTCCGTCGCGCTTCCTTGTAATCCGGTTCTGCGAATCTCATAGCCGTTCGCCACTGCAACCGCGAAATCTTTCCCGTCCGGAGACCATATGCCCAGAATCATTCCCTTTGGGTCAAATGTTGCTCGAGAGAAAGTTCCGCGTTGCGAGTCCATGATCCACAAATCGTGTTTCGCCGATGACTCGCCGCGAGCCAACAGGATTTGACGACCATCCGGAGAAAGCGCCGCCGCAAAGACGTAATCCGGCTCCCCTACCTTGGCCACTTCAGCACCGTTGCGATCGAGCCAAATAAATTGTCTCTTAGGCGTGAAATCTCGCTGATAGATTAGCGTGCCGCCCTGCGACGTTGAAAAATTGCCGAGCGACTTCCCCGCAGCAAATTCCACGCGCGCCACGACGGGAACAGGCACACCGCGAACAGATAGATGACCCAAATCAAAAGGCTGAGCCACGAGGTTGCCGTCCGTCATATAAAGAATGTATCCGCTGGAATATGCGGCGTTAGATTTCGTCTGTAGGATTACGTGGCTTTCCGTCGAATCCAAGGATCCAACGGCGATACCATCGTCGGTTACAAATAAAAAGTGCTTTCCGTCCGGTAAAAAAGAAGGCCAGCGATGGCTTTGCAGCGCGGCTGACTGCTTGGTCGTCGTAACTGGCACGGGAGTACCGCCGCTTTCCGGAACTTTGTACAGCGCCTCTTTAAGCCCTGGGGTAAACACGATTACGCCATCTTGGTTCCATGTTCCTCCGCGACCTGCTGTGGCATCGCAAAGAATCTGCACTACCCCGCCTGCCGTCGGAACGCGCTTCAGCTTTGCGTCGGCAAAGAAGCCGAGGTTTTTGCCGTCACCTGACCAGAAAGGGTAGGAAGCGCCATCGGTACCTTGCAAAGGTTGGGCAGTGGAGGAATTCAGCATGCGAACGAAGATAATCTGTTTCCCCTGGCCGTCAGCAACGAATGCGATGGCAGAACCGTCCGGCGAAATCGCAAATTGATTGTCTTTGCCAACTGTTCCATACGCGAATCCGTCGGGCGGAGTCAATTCGGCGTTAATCACTTGTTTCGGTTCAGAGGCTTTGCGATTGTAAAAAATTGCAGCGGCAATTGCGCAGGCTACAAGAATTCCCAATAGGATTAGCGAGATCTGAGACCATAGCGCGCGACTCTTTCGCTGGACCACCACCGGCGCCGGAATCCCTATAGCCGAGCCTCCATCGGCAATCCATTGCAGCTCGCGCTTCAAATCGCCGGCGCTTTGCCAGCGGTCGTCAGGATCCTTGGAAAGGCAGGTTGTCGCGATACGCTGAAGGGCGGGCTGTGAGAGCGGCTGCAGATCGCTGATTGGCCGCGGCTCCTCTCTCAGAATTGCAGCGATCAGGCTCGCCTGTGTCTTGGCTTCGAAGGCCTTCTTACCCGTGGCCATTTCGTACAGCGTTGCGCCAAACGAAAAAATATCGCTGCGCGCGTCGGCTTCGCCGCCATCGAGTTGTTCGGGCGACATGTATTGCAGCGTGCCGACGATCGTGCCTTGCGTTGTGAGCGCAGCGTTTTGACCGCTGCCGAGCAACGGCTGGCTCATGGTGGGTGACAACGCGGGGTCGACAGCGACTGGCGCAGTCGCCTTGGCCAAACCAAAATCAAGCAGCTTTGCGCCTGACTTCGTGAGCATCACGTTGCCGGGCTTCAGGTCGCGATGAATCACTCCCTGACGATGCGCTTTTTCGAGCGCCTCGCAAATTTGGATGGCGATGCGCGAAAGTTCCAGCGGAGCGAGCGGGCCGCGTTCCAAACGCTTCGCGAGCGTTTCACCTTCGATGTACTCCATGACCAGGTAGTCGGTGCTGTCCTGGCGGCCAATGTCATAGAGCGCACAAATGTTTGGATGGTTGAGGCTGGAGACGGCGCGGGCTTCGCGTTCGAAACGCTGGCGAACTTCCGGCGCGTCGGCCAAATGTGGCGGAAGAACTTTCAGCGCCACGGTGCGATCAAGGCGCGTGTCTTTGGCGCTGTAAACTTCCCCCATGCCTCCAGCGCCAATAGGCGCGATGATTTCGTAGGGGCCTAAGCGAGTTCCGGCAGCTAGCGGCATTACGCGCGGGATTATACGTGAGGCGGCCTGTAAGGGCCAACGTTCTCGGTAGCTCTTGTCTAGTTCTCAATCGTGGCGTGCGCCGTGGAGAATCGAAATTGAATGCGGGAGGAATTCGGCGACAGCATCGAGCGATTCGACAGCGCCGCGAGGACTTCCCGGAAGATTAATGATGATGGTTCTGCCACGAATTCCGGCAACACCGCGCGACAAAATTGCGCGAGGAGTTTTCTTGGCACCTTCCGCGCGCATATGCTCGCCGAAACCGGGAATGAGCCTTTCGGAGACCGCAATGGTGGCTTCAGGCGTAACGTCGCGCGGGCCTACACCTGTCCCGCCCGTTGTTAGAATTAGGTCGGCGTCTGTTGCGTCCGAGACATCTTCCAGGAGCGTCCGAATCGCGGAAGGGTCGTCGGGCAAAACCTTTGAGGACACGACCTCCCAGCCTAGTTCTCTGCAACGCGCTATTACCGCAGGCCCCGAGCGATCTTCCGATTTTCCGGTGCTTACAGAATCGCTGATTGTAATCACGGAAACGCGCATGGCGAGATTTGCAGCGAGCTATCCTTCAGTTACTTTCTGATCTTCCGTGGTGGACTGATTCTGTTCTTCATCGATCAGTCGCAAGGCTTCCATCAGTAGGCCCGTGGTAGTGCGAGAAATCGTGGAGCGGGTAGGCCCCACGTTGAAGTCGATTTCAAATTCACCATCCGTCCAACGCACGGCTTGAAATACGGCCGATTCGCCCTCGGTGGAACCGAATCGGGCGTCCTTGCATTGGCCAGAGGAAAAGAACAGCTCACAAGTTTCTCCGCCGCGATGGATGCATAGCTGGCAAGTTTTCTGCCCCATCTCGAGCGACTGCATCAAGTCCATAATGCTCATTTCTTCCAGGCGGCCTTGAATTACTCCGGGTCGTACCTGGCGCTTCTGCAATTTCTCAAGCTGAAGACGATCTACAACCTTTTTCGTCCGTCGAACCAGGTCGTTAATAAAAAATGGCTTGGAGATGAACTCTTCCACGCCTTCGACGATGGGGCGGAGTTTCTCTTCGATATCGCCGCGGCTGGCCAGAAAAATAAAAGGAATTTGTTTGGTCTGTTGGCGCGTGCGAAGTTTTTCGTAAAGTTGGCGACCGTCGAGCCCCGGCATGCGGTAATCGCAAACGACCAGATCCGGCGGGTCGTCGACTATTTTCAGAAGCGCGTCGGCGCCATCCGCGGCCGCGCGCGCATCGCAATGCGGCACCAGCCCTTTCATCAAGAGGTCGAGGATCAGAGCGTTATCATCGACCACCAGGACTTTCACATCTTTCCCGAGCGTCATCGCTTCACACGTTTTCCTGCGCGGGTGTAATCGCCGCTGCGTCCGCCCGACTTCTTCACAAGATAGAGTTCCGTGATTTCCATGCTACGTTCCAGAGCTTTGCACATATCGTAAATTGTCAGTGACGCGACAGCTGCAGCTACCAGCGCTTCCATCTCAACCCCGGTCGGTCCGGTGGTGGTGACTACCGAGGTGACCTCAATTCCATTCTGGCATAGCTTTGCGGAGACATCTACGTGCGTTAATGCCAGGGGATGACAAAGTGGAATCAGCTCGGAAGTTCGCTTGGCAGCGGTGATTCCCGCGATGCGCGCAATTTCCAGCGGATTGCCCTTCGGCGATTTTAGCATCCGCACACTCGCGACTGTAGCGCGCCGCATGCGTACAAATGCGTGGGCTACGGCCGTGCGGGATGTTGCGGGCTTGGCGGACACGTCGACCATTTGTACACGGCCTGTGTGATCGTAATGCGAAAGTTTTTTCTTGGGAGCACCTTTCTTCGCCATATTAAAAAAGTCCGCGGCGCGGCAGGATATCGACGATTTCGCCGGCTTCGAGCTTGAGCCTCGACTCGTGTACCAATAAAAAGCAGTTGCCCCGGACTACCGAGCCGATGTCGCCCGAACCTTCCCAATGCAAAGTTTCTACGGTGGCCTCTCCGGAAGGCCATTGCACTCGCGCTGGCAGAAAATGGGCGAGAGGTGGTTTCTCGTCCAACGGATGCGCGAGCTTGGCTTTGAACAGATGCAGCGAACCAGGTGTGTGTCCGCTCATAGCTTCTATGGCGGGAACCGCGAGTATTTCGAAAGTCACCATGGTGGAAACCGGATTCCCGGGGAGCCCGAATACGGGAGTGTTGTTGCACGCGCCAAAAACGGCCGGACGCCCGGGGCGGATGGCAATTGCGTCAAAGAAAAATTCAACGCGCATCTCTTTCAGAACCTGTTCGACGAGATCGTATTTCCCTACCGACACACCGCCGGTCAAAATTACGATATCGGCTTTCAACGCCTGTTCGATTCGAGCGCGAAGCTCCGTCACATTGTCGGGCGCAATGCCGGCCACCCAGGGTTCGCCGCCCGCCAGTGAAACTTGCGCGGCCAGCGAAATGCTGTTGCTATTGCGGATTTGGAATCGCTGCGGAGAATTACCGGCAAAAACTATTTCGTCGCCGGTGGAAAGAATTGCCACACGCGGCCTCTTCGCGACTGCCACTTTGCAGCGTCCCACTTGCGCGGCCATCGCAAGTTCGGCGTACCCGAGGCGTTTTCCACGCTTGATTACGCTCTCGCCTGCACGCGTTTCCTGCCCTTCCACGACGTAATGCTGTCCGGGACGAACGGCGTGTTGAATGACCACAAAATCACCCTCCACGTGGGCATCTTCGAGCATCACTACTGCGTTGGCTCCGCGTGGCAGCGGCGCGCCGGTCATGATCTGCACAGAAGAGCCAGCTCCCATTTGGCCTTCAAACGCACGACCGGCGCGACTTTCTCCAATCAATCGCAAACGCGCGCCGGGATTGGGGGCGTCGGCAGCCCGGACGGCAAACCCGTCGCGCGTGGAGCGATCGAACGGCGGATAGTTGCGGTCCGCAATTATATTTTCGGCGAGAATTCGCCCGAGCGCTCGTGACGGATCGTCCGAGAATTCGATGGTTTCAGTTGCCGGAGGCGCGGTTGAGCGCGCAGTCACAACCTCAATCACTTTTGCGCGAGCCGCTTCGTGGGAAAGCATGGGGGTATGTTTGCAGCGCTACAGCCAGGATGACAGCTTGGTTCCTCGCGGCACAATTGTAGCATCGCGCTCCGGGCCGGTGGATATCATCCCGATCTCGACTTGTAATTGGTCAGAAATAAAATTCAAATAATCGCGCGCCGCGAGCGGCAATTCTTTCACGTCGCGAATTCCGGGCGTGGGCGTTTGCCAGCCGGGCATGGAGTGATATTCAGGCTCGATTTCAGTCAACGTTTCGGCGTCGGGCGGCATTTCCGTCAGTCGTTTCCCTTTATGACGATATCCGGTACAAATTTTTATTTCTTTCTGCGCGTCGAAGACGTCAAGTTTCGTGACCACGAGAGAATCGATGCCGTTCAGCATTTTCGCGAAGCGCAAAACTTCCAAATCCAGCCACCCGCAACGTCGCGGACGCCCGGTGACAGCTCCAAATTCTTTGCCGCGTTCGCGGACTGCTTGCGCATCGAGGTCCGGCATCTCGGTGGGAAATGGTCCGCTGCCGACGCGCGTGGTGTAAGCCTTTGTAACGCCAGCCACGCCCGTCAGCCGCGTTGGCGCAACACCGAGGCCGGTGGCCACGCCGCCGGAAGTGGCGTTCGATGAAGTAACGAACGGATACGTGCCGTGATCGATGTCCAGCATGGTACCTTGCGCACCTTCGAACAAAACGCTCTCGCCGTTATCCAATGCGCGATTCAGCAGCACTCCGGTATCAGCAACCAAGCCGCGAATGTGCGCCGCCAATTCCAGATACTGCTCGAGCAATCCGGCCGTTTCCAGCGGATGCCCGTAGGTCGCCCGACTGATTGCATTTTTCTCAACGATCACGCGTTCGAGCTTTTCCGGAAATCGCTCGGTGTCGAGCATGTCGCAAACGCGAATACCGCGGCGCGCCATTTTGTCTTCGTAAGCCGGGCCGATGCCACGCGAAGTCGTACCAATCTTCGCTTCGCCGCGCGCCGATTCCGCGGCTTTATCCATTTCACGATGATACGGAAAGATTACGTGCGCGCGATTGCTTAGAAAAAGACGTCCGCGAACTTCGACGCCGGATTTTTTCAGGTTTTCGAGCTCGGTGACCAGCGCGGCGGGATCCACCACGGTTCCAGCGCCGATCACAGCTTTTTTGTCAGGCCGAAGAATGCCGCTAGGAATCAACTGAAGAATGTATTTATGCCCGTCGAAGATAACGGTGTGGCCAGCGTTGTGTCCGCCGGCGTAGCGCGCGGTGAAATCGAACGATGACGCCAGATAGTCAACGACTTTCCCTTTACCTTCGTCGCCCCACTGGGCTCCGACTACGACAACCGCCTTTGTTCGGGCCTTCTCCGCCACTCGCGCTCCCATTTTCGTCCGCAGGCCGCACCCTGCCGAACCATTTCAAAAGCTTAAGTCTTACAGGTGGGCCTGATGACGAACAACGACCTACGATCCTACGCCGCGCTCAACTCTAAACGCAAGCCCCTCACTGGCGCCAATGTTAGTGGGTCCGTATCTCGTGCGATCTGTGTTCAGCGCCGTCAGTAGCGAAAACAATCGAGCGCGTGGTCGTCCACCAGGCCAGTGGCTTGCATGAAGGCGTAACAAATCGTCGAGCCGACGAAGCGGAAGCCGCGGCGCTTCAAATCTTCGCTCATCGCGTCGGATTCAGGAGTGCACGCAGGTAAGCGTCGAGAAGTTAGCCAGTCGTTTTTCTTGGGCTTGCCGTCGACAAATTGCCAGATGTAGCGACCGAATGTTCCAAACTCCTTCTGCACCGCTAGGAATGCTTGCGCGTTCGAAATAGTGGAAGCGATTTTGAGCCTGTTGCGAACTATGCCGGGATCGGCCAACAGCGCGCGGACTTTGCGTTTGTCATAGCGAGCAATTTTCGCAGCATTGAACCGGTCGAACGCCCGGCGATAATTCTCGCGTTTGTTGAGAATTGTTTCCCAGCTCAAACCTGCTTGGGCGCCTTCCAGAATTAAGAACTCAAAGAGAACGCGGTCATCGTGGACCGGCCTGCCCCACTCCTTATCGTGATACTCGATCATGAGAGGCTTGGTAGCCCAGTGGCAGCGTCGAACTTCTTTTTTCGTTTTCTTCGTCACGGTGATCTGTCAGAGAAAGGTCCGGCAGCGTTCACGATGATTCGTCGAGCGAACCGGAAGCGCTCGTTTGCGCAGCAGAAAGACAACGGGGACAAAGACAATCGCCGTAGCGCCCGCGCAGCTCACTCAGCGTTTTCTGCTCGAGTTTAGCGCCTTGGCACCAACAGCTTCCGGTAGAAGAGCCGCAGGAAAACTTCTCTCCGCAAGCTTCGCAGGTCTTCTGCGTCGGCGAGTTCCCAACGGTTTGTGGGCCAGTAAACCCGGCGCTCATGCGCCACCGTCCGTCATATTGCGGAGTTGCGCTAGGAAATATGGCGCTGAACCACTTTCTCGATCGCGTCCTTGGGGACTGCTCCTACGAGCTGGTCCGCTACCTGTCCACCCTTGAAAATCAGCAAAGTCGGGATTCCGCGAATATTGAACTTGCCGGCCGCGTTGACGTTTTCATCCACGTTCAACTTCACGACTTTCAACTTGCCCGCGTGGTCCTTGGCAATCTCTTCGACCGTGGGAGAAAGCATGTGGCATGGACGGCACCAATCGGCCCAGAAATCCACGAGCACGGGCTGCGTCTTGCTCGCTTCAATCACATCTTGATCAAAACTTGCATCACTGACTGCTTGAATGTCTGCCATTTTCGTTTTTTCCTCGTTGCGCAGTTCCGGTCAGCCCAGGAGCCGAACCGCGTCTGTGCTTAGTTTTTAGATGTTCCAGCAACCCGCGGGATTCTAGACTTCTTAGCTGCCTCGTACAGCGTGACATAGGACGCCGCTGAAGTCTTCCACGAAAAATCCTCAGCCATGCCATTCTTTTGAATTGTCCGCCACGTCTTTTCGGACTGGTACATTTTCAACGCCGTACGCAGGCAGTCAAGCAATGCGTTCCCATCGTACGGTTCGAATTTGAAGCCGGTTCCCTGCTGCGTTTGGGGATCGAAGGTCTGCACGGTATCGTCCAATCCGCCCGTGGCGCGCACAACAGGGACCGTACCGTATCGCAAACTGTATATTTGATTCAAGCCGCAAGGTTCGTAACGCGATGGCATCAGAAACATGTCCGCGCCAGCCTGAATTTTGTGCGCCAGGACGTCATCGTAGCCGATTTTAGCTCCGGCGGACGATGGATAGGTTTGCGCCAGCAGTCTAAACAGGCTTTCGTATTCCGGCTGACCGTTGCCCAGCACGACGAGCGACAGATTCTCGTTCATCATTTCAGTGGCGACTTGGGCGATCAGGTCGAAGCCTTTCTGATCGGCGAATCGCGAGACAATTCCAATCAGCGGGCGCTCTAAATCTTCCGGCTCATCCGACGGCAGCTTGAAAATCTTCAACAAATCCTTCTTACAGGCTTTTTTGCCTTCCAGGTTCTGAGCCGAATAATTCTGCACTATGCATTTATCCGTCTCGGGATTCCAGACCGAATAGTCCGCGCCATTCAAAATTCCCACCAAACGGTCGGTGCGCTGCAAAATCACGCCTTCCAGTCCCGCGCCATATTCCGGTGTTTGAATTTCTTTGGCGTAGCGGCGGCTTACAGTTGAAAGATAATCGGCGAAGAGCAATCCGCCCTTTAGGAAATTCACTCGGCCGTAAAATTCCAGAGCGTCGAACGAGAAAAGGTTGGCAGGCAAACCAGCCTTACGAAGAACGGACTGTGGAAAAATTCCCTGATACGCCAGATTGTGGATGGTGAGAACCACTGGGAGCGAGCGCACCGCCGGGTCGTTGGCATGCTGCGTGCGCAGCAGAACCGGCACCAGCGCCGTTTGCCAGTCGTGGCAATGAATCACGTCGGGCAGCAAAACGCGCTTCGCGAATTCAATTGCTACGCGCGAAAATTCCGTGAAGCGCTCGGCGTTATCGGGATAATCGCCGGACTTGTCGCCATATGGATGTTCGCGCTCGAAATAGCCGGGGTCATCAACGAAGAAATAGCGCACGCCGGCAACCGAAATTCCCTCCGCAATGGACGGAAAGCGAATTTGATCGCCCAGCGAAACGGTCACACTAGACACCAGCGTGGAGGTAACCTTATTGCCTCGGTAGCGCGGAAGCAGGACAGCCACCTGGTGGCCCATTTCCACCAAGGCTTTGGGCAGCGCTTGCACCACGTCCGCGAGGCCGCCCGTTTTCGAATAGGGCAAGCCTTCCGAAGCCACGAATAAAATTTTCATCAGTCCTCGAACGAAATAAAAACGGTAGCGGAACGTTCCGGCTTCGTCAAGTGAGTTGCCAATTGCTTTTCAAAGACAGTCCAACGAATTTCGCTGACGAATTCTTCGCCTCGCCCGTGTAGCATTGCTACACTCTCCACCGGCATGGCTCGACAGCGCATGGGACAGCACTTTCTGGGAGACGCTGCGTGGCGGAACCGCATTTTCAAGATTCTTTCTCCCAAAGCGAGCGAAACCTGGATTGAAATCGGCGCGGGCCATGGAGAAATGACCCAGATGCTGGCCGCCGACGGACGTCGAGTGGTAGCTATCGAAGCCGATCCACTGCTGGCTGAAGAGTTGCAAGAGAAAGTTAGCTCGCATCCACGCGAATGGCCGAAGGTCGAAATTGTTTCCCGCGATGTTCTCGCGGTTGATTTTCACGGACTGGCCAGCGGCAATTTTCAAGTTTATGGCAATTTGCCGTATTACATCACGTCGCCAATTCTGCATCACCTGTTCGAATATGCCGGCCAGATTCTTTCCATTCACATCGTCATCCAGCTTGAAGTTGCTGAACGCATTGTGGCCAAGCCTGGCCGGCGCGAGTACGGCTATCTATCCGCGCTCTGCCAATATTACGCGAGTCCGAAGATTGTGTTGCGCATTCCGCCCGGCGCATTTCGCCCGCCGCCCAAGGTGCATTCGGCGCTCGTGCGTATGACGCTGCCCGGCGAAAGAACGGCGCTAAATGTCCGCGACGATAAACGCTTTTTGCAATTTATTCAGGGATGCTTTGAACAGAAGCGCAAAATCTTGCGAAATAACCTGAAGCAGCTCGCATCAGACCGGAAAATCCATGAAGCGTTAGCAGAATCCGGATTGCGTCCCGATTCTCGCGCCGAACAATTGACGCTGGCGCAATTCGCGTCTCTATTCGCGAGTCTTGCCTAACTTCAGGTTTTCAGCCTCTTGCAAGTCTTCGATTACGGCGCCCAGGCGATCCGGGAAATTCGTCATGACTCCATCGACCCCCGCTGCGATCACTCTGCGCATTTCTTCGGGATCGTCCACCGTCCACGTAGCCACTTGCAAATCGGCACCATGCGCTTGCTCCACCAATTCTCGGGTCACAAGAGAAGCCTTGGGACAGAGTTGCCGCGCGCCGAGCTCGATGGCTTCCTTTACACAATCGGTTCCAGCTTCCTGCACCAGAAACCCCATCATTACAGACGCGTCTACGCGTCGTAGCGCCGCTAATGTGGTTTGGTCGAAAGAAATCACTATCGTACGGCCCGCATAGTCTGAAGCTTGCAACGCCGCAACCAGCGAGTGATGCATGCCCCAGGACGCGTCATACTTCACTTCCAAATAAAAAATCACGTCGTGCTTGCGCGCGAAATCCAGGACCTCCTCCAGCGTCGGAATACGCTGGCCCATGTGCTCGCGGTCGTACCACATGCCCGCGTCCAATTTTCGGAGTGCCGCCAGGGTGAAATCGCGAACTTCCCCGCGGCCGTTGGTGGTGCGCTCGAGTGTAGAATCGTGGATCGCGACAAAGCGCGCGTCGCGCGTGAGGTGAAGGTCGGTCTCGATGAACCCGGCGCCCAATTGGACCGCGCGCTCAAACGCCACCAAAGTATTTTCAGGCGTGTGGCCGGAAGCTCCCCGGTGCGCTATGACCCATGGTTTTCGCATGACGTGAGGCTATCGTAACAGATAACGCAACCACGCCAATTTGTCCTGGCGGACGGAGTTGTGGAAGTTGCAACTGTCCTTTTGGTGAGGATAAAATGTAGGTTGCCCTCCTTGAGCGTGCTCGCACGCACCATGCAAATCGTTTCCCAAATGGGACAATAGCTTAGCTCGGCCCGGAACTCGAGCCAGTGCGTTAACACGACGATTCGATTTTGATTTTTGTGTGCGGCCCCATAATTCGCTATCTAGCTTCCCTGCTATAACATAGCTGTGCGCGATATCCCTGTTCGCGATAGTCCCTTTGGTAAGCCGATTGCCAGCATTATTCCGTCTAAGCCAGAGGCATCACCTTAGGCGGGCGAGATCTTGAGCGAAAGAATGGTTGTTACGGAAGAGCTCAAATTGTCGTACAGTACCCGCTGAAAGCGCCCAACTTATCGCGCGAGTTCGAATGTGGGAGAGAAACCGGCAGCAAAGTGGTTTAGAAGCAAGTGCAACAGGGTCTGTCGAAACAACATTGCCATAAACACGATTCGCGGCAATCCGCTGAGGGGATTCGACGGCAGCGGCCCTCGACCGATTTGGCAGTCGTAAGAACTTTCGTGCTTCGCCCAGCAGGGTACGCAGCGCTACGAGTTCGATAGCCAAAACGGTTCGCGCTAAGGAGGGGGAACGTGGCGCTGTTCGTTATGCTGATCGTTGGGGTGGTAGTCGTGCAAACGTGGCTCGATTGGCGTGATGCACGCAAAGAATCGGTGCTGCCCGATTGGGCTAAGGGTTTGGCGCTCGCCGGTGCCTTGGGCGCTCTTCTCACCGCTGTAACTTCATCTGCTTCGTTCCTAATGCAGGACGCCGCCGGACAATGGAGCAGCTTTGGTTCCGGTCTGTTCTGGCCTGAGTTGGGTTTCCTGCTCTGCGCCTTGGCTGTCATTCTTTTTGCTGTGCGCAAAAAACGAATGCGCGTACTCCTCGTCCTATCCGCACTGCTGATTGTTGCATTCTGGCTCGGTATGGTCTTTTCGTCTTAGCCGACCGGGTTCCTCCGCTGGTCTTCTTTGAGGCTTGGCCACCGGGAGATCTACTGTCCCGTCTTATTCCGCCATTCGTCGGTAACCAACCGCCATTCGCCGAAAAGTTAGAGACCTGCTCCGTGTTTGCCTCTAACCTCGCCTCATGAACGGCAATAAAGTTTCGGCGGGGGATGAGAGCATGACAAGCGCGAATCAGCAGACTAGGTCTTCGGTAAGCGGGTCGGTAGCCATTTCAGCGGCGGCAATCGTGCTGATCCTGGTGGGCCTGGTATTCCAGATGGCCGGACTCGCGTCCGGGCATGCTCAGCCGGACAACTCTTGGCTGTTTTCCGTGCTCGCATCGAACATTTGGAATATCCTTTCGCTGCGCATGAATGTTTCCGTTATGCAGGATTTCCTGCGATTCTGGCCATTGCTACTCGTGAGTCTTGGCTTGGCGATTATGCTGGCCACTCGCCAAAACAATTCCCGTAGTTTGTCCGGCAGCCGCAAGGGAGGTTCGCGTGGCCTGTAAGCCCAGGTCTCCTGGATGGAGCCTCGCTTTCGGGCTGTTTGTTGCCGCTGCGGGTGTGATTCTGCTGCTCGACCAACAAGGAGTTCTAGATGCGGGAAAAGTCTTTCAATATTTCTGGCCCACGGTTTGCATTACGTTCGGAGCGATATACCTGTTCCAGGGCGGCGGCCGCCGTATGTGGGGTGGCGTTCTACTGATTGTCGGCATTCTTCTCGCCTTGGATTATTCAGGCGTCGCGCACGTTCCCATCTGGCCGTTAATTGTCATCGCCATCGGCGTTTTGATGGTTTGGCAAGCCATCGCCCCGCATGCCAACCCTCTTACCGGAAAGGTAGGAACCTGGCGCGAACAAATCAGCCAGTGGGGCGGAGGAAGCTCCACTGATTCCGACTTTAACCAAGTCGCGATTCTGGGCGGATTTAAGCGCCGTTTCACGGGTAAAAATTTCCGCGGCGGAAAAATCCTGGCCATCTGCGGAGGTTACGACATTGATTTGCGACAAGCGAGTATCGAGGGTGATGCCGCCGTGATTGATGCAACGTCTGTAATGGGTGGCGGCGAAATCAAAGTTCCTAGTTCCTGGATTGTTTCCATCGAAGGCATGGGAATTATGGGCGCTTATGTCGATGAGACAAATCAGATTCCGCCGACAGACTCTACTGCACGCCAGCATTTAATTGTAAAAGGCATCGCCTTCATGGGCGGCGTGGTCGTAAAGAATTAAAGAAACAGTATGCACCCGATCTTCTCCCAAATTCGGCGGCTCGTCCTGTACCTTCTCGCGTGGATACCGATTGCGGGAATGCTGGCTTACCTGCTTACCATTCCAGGACAGATTACGCTACGAGAAGCAGTGGTGCTGTCTGTTCCGTTGTCGCTGGTTTACGCATTTATCTGTCTCTCTTCTTGGTACTCCTGCCGCGGAACCTCGCTTGAGAAATTCGGTTTAGGACGTTTGATTGCAACGCAAGTAACCGCCGCATTGATCGCCAGCATTGTTTGGGCCTTCGCTGCCGGCGCCTTGGCGAGCAGCCTTTCCAGGATGCCTACCTTCGGCGGGCTGAGCACGCGCTTTCGGCCTGAAATTCCCATAATTTTTGGATCCGGCCTCTTGCTTTACTTACTTTCAGTCACCTTCTACTACATCATCATTGCGGTGGAACTCTCGCGCGACGCCGAGGCTCGTGTGATGCAAGCGAGCGTGCTGGCTCGCGATGCCGAGTTGAAAGCTCTAAAGGCGCAGGTAAATCCTCATTTCCTTTTCAACAGTCTGAATTCCATCAGCGCACTTACCAGTTCCGACTCCGCCAAAGCCCGCGAGATGTGTATTCTTCTAGGAGATTTCCTACGCCGCACGCTTGGGCTGGGTGAGAAAACAGCAATTCCGCTGGAGGAAGAACTTTCCCTGATTCATGCATTCCTGGCCGTGGAAAAAGTGCGTTTTGGTGCGCGCATCCAGATGGAAGAAAACATAGATGAGAGAGCGCTGGACGTTCCGGTGCCTCCGCTTCTGCTGCAACCGTTGGTAGAAAACGCAGTGGTGCACGGCATTGCAAATCTGGTGGAAGGCGGATGGATTCGCCTCAGCATTCAATCACAAGATGGCGACGTGTCCATCGTGGTTGAAAATCGATTCGATCCTGAAGCTCCCGCGCGGCGCAGGACCGGAGTCGGACTCGCTAATGTCCGGCAGCGCTTGCAAACGCGTTATGGAAACCGCGCCAGTTTCGCGGTGAAAGCGGAGGCGGAGTCTTACCGCGTGGCGCTCACCTTCCCGGCCGAAAGGAAGTTGCAAAACACATGAACCGCGAAGCTGGAACCAAAATTCGCGCCGTTATCGTGGACGATGAAGAACTCGCGCGCCAGGTCCTACGCGAATTTCTGAGCGCACATCCGGAAATTGAGTTGATGGCGGAATGTGCCAACGGGTTTGAGGCGGTGAAATCCGTTACGGAGCTGAAACCAGATCTGCTCTTTCTCGATATACAGATGCCCAAGCTTGACGGCTTTGAAGTGCTCGAGCTGATTGGCAGCGACGTGCGAGTGATCTTCGTCACTGCATTCGACAGCTACGCTATCAAGGCATTCGAAGTTCATGCTGTGGATTACCTTCTTAAGCCATTCGGAACTGACCGGTTCGAAGCGGCTCTGAATCGCGCCAAAGAAGGCCTCGCCGGCAAAAAGTCGGCGCATCCGGAGATGCCGGCCGCGGATCTAGCCGCGGCAGCTCGGCCGCCTTCGCAATATCTCGATCGCATCGCCGTGCGCGACGGAACGCGCGTTTTCATCATACCGATCGCAAAATTGGATTACGTGGAAGCGCAGGACGACTATGTGGCGCTCGCAACCGATGGCAAAAAACATCTAAAGCAGCAAACCATATCAAGCCTTGAAGTAGCCCTCGATCCTTTGCGGTTTTTGCGGATTCATCGTTCCTACATCGTGAACCTCGAGCGCGTGGCCAAGGTCGAACCCTACGCAAAAGATACGCACGTCGCGGTGCTGTCAAACGGCGTTCAACTTCCCGTCAGCCGCGCCGGCTATGCCAGGCTGCGGGCATTCCTCGATCGATAGCTGGGGATATCTGCACCTCTCTAGTGTGGTGGATCGAGAATAATCTCAAAGTATTGTGCAGGCCGCGTTCCCACGTTTGCGATCTGGTGCTGGTCACCTGCAGCGATAAAAGCTGCCGAGCCGGGGCCTAGCTTTGTGACGTTGCCGGCAATCGTCACCTGTACTTCGCCTTCGCTGACCAGGAACATTTCTTCCTGCTGATGATGGTGGGCGTGCTGCGGCGAACTTCCCGGCAGCAGAAAAACTTCGTGAACGTGCAGATGAACGCCATTGCGCGTCATACCATCGAGGATCGGGCGAAAAGTCGCGTTGGCCTCTTTCTGGGAAGTCAGGTCCTCGAAACGATAGGTGTGCGATTGAAGCGTGCTTTGTCCGGAATTTGGCTTCGGAAACAGCAAGAGCGCGAGAGAGGCGAGCAGAAGCTTTTGTCTCATTGGGCTGAGTCCTCCGGTTAAATTCTAGCCGCGGACGATTGCGAGTCATAAAATTGCGGCGGACCCTGTGCGGTCTCTATTACCCCTGCGAAATGCGAAAACTACCGCAAAACATTGACCCGTCACTGCTGGCGAAGAGTCCGCTCGAGAAAAGGTGGATTGCGATCAAACCACGTATTTTCTTGACGAAACAGGGTCATTCCTGATACAAAAGTCGATTCTGTGTCGCAATTTCTCGCAATAGGTAGGCTCCCGCCAAGGAGTCTTTAATCCGGAGGAAGATCGAATGTGCTTCTGTCTTGCCAAACGTGTGACCACCTGCGTACTGGGGGCTTTTTAATGCGGACTTTGCCCTCGCTTAACCGCTCTAATTTCTGCCGCAGCGCGTTGAAATCGGTTGCTGGATTTTTTGTAATGCTCTTGGGTGCTGCGGCGGCGTTCGCGCAAGCGCCTGCGGAGGCCCAAGCGCCGGGCGGCGAAGCCAATTTGAAGCTGCCGGATTTGTCGTTGGTAAATTTTCTCGGCATCGACGGCCACAAGCTACTGCTCTTCGGCATTTTGTTCTGCATCTTTGGTTTGGTATTCGGACTTGTGATTTACACGCGACTGAAGAATTTGCCCGTGCATCGCGCCATGCGGGAGATCTCGGAACTGATTTACGAGACTTGCAAAACCTACCTGATTACACAAGGCAAGTTTCTCCTCCTGCTCGAGATCTTCATCGCTGTCATCATCGTGCTTTATTTCAGCGTGTTGCTGCATTACGAGGCTTTGCGCGTCCTCATCATCTTTTTGTTTAGCGTTCTGGGAATTGCCGGCAGCTACGGCGTGGCCTGGTTTGGCATTCGCGTGAACACATTCGCTAATTCCCGTACCGCTTT
The DNA here is from genome assembly GCA_050012395.1 of Candidatus Acidiferrales bacterium. Taxonomy (GTDB): domain Bacteria; phylum Acidobacteriota; class Terriglobia; order Acidiferrales; family UBA7541; genus Palsa-295. Next base: position 24,172 of record JBEKHG010000007.1, read on the forward strand.
TGCCGGATTGCGAGGCAAGCCGTTTCCGCTTTACCAGATTCCGCTTAAAGCGGGCATGAGCATCGGGATGATGCTGATCAGCGTAGAGCTGCTGATGATGCTTCTGATCCTGCTCTTTGTTCCGGGCGACTATGCCGGCCAATGCTTCATCGGTTTCGCCATCGGTGAATCGCTAGGCGCAGCGGCGTTGAGAATCGCCGGCGGTATCTTTACGAAGATTGCGGACATCGGGTCGGACTTGATGAAAATCGTCTTCAAGATCAAAGAAGATGATGCACGAAATCCCGGCGTAATTGCCGATTGCACCGGAGACAACGCGGGAGACTCCGTTGGTCCGACTGCGGATGGGTTTGAGACCTACGGCGTCACCGGCGTCGCGCTCATTACATTTATTTTGCTAGGCGTTAAAAGTCCGACCGTTCAAGTGCAATTGCTCGTATGGATATTTGTGATGCGCGTGGCCATGCTGGTAGCCAGCGCTTTGGCGTACTTCATCAACGACGTGATCGCCAAGGCGCGTTTCGCTAACGCGGCGGAGATGAATTTCGAATCGCCGCTCACGTCGCTTGTCTGGATTACGTCGGTTGTTTCCATCGCTATCACTTACGGCGTCTCTTGGAAAATTATCCCCGAACTTGGCGGCGACCCTACGCAATGGTGGAAGTTGGCGACCATTATTTCCTGCGGAACGCTTGCCGGGGCTGTGATACCTGAGCTGGTAAAAGTTTTCACCTCTACGGAGTCGCGACACGTTCGCGAAGTGGTCGCTTCTGCGCAAGAAGGCGGCGCGTCTTTGGGTATTTTGTCCGGCTTCGTGGCTGGAAACTTTTCGGGCTACTACCTGGGACTGGCCATGGTTGGACTGATGTCCGTGGGCTACCTGGTCAGCTTGCAAGGGCTGGGCGCGCAAATGATCGCGGCGCCGGTTTTCGCTTTTGGTTTGGTGGCTTTTGGTTTCCTGGGAATGGGCCCAGTAACAATTGCGGTAGATTCTTACGGCCCGGTTACCGACAACGCGCAATCCGTGTACGAGCTCTCGCAGATTGAAATCATTCCCAACATCAAGCAAGAGTTGAAAAAGGACTACAACATGGACGTGAACTTCGAGCGCGCCAAGGACTTGCTCGAAGCGAACGACGGCGCGGGTAACACTTTTAAAGCCACTGCTAAGCCTGTACTCATCGGTACGGCTGTGGTCGGCGCAACCACCATGATTTTCTCGATCATCATGGCGCTAACCAACGGCATCACAGAGAACGTGGACAAACTTTCACTGCTCCACGCGCCCTTCTTTCTGGGACTCGTTACGGGCGGCGCGATGATTTATTGGTTTACCGGCGCGTCCACCCAGGCGGTAACTACCGGGGCGTATCGCGCAGTCGAATTCATTAAGGCCAACATCAATCTCGCCAGCGCGGAAAAGGCGTCGGTTGCCGACAGCAAAAAAGTCGTCGAAATTTGCACCAAGTATGCGCAGAAAGGCATGCTGAATATTTTCATCGCTGTCTTCTTCGCTACGCTGGCCTTCGCGTTCGTCGAACCCTTCTTTTTCATCGGCTACCTCATCTCCATCGCCATCTTCGGTCTTTACCAGGCCATATTCATGGCCGACGCCGGGGCCGCATGGGACAACGCCAAGAAGATTGTCGAAGTCGAGCTGAAGCAAAAAGGCACGCCGCTGCATGACGCAACAGTCGTGGGCGACACGGTCGGCGACCCCTTCAAGGACACTTCTTCGGTAGCCTTGAATCCCGTAATCAAATTCACCACGCTCTTCGGTTTGCTGGCGGTGGAATTGGCGGTAAAGTTGACACTAGAAACCGGCGGCATGCTGACGCACGTTTTAGCAGCGGCATTCTTTCTGGTTTCTTTCTTTTTTGTTTACCGATCGTTCTACGGCATGCGCATTAAGTCGGCGGAATAAGGCCCCGCTCAGGAGATCAACGATGGCCCACGCGAAAATTGCAATACGCCTGGCGCTGAGCGTTCTCCTGAGCATTGGCATCGCGGCCGCGGCACAGACTCAAGACGATAAAGCTTCCGCGGAAGCGGAGAAAAAAGAAGTAAAGAATTTCGTTCTGACCACGGACAAGCTGGATAAGTATGACGCCGCGGTAAAAGCGGTGCACAAAATACAAAAAGATAGTCCGACCGTCAAAAAGCAAATGGATGATGATGACTCCCGCAATCCCAGCAACACCATCGCGGGCAGCGTGGCGACCATCGAAAAATACCCGCCCATAGCAAAGGCGATAAAAGACGCCGGCCTTTCTCCTCGCGATTTCGTGGTGATGACCTACACGCTGATTAATTCAGCGGCAGCCTTGCAAATGAAAAAGGCGGGAACCATCAAGGAATATCCGGACTCAGTGTTACCCGAAAATGCGGCGTTCGTCGACAAAAACTACGAACGAATTAAGAAGATTTTCAACAGCGAAGACGCTTCCGACAAACCATCGCAAAAGTGACGCCGCTTCAGACTGCAGGCTTAACTCTTCACTAAACCAAGAAATTGCTTCGGATCGTTTGCAAAACCCGGAAAAACTGCCTTCAGGTCGCGGTCGCCCATATGCTTCGAAATAATTTCTCCGAGCACGCTGCGATAATCGGTAGTCACGGCGAGATCGCGTCCCTGATTCAGTTGCCCTTCGCTCAGTCCCGGCCAGCGCGTGTAAACTTTTCCGCCTTTAATTCCGCCGCCCATCACAAACATGCAGTTCGCATGGCCATGATCGGTGCCTCGATTGCCGTTTTCGTGCGCCGTTCGCCCAAATTCCGACATGCTGACAAACACCACGTCGCCCATGCGATCGCCCAGGTCCTGATGAAATGCCGCGACTCCCTGTCCTAAATCCTTCAACAGATTTGAGAGCTGGCCTTGCACGCCGCCTTCGTTCACATGATGGTCCCAGCCGCCGCTATCAAGAAATGCGACCTCCAGTCCTACGTCGGCCTTAAATAGCTCAGCGATTTCCCGAAGACTTTGACCAAAACGACCCTTGGGATATTGCGCTCCATTTTCCGGCTGATACGTGTCCGGATTAATTTTTTTCAATTGGTCGACAGCTTCGAAGGTCTCGTTGCCCACTCCACGCATCGCGTGGTCCACAGTTTGCGCGTACATCGCTTCGAATCCACCTTCCACCGTCTGCTGGGGCCCGTACATTTTGAACTGCTTCAGGTCCGGAATGGCTACCGCAGGCGCAGTGCCTTGTAACGTTCGCGGCAGATACGGCCCGAAAGCAACCGCGCGAAACGGTGTGGAATGCTCTTCCGGTATCGTTTGCATCGTGCGATTCAGCCAGCCGTCCGTTGTCGCCTTGAGACCCGGCGTCCCCGATTCCATAAAATCCTGTGCGTCGAAATGGGAACGCGATGGGTCCGGCGAGCCTACGGCTTGCACAATCGCTAGCTGATTACTCCTGAACAGCGGCATCAGCGGCTGCAGGCTGGGATGCAAACCAAAAAATCCGTCGAGATCCAGCGCCGCATCCAATCCAGCCTGCCGCGGCTGCGGAATCGCAATCGTAGGACGCATATGGTAATAATTCGGCTCGCCGAACGGCACAACCACATTCAGCCCGTCCATCGCCCCACGCTGAAACAGCACGACCATTTTCTTTTTATTCGGTCCGGTGGTGGCGGCCACTGCGCGTTGCAAAAATGACGGTAACGACGCCAACCCGATCATCGCGACGCCGCCACTTTTCAGAAAATATCGCCTGGAAATGTTCATCATAATTCTCCCTGCCTACAAAACAATCGAGAGGACTTCTCTCCGCTGCTACCGAACACTGCCAAGCATCTGTTCCGGGCGCAACATGCGGCACCCCTGCTGAAATTTCTTCCCTTCTCTATCGCCGCTGAAACTCCGGTGCGCCGAGCACCAAGCCGGCAATTAACCCTTCGTTCACTTGTTTCACTGGATCATCCAAGCTCGCCTGCAAAATCTGGGGATCGTTCAACCGTGCCGTCAGCGTAGTCCGCGTTTGCTCGGCGATTTGATTGCCCAGGAAATCGTCAATCGCCTGCGCCAGCGTGGCATTGGGGTCTTTCGCAGCGTCGGCGCCGAGTACCGATTTTAAATCCACCGTCGCGCCCGCCACTTTGTCTGTCGCAAACGATAGAGCAAAATTCAGCCGATTCAGCAGCGCTCCGGTATTCACCCAGGTTTCCGCCTTGTCCGAATATCCGTTGGGCGTCTGGCAGAGGAACAACGGTTCGCCCATCCTTGCTACCCACTGCGCAGTCGGCAAAGTAATAGTGACTTCCGCGTCCAGCGCTCTGGCGGTGCTGGCTACCAGCTCGTACGGCGTTTTCACTTTCGCGCGATAGGCTTCCTTCGACCAGAATTCCGGCGAGTAAATCATGGTTCGCAGTACGCCGCGAATATCTCCCTGGGTCGCGGAAAATTCTTCGGCCATGCGCTGGACCAAGGCCTGGGGCGGGTTATCAGAGACAAAATGCCGCGACAGCTCCACGGAAATAAATTTCGCGGTGTTCGGATGGTTCGCCAGCATCTTCAGCGCTTCTTCGCCATCCTTCTCACCGCCATAGCTGAACGTGCGGCCCATCACTACTTTCTTGCCTTGCGCGTGAATACGGTCGTCGAAGAAAAACTCGGGATCCTTGCGCGGCGTGCGAACGGTCCAGCCCGTCAGGCACTCGGCCATCTGAACCACATCTTGCTGCGTGTAGCCGCCATCCACGCCCACCGTGTGCAGCTCCATCACTTCGCGGCCATAATTTTCATTCAGCCCACGCTCTTGCTTCTTCGCGGCAGCGTTTCCGCCAGCGCCTGGCGCGGACGTGGACGTCACTGGCCCGGGAAATGTTCCAGGCGTGGGCGCTTCTCCGCCCGCAAACGCTCCACCGTATCGCGCATGACGCATCGCTTTTTCTGCTTCCATCCGGCGGACTGCGGCTGGATCCGCGCTATCAAAATTGTCCAAATAAATAAGCATCGCGGGACTTTTCGCAGTAGCCAACAGCAGGTCCTCAAATTTTCCCAGTGTGTGCGGCCGGATAGTCTCGCGCACGTAAGATGGCAGCAGCCACTTGTCCTCCGCCTTCTGCGCGAAAACGTTAAAGTGATTGAACCAGAAATCTTCCATCACCGCCTGTAATTGCCGGTTGCTGTAAATGGCGCGGTCTACCTTCGCCATGGAAAGTTCCGCCACGATTCGGCCCGGCCCTTGAAGCTTGGCAAGTTGCTGCTGGGCCTTGTCCAGATTTTCATTGCCGGTTACGATCACCTGCGACTCAGCCTCGCGCCGCTTTTCTTTCAACTGCTCTTCGTACTGTTCTTTGCTGATGCCTTCCTGCTTGATTACCTGACCCGGCTGCGGGTAATCCTGAATCAGTTTTTTCGGCGGCAAATTTAATGTGGGATATCTCTGCAGCCGCTGGTCCAGCGCTGAATCGTCAATCGAGTCGGGATGAAGCTGTTGATCGACCCATTTCTCCAGGCCCATTTTGCGGATGCGTTCCACATCTCCAGGCCGCGGGCCATACCCGAGGCGATTCATGGCGTGCATGATGGCCTCGTCCGCGGTCAGCTCAGTGATCGGAAGTTTACCTTTAAACTTTTTATCCAGATTGAGTGATGCGGAATCGCCTGCTAGCGTGTCAGGCTGTTCGCTGGAATTGTTCACCGCGTCTGTCGTCTCATTGCCGGCATTTGCATAAGGAACGCCAACGGAAAGAATCGCGGCCACTGCCAGCGCGACGCTCAGCGTGGACGCTAGGAATCCCGCGCCGCCTGTATCGAGCCGCTTTCGAATTTGAATTGTCTTTCTTTTCATGTACAGGTCCGAATGCTTCGAGACTTCAGACCGCGCACAACGAAGAGGCTGCTTATTCCACTAATTTTAACCCCCCTCGGGAGCAAAAGTTGCGACACACAGTTTGCGTCAACTTAATAGTCAACATCGGCGTGAATACCAAAGAAAACAGGCCTTTCAAGGCGTCAGAAGGGGGTGCGGTATTGAAGGTACGACAGCAGAAACGAAGGCTCAATCCACTTCAGCGGCGAGCGCGTGCCGCGCGAAACCCGTCCAACGTCCAAAGGTCCTGCGCTTCATCGTGGCGCAAAACGTAATAATTCCCGTCTTCTGCGCGGACCCGGAAATAACTCGCGTCCGGCGAATACCAGCGCCCGTCCAATTCGCTCACCTCGAACGGCTGCCCGCCCAACACGAAACGCGTAGGCCGCTCGTCAGCCCGGTGCCCTGCATGGCATTCAACGCGAATTTCGGTCATCGCATCACCCTCACGAACTAGGTCTGGTTAAGAATGACCCTCCCGGGAAGTGCTCGGCGCCCGCTGACTCCCGCCACTCTGCATTATATCCCGCGCCCCACAGCACAACAATTGCCGTCATGTACATCCACAACAGCAGGCCAATCGCGGCCGCGAGTCCGCCGTACACCACGTTGTAAGGCATTTTGCGCACGTAAAGGCCAAACATAATGTCAACCACCCACCACAACACCGTGGCAATCGCGGCTCCCGGCATCACATCGCGAAAACCTTTATGCCCGGGGCGCCCAATCCTATAGAGCAGCACGAGCACGATCATTGAGAGCCCGAATACCACGCCTACCTGAAAGATCAATGCAAGCGCGCGAATCAGCGCTGCCAATCCAAATTGGTGAATTAACCAGGCTCGAGCCTGTTTGCCAAAGACCGTCAAAATGATCACAACGAGCGCTGGAACTATAGTCAAAAGTAATAGAAGCAGCGCGCGCGTTTGAATTCGCCAATAGCTCTGCCGAAACTCATCACCTTCGATCACACGGAATCCTTCAATCATCCCCGCCATTACCTGCGATCCCGCTAGCAACGTTCCGCCTAATCCCAGCAAAAACCATTTCCAAGGATGCTGCCCTTTACGCGTGAAATATTGCACTACCACGTCTTCGCTTCCCGGAGGCAAAATCACGCGCAGACGATCGGGCAGCTCTCTCACCGCGCCATGAAAGGAATCCTTGCTGCTCAAAATTCCCAGCACCAAAAGCAGCATGGGGAAAAATGCCAGGAACATATTGAACGCAATTGCCTGGCTCAGGGTCATGCAGTCGGGGAATATGCGCGTAAACCCGCGATACAAGCTGTTCAATATGCGATCCATCGTGTGGCGGAATTATACGGTTAGTACAGTCAAAAAGGAGGGCATATTTCGGCTCATGAAATAACATGGTTTTCAAAGGCGGGTATCGCTCTTGCGAACCGCAGGGTTCCGGGTCGGTACCGTTTCCACGCGAAGAGATCGTCGAACCAGCTGCGCTTGCTTGCCGCGGTGCTTGTCGCGGGGTAAACTGCTTGCCAATCAAAAATGGATTGGGCCATGCTGAAAGGATTGTAATGACTACTACGCCAAAACTTACCACTACGCGCAGCGAAGAGGCCATCCGCAAGCACAAGGAATTTATATGGCCTTCGGTGGCCAATTATTACGAACATCCGCTCGTCGCCGACCACGGCTCAATGCAATATCTATGGGACGTGGAAGGCAACAAGTACCTCGACTTCTTTGGCGGCATCGTTACCATCGGCGTGGGCCACTGCAATCCTAAAGTCACGTCCAAAATAAACGCGCAGGTGAACAAGCTACAGCACACTTCCACGCTGTTTCCAAACGAAGCTATTGTTGCACTCGCGGAAAAACTGGCCGAAATTACGCCGGGCAAGCTGCAGAAAAGTTTTTTTACCAGCTCCGGCACAGAAGCAAATGAAGCTGCAATACTTCTCGCTCGCAGCGCCAGCCCTAGTCACGACATTGTGGCGCTGCGCCACGCTTATTCGGGCGGTTCCGCGCTCGCGAAATCCGTCACCGCGCAATCCGCGTGGCGCAAAGCCGGAGTCATCAGCGTTGGCGTGTCGCACGCCGTGAATCCCTATTGCTACCGCTGCCCGCTGCATTTGAAATATCCCGAATGCGGCGTCGCTTGCGCGAATGACGTGGAAGGCGTAATTCAAACTACTACCAGCGGCTCGATCGCCGCGTTTATTGCGGAGCCTATTCAAGGCGTCGGCGGATTCATCACGCCTCCGCCGGAATATTTTAAAATCGTCCATCGCATCGTGAAAAACTACGGCGGCCTTTTCATTTCTGACGAAGTGCAGACCGGATGGGGCCGCACCGGCAAAAAATGGTGGGGCATCGAGCAGTGGGAAGTCACGCCGGACATCATCACGTCCGCAAAAAGCATGGCCAATGGCGTTCCGGCGGGAGTCACCATCACCACATCCGAGCTAGCCGGCAAATTCCAAGGATTGAATATCGCTACGTTTGGCGGCAACCCGGTCACATCAGTGGCTGCGCGCGCTGTGATTGAAGTGATCGAGGAAGAAAATCTCCTCGAAAACACGCATGTGGTGGGCGGCTACTTCAGAAAGAAGCTTGAAGAGTTGCAGCAGAAATACCAGTTAATCGGTGACGTCCGCGGCATGGGCATGATGCAAGCCCTCGAACTCGTGAAAGACCGCCAGACCAAAGAGCCCGCAGCACAGGAAACAAACCAAATCATGGAGCGAACGCGCGCCAACGGCCTGCTCGTCGGCAAAGGCGGCCTGTACAGCAACACGATTCGAATGGCTCCGCCCATGAATATTTCCAAAGGCGACGTGGACGAAGGCATCCGCCTCCTCGACAAATCTTTCAGCGAGGTCCGCAGCTGATAATCATGCAGCACCTAGGAACGGCGTTAGCGAAAACACTTGGAGAGTTTAATGGCGACGGCAACTAGCGCAGCGACACTTTGCAGGAACTACATCAACGGCAAATGGGTGGAATCGCGTTCGACGAAGATTGTCGAACGCCGCAACCCGGCGAATACAGACGAAGTGGTCGCGCGCATCCCGCTCTCGACGCGCGAGGAGATGAAAGAAGCCATCACCGCGGCTAAAGCAGCCTTCCCTGCCTGGCGCGAGACGCCTGCTCCAAACCGCGGCAAGATTCTTTTCAACGCCACGCGCTTGATGCAAGAGCAAAAGGAAAAGCTTGCGACGCTTTTGACGCGCGAAGAAGGCAAAGCGCTCAAGGATTCATTGGGCGAAGTGCAGCGCGCCATCAACATTACGGAGTTTATGGCCGGCGAAGCGCGCCGGCTGAACGGCGAAACGCTCACCAGCGAGCTTCCCAAGAATTTTTCTTACACCATTCGCCAGCCGCTCGGCGTGATAGGCGCAATTACTCCGTGGAATTTTCCCGTGGCAATTCCTGTCTGGAAGATTGCTCCCGCTCTTGTTTGCGGCAACACAGTGGTTTTCAAGCCGGCGACGCTCACACCCCTCACAGCGATGAGAATCGTGGAAATTTTCGCAGAAGCCGGGCTTCCCGCCGGCGTCCTGAATCTCGTGATGGGCTCAGGCCGCGACACGGGCGACGAGTTAGTGCAAAACCCACTGGTCCACGGGCTTTCCTTCACAGGCTCGAACGAAGTGGGCTGCGCGCTATACGCTTCCGGCGCACAACGCTTGAAGAAAATCCAGTGCGAGATGGGCGGCAAGAATCCTGTTGTAGTCCTGGCGGACGCGGATTTGCAGCTCGCCATGGAATCCACGCTAGCAGGAGCGTTCGCTTCCACCGGTCAACGCTGCACCGCTACTAGCCGGGTGGTGATCGAAGAAAAAGTCGCGGATCAGTTTGTTTCATCTTTGGTCGAGCGCGCGAAAAAATACGTCGTTGGAGACGGCCTCGAATCCGGCGTCGATATGGGTCCATCGGTGGACGAAAATCAGATGAATACAGTCCTCAAGTACATTGAGATCGGCAAAAAAGAAGGAAAGCTTCTCTGCGGCGGCGAACGCCTTACTGGCCCGAAATACGATCAAGGCTGGTTCGTTTCGCCCACTGTGTTCGACCACGTGCGCTCAGACAGTTCCATCGCGCAAGAAGAAATCTTCGGCCCGGTTCTAAGCGTAATCCGCGTGAAGAATTTTGATGAAGCTTTGGAGGCCGCGAATTCGGTGCGTTACGGACTGTCTAGCTCGATCTATTCCACCGACTCCAACAAGATTTTCGAATTTGTGGACAAAATCGAAACCGGAATGACCCACGTGAACTCGCCCACGGTTGGCGGCGAAGCGCACGTTCCCTTCGGCGGCGCGAAAGATTCCAGCGTCGGCCCCCGCGAAGTGGGCCACGCCGCAATCGATTTTTACACCGACACCAAAATTGTGTACGTGGACTACACCGGCCGCAAGCGCGAATCCAGTATCTATTAGTTTTTGAAAACCGCCGACATGACGTTTTCACAGTCGTATTCGACCATCGCACTCAGGATAGCGCTCCTGTTCGTACTACTGGCCGGCGCGGATTCCGCCTCTGCGCAAAGCGAGCGCTTCCACTGGAAGGCAGTCAACTTAGCCCAAGTAAAGCTCGACGACAAAACTCCGCTAGCTTTTAACGTTTATCAACCGGACAAAAAGAAGGACTCGCACTTCGTGCTGGTACTGCTGGGCCGCCGCTACATCGAGCTCGACATCAAAGGGAAGCTCGCCTACAGCGTGCCGATCACCGACATTCAGAAAAAAGGCAGCGACATCGAAAGCAATAATTTTGCGGTCCCGGGACGCTTGCTCGCCACATCAGATTGGAGTGTGCGAGACGTCGGCCCGGCGGAATTAATCAAGCTCACTTTGGGCGATTACGGGCGCTTGCTTGAAGTGGAACTCCCGCATCCGCCGGATCTACGAGCATTTTATTGACGAAAAACCGCTCAGCGCGCTCAAAATCTACAGCGTTGTTGCACGAGGTTTTGTTTGCGGAACGTCATTTATTCCACGCCACACTAGCCAGATCAATACGCCGATCATTCCCAGCCATCCCATCGCTCTCAGCGCGCTCGCGATCTGCGTGTCGTATTCGAGTAAGCCAAGCTTGCCAAAAAGATATGCCCAGTCGTGAATCACGTAGTCCGCGTCTCCCACCGTGAGAAGCGGCAATTCTTGCGCGCGCGCGTCTGCCATGTATGTGGAAATCGGAAGAAATTGCTCGAACATGAAAAACAGGCAAAATGCTACACCTTGGGGTTGACGACGAAAGAAAAAATACATTGCCAGCCAGAACGGCACCAGCAGTTGCAATGCGGTACCGCCGGCCACCATGATAAATTCGCCAAACATGCGAAAAAGTAAGTGCCCACCCTCGTGAACGGGAATAAATACGCCATCGATCAACAACAAAAGCCCCTGTCCCCGAGCGGCCTGATACAAGAACAATAAATAAAACGCCACCCACGCAACCAAAGCTGCTCGCGGAATTGGCTCCCAAACTTCTTCGAGCGCTTCGAGAAAAGGAAAACGGGCGGCTACGGATTCAGGCACGTTCACGACGCGAGTTTCCCAATGAAACCCTGCGGTGTCGAGAATATTCCTTGCAGGCGATTCTTCGCAGTAATCCTGCGGCTAGTCGGGAGCTATTTCAGAGATACGCCGGCAACCCAGGGGATGCCGACCAATCCTTCGCGCACTTGTACGTCCACAAGATCGCCACGGCTCACGCGATCAAAATCCCCGCGATCCACCGGGATGCGTTCGAAACGCCGACCCGCGCGCCAAGACGTGACGATGAGTCTGCGATTAGCCATCGGCCCCGACATGGAAAACTTTCCAATCACGCGCGCCTGTTCGATGTGGGTTGGGTAACGATCGAGTGATCCGTTGGCCAGCAATAGAATCGCCAGGAGCCACGGCAGCGGAATCAATCCATAATAAATCCGTTTCATCGCTTCCACTTCACCGTGCCGCAACGCGCGGCGTTCCACCCACATCGCCAGCCCGAGCGTCAGAAAAAAAAGAATGCCGATGAAAATGAGGATTCCATCGAGTTCCAGCGCGGGGTACCGTTCGCTGGCAGCCACGAACGCGATTGCGCCAACCAGGAAAATCGCTGTGCGGTTTAATAGCTTCTGCCGCAGGGTCATTTCCGCGGCCGTGGAAGTCAGACCGCACGCTTCGCATTGGTCCACGTCGCGCTCGGCCCCGCAATTCAGACAACGAGTCATCAATGGGTGGTTTTAGCTCCTTTCCGATGCTAAGCAGCGCAAAGCTGCATGTCAATTCCGTGTCACACCAACCCCAAGTGTTAGACACCGGAAAAATGCACGTAGCTTTTTATTTTATCTGGCGGGTACTGGTCGGCGGAGTATCAAGGCACACCATATTTTCATCGCGGCCGTTGGTCAGCATTGCGCAGTCGATTCCTTGCGCGCTTCGTATGGCTTCCGTCGGGTTTGCAGCCGCGGCCGTAGAACAGTGCGATGCCCCTTTGAACGTGACGCACACCTCGTACTGATTCTGATTTTGCTGCCGCGACAAATAAACGAGCAGAATGATGAAAGCAATCGCTACGATGATCATCACCAGACGCGTGCGATTTTTGCGTTCTGCCATTTGCTCAGCCCGTAAATTTCCCCGCGTTCCTTCCGCGGTTCATTTCATGACCGAAGTCATTTCACATTACTAGCGCGCCGTGCCAATTCCTGTTGCACATATTTCCGCGAGTGCGCCGTGAGTTGCTCTAGCCCTTCCACGTCCCGCAAATCGCGCAGCGCTAAATCCGGCAAAAATTCGAGCAACGCCGGAACCGGCGTGTGTGGATGCTTCACCAACGCCACACGAACATTGTACTGGACCGACCACTTCGGATGTTGCGCAATGGCAACAACAACGCGCGCCGGCAGTTCCCCCTTGGCGAGGACCTTCAGCACTTGGCTCTCGGTCAGAAACGAATTCGCCAGCGCCAGTTTCACCGCTTGCGGATGGCCTTCCGCCAACACAGCTCCCACAACTCGCGCAGGGCCGCGCCTCGCAAGCGTCAGTTTTTCGCCGATGGGAAGATGCGGAACGCGCGTGACGATCAGTTCTTCGGCCGTGCGCCGAATATCTGCCGGAGCAGAAGGAAGCAGACTCACTTGCACCAAGTCGAACAAAAAAAGCTGTCGAAGCATTAAAAGCGCTACGCGGCGCGGCGCGCGCGGGTGCCGTGCAATCCGAATGCGGACGCTTTCGCTCGAACTCCACCTCGCTTCCTTCGCTACGCTTTCAAGCAACTCAGCAGGAACATCGAGCCGCTCGACTAAACGGCTCACCTGCGGCTCCTGCATATTGGGATTTTCAAGCAGCGCCAGTAAAGCTTCCGCGTCCTCTTCGTGAATCAGGGCGTCCAACTCATCGCCCGAGGCAGACCGCGCTCGCTGAAGACGAGCGGCGTCCCGATCATCCCGCATGTGCCTTGCGTTGCCCCAGGCGAATGGCCATGCGAGCCGCGGCCTCCGCCGGCTTCACATGAAGTGACACCAACGAAGCGCGCGGCGCGAACTTTGCTAAACAGGATTCAATCGCCGCGTCGAAAAATTTGCTGCGTCCGACGGTGCCGCCCGTTACTGCCACCGGCACATCGCGTTCTTGCAGCTCAAGCTTCTGTAGCACGCTGGCGACTAATTCCGCCAGCGACTCCGCCGCGCCCGAAAGTATTTCGCATGAAACCGCATCGCCGCGATCGCCTAACTCTGCGACCAACGGAAACACTCGCGGAAAAACATCATCAGGATTCTTCACTACCCAATCCAGTACGCGGCTCCAATCCCTGCATCCCAACCAATCCAAAATTCTCTGCGACAGTGCCGTCACCGGGCCGCGTTGCTCTTCTGCTCGAACCACCGCAGCCATCGCGCGCCGACCAACGTCAAACCCGCTTCCCTCATCGCTGAACCACGGGCCGCGTCCTCCCGCACGCGCAATGCGTCCCTCCGCATCGCGTCCGTAGGCCGCCGAACCTGTGCCCACAACGAGAATCACTCCCTCGCCATCGCCCACCGCCGCTTGCAGCGTAATCTCAAGGTCGGTCGTGACTACTACTGTGGCTTGCGGGAAGCTATGCTGCAGAAACGTCGCGATGCGTTTGGCCACCGAGTCGCGCCCAGCGCCTCCGATGCCCGCGCAAATTCCGCGAATGTCGCTGGATTTCAAGCGACAGCGCTCGAGCACCAAATCCGCAGCGTCGCTTAGCGCAAACCATGCCTTCGCGTAGCCCGCGCGAAGCGGGTTCGAAGGCCCCGCAGTTGCGTGCGCCATTATTTTGTTGTCGGCATCGACAAGAAAACAATCTGTCTTCGTGCCTCCGCCATCAAGTCCCAGATAATAGGCCGCAGGGTGCGGTGGAATCGTTTCTGGCATTTTTTTCACCTAGCTTGACACTATTCGAACCCCGCAGTTAGCATCGCGCGGCACGCTTTCACGGCACAATGCAAATTAGCTTAATCGATCTCGCCATCGTGATTCTGTACCTCGTTGGCGTCACGCTCTTCGGCGCCCACTTTCGCCGAGGTCAACAAAATCTGCGCGACTATTTTCTCGGCGGCCGCACCGCACCGTGGTGGGCTATCGCTTGCTCGATCGTCGCAACAGAAACTTCGACGCTAACAATTATCGGCACGCCTGGAATAGCCTATGCCGGAAACCTCGGATTTCTCCAACTTGTGATTGGTTATCTGGTAGCCCGTGTAATTCTGTGTCTGGTGCTCGTCCCCCAATATTTTCAGGGCGAATTCTACACCGCTTATCAGCTTTTGGAAAAGCGTTTTGGCACGCGCATGAAGTCCGCGGCAGCCGCGATTTTTCTGGGCACCCGGGCGTTGGCTGAGGGCGTACGCATTTCCGCCATCGGCAAGGTTGTTAGTGTGGCATTCGGGACCGGCGAAACACTATCCATAATAATTATCGCCACGCTTACGCTTTTTTACACTTTCGAAGGCGGCATGCGCGCCGTGATATGGACCGACGTACTGCAGTTCGCGCTCTACATCACCGGTTCCGTCGCCGCGTTTCTTCTCTTGCTCCACAAAATTCCCGGCGGTTGGCCCACAGTGACCCAGGCTGCTGCAGCGGCAGGCGGGAAATTGACGGTCTTCGATTTCGCCTTCAGCCTGACGAAAAGTTATACCTTTTGGTCCGGCCTTCTCGGTGGAACATTCTTAACCATGGCCAGCCACGGCACCGATCAGACCATGGTGCAAAGACTTCTCGCCTCCCGCAATGAACGCGACAGCAAGACCGCGTTGCTCGCAAGCGGCGCGATCATCTTCGCGCAGTTCGCCCTGTTCCTGGTGCTCGGTGTAATGCTTTTCGTGTACGCGCAACATTTCGCGCTCACGATACCGGGCGGCGATCCGGACAAACTTTATCCGCAATTCATCGTTCACAGCATGCCTGTGGGACTTGCGGGCATCGTCCTCGCTTCCATCTTTGCCATTGCGATGTCGAATGCCAGCGGCTCGTTGAACTCGTTGGCATCATCCAGCATCATAGACCTCACAGTTCGACGCGGCGAGAGTGGAACGCAATCTCTGGTTCGCTCGCGCAAGCTCACGCTGGTTTGGGGCATTGTGCTGGGAGTTCTCGGCTTGGTTCAGTGGGGGCCGGTGTTAGTGGCTGGCCTTACGATTGCTTCTATCACCTATGGCGCAACTCTAGGGGTCTTCTTACTAGGCACTTGGAATCGTCGCGCCAACGAAACCGGCGCTCTCACCGGGTTTACAACCGGTCTCGCGGCTATGATCGCGATTAAGTTTCTAACGCCGCTTGCTTGGACTTGGTACGTTCTCGTTGGCACCGTAATCACATTTGCCGTCGGCTCTCTTGCTAGCATGCTGACGAGCAGCAAGAGGGCAAATGTTGTCGCGCCGCTGACTTCGTAAATATTTATTCTGAAATATCGGAGAAAATTTATCGCTACGCGGCCGCGCCCTACGCAAAGATTAGAGTTGATACGCGGCTTGGGTCCCTGGGCTGCCTCAGCCATCGTTGTCGGCACCATGGTCGGCACCGGAATATTTCTAAAGCCCAGCGAAATGGCCGCCGATGGCGGCTCCGTCAGCCTCGTATACGCCGCGTGGATTGCAGGCGGCCTACTTTCACTTTTTGGCGCGCTGTCATTTGCCGAACTCGGCGCGGCGATGCCCGAAGCCGGCGGCCAATACGCCTATTTACGCCGAGGCCTTGGTCCCATCTGGGGTTTTCTTTTCGGCTGGATGCATTCGACAGTCGGCGAGTCGAGCTCTGCCGCGTCCATCGCCGCTGGACTCGCGCGCTTTTCAGGTTTTCTGATTCCTGCGCTTGCGGTTCCTCTTTTCACCTGGCATGTCAAATCACCATTCGGAGGCGCGCCATACGACTTCGCGTTCACCTGGTCGCAGCCTATGGCCGCTGGCGCCATACTTCTCTTCACTTTCATCAATTATCTCGGCGTGCGTCTGGGTGGACGCGTGCAGATCGCTCTCACGCTCCTGAAAGTTGGCGCGGTGCTCGCTATCGTCGCCGCTGGTTTCTTGCTCGGACACGGAAGCGTCTCGCACTTCCATCCATTCTGGCCGGTGCAAAAAAGCGGCGGTATCGTGACCGCCTTCCTGGCCGCCATCGCCGCAGCGCTGTGGGCTTATGACGGCTGGGAAGATCTCAACCGTGTCGGCTCCGAAATACAAAATCCGGAGCGAAATTTTCCTCGCGCCCTCGCAGGCGGCACGATTTTAGTGGCCGGAATCTACCTCTTGTTCAACGCCGTCTGCTTTTACGCGCTCCCTTTCAGCGCGGTGGCGAGGTCCTCGCATGTTGCTTCCGACGTGGTGGAAAGCTTCGCCGGGCATGGCGCAGCATTTTGGATTACCCTGGCAATGATCGTCGCCGCGCTCGGTACGCTCAACTCTTCGATCATGAGCGGAGCGCGCGTTCCGTATGCCATGGCGCGCGACGGCTTGTTCTTCCGCGTGACCGGCACGGTGCACACGCGTTTTCGCACTCCCGGCGGCGCGCTCATTTTTCAAGGAGTGCTGGCAGCGCTGATGGCGCTTACCGGAACTTTCGAAGAGTTGACTTCCCTCTTCGTTTTCGCTGCGTGGATTTTTTACGCGCTCTCGGTAGTCGCGATGTTCCGGCTCAGGAAAATCGCGCCAGACATGAAACGCCCCTACCGCACCTGGGGTTATCCAGTTGTCCCCGGATTGTTTGTTGCAGGAGCGTCGGCGTTGACCATCAATATTTGGATTCAGCGCCCGGTTCGTTCTTCGATTGGCCTTGCTATGATTCTGTCGGGCCTCTTTTTCTATCGCCTGTGGAGTGGCAAACCTGAAAACGCTGCGGAGTGAAAGTTTCTTCGTAAACCTACAGTTGTTGAACCGAACTTGCCGGAGGCGCAGTCGGAAACAAATCGGGATGAAATAAATGGGCCAGGAGCGCGACTCCCTCAGCGAGCCGCGGTCCCGGACGTGAGAAATAGCTGTTCGCATCCACCGCGAATACGCGCCCCTCCCGGTCTGCCGGCAGATTCATATATCCATCGGAAAACTTAACAGCTCCATATTCGGCGACCGTACGTTTCACGCTGTACCCGCACGGCATCACCACAATAATTTCCGCGTCACTTGCCGCGATCTGCTCGGCACTCACTCGAAACGAAGGCTCGCCCGCGCGGCCCAAAACATCTTCCCCGCCGGCCTTGGCCACCATTTCCGGTACCCAATGTCCGCCCACATAATAAGGGTCCAGCCATTCGAGACACAAAACTCGCGGCCGCGTCCTGGCCTGCGCAGCTTTGGCTTCTATCGCAGCAACTTTCTGTTCCAGCGTGATGGCCAAAGCTTGCGCTTCCCGCCGGCGCTGGGTTATGTCGCCAGCTTTGCGAATATCGTTCCAAACATCGCACAAAGAATGCGGCGTCAGCGTCAGGACACGCGGGTTCTTTGGCAGACGGGTCAAAGCCGTAGCTAGATCGTCCGGTGAGGCCGCACAAACGTGGCAAAGATCCTGCGTAACAATGAGATCCGGCTCCAGCGACCGCAATAATTCCGTATCCACTGCGTAAATACTTTCGCCGCGCGCGACAAGCTCGCTTACTTGGCGATCGATTTCGCCCGCAGCAGCATGTGGGTTCACGCGTGGCCGTATCAAGGCAGGCTTTTTCGCGGCTTCAGGCGGAAAGTCGCATTCGTGAGTTACTCCAACCACGGAATCGCCCAGTCCGAGCGCGTAGAGAATCTCCGTGGCCGAAGGCAGCAAAGAACAAATCCGCATCAGCAATGCTCCCTTTGCAAAATGGAACACCCCGAAGATCGTGGATGAAATCCTGCTCGAAGCAAAACCCGATTCTAGCGTATACTCGCCGCGCGATCTTGCGGGAGAACGTCGGCAAACAGGAATCCTTCGCGTTCAACAATCTCCCCAGCCGTGACGGCAATGGTTCGATCGAACATCGGCCCGCCATTCACAAAACTGTGAAACTCCCCGTTTTCGCCGCATGGGTCCACCCCGGCCGGAAGCGCCTTCAAAAGCTGTGCATCGAATTTTCGGCCGGCAAACGAGCGGTCGAGCTTACGAGGATCCACGCAAGTCAGATAGGCCGAGAGACCCTGCGCGATCATTTCTTCCGCGAGCTGCCGAGTTTCGAGGCCCCACAACGGAAAAAGTGGCGTCATCTCACAGCGCGCCAGCTGTTTCTCGCGATACGCGCGCACATCTTCGAGAAAAAGATCGCCAAAAACGACGTGCCGCACGTCTTCGTTTTTCGCGCGCGCCATCGCTTCACCCATGGCCCGCTCGTAGATCTCGTTCGAGCACGGCGACGGAATGGGCACCTTAATCAACGGCAGGCCCGTCGCCTCGGCCTGCATTTCCAACAAACTTTCCCGCACCGCATGCATCGCCACGCGCGAGTATGTCTGATTCACAGTAGTGAGCAGCGCTACCACATCAAAATCCGCGCCCTGGCGGACGGTGTGCAACGCCCAGGCGCTGTCTTTTCCACTGCTCCAAGCCAGCCACGTTTTAGCAGCCTTCATCAGCGCTCCACATTCTGAAATGCAACCTCACAATTGCCCGGCCGCTCGCGCCACAATCCCTTCGAATGAACTCGTCCCGTTGACCATCGCTAGTGGTACATCAAATACTTCGCGCGCATCGCTCGAAATTTCGCAAGATCGCCTTCCCACCCAGCTTCAATCGCTTTCGGATCGTCACCGCGCCCCAAACGATCCACCGTGGACTGCGAGCCCAACAGCGCAATCATTTTTGAAATTTGAAATTGTTGCGAATAAAGTTTATGCAACGTCTCCGCAATCTCCATCCCCATTAACATCGAACGAAACCCTTCCCGATCTGTAACAGTCAGCCTAACACCGTCACATTTTTCTCCGGCATAAGGTCCGTTTTTCGGAGTAAAAGTCTTCGCCTCGAAAGTAACCCCGGTAATCGACCTCCGTTTCAGTTCCGCCATCAGCTCCTCCGATCTAATCCACGGCGCCCCAAATTCCAGAAAAGCCGAATCGGTCCCGCGCCCAACCGACACGCCGCCCGCCTGCAAAATCTCAATCCCGGGATAAGGAATCAGGTTGGCCAGAGCCGGCAAATTCGGCGATGGCGGAATCCACGGCAGCCCCGTGAGCCAGTACATTTCGTTCCGTCGCCAACTTCGCATTTCAACAATATGCAGGTCCGCTCCAATTTTGTTTTCTGTGTTGAACATTTTCGCCAGCTCGCCTACCGTCATCGCATATCGCACCGGCATGGGAAAATATCCCACGAAAGAAACTTTGTCAGTATCCAGCGGCGGTCCTTCGATAACTTCTCCACCCAGCGGATTAGGCCGATCCAAAACGAAAAACGCAACGTTGTGTTTTGCTGCCGCTTCCATGCAGTAAGCCATAGTCGTAACGTAAGTGTAAAAGCGCACGCCCACGTCTTGGATGTCGAACACCAGCGCATCAATTCCCTGCAACATGGCGTCCGTCGGGCGTCGCGTCTCACCGTAAAGGCTATAAATCGGCAATCCAGTCGCGGAATCAGTCGCGTTGGCCACCATAGCGTCAGCGCTCGCCGCAATTCCATGCTCAGGACTGAAAATCGCAACCAATTTGACTCCGTCGGCTTTTGCCAACACATCAATCGTCCGACGCCCAAACGCGTCCACACCCGTCTGGTTTGTAACTACGCCCACATGTTTCCCACGCAACTCCGCAAGATGCTGCGCCTCCAGCACATCGATTCCAGCTTGAGTACGCGCGCCAGCAACCGGCTCAGGTTTTTCCTGCGCGAAGATTGTCGCGCACCCACAAAACCAAAATAAAATCGCACATCGCATCCAAATGTGGAGAGAACGGATACGAAACACGCGCGGGGACGTTTCGTTGTGCGTCATACAGGCGTGTGCTATATACAGCCGCGGGATGCAGGCGTCAACATGGAAGGCCTCCAACGAATGATATGCGTAAACTCGGCCTTTCCGCGCTTTTCGTGCTTCTTCTCATGACAATTTCCCTTCGCGCACAAAAAACTTCTCCCAAAAGTCCTCGGCGGCCTGCCGCCAGTTCCGCGTGGGTGGAAGCCACGCTCAGGAAAATGACGCTGCGGGAAAAGATTGGCCAGATGTTGATGCCATATTATTTCGGCGTTTTCACTTCTACGGATAGCGCCGAGTACAAAGAGCTTCTGCATCAAGTGGAAGAAAATCATGTCGGCGGATTTATCCTCGGGACGCAACGCGGTCCGCTGGGCATAGAGCGCAGTCAGGTTTATCCAACGGCCGCGCTGACCAACGAATTGCAAAAGCACGCGAAACTTCCGCTGCTAATCGGTGCGGATTTCGAAACCGGCACAGCCATGCGCATCGACGAAGGGACTTCGTTTCCGTCGCCAATGGCCGTCGCCGCGGCTAACGATCCGAAAGCCGCTTACACCATCGGGGAAATAACTGCACTAGAAGCGAGCGCCGCCGGCGTCCGTTGGATTTTTGCACCCGATGCCGACGTGAACAACAATCCCGACAATCCCATCATCAATATTCGTTCGTTCGGCGAAGACCCGCAGCAAGTCTCCGCGTACGTCGCGCAATTTATCCGCGGCGTCGAAGAAAATGGCGGATTATCCAGCGCAAAACATTTCCCCGGCCACGGCAACGTCAGCGTGGATTCGCATCTCTCGCTTGCCACCGTTCCCGGCAGCCGCAAAGAACTCGAAGCCACAGAGCTCGTTCCGTTCCGTGCCGCGATTGCAGCGGGGGTCAGTTCCGTGATGCCCGGACACCTCAACGTTCCCGCGTTTGAGCCCGATCCGTCCGTCCCCGCAACGATTTCGAAGAATATTATGACCGGCCTCTTACGCGATGAACTGAAATTCAAAGGCCTCATCGTCACCGACGCCATGGACATGGGCGGGGTGACCTCGCAGTTCGCTCCAGGCGATGCCGCCGTACGCGCAGTCGAATCCGGCGCAGACGTACTGCTCCAGCTTCCAGTTCCGGATGCCGCCATGGCCTCGCTCGAACAAGCCGTAAAGTCCGGCCGTATTACTGCGGCGCGCATTGATGAATCCATTCGACGAATCCTGGAAGCCAAATCGCGCCTTGGTCTCGACAAAGATCGTTTCGTAGATATCGACCACCTCAACGAAAAATTTGCAAAGCCGGAATATGAAGCTCAGGCACAAGCCATCGCCGACCGTGGAGTAACGCTGCTTCGAGACAATGCGCATCTTCTGCCGCTCGACGCGACGCACCCTCTTCGCGTTCTGCTCGTCTCGCTATCCGCCGACGCCGACCCATATCCAGGCGAAAACATCGAACCCGAAATTCGTTGGCGCGTGGATTCACTCACCGCTTTGCGCGCCGACACGCAATTTTCCAGCGCGAATTGGCTAAATTTACCGCCGCCAGGAAGTTACGACGTAGCGATCGCCGCTTTGTTCGTTCGCGTCGCCGACAGAAAAGGAAACGTCGGCCTGCCCGACAATCAGCGCGCAGTAGTAAACCAAATGCTCGCCGCCGGAAAACCCGTTGTCGTTATGTCGTTCGGCAGCCCTTATCTAATCGAAAATTTCCCCGACGCGAAAACCTGGCTCGCAGAATTTTCCACTAACGATGTTTCTCAACGCGCCGCCGTCCGTGCGCTTTTCGGCCAAGTCGCAACACAAGGGCAAATCCCCGTAACCGTGCCGGGAACGGAGAAACGCGGAGACGGCATTCCCGAAGCCGCAAATCCAATGACGCTCCAGCCCGCTCCCGCCGACACGGCCGCTCGCCTGAAGCCAGCCTTCGACATAATGAATCGGGCCGTCGGCGACGGCGCAATTCCCGGCGGCGTTCTAGCCGTCGGTCTCCACGACCAATTGATCGTGCGGGCATTCGGCAAACTCACGCGCGACGCAAAATCTCCCGCCGCAACCGCGAACACGCTGTACGACATGGCCTCTCTCACCAAAGTTATGGTCACCACCACCTCGGTGATGATCCTGGTGCAACAAAAACGCCTCGATCTCGATACGCCGATAGCACGCTATCTGCCGGAATGGTCAGTCGCCACGAAATCTGACCCGGATCCAACCTGGCGCGCGCGCGCGACTATTCGCAATCTGCTTCTGCACGATTCCGGCCTGCCTGCGCATCGCGATTTCTACAAGCAAGCCAAAGGTCACGACGCAGTTCTCGCGCTCGTGCTAGCTGAGCCACTCGTTCACCAACCGGGAACAAAGGTAGAATACTCGGACCTTGGTTTCATCCTGCTCGGCGAAATCGTTCAGCGCCTGACAGGAATTTCCCTCGACGAATACGCGAAGCAGCATATTTTCGCTCCGCTCGGCATGAGAGAGTCCCAATTCAATCCGCCACGCAAGCTGTGGCCCACGATCGCACCCACAGAAAACGACGTCGATTTCCGCAAGCGCCTGCTGCAAGGCGAAGTCCATGACGAAAACGCCTGGGCCTTGGGCGGCGTCTCCGGCCACGCCGGACTTTTTTCCACCGCCGGCGACACCGCTATTTTCGCGCAGATGATCCTGAACGGCGGCATCTACGCGCATCACCGCATCCTAACGCGTGCGCTAATCCAGGAATTTACCGCGCGACAGGCCATTGGAGATGCCGCGCGTACCTTGGGTTGGGACGCCGTCACGCAGCCTTCTTCGTCAGGCCATTATTTCTCGCTAGACAGCTTCGGCCACACGGGTTTCACCGGCACGTCTCTCTGGATCGACCCCGACCGCGATCTTTTCGTGATCCTGCTAACGAATCGCGTGAACCCTACTCGCGCCAACGAGCAAATCCGCCAGTTGCGCCCCGCCGTACACGACGCCGTCATGCGGGCTCTCGGCCTCGCAAATCAGCCTGCTTCTGTTCAATAACTCCAACGTCACAACGCCTCGCGGAATCTCTCACCGCCAGCGAACTCATCCCCAGCCCTCGGTATAATCATTTGAGGCTTTGAGAGGCGCGTCGCTTTGAAGGCGTTAAAAACCGAGCAGCGAAATTCGCGAACTCGCGGACTCGACCGCAAGTCCACGCTCGAAATTCTGCGCGTTCTAAACGCTGAAGACGCACGCGTCGCGCTTGCCGTACGTCGGGAGCTGCCGAAAATTGCGCGTGCTGTGGACGCAATAGTCAAAAGTTTTCGTAGCGGCAGTCGTCTTTTTTACGTTGGCGCGGGAACCAGCGGACGCCTCGCGGTTCTCGATGCTGCCGAGTGCCCGCCCACCTTCCGTACGTCACCGAGAATGGTGCAAGCCATAATCGCGGGCGGGTCACGGGCTGTGACGGGCGCAGTAGAAGGCGCCGAAGATTCTGCAAAAAATGGTGCGAGAGATTTGGGCAAAGCGGGGGTTAAACGTGGTGACGTGGTCGTAGGCTTAGCTGCAAGTGGAACCACGCCGTACGTGATCGGCGCCATGCAGTTCGCAAGAAAACAAGGTGCACTAGCGATCGGTGTGACATCTAATTCGAGATCGCTACTTGCGCGCGCAGCAAATTTCGTCATTGCGCCAGACACAGGACCGGAAGCGATCAGCGGCTCAACTCGCTTGAAGGCCGGCACGGCGCAAAAAATGGTTCTCAACTTGCTCTCTACCGCTTCGATGGTACGGCTTGGCAGAGTTTACGAAAACTGGATGGTTTACGTGGCGCTCACAAATCAGAAGTTAAGGCAGCGCGGGGCGCGGATTCTTCGGGAAGCCTCCGGCGCAACCGTGTCATCAGCGGAACAAGCGTTGCGTCAATCGCAACACGATCTGCCCGTAGCGCTCGTGATGCTCAAAACGGGCGCCAATGCGCGCGAAGCGCGGCACAGATTGCAGCAATCCCGCGGCCACGTTCGGCAGGCTTTGGAATCCCGCGTTACAAAGCAGCCTGGCACCCCAAGGAAGAGGAACTAGCATGGACCGATTTAAAATTCAGGGCGGACGCAAACTGGAAGGCACGGTCCGAATCAGCGGGGCGAAAAACGCGGCTTTGCCGTGTATGGCTGCCGCGCTGCTCACCAATGAACCGGTAACCCTGCAAAATATTCCACACGTGCGCGATATCATCACCATGGCCAAGCTTCTCGCGCACATGCGCTGCCGCGTCGAAAGCCCGGACCTGCCGCCCAGCGAATTCACCATCCAAGCAGAAACCGTTTCATTGCAGGAAGCCCCGTATGAACTTGTGAAAACGATGCGCGCTTCGGTGCTTACGCTCGGCCCGCTGGTCGCACGCTTCGGCTACGCGCGCGTTTCGCTTCCTGGCGGATGCGCTATCGGCGCGCGTCCCATCGACATCCACATCCAAGCTCTCGAAAAACTTGGCGCGCAAATTAAGATGGAGCACGGCTATGTGGAAGCGCGCGTCAAACGTCTGCGCGGCGCAACTTTCCGTTTCCCTAAAATCACCGTTACCGGCACCGAAAATATCTTGACGGCGGCGGTCCTGGCCGAGGGCGAAACCATCCTGGAGAATTCTGCGCTCGAGCCCGAAGTAACCGATCTTGCCGAACTGCTGATTAAAATGGGCGCCAAAATCGAAGGCGTGGGCTCCTCGACTCTGCGCGTGCAAGGCGTCAAGAGCTTGCACGGCGCGTCGCACACCATCATTCCCGACCGCATCGAGTGCGGCACTTTTCTCGTTGCCGGAGCCATCACCGGCGGAGATTTGCTGCTCACAAATTGCGAGCCGCATCACCTGGTCGCAGTGATAAATAAGCTGAAAGAGTGCGGCGTGGAAATTAAATGTGAGGGAAACGGTAAGCTTCGAGTGCGCGCCGCGAAAAAACTCGTTGCCGCTGACATCACAACCGAGGAATACCCCGGCTTCGCCACCGACATGCAAGCCCAATTCATGGCCTTAGCCACGCAAGCCACCGGCGTCTCGCACGTCCGCGAAACTATCTTCGAAAATCGCTACCTGCACGCCAGCGAAATCATGCGCATGGGCGCCCATATCGTCGTGGATGGAAATCTGGCCATCGTTACCGGTCCCACTCCGCTGAGCGGCGCCCCGGTCACGGCGTCTGATCTTCGTGCCAGCGCCTCGCTAGTCCTCGCCGGCCTAGTTGCGGACAACACCACCTGGATCGACCGCGTCTATCACATCGACCGCGGCTATGAGCGCATCGAGGACAAACTCCGCGACATTTGCGCCCGCATCGAACGCGTCTCTTCGCCAGAAAAATAGCTGCCCCAAAAAAAGGGGACGCGATTTCTCGCCTCCCCAATTATTTGTTTCGAGTTGTTTCTTTCCGTTCCCGCTGTGGTTTACGAGTGGCCTTCTGCGGTCGCTGTTTCCGCCTTAGGCAACTTGTCGCGCTGATCGCGCAACACCGCCTTGCGGCTCAACCGTATCTTGTTCCCTTCGATGGCGAGCACCTTCACCAGGATCTGATCGCCTTCTTTCAACTCGTCGCGAACCGCGCGAATCCGCGCTTCCGCAATTTCGCTGATGTGCAGTAACCCGTCGGTCCCAGAGAAAATCTCCACGAATGCGCCAAACTCCGCGATGCGCACGACCGTGCCGAGATAGGTCTTGCCTATCTCAGCCGTCGCCGTAACGTCGCGAATCATCTTCAGCGCTTCTTCCGCACCCTTTCCGCTCGACGCAAACACGTGAACCTTACCGTCATCCATCACGTCAATCTTCACGCCCGTGGCTTCGATGATGCCGCGGATTTTCTTTCCGCCCGGCCCAATCAGGTCGCGAATCTTATCCGTCGGAATGCTCAACATGAAAAGATGCGGAGCGTAAGCGGAAATTTCCGCACGGCCGGTAGAAATCGTGGCGTCCATTTTGTCCAGAATTTCCAGCCGCGCTCGCTTTGCCTGCGCCAACGCTTCGCGCATCATCGCGATGCTTACGCCGCTCACCTTGATGTCCATCTGCAACGCGGTAATTCCCTGCCGCGTTCCCGCCACCTTGAAGTCCATATCGCCGTAGTGGTCTTCTGCTCCGGCAATGTCCGTCAGGATCGCGTACTTCTCGCCTTCCACCACCAAGCCCATCGCAATACCCGCGCATGCGGACTTGAGCGGAACGCCGGCGTCCATCAGCGCCAGTGAAGCGCCGCAAACGGTAGCCATCGATGACGATCCGTTCGATTCCATGATGTCGGAGACTACCCGAACCGCGTACGGAAAATCCTCTTCCGGCGGAAGCAAATTAGCCAGCGCTCGCTCGGCCAAAGCTCCGTGCCCAATTTCGCGCCGCCCCGGGCCGCGAAGGAATTTCACTTCGCCCACCGAGAATGGCGGGAAATTGTAGTGCAACATGAAGCGCTTGAAGGTTTCCTCTTCGAACAGCAAGTCCAGGCGTTGCCTGTCTTCCTTGGTGCCCAGAGTAGCGGTCGCCAGGGCTTGCGTCTCGCCGCGTGTAAAGAGCGCTGATCCGTGGGCGCGTGGCAGAACTCCCACTTCGCACGTAATCTGGCGGATCTGATCAAACGGCCGCGCATCCGGACGCCGTTTGCGGTCCAGCATGTCGTCGCGGAAGATCCGCTCACGAAGCCGTTCGAAAGCACGTGCTGCCAACTTTCGCTTTTCGGAATCTTCTTCCGGAATGGCCTTCATGATTTCAGCTTTGATGGCATCCACCAAGCCATAACTTTCCGTCTTCGGATGCTTCTGCGTGTCCACCGCATCGCGCAGCTTGTCGCCGTATTCTTTCTGCATCTGCTTGAACATCGCTTCGTCAAACGCCGGCGGCGTAACCTTCACCTTCTCTGGCTTCACTTTGCTTTGCAGCTCGCGAATCGCCGCCACAATCTTGCGAATCTCCGCGTGCGCGAACTCCAACGCATCCGCCACCACATCTTCGGAAACTTCCAGCGCGCCGGATTCCACCATCACAATCGCTTCGTCCGATCCGGCCACAATCAAATTCATCAAGCTGGTCTTCTGTTCAGCAACGGTCGGATTCACCACCAACTTTCCGTCGATCAATCCGACGCGAACCGCCGCAATCGGCTTCTCAAACGGAATCTTCGAAATATAAAGCGCCGCAGACGCCGCCGTAACCGCAATCACGTCCGGATCGTTCTCGCTGTCCGCCGAAAGGACCATCGCAACAATCTGCGTTTCATTCGACCAGCCTTCCGGAAACAGTGGCCGCAGCGGCCGGTCCGTCAAACGCGAAGTCAAAATCTCGCGCTCCGAAGGCCTTCCTTCGCGCTTAAAAAATCCTCCGGGAATCTTTCCTGCCGAATAGGTGAACTCGCGGTAATCCACGGTCAAAGGTAGAAAATCTTTGTCGGTAGCTTTGTTATCCATGCAGGCCGTAGCCAGCACTACCGTATCGCCATATCGCGCAACGATTGCGCCGTGCGCCTGCCGGGCAATCTTGCCCGTTTCAAACGACAAAGTGCGCCCGCCTACTTCTAAACTTATTTTTTCAAACATCAAACACGTCCTTTTTTCTCCGATTCATCGGAGCTCTGTTCAGATACGAGAGACAACTCTCGGGAAGTACATCGAGGAAGGACAATTGCGAAGAAAGGAGCGGTAAACTACAGTTCAAACATTCTCGCGCCGCACCCTTGCGCCGGCCCGCATGTTGCCTGGAAATCTTTCTTTTGTGCGGATGGACAACGCAGCCCGAACGGCCGCCCAGGAAAGCGCACTACTTACGCAAGCTGAGTCGTTCCACAATCTCGCGATACCTATTCGGGTCGCGCCGGTTCAGATAGTCCAGCAGCCGACGGCGTTTGTTGACCATCATGATCAACCCGCGCCGCGAAGCGTGATCCTTTGCGTGGGACTTTAGGTGAGTGGTGAGGTAGCTAATGCGCTCGCTCAACAATGCGATTTGCACTTCCGGTGAGCCTGTATCCTTCGGATGTGTCCGGAACTGCTCGATCAACTCCGCTTTAGCTTCCATCAACTTGCCCCCTCCCCCTGAATCGTCGTGCCCTGCTCTACGCTCTTATCTCTTCTTCGATCAACAAAAATGCTAGCACATAGGCCGCCTAGCTCAAAGCGAATTTCCGCCGCGGTCCGGCTCTTCACCCGCTAAAATCAGGCCTTATGGGAATTGACAAGCGCCAAAAATTCGTCTCGCGTTTGCTTGTTATCGCGGAAGGCCCCCAGCATCGCGCTGGTTGTGGCCATCGAGTTTTGCTTTTCTACTCCGCGCATCACCATGCACAGATGCCGCGCCTCCACGATCACTCCCACTCCCTGCGGACTTAGATGTTCCTGAATGGATTCCGCAATCTGGCTCGTCAAACGCTCCTGAATTTGCAGCCGACGAGCGAACATGTTCACCAGCCGCGCGATCTTGCTCAGTCCCACGACTTTTTTCGATGGAATGTACGCCACGTGGCAGCGCCCAAAAAATGGCAGCAGGTGATGTTCGCACAAACTGTAAACTTCGATGTCCTTCACCACCACCATTTCGTCGTAACAAACGCTGAACATCGCTCCATTCAGCAGTTTGTCAGGGTCCTGGCGGTATCCGCTGGTCAAAAATCTCAGCGCCTTTTCGAACCGTTCCGGCGTCCGCCGCAATCCTTCGCGGTCAGGATTCTCGCCCAACAGCACGATCATTTTGCGCACCAGGTCTGCAATGCTCTCCGTCCCCGCCGCTGGCGGAATGACGATTTCACTCGTCTCACTCATAGTGTCGTTGCTCCTCTTCATACCCGTACCGCGTCCAACCTATCCGCATCCGATTCAATCTCAAAACTGTTCTTGCTCGTTTCCTCAACGCGAACCCGCTCCAACTTAGCTAGCGGAAAGCTTTTCAGCCGACGAAAAATCTCGCGGCAAACATTCTCCGTCGTCGCCACCTGCTCTTTAAACTCCGCCACTTCCTCATTCAAAAATTTCTGGTCGAATGGCTCAATCACTTTCCGCTGCACGAATGGATCCAGTTCCCCCAGATTCGCAATCATTCCGGTCTCAGGATCTACCGGCCCCGTCACCGTCACTTCGAGCACGTAATTGTGCCCGTGTCCATAAGGATTGCTGCACTTCCCGTAAACGCGCTTGTTTTCCGCTTCACTCAACTTCGTTGTATGTAACCGGTGCGAAGCCGCAAAGTGATAGCGTCTGCTCAACGAGATTTTCACGCCCGCGCACCATTTCCCGCGCTCACATCCACAAAAAGCTCGGGAGACTCATACAGCCGCACGCGGTCCAACTTTCCGCTCTTAATCTTCGGCTCCAACAGCTTCCAAATCATCGCCGCAATATTTTCGCAGGTCGGAATCTGACCGCTCAACTCCGGAACCTCGTAATTTAGATGACGATGATCCATACGCTCCATCACTTCCGTTTGCAAAATATCCTTTAGCTCTTTCAAATCTAGAACCATGCCGGTCGTGGGATCCGGCTCACCCGCAATCGTCACTTCCAAAACGTAATTATGTCCATGCCCGTGCGGATTATTGCACTTCCCAAAAACGCGCCGGTTCTCTTGCGCTGAAAAATTGGGATTGTGATAAAAATGCGCCGCGCTAAATTCAATCTTCCGTGTGATGCGTATCATGCAGTCCTTGCGGGATAAGCTCGTCCCTTCCACTCAATTACTCCGCGCGTGTTTTTCCACCACGAAGCAGCCAGCGCCGCGCAGTAAAGAACCAAGCCCGGGACGTAATATTTGATGTATGTCACCGGATACAGATTCCGGTAAAGCTCCATTCCGTAACGCACCGCTCTCCCGGCCAGCAGAAATGCCGCAAGCACAGGCAGGAACCACGCCGGAGCCACATGCCGCCGCGCTGATTCTGCCCACACCAGGCCAATCAGCAAACATTCAATCCACGGGAACGCATCCGCAATCTCCACCAGGACGCTCGTCGGCTTGCCGCCCATTAAAGGATACAAATTCTTTGTCCACCCTTGCCACATCGCGCGAAAACTTCTGTACATCCTCGTGCGCACGGTTCCAAACGGCGCGGTGAAGTAGATCCCATAACCCGCGCCCTTCACCCGACGCGCGAGCGCCACATCTTCCAGAATCTGCCCAGCAATCGCCGCATGCCCGCCTAGCTTTTCGTAAACTTCTCGCAGCAGCAAAAGAAATTGCCCGTTCGCCGCGGCATCGGGTTGTCGAGGATCATTCACTCGCCCAAACGAAAATTTATTCGCCAGCCTGCAATAAACAAACGGAATCAGCGCGCGCTCCCAGAACGACCCCAATTCCTGCTCGGGCGAGTACGACACAAGCACCGCGTCATGTTCCACCGCATCGTACAGCGCCCGCCGCGTGGACCCGTGCAAATGGTAAGTGTCAGCGTCGGTAAAAAGCAGCCAGTCCCCCGTCGCCGCGGCCGCACCAATCGAGATTGCATAATTCTTGCCGGCCCATCCAGGCGGCAGCGCATCCCCAGTATTCAGGATTTTCAGTTTTGGTATTCGCGAAGCAAGTCCAGCTAAAATCGCCCCTGTGCCATCGGTGGACTGGTCGTCCACCACAATCACCTCGCCAACCTCCGGCTGCGCCGCCACTGATTCCACCGCCCGCGCGATGGACGCTTCTTCATTTCGTGCCGGAATAATCGCGGAAACCATTGGGTGTGAAAATCGACCAGCACTTGCGGCGCCAGAGGGGCTAAGCCTGTTCGTCGCAAAATGCTCGCTTTCGATTCGCCGATACTCGTATTATAGGTCGCTTGGACAAAGGACTGAAACGGAAACTAAACACTGGCCTGGTTCTCGCCTTCATTGCGGGCCTGCTCTTCCTGTTCGCGCGCCCCGATTATCGTCAAGGCGAGCCCAGCCTGCGCGGGCAGCCCGCCAAGGATTTCCCACTCACGCTCGACGGTAAGCCCGCTCATCTGTCCGATCTTCGTGGCAAAGTAGTCTTGCTGAATTTCTGGGCTACCTGGTGTCCGCCTTGTGTGGAGGAGACTCAGTCGCTAAACCAGCTTCAACACCGCATCGCCCCGCTGGGCGGCACCGTCCTCGGGGTCAGTGTGGATGATGATCCCCAAGCCTACGAAAATTTCCTGAAGACTTACAACATCACTTTCCCTACATTTCGTGACACCACCAAACAAATTCCCCTCTCCTACGGCACCACCATGTATCCCGACACGTACGTCATCACTCGCAATGGTCGCCTAGACCGCAAAATCGTCGGCGCCCAGGATTGGACCAGCCCCGACATGACCGCCTACATCAACTCCCTCCTAAACGAAAAGTAGCCAGCGCGGGCATTTTTTGCTCTTGTAGGGCGTAGCATGTTGCGCCCGTCATAAATCCTTCGCATAGTTTTCTGAGTCGCCTCTTTTTACGAGGTGCTGAGTCTTTGCCACCCGTCACTAGATGTCTTTCGCCTCGATAACGTGAACCCCGGCAGGCGCTGCTTTTCCCTCGGCCAGCATGCGTTCCGCTAGAGTTTGGACTGGTGTAATAAATCTCTTTCGAACTCGAGTTGGTAGGAGCCGCGAAATTGGAACCAACGCCATACTCGCGACAGCCTCCGCCAAACGAAATTCGCGCCGCGACCCGACCAGCAGCGCAGGTCGAAAGATGATCAACGAATGAAGTCCCAGCGCTCTTACATCATTCTCAGTCCGTCCCTTTACCCGATTGTAAAAAACCATCGAGTTCGCATTCGCTAGCATGGCAGAAATGAGTGTGAACGATCTCGCACTGTGGGTCTTCGCGATCTTCGCGAAAGCCTCCACAGCGTCGTGATCCACTTTTTCAAAGCCCTCTTTGCTTCCCGCGATCTCTATCGTCGTGCCAAGACAACAAAAATAAAAATCGCCGCGAAGCATCGATCCAAGGGCAGGCAGCTCCCCTAGATCGTGGATTAAAACCTCTTCCAGTTTGGGATTCGGGATCTCCAGTGACCTACGCGCAATAGAGATCACCTTCGTAATTGCCGGATCATCCACAAGCTTCCGGACCACAAGCGATCCCGTCAACCCAGTGCCGCCGATAGCTGTCGCAATCATGAATAGAACCTCTTGGGTCCAGCTAAGTTACCTACTGATCTTTCGCGTGCTCTCTTTCTGTTCCCGCACGGATTAGAGCAGTTCGGAACGCCGGAAGCTTCACGAGAGATCCTGAAGCCGCCGCGTGTTCCAGCGGCCCCGATGTCTCTACCAGCCGAAAAGTCCACCGCCTCGCACCCTTGTATTTGCACCTCTAACTTCCTATCATCGCATCGATGAGAATTTGGTTCAGGATCGACACTAGACAGAGCGGGGCGCGTCGTTTTTACCCCTCCTTATCTGCAACCATGCCAACGCGATCAGCGAGCTTGGAGGCGGCTCCCGGAAGGAAAAAGGGTCGTGAAATTGGGCCGTTTTTTGAAATTGTGCATGTCTCTTCTAACCGGTTCTGTCCTAAAAACAGATGTTATAGAAAACAAACAACTAAAGTCTGTCTAACCGGGTCTAGAACTGCGATTAAGGATTTCCCGGATTTTACTGTTTTGCAGCCTCAAGTCTGCGGAAAATCTCGCGAATCAACCTGCTCCAGCGTCTTATACCAAACGCTCGAATCTAATTCCCCAGCTAGTCTGACGAAATGCAAGAACACGTAAACACTATCGAAAAAGACCCCGTCTGCGGGATGACGGTTGACCCAGGCCGCGCCGCAGCGCAATCCGTCTATGACAGCAAGACTTTCTACTTCTGCTGCCAGAATTGCGCGACAAAATTTGCCGCTTCGCCCGAAAAATATCTCGGCGCCGCGAACGCCACTGCAACCCACACTGCACCCGTCCAACTTACAGGAATTAAATCAGCCCAGCCCAATACGACGACCGCATCACAAAACACCTCGGCAAAGAAACCTTTCGCTCCCGACTACATCTGCCCCATGGATCCGGAGGTTCATAAGGATCGTCCGGGAGCATGTCCCAAATGCGGAATGGCTCTCGAACCCGCTATCCCCACACAGCCCTTCACTCGCATCGAGTACAACTGCCCGATGCATCCTCAAATTGTTAGACCTGGCCCCGGATCTTGCCCCATTTGCGGCATGGCGCTAGAGCTTCGCGACGTTGTCGCGGACCAAGAAGAAAATCCCGAACTCGCCGATATGACGCGGCGCTTGTGGGTCAGTGTCGCGCTGACGTTTCCAATTCTCGGGCTGGCGATGTCGGACATGATTCCGGGCCAACCTCTGCAGAATATTTTGTCTCCGCGCACGATCGATTGGATTGAATTGCTTCTGGCCACGCCAGTAGTCCTGTGGGCTGGCTGGTTCTTCTTCGAACGGGGCTGGGCCTCCATCGTGAACCGCAGCCTCAACATGTTCACGCTGATCGCCCTGGGCACCGGCACAGCATATGTCTACAGCGTGATCGCCGTCCTGTTCCCGCAAATCTTTCCAGACTCATTCCGTGTGATGGGAGGTGGCGTCCCAATTTATTTCGAAGCCGCAGCCGCGATAAGCACGCTCGTTCTACTTGGCCAAGTTTTGGAATTGCGCGCGCGCAGCCGGACGTCCACGGCGATTCGATCCCTTTTAAAGCTGTCGCCAAAGTCAGCGCGCCTCGTCCGCGCCGACGGCACCGAGATCGATGTCCCAGTCGAACATATCGCCGTCGGCGACCGGTTGCGGGTGCGCCCGGGCGAAAGAGTTCCAGTGGACGGAGTCATCACCGAGGGCGAAAGTTCGGTGGACGAATCGCTGATGACCGGCGAACCTATCCCAGTCGAGAAATCCATCGGCGCTCGTGTGATCGGCGGTACAGTGAACGGCACCGGAACTTTCATCATGCGCGCCGACCGCGTTGGCAGCGATACGATGCTCTCGCAAATCGTGCGCATGGTCAGCGAGGCGCAACGCAGCCGCGCGCCAGTGCAGAAACTTGCCGATCGCGTAGCAGGTTATTTCGTTCCCGCGGTAATCCTGGTCTCGATCATCACCTTCATCGCCTGGGCTATCTATGGCCCGGAGCCGAAGATGGCGCATGCGCTGCTGAACGCCGTCGCTGTCCTCATCATTGCCTGCCCCTGCGCACTCGGACTCGCCACACCCATGGCCATCATGGTCGGCACCGGACGCGGCGCTCTCGCCGGCATCCTGGTGAAAAACGCGGAGGCACTCGAAAACCTAGAAAAAGTGGACACGCTAGTGTTGGACAAAACCGGCACATTGACCGAAGGCCGGCCACAAATTGTGTCGGTGATTCCAGCCGCAGACTGGGACGAGAAGCAAATTCTGCGCATCGCTGCAACGCTCGAACGCGGCAGCGAGCACCCGCTAGCGGGTGCGATCCTTGCGGGAGCTAAGGTACGCGCCATCGACCTCGGCAACCTCACCGATTTTCAGTCGCGAACCGGAAGAGGCGTCCTGGGAAAGGTTGACGGGCGTGTCGCCGCGCTCGGAAATCGAGCTCTCTTCGTTGAACTCAATCTCGCCATCGGGAAATTGAACGAAACTGCGAAATCGTTAGAAGCCGACGGCCAAACAGTAATGTTCGTCGCCGCAGACGGCGCAAGCATCGGAATGATCGGTGTTGCCGATCCGGTGAAATCAACGACCGTAGAAGCTCTCGCGAAACTTCACCGCGAAGGAATTCGCATCATCATGCTAACCGGGGACAGCCGCGCGACCGCGGATTCCGTTGCGCGCAAACTCGGCATCGATCAGGTTCACGCGGACATTTTGCCCGGCCAAAAAAGTGAAATTGTGAAGCAGCTCCAAGCGGAAGGCCACATCGTAGCCATGGGCGGTGACGGGGTGAACGACGCGCCCGCACTTTCGCAAGCCAACGTTGGAATCGCTATGGGCACTGGGACCGACGTCGCCATGGAGAGCGCCGGAATCACGCTCCTGCGCGGCGACTTGCTCGGCCTCACGCGCGCGCGGACACTCAGCCGTGCCACCATGCGCAACATCCGCCAAAATCTTTTCTTCGCCTTCGTATATAACTCCGTTGGAGTTCCCATTGCCGCCGGCGTGCTCTATCCCTTCTTCGGCTTGCTCCTCAGCCCCATCCTGGCCAGCGCCGCGATGACCTTCAGCTCGGTCTCGGTTATTGCAAACGCCCTCCGGCTTCGCAATGTCCGCTTATGAAAAGGCAAAGAAACCGAGCGTCTCAGCAAGGCCGCAGAGCAAAGGCTGGTTTGAGGAAATCCGAGCACTGGATATTCACTCGGCGATGACCACAGGTTTCAGTTGGCTGTCACGGGCGAGCAGGTTCCAATCTTCGCAATACCGGGATTCTAGCCTGGCGCAAAACACTCTCAACGACATTGTCCCTTAGACGCGACGCGTCGTAGTCGAAATGGAGCAGATTTTTCTTCTCGTCGTAACGGAATTTCTGAAGGCCGTAAGTATTCGAGAACTCTCCGAGCGCGCGGAAATGCTCTGGCTTGAGCCGTTCCTGCAATTCGTAGGTAGCGGTCATTAACGTCATGCGCCGCATTATAGCAGCAGCCATCTGGAAGTGAGGGCCGCTTCTGATGAATGACAAGGCAGAACGATGCCTTGGGGCAGACCCAGGCCAGACGACGCTCTGGTGGCTAGGTTCATCGCGTTCGCGGCTTAACAATCTGCTCGACGTCGGGCCGAATATCGCAGGAGGAAGAAAAAAGGGACCCTCGCTTGGGATCGAAGGTCCCTAAGGCCGCGTTCCAGTGATTCGGTCTAGGCGGACCGAATCATGGGGTCATCCATCCTAGCTTCCCTCTCAGAGGCAGGTGGGAACAATCCGGAGCTTCCAGTGGGCGGGCCCCTTCCTCCCCACTCGCTGTCCGCTCGGATCGTTTAGGAACGCGACCCACGCAGTGCCATATGCAAGTGGGATGCCCAAACTTTTGGCGACCGCAGACCTAAGAGATGCCCATTTTCAATGACTTAGGGGTGCCAAGGCGGCGCCTGATGTCCATATCGGGACTGACTCGCGCGAATTATCCCGAATTGGTGCGGGACACGTGTTCACTCATACAATTCGTACCAGCTACTCGTTGTTCAGTGTAAGCGCATGCTGCATAATGGACTGGGGCAGTTGAGGGCGGATGAAGAAATCTTTTATTTTTGTCTTGGCAGCTATCGCGGGGCTCGCGGGAATTGCGATTGGACTCGCAGCGGGTCGATCGAATCTGATTCGCTTACCGAAAGCCTCTGTCGCAAACCCACACGTTTTGCCTGCGCACCCGGCGGCTGCTGTCAAAAACGTGTCCGCGCAACAATCCGGCCAGATGCCGGTTGTTCGATTCGCCAGCAATCCGCAGGCTGCTCCTCCTTTCCTAGTGCGCGACATCGACGGAAATGTGATCTCCAGCGCTGAATGGAAAGACAAAGTTGTTCTGCTGAATTTCTGGGCCACCTGGTGCCCACCTTGCCGGGAAGAAGTTCCCGAGCTCGTTGATCTGCAAACCCGTTACAAAGACCGTTTGCAAGTGATCGGAATCTCCATGGACGATCCGGAGGACGTGCGTGGGGTCAAGAAATTCGCTATTCAAGAGGGCGTGAATTATCCGATCGTGATGGCCAGTCGCGAAATAATTCTGGAATACGGGGGCGTTCCCGCGCTTCCGACTTCCTTCGTCGTAAATACTGAGAGCAAAGTGGTACAGAAACACGTCGGGCTGTATCCCACTTTCGTGTATGAGACGGAAGTGCGGGCCCTGCTTGGAATGCCGGTTAACGCGACCGTCGAAACATTCAAAGACGAAGGACAGGTTTTCCTGAAGAATGCCGCGCTGGCCACAGAACTCCCCGACGTTGATTTCAAGGATTTGACTCCCGAGTTGAAAAAAGTCGCATTACGGCGAATGAATTCCGAGAGCTGTGATTGCGGATGCCGTCTGACGCTAGCGCAATGCCGTATTAACGATTCGCTTTG
The DNA here is from genome assembly GCA_050012395.1 of Candidatus Acidiferrales bacterium. Lineage (GTDB taxonomy): Bacteria > Acidobacteriota > Terriglobia > Acidiferrales > UBA7541 > Palsa-295. The sequence continues at coordinate 61,211 of JBEKHG010000007.1, forward strand.
TCCGATCAGCAAGAAGCTTGCAGCGAAAGTGGTTGCAGAAGTTGCGTCAAACGGTTCTGCGCCCTCCAACACGCCTGCTGCTTCGCCCGACCCAACTGCGCCCACTTCAAATCGGCCGTAGATTATTTGAAGTCCGAGAACTTCATCATCCGGCTAGCTTCTGAATTGAAGCAACGATCGCTTTGCCGCGGCGCGGAAGAGATTCAGGTGGATTTTTTCGCTCCACCCTCGCAGGAATGGTGGCGACGACAATTGCATAGGGGTTTCGGCGCAAACGTTTGAACAGTCGCGCTCGAAGATGAAGCATCGCACTGGAGTGAATTTGCGACACGCGAGACTCCCCGATGCCCATGGTTTTGGCCACTTCTTTCATGGTGAGTTCATCGTAATCGTAGAGCGCGAGCACTTCCTGTTCGCGCAAGGGCAATTGATTTAGTTCAGCAGCAAGCAATCCCTGCATTTCTGAACGCAGCGTTTGATAGTAGGGATCGGGATTCTCTCTGCCGGAGCGAGCAGCCATTTTACCGTCGCTGCCCACTTGATCCGCATCCACCTGCACGTTTCTAAAATCGAGGCCACGCAGGTCGCCGCGAAGATGCTGTAGCCGCACAAGCGTCATCTTCAATGCGATGGCGATCTCTGGTTCGGTGGGCTCACGCCCCAGTTGCGCCCGACATTCAGTGACAGCTTTATCGAACCGCCGGGCTTGGTTGCGAAGTGTTCGCGGACTCCAATCGGCCTGACGGAGGCTATCCAGGATCGCGCCGCGAATGCGAAATTCAGCGTAGTGCTTAAGTTCAACTTTTTTGGCAGGATCGTATTTTTTTACGGCGTCAATTAGCCCGAGTATCCCCGCATGAACCAGATCATCGAGCAGAACCTGTTGCGGCAGGCGACAGTGGATGCGGCGGGCAATAAATCGCACCTGAGGCAAATGGCGGAGTAATAACAGATCGCGCCGTTCGTCCGCTTGAGACGGTGCGCCTGGACAATTCGACTCATTGTGATTCGGGCTCAACCGTAAATCCAGTGACGGCTGCAACTCGTGCGTGAGGATTGCCGGCAGAGTCATGCACTCGCCCCGTTTGTTACACATGCAACATCTCGTGCGCGTTGGCCATAAGAACTAGCGGAAGAATGCAATTCGTACCCGGCGCCGCGGATTGTATGAATCAGCTTGCAATCTTCCCGACCGTCGATCTTCCGGCGCAGATAATTTATGTAAACGTCCACCACGTTTGTCGGCGTGTCGATCGATAGCTTCCAAACATGTTCGATGATTTGAGCTCGTGACGTTTGGCGGCCCTGACGCAACATTAGATACTCCAGCAAACAAAACTCACGAGGTGTAAGAGAAATTATTCTCCCGGCCCGCGTCACAGATCGCTGCACTCGGTCCAATTCCAAGCTTTCCAGACGCAAGACAGATTGCGAACCACGGGTCGACCGCCGCAACACTGCACGTACGCGAGCCGACAATTCCGAGAAAGCGAATGGCTTTTGTACGACGTCGTCCGCGCCGCTGTCGAGCGCCTGAACACGCTCGGCAGGGTCCGCGCAACTGGCGAGAATCAAAATCGGCAGGTCCTGATAAGCAGCCCGGACGAATTGCAGAATCGCGATACCCTCGGTCGAGGGCAGGTCGAAATCAACAATCGCGGCTTGGTACTTTCGGCGGCGAAGCATAGAAACGGATTGCTCAGTGTCACGTGCGGTATCCACCCCGTAATTTTCGGCTTCGAAGTGGGGCTTCAGAGCATTCGCTAAACGGAAATCGCTTTCAGCGATCAGGAGATTCATAGGGACTCCACTGAAGGGGGCAACGCCAGAAATACTGAGAGGAGATTGAATGTATTCAAATGGCGAAAGTGTGTCAAAGAAAATCGCGCATTAGAGGGAAGATTTTTCCAAGAGGGACGGGCTTTTGTACCGATGTGAAACGGTCTTCGCTACAGAACGAGCGGAGCACGGAGAAGTTTTCTTGACGATCGCCCGGGCGAGAGATTACCTACAGCTACGGATGCGTCATGTCCTCGGGTCGAACGAGCTCGTCGAACTCTTTCTCGGTCAGATGGCCCAATTTCAATGCGGCTTCGCGAAGGCTTAGGTGCTCGTGATGCGCTTTATGCGCGATTTCCGCCGCTTTATCGTAGCCGATCTTGGGACTTAGGGCAGTGACCAGCATCAGCGAGTTTTGGACGTTTTGTTGAATGCGTTCGCGATCGATTTCCATGCCAATAATGCAGTGGGAAGTAAAGGAATGGCAAGCATCGCCCAGCAAGCGCACGGAATTCAGGAAATTGTGAATGATCACGGGCTTAAAAACGTTCAATTCGAAATTTCCCTGTGAGCCGGCAAAACCGATAGCGGCATCGTTTCCGAAAACTTGAACGGCGACCATGGTGACGGCTTCGGACTGCGTGGGGTTCACTTTTCCGGGCATAATCGAGGACCCCGGCTCGTTTTCCGGAAGCACTAATTCGCCAAAACCGGCGCGTGGTCCAGAAGCGAGCCAGCGAATGTCATTGGCAATCTTCATCATCGAAGCTGCCAAAGTTTTGAGAGCGCCACTAGCAAAGATAATTTCGTCGTGAGCTGAGAGCGCGGCAAATTTGTTGGGATGAGAACGGAACGGCAAGCCCGTGAGCTCAGAAATTTTCTTCGCAGCACGCTCGGCAAATTCAGGATGAGCGTTCAGGCCTGTGCCCACCGCAGTTCCGCCAATGGCGAGGTCGTAGAGGCCAGGCAACGTGTCTTTCACCCACTTTATGTCGCGATCAAGCAGGTTCACCCAGCCTGACATTTCCTGCCCGACAGTCAGAGGAGTCGCGTCCATCAGGTGCGTGCGGCCGATCTTGACTACGGTTGCGAAGGAACGCGCCTTTTCGTCAATAGCGTCGCGCAGGTCGATAACAGCCGGAATCAGGAACTCGGCGACGAGGGATGCGGCGGCAATGTGCATGGCGGTAGGAAAAGTATCATTGGAGGATTGCGACATATTTACGTCATCGTTTGGATGAATGGGCTTTTTGCTGCCCATTACGCCGCCGGATATTTCGATAGCGCGATTCGAAATTACCTCGTTGGCATTCATGTTCGTTTGCGTGCCGCTGCCGGTCTGCCAAACATGGAGCGGAAAATGGTCATCGAGTTTTCCGGCGATCACTTCATCAGCTGCCTGGACAATCAAGCGAGTTTTTTCAGGCGAGAGTTTTCCGAGATCCTGGTTCACGAGCGCGGCGGCTTTCTTGAGTACCCCAAACGCGTGGATCAGTTCTGGCGGCATAGTGTCGCGGCCGATGTCGAAATGAATTATCGAGCGGGCGGTCTGCGCACCGTAATAACGGTCTGCGGGAACTTCGATTTTCCCCATGCTGTCGGATTCGGTCCGCATCTGCGTGTTCGGCGCAGGCGACGCTTTAGCATCCAAGGCTAGTCCCTCCTTCCTGCGAATCGATAACAGGCAGCAGTGCATTTCAAGGATACTGCGGAAATGTCGATTATGCAGCCTTGTTTGTGAAGATTAGGCAATTTGAAGTCAAAGAATCTGAGGCGCTGGGACTGGGCCGATCCGAACCTGTCTTGAAATTTTGCTAAAGGACGCGGGGGCAGCTGTTCGGCGACTGCACTAAAGTACAGGATGGATTTGAGAAACGTCCACGATAGGATTTTCGGAGCGCGTGTTGAATAAGACTAAAATTGATGCTGCACAAAAAGCCGCAGGCTTCACGCGATAGAAACTTTCAGGGGGGCAGTGGGCACATCAAATGGCTTCTCTTTTCAAGCGTCTATTCTCGTCTGGCGGAACGCAGACCGCGAGCGTGCAGGTTGTGGAACCGAGCGCTGAAGTGTCCGTTGCGGAAGAAATTATCGAGCAAGCGGCATCGCAATATCAAGCGGCCGAGTTGCCACCTTCTGAAGAAGAGTTAAAAGAGTTCCTCTATAAGAATTTTCTCGATGGCGCCAGGCCCAGTGAGATTCTGCCAAAACAGGAATGGGGTTCCGCGACTTCGTCGGCGATAACAGGGGACCTTGTGCCGGCGATCACTTCGGAAGAAATCGATTTGCCCTCCGCACCGGAAACGACATCAGAGGAAAAAGTTTACACAGAAGAAACGGTTCCTGCGGAAGTCCGCGTGGAGGATTCCGCTGAGACCGCACCTTTTGTGGGCGAGAACTTAGCGCCCTCGCATGGCGGCGCTCTCGCCGAAGCGATTGTCGCCGCTATTTCCAATCTCGAAGCAAATCCCCGCGCCGAAGTAAGCTCTGACTTAGCTTCGGAATACGAAGTCGCCCCTCAGATCACGGTTTCACCGGCGTCCGAAGACGAAATGATGGCTGAAATTGAAGTGGACTCCATGGCGCTGGATTCGCCCGAGGTTGCTGCTGCGTTCGCGAACGAACGAAGCGCTCGGGCGCTGCCACCGACTTTGACGGAGATTCCGGAAGCACTCAGACCGACGCTCACAGATGTCATCGACGGATCCAAATACGCAGACACTGAGCCCGTTGAAGGCACGGCGGCCCCATCGCTGGAGTCAACGGAGAACCTTGCGGGACCGGCGAGGGTTGATTCGACCGAGTGGGCGATCGAAGAAGCGCTGGGCAATCATAAACAGTGGCTGGATTCGCGAGGTGTGGAGGGGAAAAAGGCCAATCTGCGCGCGGCGAAGCTGGAAGGCACGGAATTAATCAGCGCGAACCTGCGATATGCGAGTTTGCAAGATGCAAACTTAAAAGCAGCGGATTTATTGCTGGCTGATTTGCGGGACGCTTGCATGGTTCGCGTGAACCTGCAAGATTCCTGCCTGGTGGGGGCAAATCTCGAAGGCGCAAATTTGGAAGGCGCTTCACTTGAAAGTGCGATGGGATTGGTACCGCGACAACTAGCGGGCACAAACTTACGTGACGCTTCTTTGCCCGCGCAGATTGCGGAATTTGGCGCGCTGGCGGATTTCGTGAAGGCGTCACAAACATCGGCACGAATGTTCAGTGTAGTGATATTGGCCAGTGTAGTTTCTTGCCTGATGATTTGGAAGACGAAGGATGTGCAATTAGTTTCGGATTCGGCTGTGCTTCCGTTCCTGCACTCCCCTACCGCAGCAGCGGCGTTGCCAACTGCGGAAATTTACCTAATCGCACCAGTGCTGCTACTTTGTCTTTATTCGCTATTTCAATATCATTTACAACACTTGTGGGATACGGTTCTGGAACTGCCTGCGATATTCCCGGATGGACACGCACTGGGCGAGAAGCAACCGCGCATTGTCACTGGGCTTTTGCGGTTGCATTTCCACTGGATGAATCAGGACGCCCCGTCCACGCGGCTAATTGAAAAAACTGTTTCGGCTTTGCTCGCATATTGGACAGTTCCAATAGTGCTTGTTTTCTTTTGGGGACGCTATTTAACGTTGCAGGAAATTCACGGTACGATTTTGCAGGAGGCGCTCGTGATAGTGGCAGTGGGCGTTGCAATCTATGCGACAACAAAGATTGGACGTCCGCAGGAACGCTGGGTCGCATCAGGACAGACCAAGAGAACCTTTGCTGAAAAGTTACGGCAGGTAAATCCGGCAAAGCTCTTGATTATCCTTTTCACGGTAATGACGTTTCTCTCGATTGGGACAATCACGGGAATTCCGCACGGCAAAGATCGCGCGCCGCAATTCTCGTCCGCGAGCGTACGACGATGGGCTCCTGCGGTCTTGTCGAGCTTGGGTTATGACCCCTACGCGGATTTGACAGAGGCTACCGTATCAACCAAGCCGTCAAACTGGCGCGAGGACACGACCGAATCGAGTGAAGAACTTTCCGAAGTGAAAGGCGCGCGGCTGAACGAATCCCATTTCCGCTACGCGCAGGCATATGGAATATTTCTGGCGAACGCGCATTTGTGGCGCTCCGATTTTTATGGCGCATTTTTGTCCGAGGCGGACTTGCGCGGCGCGGATTTCGGCCAAGCGGATTTGCGATTGGCGATTCTGGATCGAGCGAAAATGAACCACACGAATTTCGATCGCGCCCAACTGGGCGGCGCGAATCTGGCACGCGCGGACTTGCGAGGCGCGAACCTTTCTTATTCTTCGTTGGTCAACGCAAATCTGGTGGACGTACGCTTGGATGGCGCAAGCCTCTATGGAGCGAAACTCTCATCTGCAAACATGGTTCGAGCGAACATGCAGAAGGCCGACCTGCGCGATGCGCAATTGGATGGCGTTGACCTGGAACATGCGGACATGCAGCAGGCGTATTTGTGGTCTGCGAAACTGCCGAACGCGCGGATGGTAAATGCACAGCTCGCCACCGCGATTTTTATCGATGCTGATTTGAGCGGCGCGGACTTGCGCGGAGCGCAATTCAATGGCACCGTGTTGAACGGAGCTAACCTGCAGAACGCTAATCTAGATGGCGCAGATTTGCGCGGCGCGCTTCAACTCGGGGCGGTGCAAGTTTGCTCAGCAAAGTCGCGTCGAGGCGCGACTTTGGATGACGCGCTGGAGAAGTTAGTGGACGCACAATGCGGCGGTGCGCGTCCAGTTGATGCCCCTGCAGCAAAAAATGACGCTAGTGCTTCGCCGCCTGTTCCTTAGACGCTTCTTTCGGTTTTTCCGCAGGTTTATCGAAACGGCTGTCATCCATTGGAACATTCGCCCGAATCTCTTCCCACTTGTAAATCGATTCGGCATCTGGGCGCACGACACGGATCACGAATGGAGTTCTGACTCCACTCACGTCGCGATAATCTTCGTAATTTGTATCCTGCGGGATTGCGCCTAAGGAGCTGTCAATTTGAGTCGAAACGCGGAGAAGCAAACCGGATTGAATGTCGAAATAATATTGGTCGGGGGCGCCGGTGGCGCGTGAGGCGTTCAGGCAGTAGGAGTTGTGGAAATTAATTTTGGCGATGCTGGTGACCTCAACATGCGCGTAATTCTTCTGCAGATTCAAGCCCGGAATGAGTGCTGCGAAATCTTTTAGGCGAATCAAGTCGTCGCCGCGTACCTCTTCTACTTCGTCGCCGCGCGTCTGCCATCCGATGTTGCCGTTGTAACCCTGGGAAGAATCGCCGCGAGGAGTGTGAACGATGCTGACGATCTTGTCGGGCGCTTTGCGATAAATTTCAACGGGTGAATGCATGTGGCGCGCAACGACATCGAGCGTTCCTTTGGCCACACGTGTTTTGACTTTGTCGATCGCCGCTTCGCCACCTAAGGCTTGCGCGTACTTCCGAAGGATCTCTTCTACGGCGGGAAGCGGATTGGCTGTGGCTGAGATGACAGCCGACGAATTTGCGGGAGTCGGCGTTTCGGTTAGAGCAGGCGGCGCAACATTGTTGGCGGAGAGGCTGGATGCCGAGACAACGTCCGCGAGAACCGGCATGTCGGCGGCTTTCGCGGCACCGCGATGGCAGGTGTAGCAGGTTACCGCGCGATGTCCGCTGAAATATGTATTGTCGATCGCGAACATCATTTTGATCATGCCCCGGGCACGCTTTTTCGCAGGCTTCTCGTCGCTGTCGAAATGACCTTCTGCGTGGCAGTACTCGCAGCGCACGCCCAAAGCAAAGGTGATGTAACGCATCGAAGGTATGAGTTGGTCAGCGGGAACATCGGTCAACACTTCGACATTCTTGAAGGCTTCGCCGGCGGTTTTCGTTCCTGCAGGCGCGGGACGCGGCAACGAAGAGGATTGCTCGGTAGTGACGGATTGTTGAGAAGCGCTCGAAGGTTGTTGTGACGACCGTGCGCGGGCGACTAAGGCTACTGGAATCCAGAGCAGTGCTGCCGCACCGAGTGCTAACAAGATAACATTTGCAGAAACTTTCCGCCGTTGCCGTTTGCCAACATTCATTAGTTAAAGGCCATCCTACCGAAATATGAGCCTCAAATCATACAGGCGAACGGACGGTTCCGCAGGGATAAAAGTTCCGGGCACAGAAAAATCGGAAATCGCGGGGCATTCAGTTAGAATGTTGCATTGACTGACCGACGGAAAATGTTCCGGTGAATTCAATCTCGCGCGCGTCTCTACCCTCCACATTTCTATCGAAAGCTCTCGCACTGGGGATCATTTTTGTCACCTGGGCGCTGATTTACCTGCCCGCGCTCTCGACTCCCGGACTTTTGGACGATGCGGATTCGATTCATGCCGAAGCCGCGCGCGAGATGCTGCTGAATCACAACTGGGTAACGCTCTACGTAAACGGCATACGCTATCTCGAAAAATCTCCGCTGATGTATTGGTGCGTCGCTGTCAGCTACAAACTGTTGGGCGTGGGCGAGTGGCAAACGCGCTTGCCGCTGGCCTTGAGTGTGCTGGGACTCGGGCTTAGCGTGTGGCTCTTTGGGCGGCGGTTTTTGAACGCTGAGGCGGGATTTTACGCGGCGCTCGTTTTGATCACGGCTCCGGGAATTTTCGTTTACACGCGCTTCCTGATTCCGGACGCGATCGTGGCGATGTGGCTGACGCTGAGTTTTTATTTTTTCCTGGCGGCTTACGACCAGGAGAAGCCAGAGCGGTGGGCTTGCTGGGGATTCGCAGTCATGGTCGCGTTCAATGTCCTGACCAAAAGCCTGATCGGCCTCGCCTTCCCTGGGATGATTATTTTTGTGTTCCTTCTGCTGGTTGGAAACTTTAAGAAGCTTCTGGCGATGCGGCCATTATCGAGCACTCTGGTGTTTTTGGTTGTCGCCGCGCCGTGGCACATTCTGGCGGCAATACGCAGTCCGGCGCAGCCCAGCGGGCCGGAAAAAGGCTTTCTTTGGTTTTATTTCGTGAACGAGCAAGTGCTTCGGTATTTGAACAAAAGAATCCCGCGAGACTACGACAAAGTGCCGCTGTTACTCTTCTGGGCCTTGGTGCTCGCCTGGTTAATCCCTTGGTTCGTGTTTTTGTTTCCAGCGTTGAAGCAAATCCCGAGGAAAGTACGTCGCTGGCGCGAGGGATTAAGTTCGCGCGCCGAGGCCAATCTTTTCTTTGGTGTTTGGGCAGGCGTGATCATGCTGTTTTTTAGTTTTTCGACGCGGCAGGAATATTATTCGCTGCCAGTGCTGCCTGCTCTGGCACTGCTCATAGGCGGCTGGATGCAGCACGAGCGCGAGTCGGAGATGGGGGGCCGCGAACGTAGAGCGGGAAAAACAGCGTCGCTCGTGTTGCTCATCATTGGATTGCTGGGTTTCGCCGCAGCGATGAGCGTCCTCGCGATGACTCATCCTTTCCCGCCAGGAACTGACATTGGAAGTGTTCTGGTTCCTCATCCCGGACAATACGCTTTGTCCTTGGGCCACATGGAAGATCTGACGATCGAAGCATTCGGATTATTTCGCACGCCGCTTTGGCTGGTGGGATTCGCGCTGCTATTTGGCACCGGGCTGAATTGGATTTTTCGACGCCGTGGAGCACCGCTCAAGGGCAATCTCGTTCTCACGGGAATGATGGTCGTGGTGCTGTTCTGCGTGCACCAGGGATTTGTCATATTCTCACCCGAAGTGACATCAAAAAATATTGCGCTGAAGATACAAAAGGAATACAAGCCAGGTGACACAATTGTGATCAACGGGAAATATGAATTCGGCTCAACGTTGAACTACTACACGGGGATCGAACTGCATGTGCTGAACGGCCGCGACGGCAATTTGTGGTACGGCTCGTTCTTTCCCGGCGCTCCCGATATTTTCGAGGATAATCAATCGTTTACTCGTCTGTGGCACGGTCGAGGCCGCGTGTTTCTATTCACCGAGGATTACTTAAAAGACCGGGCCCTACAGGACATCGAACCCAAGACTGTTTACGTATTTGCACGACAGGGCGGCAAGGTCGTGCTGACGAATCATCCTGTCTGACCTAGAATCGGTCCAGGAACCGGAGGTATTTCGATGCATCCTTGGCACGATTTGAGTCCAGGCGAAAATGTTCCGCGAGAATTCCACGCGGTGATTGAGATTCCTCTGGGATCGAGCGTGAAGTACGAGCTCGACAAGGGGAGCGGCATCATCAAAATGGACCGCGTGCTCTATTCCGCTGTCTATTATCCGGCAAATTATGGATTCATTCCGCAATCGCTCGCTGAAGATCACGACCCGCTCGATGTTCTAGTGCTTTGCCAGGTGCCGGTGGTGCCGCTCACAATCCTGGATGCTCGCACTATTGGTTTGATGTCCATGATCGACTCGGGGACGAAGGACCATAAAATTATCGCGGTGGCTACCGCCGATCCCGAATACAACGAGTATCACGAAGCGAGCGAGTTGCCGCCGCACAAGCTGGCCATGATTCGGCGATTTTTTCAGGACTACAAAAATCTTGAGGGTAAAGTGGTGGAAGTGGACGATATTCTTCCAGCCAAAACAGCTTACCCGGTTATTGAGGACGCGTTGGCTCGATACGATAAGAAACGGCGAGCCGGCCACCACAAAAAGTGAACAGCGTCGGGCAGAGGCTGGTTTCTCCGCACGTTTCTTCGCATGAGAGTAAAATTTGCCTCAGTGAGATTGTGGAGGTGCGTTGATGCGCCGGACATGCTCCCTGCTAGCAATCGGTGGCTTATTTTGTTTGCCGGGTTTGCTTGTCGCTGGAGGAACGGGGCAACCGCAATACTCCGCGGTCCATGCCGGCGTCCGAGCGGCACAACTCGGCAAAATAACCTTTCCCACTTCTTGCTCGTCGCAAGCGCAACCCGAAATGCAAAAGGGCGTGGCCCTTTTGCATTCATTTCAATACCAGCAATCCGAGCAGACTTTTGGAGACGCAGCACAGCAAGATCCACATTGCGCGATGGCTTACTGGGGAAAAGCTATGGCGCTCTATCATCAGCTCTGGGATTTTCCGAGGCCACACACTTTGCGAGAAGGTCAGGAGGATCTGGAGCAAGCCGCGAAGATCGAGGGAACGACGGAGCGAGAACGAGGGTACATTTCAGCCGCGGCCACGTTCTATCAGGACAATTCGGACCTGACTCATGAAGCTCGAGCGCGCGTCTATTCGGAAGCGATGGCGAAGTTGTATCGAGAAAATCCCAAGGACATCGATGCGGCCGCATTTTACGGCTTGTCGCTAGTCGCTCTCGCCGAGTACAACGACCACGATCTGGCCGATCGCGAAAAGGCTCTGGCCATTCTTAGTCCCCTTCTGACCGCTGATCCAGATCATCCTGGAGTGGCTCATTACATCATCCATGCCAGCGACACACCTGAGCTAGCTTCCCAGGGCCTGGAAGCCGCGCGCATGTATGCGAAGATTGCTCCAGACTCATCCCACGCGCTGCACATGCCGGCGCATATTTTCACGCGCCGGGGTTTGTGGCAGGAATCGATCGATTCGAATATCGCCGCCATGGCCGCTGCTGCGAAAGACACGCAGATGCACATGGCCGACGCGGATTACGAAACACACGCGATGGATTTCCTGGACTACGCGTATCTGCAGAGTGGACAGGAAGCGAAAGCCGAGGACTTGGTGAAAGCTCTGACGTCAGTTCCGGGCGCAAGTGCCGGAACGATTGAGAATATGCAAGCAACGTTCGATGCCCGCAATGCGCTGGAGCTGCATCACTGGAAGGCTGCAGCCTCGCTCCCAGTTCGCAACATCCCACTCCGCGAGCTGGGGATGACTTACTGGGTAAAAGCCATTGGCGCCGCACGCAGCGGCGACGTCGATGGCGCGCAGCAAGACCTTCAAAAATTTATCGAAGCAGATGACGCGTATAATAAACACGAAAAAGACATGGGAAACAAAATTTATCCGGGCGAAGGGGTTGAGCAACGCGAAGCGGAAGCCTGGCTGGCTTACGCGGAAGGTAAGTCAGCTGAGGCTGTGAAAATCATGCGGCAGGCCGCCGAGCGGGAAGAGTCCGAACATGTAGATTCACTTACGATGCCCGCCCGCGAGATGCTCGCTGATTTATTCGTGGAGCTCAAACAGCCTTCGGAGGCGGTTACCGAATACCAAGCCGCACTGAAAATTTCGCCGAACAGATTTGATTCATTGTACGGAGCTGCACGGGCCGCTGAATCTGCCGGAAAACCACAGGAAGCGCGCGATTATTTTGCGCGACTTGCGAAAATCGCAGCGCCGGGAGCAGATCGTCTGGAGCTCCAGGAAATTAAGGTAAATATGACTGGGAAGTAGCTTTGCTTTAGCTTTACAGATCTTGACGGCCGCTAATTTTCTAACGCTCTGGCCACCGCAGTTTTAGAACAGAAAGCGAAGCCGCTTCCCTGCCCTAGTTCTGTCCTTCCGTCCAGTTGTAGCTTCGTTTTCCTGCCGCGCATACTTGCCATCGTAGATCCAGGGCTTTCACAGCAGCCTTGAGAGACTTGAAATGCTGGATTATCCCTTTCGCAGCCTTCGAGCAAATCACGCACCGTCGCTGAACCATGAGACGAAAATGCAAGGGGTGTTCAGACGCTCTCACAGAAGCACAGACAGTTTCGCCTGGCGGAGGTGGGAATAATGCAAGCCAAAGTCGCGCTAACACTGGTCTTGCTTTCTGGTTGCTATGGGACTCCGGCATGCGCAGCAGAAACGAGCCCACTGAAGTGCGGCGTGAACGAAGACCGCGTATGGGTTTATGACTCACTGAACAGCTACGACGTAGCTATGAAATTAAAGTGCGGCGAGCCGGTGGAAGTGATCGGCCGCGAGAAAGGCTACGTTAAGATTCGGACTTCGGCCGGCAAAGAAGGCTATGTGGAAGCCAAAGCGATTCCCAAGCCCCCAGCTTCAGAGCAAAATAATTCGGGCGAGACTGAAACGCAACCAGGACAGCCTGAGCGGCAATCGGTTGTTGCTGCAGCACGTGCCAAGAGTCCAGCAAACATCGCGTCCAGCGTAAATGCGAAGCCGGTTGCAAATACTACAAGCGGGGACGTGACAAAATCTGCCGTCGCAGTCGCACTTAAGCCGCGAGGTGAGTCGGTGGAAAGTGCCGGCTCCAGCGCCGCGACGAAGATCTCTGCGCCAGTTGAATCAAAGGCTGTTGCGTCATCGCCCACGGCATCAGATTCAAAACAACCGGATGCCCAGCCAAGCACGGCACACTCGCCAGGCAAGCCGAGCACGAATACTTCTACGGGCTCCACAGCCAAGGCATCTGATGGCACTAGCTCGTCTGCGAAAACAGTGACGGTGCGTTCCAACAAAACGAAATCTTCCGAATCAAACAGTGCAGATAACTCAGACAACAAAAACTCTGCGGCAAGAGCGAGTTCGGGAAAAACGGTTACAGTCTCAAATTCGTCCGCGCCGGCTCCCAAGGCTGCCGGAACAGCGACCTCGAAAACATCTTCAAGCAAAACCGTTGCAAGCTCTAAGCCGTCCGTAGCTGCTGTAGCCCCAGCTCTCCCAGTGAGCAATGCAAGTGTAGTGTTGGCTGACAATGTCCCCAGCCAGCCCATGCCCTCAGCGGAAAATATCCACGTAGCAACGAGCCCGCGCGATCCGGACGAGGAAGAAGAGCCTCTGATGGAGCCGCTCGAACGGAAAGAAAACTGCAAAATCTATTTCTCGGCTTACGGGCTGTCGCCGAATCAGTACCGGTGGATGACACAAAACAGAGGCAAGAACTTTTCCGGCATCTGTCCGGCCCCCTCACCATCGATGGTGGATTTCGTCGTGATTTTCACTCACGATGCTGATTTTTTTAACGGGACCATGCCTACGCCGGTACACACCGACAAGAACGGATTCTCGGACTTCACTCCCCTAACGACGATAGACACTGCGGTAGTTTCCCCATCAGATGCTGACAAAAACCGCCGCGAATATGTATGGGTGTTCCATACAAAACGCGGAACATTCGATCCTGCAAGATTTTCGCCGCGGCGTAAGCCATTGTTTTCGACCACGGAGTCGAATAAGATAGGAACGGCGGCCGGAAGCAGATCCGCGGAAGACGCACTGCGTTTTATAGAGCGGCAGGGCGTGATTCAATAACGCCATCTGCGCCGCGCGACATTAGCGATTTGAGCCGCTGTTAGCAAGAAAACACACCGCCACCAGCCATAGTTGAAAACGTGCAGCCCTTGCCGTAAAACTAGCATCTACTGTTAATATGCCTTCGACAGCGATTAATCCAAGTGTCACACCGCGCGAAATTCTTACGTCCTGGGGACGAATTCTAGCGGGCCGCGTGCCTCTCCTATCCATCGAGATCACTCGTGAATGCCCTCTGAGCTGCCCCGGGTGCTACGCCTATGGCGACACACATCTGTCGGGCGGCGTTACGCTTCGTGAGTTGAACGATAAACGCGGAGAGGCGCTTGTGGACGGGGTGCTTGACTTGGTCCGCAAGCACAAGCCGATGCACGTCTCGCTGGTTGGCGGAGAGCCACTGGTGCGGCATCGTGAGTTGAGCAAAATTTTGCCGAAGTTGAGCGAGCTGTCTGTGTTTACGCTGGTAGTGACCAGCGCAGTGATTGCCATCCCCGCCGAATGGATGAAAATTCCTCGCGTGCGCGTAGCAGTGTCGATCGATGGTTTACCTGAACACCACGACATTCGACGCAAGCCAGCCACTTATGAGCGCATTCTGAAAAATATCGAAGGGCGAGAAGTGAATATTCATTGGACAATTACGGGCCCGATGCTTGCCCGGCCAGGTTACCTGGAAGAATATATTTCGTTCTGGAATGCTCGACCTGAAGTAAATCGAATATGGGTGAGCCTCTATACGCCCCAGATCGGTGAGCAGACTCCAGAGATGCTCACTCGCGAAAACCGCGAGACTTTGGCGCGAGAGCTTCCTGCGCTAAGCGTAAAATATCCCAAACTGCTGATGAACGATGGGATCGCGAAAACATTTTTGGCACCGCCGGCAAACCCGGACGAGTGCTTGTTCGCAAAGATGTCCGCAAATTATTCCGCTGACTTTCAGAGCCGCGTGGAGCCTTGCGTATTTGGAGGTAATCCGGATTGCTCGCAATGTGGTTGCGCCATCAGTAGCGGGCTGCACTGGATTCGCGGCGTGAAAGTCGTGGGTCCGCTCAAGGTAAAACATTTTGTGGGCAGTTCGATCGGCATCGGATTGGCGATGAACAAGCTCAGGTCGGGTGGATTGCGCCCGTCGCGATGGAAGGGCAACAAACCGACAGCAACCCCGAAGCCGGACCTAGTACAGTTGCAACCCTAAGCTTGCTCTAAACTACCGCAATAAAATCACTTACTAGAACCTACGTAATATCCCTGCTCTTTTTACAGGCCTCCTTGTATATCAAAACTCTCACACGCTAATTTAAGCTGCGTGTGTTGGTGAATGAATAGGAGCGATCCTCGACTTTGGCCTTCATTGTTGCCGACCGGTTGTATTAGGCGGAGGCGATTCCGGCAAAACTATAAGGAGTGACAAGAATGAAAAAATATCTGCTAGGTTTTTTGACCGTGGCTGTATTTCTGGTGCTTCCTTTTGTTACGGCCGCTTCTGACAAAGAGGATGACATCAATCGCACGGAGAGAGCGGCCCAGGTTTTCCAAGAGATTATGAATGCCCCAGATGCGATATCTCCTGGCATTCTAGCCAAGACGCACTGTATCGCGATAATTCCCGGGGAGAAAAAGTTTGCGTTCATTTTCGGCGCTAATTACGGCCGCGGAATAGCAGTTTGCCGCACTGAGAATGGATGGAGTGCACCAATTTTTCTAGCCGTTGAAGGCGGGAGCTTTGGCTACCAAGCTGGCGGCTCATCCACCGATCTTATCCTTCTCTTCATGAATGATCACGCGTTAGGTCATCTGCTTGCCGATAAATTCAAGCTGGGCGGCGATGCTTCTGTGGCGGCAGGCCCAGTAGGCCGCAATGCCACGGCCAGCACCGACATTTCGTTGACAGCCGAGATTTTGTCTTATTCGCGCAGCAAAGGGATTTTCGCGGGCGTGAGCTTGGATGGAACCGTAGTTCATGCAGACAAGAGCGGAGATGAATCGATGTATGGCCCCGGCGTTTCGCGGCATGACGTTCTCCGCGGCGGCACTCCTGTTCCAGAATCTGCACGTCCGCTCATAGCCGAACTAGACGAATACTCTCGGTAATAATCAGTAACAACATTTCCGGGTGAGGAGGCTTGAAAAGCCTCCTCGACTCGGGTTTAGATTTTGGCATCTCGTTCTCAAACTGTGCCGACGCTACGCATTCCCACGTCAATCTCCTTTGAGTGAGCCGCGCTATACCCGTCTTCAAGTAAGATATCGTCCATTCATATCCAATGGCCCGCGAATCCCTCATCGAGTTCTTCTCGGAGTATTTCCTGCGAACCGACATCGCGTTCACGGCCCACCGCGGCTATCGAACGAATCGCTGGACCTATCATCAAATTGCCGCCGATTCTCGTCGTTTTGCTCGGGAACTCGAATCGAGAGAAATAACGAAAGGCGACGCTGTTTTGTTATGGGCGGAGAATTCCGCAGAGTGGGCGGTCGTGTTTTGGGGATGCTTGCTGCGAGGCGCGGTTGTGGTTCCCATCGATCGGGTTTCCACCAGCGACTTTTCATCGCGCGTGGCTGATCAAGTGAAAGCGAAATTAGTGGTTTATTCACAGGGAGTACCGGCAACTGCTCTGGGTATTCCGCAATTGGCCATCGAATCGGTCGCGGCTGACATCGCTCGATATTCCGATTCGAATTATGGTTCTCCGCAGTTTTCGCGCCAGGATATTCTGGAGATAGTCTTCACTTCCGGGACAACCGCGGAGCCCCGCGGCGTGGTAATCACGCACGGGAACGTGCTCGCGAATATCGAGCCCCTCGAGCGCGAGATCAAAAAATATCTGCGCTACGAAAGGATTTTTCATCCGCTGCGATTTCTTAACCTGTTGCCGCTTAGTCATATTTTTGGGCAGATGCTGGCGTTGTTCATCACCCCAATATTGGGCGCCAACACCATTTTCCGTGAATCTTTGAAGCCCGTGGAATTGTTAGAGACCATACGACGGGAGCGCGTTTCGGTGCTAATCGCAGTTCCTCGATTGATCGGGGCATTGCAGAGAGAAATTGAGCGGCAAATGGAGGCTGAAGGTCGGCTTGCAAGGTTCAAAAAAGACTTCGCTGTTGCAGAAAACGAACACTTTTTGCTTCGTTGGTGGAGGTTCCGGCGAATCCACCGCTCGCTCGGGTGGAAATTCTGGGCGTTTATTTCCGGTGGTGCTGCGCTTCAAGCTCCCACTGAAACTTTCTGGAATCGGCTTGGATACGTGGTGATTCAAGGCTATGGGTTAACGGAGACCACCTCGCTGATAAGCCTGAATCATCCGTTCCGCTCTGACAGGGGTTCCATCGGCAAACTTTTCCCCGGAATGGAAATGAAAGTGGATCCGAGCGGGGAGATTCTGGTTCGCGGCGAAAATATAGCCGCGGGGTATTGGAGCGGCCAACAGCGCCAGCCCGTCGTCGGCGAAGATGGATGGTTTCACACGGGGGACCTGGGGCAAGTGGACGATCAGGGGCGTCTTTTTTTTAAAGGCCGCAAGAAAAATGTGATCGTCACCTCCGCTGGAATGAAAATTTATCCGCAAGACCTCGAGTGCGCACTGCGTGAACAGCCGGGAATAAAGGAAAGCGTGGTTATCGCGCTTGAGCGAGACGGAAATGCGGAACCCTGTGCGGTCTTGCTGCTTGAAAATTCCGGCCTGGACGCAGGAATTGCGGTACAAAACGCAAACAAATCGCTTGCAGAGTTCCAGCAGATTCGCCGCTGGATCGTGTGGCCGGAGCCGGACTTTCCTCGCACGGCAACGCAAAAGCCACTATTACCGGCCATACGAGCGTTGGCAGAAGCAAAGCTCGGGATGCAGACCGAAACCCAGCGCACGAGTCCGCTCAATGAGCTAGTGGCGCGCATTACCGGGCATCCCTTGAGCGCTCTTTCGCCCGGCATGCCTCTGGATGCCGAATTGAATATGAGCTCACTGGACCGCGTGGAACTGATGAGCGCTCTCGAGGGGCGCTATCAAGTTGATTTAAACGAAGAGAAATTTGGCGAAATTAAAACGGTGGGCCAACTCGAGCAGTTATTACAGAGACCCTCTGAATCGCGCCGCGAATATAGTTATTCAAGATGGGCACAAAATTGGCTAGTGACATGGATACGGCTTGCGGTCTATTACCTGCTGGTTTGGCCGGCCACTTACCTCCTCGCCGCTCCTCGCGTAAAAGGCCGTGAAAATCTGCGTGGGCTGAATGGCCCCGCTTTGGTGGTCTCCAATCACGTCACTCACGTCGACATCGGATGGATACTTGCAGCGCTGCCCGCGAGATTCCGCCATCGTCTCGCAACAGCCATGAGGGGCGAGCGGCTCCGAGAGATGCTCAATCCGCCCGCAGAGTTGAATTTGTTTCAGCGCACGGTCGAACGCCTGCGGTACTTTCTTGTAATTGCGCTTTTCAACGTTTTCCCGCTGCCCAGAGAATCGGGATTCCGTCGCAGTTTCTCTTTTGCAGGCGATCTCGCTGACCGCGGATGGAACATCCTGATATTTCCGGAAGGTCTAACGACCCCTGATGGTCAGCTACACGATTTTCGCGCCGGCATCGGCTTGCTGGCGACTCAGCTGCAATTGCCTGTTATACCAATGCGTCTAGACGGCCTGTTCGATCTGCGCCAAGCGGAACGCATCCTCACGCGCCCCGGACATGTTCGCGCGACGATCGGCAAGCCCGTTCTCTTCGCACCAGACCAAGATGCCGGCGAGATTGCCAGCGAACTAGAGCGCCGAGTCGCAGAATTGTAGCCAAAGTTGCGATCGAATCCTGGTGTATGTACGAACAAGAAAACGCAAATGGTGGGAACAAATGGCGCGCCCGGAGAGAGTCGAACTCCCGACCTTTTGGTTCGTAGCCAAACGCTCTATCCAGCTGAGCTACGGGCGCCCCGTGTTGAGATTATCTCCTATCACTTCATTGAATTAAAGATTTTTCGTC
The DNA here is from genome assembly GCA_050012395.1 of Candidatus Acidiferrales bacterium. Taxonomy (GTDB): domain Bacteria; phylum Acidobacteriota; class Terriglobia; order Acidiferrales; family UBA7541; genus Palsa-295. Next base: position 80,117 of record JBEKHG010000007.1, read on the forward strand.
GACCGGCGAAGCAGATTCCTTCGCGATTCGCAAACAAGTGCCGGCTCAGCCGGCATGGACGACTAGACTAAGCTCCGAATATGCCACTACAAAGCGAAGTGAAATCTTATGGCGGGAATCGAAGAAGGAGCGCTTTTAAATGTGGACTTAGATCTCGGGCGCCTGGACGACGAACAGCAACGGCGCAGCCCCCACGAAATTGAACCGGTAGCAAGCTACAAGAGTCAACGTGGCTGGCCGATGTAATCAATACTGCGGCATAAAACGGCATACCGCGCGTCCCTTAAAAGGGCTGAATTTCTTCTGTATCTAGAGCATATACAAACGAATTAAGCTCGATTGGTTGATGCCGCAAGGAACGGATGCTTCTAATCAGCCATTCTCTCATCCAGTTTTCAACGCGTGGAAATCTGGCTTTTTTTGCGGTCAATGTCGTTCAGGTACCGAAGCGATCTTTCCTTGAAATCCCAATTTCGCGGCGCACGTTTACACATTGTAATCCAAGCCCATGTTGCGATTGCGGAGAGTAAAATAACAATCAACGAAGCGAAGGCTTCCGGCATCGTCATGATGCTTGGCCCGTCCCAATTTAAATATGCGCGATGATTGTTGGCTTCCCATACACCTTGTAAGAATCTTCTGTGACAATTTTCCCGAGAAAGTTCGCGAACAGCGGGTTCGAAAAATAAGTTGAACGATAAACCCTATTGGCAAACAAAGTTTGCGATCCGATCTGGTCGCTTTAGCGCCTCCAGCATTGTTCACACGGCTATAACATTCCATTAACAATCAGTCGGTAGCGTCGGACGCTCTAGCCAGTTCCAGCGAGGCTCAAATTCAAATTGCAAACCCAGCGAGGTGAGGGATGAGCACTACTGCACCGAACGTTCTAGATCAGAAGATTGGAGCTGGACCGGGACGCGTGGGGATGCTCGTGTTCGGAGTGGCTCTGGTCGTGGGGCTGATTTACGCTGGAGGGCATCTGCTGTCAGACCTTTCGCAGATGCACTCGGCCTCGGTGGGACCTTACGTTCTGCTCGGCGTCGCTCTTCTAATCGCCCTAGGGTTCGAGTTTGTGAACGGCTTCCACGACACGGCTAATGCCGTGGCTACGGTAATTTACACCCACTCGTTGGAGCCGCACGTTGCAGTGGTCTGGTCCGGAATGTGGAACTTCCTGGGAGTCGTTCTCTCCAGCGGCGCCGTCGCGTTTGGCATCGTTTCGCTGCTTCCAGTGGAACTGATTTTGCAGGTGGGAAGCAAGGCTGGATTCGCCATGGTTTTTGCTTTGCTAGTTGCCGCAATTATATGGAACCTCGGAACTTGGTATTTCGGTTTGCCGTCCTCCAGTTCGCACACTCTTATCGGCTCCATCATCGGCGTGGGGATTGCAAACCAATTGATGTCCGTGAAGACGGGTACCAGCGGTGTGGATTGGGGACAGGCCGCGAACATCGGAAAGTCGCTGGTACTTTCGCCCATAGTGGGATTCGTTGTCGCGGGCGGTTTGCTGTTGCTGATGCGCAAATTGATTCCGAGCAAGGCGCTTTATGAAGCGCCGAAGGGAGATCAACCGCCCCCGTTTTGGATCCGCGGGCTTTTGGTACTCACCTGCACCGGCGTCAGCTTTTTTCACGGCTCCAACGACGGCCAGAAAGGCATGGGGCTGATTATGCTAATTCTAATCGGAACTGTGCCCACTGCTTATGCGGTCAATCACGCTGTCACCTATTCTCAGTCGCAGGACTTCGTTGCGGTGTCCACTCAGACGGCTGCGGTCTTAGACCATTACGTTTCCTCAAGCGCTGTAATTGGCGATCCCAGAGACGAGGTAACAGACTACATTCGGTCGAAGCAATTTACGCCAAATACCATGCTCGCCCTGCGCAGCTTGGTGAACGGAATCGGAACGGAAATTTCGCAGTACGGGGAACTCAAGGGCGTCCCGCAGGACAAGGTTCGTAACTTCCGCAACGATATGTATGTGGTAAGCGAAGCCCTGCGGCTTATGAAGAAGACCGGGCAACCGAACTTTTCAGCGAGCGACGCGGCCGTAATCGACAACTACAAGAAGCACATCGACAACGCTACGAAGTTTATTCCCACCTGGGTAAAAGTCGCGGTGGCCATTGCGTTGGGTTTGGGAACGATGATTGGCTGGAAGCGCATCGTGGTGACGGTTGGCGAAAAAATTGGCAAGGAACATTTAACCTATGCGCAAGGAGCGGCCGCGGAAATCACTGCGATGGCGACGATTGGAGCTGCCGACGGGTTCGGGTTACCTGTCAGTACTACGCACGTGCTTTCCTCCGGTGTGGCAGGCACCATGGCGGCCAATCATTCGGGTCTGCAATGGGGCACGGTGAAAAATCTGTTAATGGCCTGGGTGCTCACTCTCCCTGCATCTATATGCTTGTCGGCGGTTCTCTTTTGGACGTTTACAAGGCTGAGCCGCTAGCTGCGTCCGATTTGACTGTATTCAGGGAAAACGATGTCTCCGTGATTCTTTATTAGGTGACGTCTTCATCGACATCAACAGGCTTCAGGATGCGAAAACTGCTTCTCCTTATAATCGTGGTTCCCTGCCTTGCTTTTTTTTCCGAAAGCGTTTTTGCGCAGAAGTCGCTGGCTGATGTTTGCGCTCGTCCATCGCCGGGGGCTGTTGTTCCGGAGCCGGAGGATATCCGAAGCCAGAACGGCATCTTGAAAATGAATTTAACTGTGCGCAGTGTGAGCGAGCCAGGCAAGCCTGTTCGGTTTTGTTACGCGGCAGAGGACGGCAGCGAGGCACCGACGCTGAGGCTGCATCCGGGCGACCTTCTCATTCTAAATCTCAAGAACGATTTGGAGGACCCCGGTTCCGCGAAGGCCGGCTATGCGCACGCTAAAAATGACAGCGGGAGCGCCAAAGCATCAGATCCCTGCATGAGCGGGGCGATGAGTTTGACTTCCACTAATCTTCACTTTCACGGTTTGACGGTCCCGGCTGATTGTCATCAAGATGAAGTCTTGAAAACTTCCATCCAGCCAGGCGATCCGCCGTTCGAATACCGCTTCCGCATTCCAGAGAATGAGCCGCCGGGGCTTTATTGGTATCACCCCCATATTCACGGATTCAGTACCAAGCAAGTGCTGGGCGGATTGTCGGGAGCCATGATTATCGAAGGAATTGAGCGCGCCAACCCTGAGGTCGGGGGATTGCCGGAAAGGGTGCTGGTAATTCGCGATCAGGACTTGCTGAATCCGAATTCGCCTCCCAGTAAATCAGAGCCGGTGGTTGGACGAATGCTCATCGATCATGATGGAGATGCAGCGAACAACGGCACCGGCTTCGGCAAGCCCGCAAAGGACCTCTCAATTAATTTCGTTCCCGTACCCTATCCGGATTATCCGACCTCGCAAATCAAAATAAGACCGGGCGAGCGCCAGTTCTGGCGCGTGCTGAATGCCTCGGCGATCACCTATCTCAATTTAGCGGTGCTTTATAAGAAAGTTCCTCAACAACTTGGAATTGTGGCCCTGGATGGTGTTCCGCTGAACAATAATGGCCTTATCGGAAATTTTGTGGATTGGGAGAACCACATCGGTGTTCCACCCGGAGGCCGAGTGGAGTTCATAGTAAAGGGGCCGCCGATGGGTGTATCTGGATTACTAGTAACCCGAACGGTAGATACGGGCGTGGGAGGAGAAAACGACCCGAATCGGGCTCTTGCAACAATCATGGCCGCGGAAGATGCCCCAAACCTGCGCTCCACGCTCGATAGTTCGCCTCAGCCGATTCCTTCATCCAATATGCCTTGGCTGGGGAGCGTAGCTCCGGTGCGAACTCGACGCCTGTATTTTTCAGAGAAGCTTTTAGATCCTAACGATCCCAACAGCGCCACTACGTTCTACATCACCGTGGAAGGACAGCCTCCCACGCCGTTTGATCCGAGTTCCGGAGTTCCGAATCTTGTTGTGAAGCAGGGAGATGTAGAAGATTGGATCATTGAGAATCGCTCGACAGAACTACACGCGTTCCACATCCACCAAGTCCACTTCATGCTGCTCGATTGGTTTGGAACGCCGGTAAATGAGCCATTTCTGCGTGACACTATTAATGTGCCGTATTACAACGGCAAAACACTTCAATATCCATGGGTAAGGGTGCGAATGGATTTTCGGGATCCTAACGCTGTTGGCCTATTCCCTTACCATTGCCATCTGCTTGAACATGAAGACGGAGGAATGATGGGACTCATCCGTGTGGAACCCGCAGATCCGAACGGAGCAAAAGCTCACAGCCCTAAGAAAAGCGACGCGATCGATCGCGTGGAAGTCAGCAAGTGAAATTTAACTCGCCTCGCGCAACAAGCTTCTCCTAGCTACGGGACAATAATCGGCCAGCAACGGTTTTTGGTTAACTATGTGTTACTCCGCGGCCAATTGAATAAAACAATTCTTTTTTATCCAGGATTTTTTCTCGCGCAATCGTTCGTCTTCATCGTCCATTCATAGAAGAAAAATCCTGCTGCAATATGACAACGCTACTACTTGTTCTCGCTGGAACCTTGCAGAAAGAAAGAGGAGGGTGAATGTCCTACAAGCAGGTCATCTCAAAGTCCAAGAAGTATTTCCGCATAGGATTGACGTGCCTGGCGATGTTTCAATTTTCGCTTGGTGGCCCGTTGGCCAGTTCCGCTCAAGCGCAGCAGAACAACGACGGCAATACCAAGACTCCCATTAAACACGTAATCGTGATCATCGGTGAAAACCGAAGTTTCGATCACGTGTATGCCACTTACCAACCACCAGCCGGACAGAAAGTTAACAATCTTCTCTCGGAGGGAATCATCAACGCCGATGGCACCCCCGGGCCCAATTTCTCTGTGGCCACTGCGTTCCATGCGGTTGACAAACAGCCCAACCCGTTCTTGCTCAGTCCGATGGGCAAATCGCTTTACCCCGTTTTGCCAACTCCTCTGACCGCTGGCGCACCGACGGATCCGTACGTACCAACTGTATCGGAAGCGCAAAAAGACGAAACTGCATTGGCGCCGGGCTACTACAAATATTTGACCACCGGCGGTACCGGCCTTCCCAAATATTCGCCCGATACCCGCATTCCCGATGTATTTAATCTACAGCCGGGACCTTTTCAGCTTAGCACTGGCATGCCTTACGATGCTTACACCGCGAGCCCAGTACACCGCTTTTACCAGATGTGGCAGCAGCTCGATTGCAACGTCGAGTACGCCACAGAGGCAAATCCAGTCGGATGCAAAGCGGACCTGTTTCCGTTTGTCGAAGTCACCATAGGAGCCGGTTCCAATGGAGTGCCAGTTCCCTCTCCCTTCACAGAAGAGACCACCGGCGAAGGCTCGGCAGCCATGGGCTTTTACAACGTGCAGAAGGGCGATGCTCCCTACATGCTGCAACTCGCGCAGCAATATACTCTGAACGATAATTTCCATCAGTCGATCATGGGTGGGACCGGAGCAAACCACATCGCACTCGGCTTCGGCGATGCGATTTACTTCAGCGATAGCAATGGCAATCCAGCAACTCCTCCGGAAAACGTAATGGTATGGAAAGGCTCGCCCGATGCCGGCGTTGTAAACGAAATCGAAGACCCCGATCCGTCGGTCAATTCGAACAACTGGTACACCGAAGATGGCTACGGCGGGGGCGGTTACGGATCCCCCGTTTATGGCGGCGGATCTTACGTCGGATGCGCCGATATCACTCAGCCTGGAAATCCCTCGGTGCTCAAATACCTCAGCACGCTGCCTTATAACGTAAATCCCAACTGCGAGCCAGGACACTACTATTTGGTGAACAACTACAACCCTGGATACTTTGGCGATGGCAGCAACGCTTACACCGACCACTATGTGTACAATACCCCGTTCACCATCCCTGGGACGACAGTGCGGAGCATTGGCGACGAACTCCTGGAAGCCAACATTTCGTGGAAGTATTATGGCGACCAGTGGGATCGGTATCTCAAGGATAAATACCAACTGAACTACGGCGACTACGGCACACTGAGCGACGAATATTGCAACATCTGCAACCCGTTCCAATATTCCACGTCGATCATGACCAATGCCGCTGTACGAACTGCGCACCTGCAGGACACAACCAATCTCGATGCAGACATCAAGAGTGGAAACCTGCCGGCCGTTTCATTTGTGAAGCCCAGCGGATTCGTTGACGGTCACCCAGCGTCTTCCAAGCTGGATCTGTTCGAAGGATTCGTGAAGAAGATCGTGGATGCAGTTCAAGCCAACCCGACGCTTTGGCAAGACACTGCAATCTTCGTCACCTTCGATGAAGGCGGCGGTTACTACGATTCTGGTTACGTTCAACCGCTCGACTTCTTCGGAGACGGCACGCGCATTCCGCTCCTGGTCATTTCCCCCTACACGCAGGGCGGACACGTGTCCCACCTCTACGGTGATCATGTTTCCATCCTGAAATTCGTTGAACGGAACTGGGGACTTGGCCCGATAACCAAGCGCAGCCGCGATAATTTTCCCAATCCGAAAGTGAACGCCAACAATCCCTATGTACCAACCAACAGTCCGGCGTTGAGCGATCTGTTTGAAATGTTCAACTTCAGCTCGTCAACCGCGGCGGCGCCGGCAGACGGCGGCGGTAAATAAGTAGATTTACGTGGGCTGGATGGCTAACGCCACCCAGCAGCTATAAGAACTGGCGCCAATCTCCTCAGGGTGGCGCCAGTCCTTTTTTTGGAAGGATTTAAGATCAATGTTGGGCTGCGGAAACCAACTGGCCGGTCACGTGGATTTCCACTTCGACGGTATCGCTCGCTCGCAGCAAAAAACTGCTCGGATTCTTGAGACCCCATTTGATATACGGAACGGAAATATTCGCGTCGGCTTGAATTGTCCCGCTCGGCTGGCGCTGAACGCTAAGGGTCACAATGAATTCGTGGTCTTGCCCGTGAATTCGGAAGACGCCCGACAGTTCCACCTGCGACGCGCCTTGCGGATTGACCGTACCTTTGATTTGCTGCGCAACGAAAACAATCTCGGGATATTTCTGACTCTCTAAAATCTCCTGACGCATTTTCTTATCGCGACTTTTGTTGCCGGTATCGGCGCTGGTGGCGTCCGCGCTAATCTGCCCGCTCGCTTTCCCTGTGGCGGGATCAAAACTTAGGTGCCCGACTTTAAGATTGAACGTTCCTTCAACCGTGTGAAGAGTGGTGTCGAGGGTAAATTTAACCGTGGATTGCGCAGGATCTAAATTGAATACACTGGCGCCTGAAACTTGCGCACGAGCGGGGGAGGCCAACAAAAGAAAACTCGCGAAAGCCGCGCCAATATATCGCGTCGCCAAACTCCTGGCTATGTATTGTCGAAAAATTGCCCGATCAAAAGTTCTGCAAGGTTTTTCGGATACTTCAGTAGAGCTCGTTCTCTGCACGATCAAGCTCGCAGCACTTGCCAGCCGAGGCCTAACATCTCCGTCGCGTGTAAACTCTCATTCATGGTTTGCGACATATGCGCAGACATCATTTTTGAAAATAGCGCGGGCTTGCGCGCAAATAGACGAAGTACCTTTCTTCGCATCCAGGCGCTCTGATCCATAAGAAGCAGCAGCCGCGTCATTCGCCACGGTGCCGCCGAGATTTCGCGATGCGCGGTTTCGTAGCACGTCAGATCCCCGCGCGCAATGGCCTCCGCCACCAGGACGGCCTGCTCAAAAGCAAGACTCAAACCAAGTCCGGCGATTCCATCCACGGTAAACGATGCGTCTCCTACCAGCGCCACGTTTGCACTCACCACCCGACGAGCGCGACCGAGTGCGGTAACACTTCCCAATTCCGCCGTCCGAGGACGCGACAGATTTAAACGCTTGGCTACCGCCGGAAAATGAGCTAGACCGCATTCGATCCGCAACCGTGGATCGTGAGATAGAAGCGCAACGCAAACTTCATCGTCGGCCGTAGGCGTGACGAACATCTGGCAGCCAGGGCCCCAATGAACTTCGACCAGATCAGTCCAGGGAGACACAGCGTAGTGGCGAGAGAATCCAAACCGCGACAACCGCGGACGTTTAGAACTCAGACGGGCCCATCTTCCGACGCACGAATTCTGACCGTCGGCCCCAACAAGCCATTTGCATGGCGCATGTAAGCCATCCACAAGCGCGCCGCGGGAGTCAAAACCTGTAACGCGAGAACCCCACTTAAAGGTGACGCCGAGATTGCTTGCCCGCTCCACCAGTAACGAATGCAGCGTGCTGCGTCGTACTCCATATCCCGTGCCGTGGGAAATTCTCGTGCTAGCAGAAGATTCTTGGTCTGAAAAAGAAATGCCACGGAATGGGTATCCGTGGCATGGATCCAATTTGACGCCGAGCCTGGCTAAGTTCTCAACGGCGCCGGGGAGCAATCCTTCCCCACAGGCTTTCGCAATCGGAGGCTTTCTGCAATCTAGAACTTCTACGCGAAGTCCTCTAAGGGTCGCTGCAATCGCCGTACCGATTCCAGCAGGTCCCGCGCCAATAACCAGGACATCCGCGCACTTGGCCAGTTGAGGCCGCCTTTCACCATCTTAGAAGTACCAGCTCGGAGCAGAATCCCGGCCCCATGGCTGCCAGAATGCTCAGCGACCCAGGTTCCGGACGCCGGTTCATGTAAACATCTTCAAGAACCAAGAGCACCGATGTGGATGAAATGTTTCCAACCTTGCGCAAACATTCCCATGAAGCGGCCAGATCTTTTTCGTTCAGACCCAACGCAGTCGCCGTGGCCTCAAGAACCTTTGGACCGCCGGTATGCATTACCCAGGTCTTGATGTCGCTTCTCTTGTGGCCCTGTTCGGCCAGAAACGCATCTACGTCTTTGCCCAGGTGCTTTACAACTGTATCGGGAACCTCCGGCGATAGTACGATGCGGAAGCCCTTTTCCGAGATGTCCCAACCCATCACCTTCTCGGTGTGTGGGTAGAAGATCGATTTGGTGGCAAGAATTTCTGGACCGTCGGATTTCCTGTTGGATCCAACTACGATCGTTGCCGCCGCACCGTCTCCGAACAGCATCGCCGAAATCAAGTGAGCCATGGAAAGATCGTCGCGCTGCAGGGTCAGCGAGCATAACTCGACGGAGAGCAATGCCGCCGCTTGGTCCGGATATCCGTGTACGTAATCCGCGGCGCGAGCGATGCCTGCGGCACCCGCCACGCAACCCAATCCAAATATCGGAATGCGCTTAATGTTTGTGGAAAGCCCCATTCGATTTACCAGTCGCGCATCAATGGAAGGAGCAGCGATTCCCGTAACTGATGTGACGAAAATGGCGCTCAGTTCCTTCGGTTTCATGCCCGCGGCATGAAGTGCCTTGCATAGAGCTTCTTCGCCCAGTTCGAGCGCGTGATCGATCCACGCGTTATTGGCCTGGCCCCAGGTGGTTAGATTCTCGTAAAAATCGAGCGTGTGAACGAGATAACGCCCCTCGACTTTCATGCTCTCGTCAAGGCGGTCGAGAATATCGGGATTGGCTAACCGGTGCCGCCAATCGTTTTTCAAAGCGTCCGTCAAGACTTGCTGGTTGTAATAATTCTCAGGAAAAGCACTCGCAACGCTGGCAATCCTCATCTAGTCTCCCCTCAATTTTTGGCGTGACTGCGCATAATACCCCGACTCCGAACAATCTCCCACGTCGTTTTGGGACTTTTTAGCGCTTCCTATAAAGACTGGGAGCACATGCCGGGCCGACCCTTTCCACCACAATCCAGAAAAAGACCGGCTATCAATAGGCTTGATTCAGGCTCCGATAGATGAATGCGGCGCAAGAAATCGATACTGCTGCGAACAGCGACCCCTTCCAGAACTCCAATATACAAAATTTCCCCACGCCGAAAAGTGCGGCATAAACCATGGTACAGCCGATAATCCAGTCTATCAGATTTCGGCCCAAGTCTTTAGTGGGCGATGAATCTTTTACAATTGCCGCAATCGGCTTCCAACCCGAGACGTCCGGCCTGACCCGGCGGTAAAACTTTACGAGGGTATCATCAGGTTCAGCGGGCGTTAGAAGAGTTATCAGCACCCACACCGTCGTAGTTATCAACGTGGTGGTCAGAGTCTGCTTGGCGAACACAGCCGGTTCCGAACCGTGGAAGGGCGCAATCAGGCGAAACGTAACTGAAACGATGAGCGCAGTCGTCATCGCCGCAATCTCACTCCATGCATTGATTCGCCACCAGTACCAACGCAGCAGATAAACGCTGCCGGTTCCCGCCCCCACTTCCAGCAAAATCTGCCAGCCCGCTCGAATCGAAACCAGCTCCCACGAAACGCATGCGCCTGCAATAACAAGAAGAGCTGTGGCCCAACGCGAAACAGAAACGTAATGCTTTTCGGTCGCGTCGCGCTTCACAAACCTTCGGTAAAAATCCGAAACAAGATACGAACTGCCCCAATTCAGATGCGTCGCGATTGTAGACATAAAGGCCGCAAGAAATCCCGCGACCAGAAGTCCACGCGCAGCCCGCGGCAAATGATCGACAGCCAACAAAATATATCCGGACTCCGGCCGCGCAAGCTGCGGATATAGAACCACAACGGCAAGCGCACCTATAACCCACGGCCACGATCTCAACGCATAGTTCGCGAAATTAAACCATAAAACCGAAAGTAGTCCTTCGCGTTCATTGCGAGCGCTCAGGATGCGCTGCGCGATATAGCCTCCGCCTCCCGGCTCCGCCCCTGGATACCAAAACGCCCACCACTGCACACCTAGATAAACGCAGAAAGTGATCACCGGGATTGTCCATAATGCCTCACTGACGAAACCCCGCGAAAAATCCGGGAAGAACGAAGTAATGTTCGCTGCTCCAGGCCCCGCTGACTTTTGCATCGCGGCAAGTTTGGACAGCAATTCCGTCATCCCGCCGGCAGCCCGCACTCCATACCAGGCCACCGCAATCACGACGCCCATCTTCAGCACAAATTGAAATAAGTCCGTCCACAACACTCCCCAAAGGCCGCCCAGCGAAACGTACAAGCCTGTAAACGGAATCAGAAAGAATACGCACAGAGCGAGCGACCGGCGATCATCCAGCCCCATCACAACGCTGACAATCGTGGTCATGGCTTTTGTGACCCAGCCCAGAATCACGCAGTTTATGAGCAGGCCGAGGTACAGCGCGCGAAATCCACGCAAGAAAGCCGCAGGCTTTCCCGCGTAACGGAGTTCAGCGAATTCAACGTCCGTCAGAAGTCCGGCGCGAACCCACAGCCGCGCGAAAAGAAAAACCGTCATCATGCCGGCCGGAAGCATGCTCCACCAAATCCAATTCCCCGCGATTCCGAATCTGTAAACCAGTCCGGTAACTACCAATGGAGTGTCCGCGGCAAAAGTCGTCGCCACCATTGAGGTGCCGATCAACCACCAAGCCGCGCGACGTCCGGAGACGAAATAGTCAGCCGTGCTTCCGCTTGATCTTTTGCGAAAATACAATCCTTGCAGGAGTGTGAATGAGAGATAGGCCGCGACTACGGCCCAGTCGGCAAGAGTTAGTCTCATGTAGGGGCGGAACTGGCCTAGTCTTATAGCGGATGAGTCAGAGAGTCAAAGAAAATTCTGGGTGCGAACTCAAAGCTGCATCCTACTTGTTACGAAAACAACTGGAAGATGCCGCGGCAAAAAGAAGAACCCCAGGCCTGGGGGCACAGGCCTGGGGCTTTGGGGGTTGAGGAGGGGCCGGGGAAGCTGGTTGAGTAACCTCGAGCTTAGTAATTCCAACGCCGCATAACCAAGGTTGCTCGAAAAATCATTTGAAGTGCTACCACCAAAATTGTGTCGCGGAAGGTCTCCATTCGGGCGCGCATATTTGTGTCCTCCCAAGAACTGGAGAGCGCCATCACTTCTGCGTCGCTTTCCGAGGCGAAATCGTGGTTAGCCAGTGCGCTCACGCTTCCCCCTTAATTGACTACATAAACCGGATTATCGTGCTCCACCCCGACGACCATTGATTTGAAGATGTCCACGTCCCAGCTATCTGCAATTCGCAATCTCACAATGTCGTTTGTTTCGGACATTAATCGTCCACGCAACGGGACTCGCATGTTGCCTGCTACTACTCGAAGAACCACCGGCTGGCCCATCCAGGCTGCGTATCCACCTTCCATGATTTGCCCCCTTCGGTTCTTCCCTCGTCCTACTGCATCTTCGTACAGGGCTCCGGAGTGGCCAATGGTACAGGGGGCTATTGTTGGTAGGAGGAAAGTACTAGCCAGGAGAGACCGAGTCTGCGGACTTTAATGTTACTGTGCTTAGAGGACTTGCTGGCTTGTTGGCCGCAGAAAAGTTCCGGAAAGAAGCTAAATGGTCGAATTTCTAAAACAAATTCTAGCTCGCCTATACGACATTCGCGGCCTTCTCGATTGGGGCGGGACGTTGATGGTCTGCATCATCATCTTCGTCGAAACCGGAATGTTCGTGGGCTTTTTTCTGCCGGGCGATTCCCTGCTGGTGACCGCCGGGGTCTTTGCCGGCGCAGGAAAGCTTCATTTGGCATGGCTGCTAGTGTGCGTCACCCTTTGTGCCATAGCTGGCGATCAATTGGGCTACTTCATCGGCTGGAAAGCAGGCCCAAGTTTATTCCGCCGCGAGGACTCCGGGTTCTTCAAGAAACGCCATCTTACCCGGGCTCACGAGTTCTACGAACACTACGGTGGGAAGACAATCATTTTGGCGCGCTTCGTGCCTATCATTCGGACTTTTTGTCCGCCGGTAGCTGGCGCGGCGGGGATGAAGTATTCGCGCTATCTCGTGTACGACATTATTGGAGGGATTTGTTGGGTCTGGGGAATGATCCTGCTCGGGTTCACGATTGGCAAGTCGGATCCACATATCGACAAGCACATCCACTATGTGATTGCCGCGGTCATTGTGGTTTCGCTCCTTCCTGCCGCTTATCACGCATGGAAGGCGCGCGGACATAAAGACATTACTTCACTCAGTCCATCGAAATCCGCGGAAGATTAGGACTCTGAGAACAACCTGCCTAGATAGCTACTTGAGGAAAAGGCCTTCGCGCACTTGATCGCGCCCCACAAAGGTCTTCGACGAGCGGAACTTCCCGAAAATATCCAGAATTTCGCGGTTCTGAAAAATTCGCGCGTGAATTGACAGCGTTGACGCCGGTAAAAGTTCAATCGTTTGCGGATCCGATATTCGATATCGGGAAAACCGTTCCGGAGTCCGGCTGTGAAAGAGCGAAAGGACTGCGCCGCCCGGTTGCAGAATCGCGTACAACCGGTCCATCACTTTGGGCAAAAGCTGTGCATCCAAGTAGTCAAAAATATCCCAGGCCAGAACTCCGTGAAAATGTTCCGCGGGATACTGTATAGCTGTCTCAAGAAATTTGTCCGCGAATAGCGTCGGCGAAACCTCGGCGACTTGATTTCCCATCGGGGCTTTTCTGAAATTTTCCTCTTCTGCTACCAGGAATTCCTTCCAGGCACGCAACAAATCTTCCGTTGAGACGCGGAACCCTTTCTCGATGAAGAAAGTCAGAGTCGCCTGCGATACTTGGCCAAGATCCAGAATCCGCCCTTGTTTCGAATCGCTCAGCAGCCACAAAAATTCCTTCAGACCGTTGGAGACGCGGACGTTTGCCGAAGATGTGGCTACCGCCGACGGTCCCAGTTTAGGGCGCGCATCCGACACAGGCGTCGCAGTCAGACGAGGTTTGGCTTGCCAGCTCATCGTGGGTTACTCGTCCTTACCGCTTGCGGACATGGCTTTCGCTTTTCCCATTTCCGCGCCCGCCGGGACCGCGGAATTAGGCTGCGAGTTCGCGGCATGTACCATTTCCACTTTGCCTCGCAAGCGCGCTCCATCTTCAATCGCAAATCGAGGCGTTAGAATGCTGCCTAGCACTCGACTGGCAGCTCCCAGGTGCAGCCGCTCGCCGGCTTTCAGGTTGCCAAACACCGTTCCTTCGATGATGATTTCCCGCGCTTCGATGTCCGCTTGAACGCGGCCGTTGGGCCCGACAGTCACCCGAGCATTTGGCAGCCGTACCTTCCCTTGTGTTTCACCATCGATGTATAGGTCAGTGGTACCGGAAATCTCTCCGCTGATTTTCAACCCAGCCGCAATCGTGGTCGCGCCATTCAAAGAAGGTGTGATCGGATTTACCTGAACAGAATTCTGCGGCATCGCCGGCGCTACTGAAATACTTGAGGTTTGCTGAGTGTTTGCGGCTGGTGCTGGTATTACTGGAACCGCTGTCTCACTGGCCTGCGAAGACGGTTTGGCCTCGGCGGATTTATTCCACATTTAGATTTCTCCCCCAGAATGCTTTGTTCTCTAACGCCGGGCGGCCAGGGTCCCAAGCGATGTCCAAACTATAGTACAGAGGCGCCCGTGAGTAAATCGCGGTGTTGAGGTAAGTGACGATTTGGTACGGTCTTGCTGCTTCTCCTGTCAAAAAGCTGAAATAACGGTTACTTGGCCTGATTTGAGTAGTCTTGCCACTCAAGAAGTCTGCACGTCATTGTGACGCAATTCCCATAAACAGACGATGTATCCCGCCGTTTCATAAAGAAACCTCTTTAGCCCCGTCCGATTTTCCCACCAATTGTTCGGATCGTATTCAGAATCGGGCGCCGAGACCACTCGAAGCTCTGTACCCTTGGACAGCAAGCGAGCGAAAATATAATCCGCCCGGCGCGTGTGATAGTTCGAAGTCACCAGTAAAACTTTCTTCCAGCCGTGCGATGCGATTTCCTGCGCGTCGGCTACCGCTTCTTCGCGCGTATTCGTTCCCCGATGCGCCAAAGGCACAATCGCATTTGCCGGCACTCCCTGCGCCTTCAAATCGTGCTCCATTAGCTCGGCAATACCGGCATAGGGGCGCAGCAAACGTCCGCTTGCTAAGATGTGCGGCGCCATGCCCGATTTGAAAAGCTGCGCTGCTCGTGTTGCCCTCGCCGCCTCGTAATTATCATCGCTGAGAATCACGATTACATCTGAAACCTGCGGCGTTTCGTCCACGACCCAAAAATCTCCCGTGAAACGCAAAATCGGATAGCGCGCCAGATAAAGAATAGCCACAAATATGACCAGGAAAATTAGAAATAGAAGTTTCGAGAAAATTCCGCCGCGCTGGTTAGCTCTCTTCCTCGGGAACATTCGCTCCGGCTTCATTATTTGCCTGGATCGATCTTGCGGAGGCTTTCCGCCGCTTCTTCGGGGAGTGTCCCATTAAAATAAATTTCCTTGATGCTGTAGGACTTGCTTCTCTGCTGCACGATGGGAAGAATTTCGATGTGCCAGTGATAGTCGCCCGCAATCGTGCGCCAATATTCGCTTAATTCACCTTTGGTTTGCAGCGTGTTGGGAGCTGTATGCATCACCATGTGATAGCTTTCTGAAAATTTCAGCAGCCTGCGCAGTGTTCTTCCCAGCAAGTTGGCCAGGTTTCGGCGGTTTTCGCCCGGCTGCGCGAATTCGAATTGGTGGTTGTGAGTTTTCGGCATTAGCCACACCTCGTACGGCACGCGCGACGCGTATGGGCAAAAAGCATAATAATCGCCTGCATTATCCACCACGCGCTTGGCTTGCCGAATTTCCTGCCGCAAAATGTCGCAGAAAACGCATCGCTCGCGGTCGCGATACCACTCTCGAGCGGCGCGCAATTCATACAAAATTCTGCGTGGGACAAACGTTGTGGCCGTGATCTGCGAATGCGCGTGCGGCCACTCTTCACCCGCTTGCGCTCCTTGATTCTTGAACACGGTGACGTATTTGAACCTGGCGTCCCGTTTTAAATCCGCGATACGCAGTGCGTAAGCCTCAAGCACGCGCTCGATTTCGGCGTCGCTCATCTGTGATAGCTGCCGGGTATGCTCGGGAGTCTCCACAATAATTTCATGGGCGCCGGTGGCAGCCATGCGGTCGTAAATTCCCTCCGCTTCGCGTCCCGGCTCGCCCTCGATGCGATAAAGCGGACGAAAATGCGGATACACGCGCACTTGCCACGGTCCATGCGCGGGCAAATCCAGAATTGTGCCGGTCTGCGCGCGGTTCTCTCCGCAGAGCGGGCAGGGATCCGGCCGAACTTTCTCACGCTCCGGATGGCCCGCTACGACCCAACTTCGAGTGATGGGATCTTTGCGTAGTTCCATTTTTCAACGTGACCTAGACTCGGATAGCAATTCGACGCGCCATCTTATTACAATGTCGGATGCCAACGCGGAAAACAAACAGCGCTGTCGCTCACTTGTAAATCACTTCCGGGGATGATCATACGATTGCCAGGATGCGGCGCGACGCCATTCCGCGCCCGGTATGACAACGGAATTACGCGCGAACGAAGTTCTCTCGGCGTAGAAGAACGGCGGGCAGGAACTATTCTTTCGAAAGTTTCTCGATTTTCTTCTTAACTTTTGCAGAGTCCGGCGCGTCCGGAAAAACTTGCAAGTACTCTTTGTAGTAATGCACCGCCTCGGACTTATCGCCTTTTTTCTCATAAATCTCGGCAATTAGAAGCCGGGGCTTCGCAAAATTCGGCCGCAAACGGATGGCGTCTTGAAATCGGCCGATTGCAGCGTCCATATCACCTTTGTGCATATAAAAAGTGCCCACATCAATATCCTGAGCTGCGTGGAAGGGGTCCCACGCCGGATTATCTTCGGGCGGCAACACACCGGGTTTTGCGGCATTTGAAGGCGCAGGCTTTGCGCCCGATGTTGGAGTCGTCGCAGGTTTCTCTGGTGTCGGCTCTGGCTGCGGCGCGGTCGGGTCCCCAGTTTGCTGCGGCTTCGCCGAGGACGATTCGCCCGGCCCGAGAGGCGGTGGTTGCGGCGGATTTGACTGATCGGCCTGCGGCTGGGGCTTCTGCTGCTGCGGGTCCTGTCCTTGCTGTATAGACCACGCCGGAGCTCCGCATACAGCTATCAGCAACGCCAGTTTTAGCATCCAATGAAGCATCAGCCTGCTTGAATTTGTTGCGTTTGCTATCATTAAAGTTGTACACCGGCTCGCGATTCAATCCCGCGAACCGCTCGGATCCCAATAATATTGTAACGCATCGATGGAACTCCGCGAAAAAGTTACCAATCTACCGTTGCAGCCCGGGGTTTATCTATTCCGGGACGCCGCCGAAAAAGTTCTATACGTGGGAAAAGCCCAGTCGCTGCGCAACCGTGTGCGTTCGTACCTTTTGGACAAGAGCATACAAGATGCCAAGACTGGGTCCCTGATGCGCGAAGTTGTTGACGTCGACTACATTGTCGTTGACAACGTGAAAGAAGCGCTGGCTTTGGAAAACAACCTCATTAAGCAGCACCAGCCGAAATTCAACATCCTTCTTCGCGACGACAAAACCTATCCTTATATTCAATATACCGCTTTCGAAAAATACCCTCGCGTTTATGTCACTCGTCGCCTGAAGAAAGATGGCTCGATTTATTTTGGACCTTACTTCCCTGCTGGCCTCGCTTATCGCTTGGTCCACTTGATCCACAAACATTTTCTGGTTCCTTCCTGCACCGTTGACCTCTCGCGAAATCACCCGCGACCTTGTTTGCAGTATTACATTCATCGCTGCCTGGGCCCGTGCGTGAAGGAACTGGTCACCGATGAGCGATACGCCGAAGCTGCTCGCGACGTTCGCTTATTTCTGGAAGGCCGCCGCAGCGATCTAGCAAGCAGTGTCGAAGAACGCATGCAGATGGCATCCGCAGAAGAACGCTACGAGGAGGCCGCCGGCTACCGCGACCTGCTACGCACTCTCACGGAAATGGAAGAGCGCCAGAAAATTGCAGCAGCTTCGGGAGACGACACGGACGTCCTGGCCTGGTACGCCGAGCCTCCACAAGTTGCCGTGAATCTTTTCCACCTGCGAGGCGGACGCGTTGTTGACCGTCGCGATTTCTACTGGGAAGATCTAGAGGAGTTCGACCCCGCGGAATTTCTACCGTCACTACTGAAACAGCTTTACCTCGACGCAGTCTATTTGCCACGTTACATCAATACGCCCCTGGCCTTCGAAGATTGCAAATTACTCGAGGAAGTTCTAACCGAACGCGCTGGCCATCGTGTAGAAATTGTTACTCCACAGCGAGGACCCAAACACGCCTTCCTCGAACTGGTGGAAAGGAATGCCAAACAATCCTTCATCCAGCGTTTCCGCGTTCTGAAGCCCAGCTCGAAAGCGATTATCGAAGCGGTGCAGGCCGCGCTTAACCTCCCCACGGCCCCGCGGCGAATTGAATGCTTCGACATTTCGCATATTCAAGGTTCCGATACCGTGGCGTCCATGGTCGTTTGGGAATCGGGCCGCATGAAAAAATCCGATTACAGGAAATTCATCATTCGTGGTGAATCCATGGAGAACTGCGAGGAAAAATCCGAAGGCCGCCTTCGCGACGATTTCGCCAGCATGCAAGAAGCGGTGGAACGCCGCTATCACCGTCTGCAGAATGAAGGAAAGCCGTTGCCAAGTTTGATTTTGGTTGATGGTGGAATCGGCCAGCTTCATGCTGCGGCCAAAGCGTTGGAAAAACTTGCCATCATCAACCAGCCGCTAGCCAGCATCGCAAAGAAAGAAGAGATTCTTTACGTTTTGGGAAGAGAAGATGAACCGATCGTCCTCGAACGCCACTCCCCCGTTTTGCATTTGATCCAGCAAATTCGTGACGAGACCCATCGCTTCGCCGTCACTTTCCACCGCCAGCGACGCTCCAGCCGCCGCCTACGCACATCGCTCACCGAAATTCCCGGTGTGGGTGAGAAGACCGCCCGCAAACTCCTTCGCCGCTTCGGCAGCGTCGCCCGTTTGAAACAGCTCACGGTCGGCGAACTCGCTTCCGAACTGCCGCGTTCGCGCGCCGAACATATATATGCGGCGCTCCGCGCATCGGGTTCGCCTGCGCCAGAACCTCCAGCTCGAGAATCGCAAATCTAACTCCGCGGAATCGTCCCGCAGTCGCAGGTCTAATCTCTTGTTGAATTCCGGTTTGCTTTGATTCGGATGAGACGAATTATTTCAGAGTGACCTTGGCGCTCAGTGGCAAATCTTGAGATGACCCACCTATCAGAAACGTGTAAGTTCCCGGCACAAGTTTCCAGCTCTCGATCGACTCATCGTAAATCGAAAGATATTTGTTATCTATGGTGACAGTCGTTCCCTCGCTTTCGCCCGCATTCAACGGGAGTTTTGCCCAACCGACCAGTCTTTTGGGCGGCTCTCCGGCTTCCTGAGGCATCGAGACGTAAACCTCAGCGATTTCAGATCCCGCTCGCCGCCCTGTATTCTTTACAGAAAAAGTTACACTCACGCCTTCGCTCGTCGAACGAACTTTTAAATCAGAATAACTATAGGTCGTATACGACAGTCCGAACCCAAACGGAAAAAGCACCGTTTTGCTTTTCGCGTCGTACCATTTGTAGCCCACTTCAAAGCCTTCATCGTAGCGAATGCTGAACGCAGGCTTGGTCTCCGGATCCGCTATATCGGGCGGCTGGGCAGCAGGTGGCGGAGTAGTCAGCTTGGGATGAGGCAGATCCGCTTCGCTGCGTGGAAAAGTGAGCGGCAGCTTCCCACTCGGGTTCACATCGCCAAATAAAATGCCCGCAACGGCGTCGGCGCCCTTGCTACCCGCGTACCAAGCTTCTACAACGCCCCTCACGTTGTCGATCCACGGCATAGTCAATGCAGAGCCCGCCTCCAGCACCACGATCGTATGCGAATTCGCAGCCGCTACCTGTTCGATAAGCCCGTCCTGGCCCTCCGGCAACGACAAATTTGGCAAATCCATATCTTCGCTCATCCACTGGTAGGCAAACACGATCGCGACATCCGAATTTTTCGCCAGCGTCGCCGCGGCCGCCGAATTTTCGCCCGAATCAAATCGCAAATTCACTCTTGAAGCTCTCTTTTGAATCGCCTTCAGCGGCGAAGTGGGAAACCAGACTTGAGCTTGCCATTCCGCCTCAGGCTTGCCAGGTGCGTCCACCTGCGCAGATCCTGCTCCCGAAATCATGCCCGTATTCGCGTGCCGTCCGATGACTGCGATCGAGCGCGCCAAAGTTGGATCAAGCGGCAGCACTCCATCATTCTTCAGCAGAACAATGCTCTGTTCCGCAATCCGGCGCGAAGTCTCCAGCCCGCCTTCCACATCGACCACGCTCTTTTGCGTGGGGAAATCAACAATCCCGCTTGCAAATTCCGAACGCAGTATCCGACGCACGTGCTCGTCAAGCTCAGCCATAGGAATTACCCCGGACCAAACCATTTGCTTCAGCTTCTCGCCGTAGAAATCATCCATCGGCTCTTCATGATCTAGGCCGGCAGCCGACGCCTTTGCTGTACTGTGTGTTGCGCCCCAGTCCGAAACAACAAAGCCTTTGAAATTCCAATCCTTCTTCAACGCGCTCATCAGGAGGTATTTATTTTCACAAGCGAAGTCGCCGTTCACCGCGTTGTATGCGCACATCACTGCGCCAGGCTTCCCGATCTCGATTCCGATATGGAACGCGAGAAGATCGCTTTCCCGCATTGCCCGCTTGCCAATGATCACGTTCACTTTGTCGCGCCCGCTTTCCTGATCGTTCAACGCGAAATGTTTAATGTTGCCAATCACGTGCTGCGCTTGCTCGCATTTGATTCTGTTCCCTACGATAGTTCCAGCAAGGATCGGATCTTCGCCCTGGTATTCAAACGTCCGACCGTTGCGCAGCTCGCGCGCCAGGTTCACCCCTCCACCCAGTGACATGTTGTAGCCTTGCGCTCGTAGCTCGCGACCGATCAAAGCTCCATATTCACACGCGGTCTCCACGTCCCACGTCGCTGCCAGAGCAATGTTCGCCGGCAACGCGGTGGAATAGCGGCCGTTCTGGGCGCTTGCGCGCACGCCGTACGCAGCATCGCTCATTTGGATCATGGGTAGTCCCAGTCGAGGTATGCCGAACACAAACCCGGCTCCGCCATTGCTCGAACTCAAGTTCGGCATCGGCCGTCCCCAGCCCTCCATCCCATTGCCGTGCATTAACTCGATTTTCTCGTCGAGCGTCATTTCCTTCAGGACCATATCCGCGCGCTCGTCCGGCGAGAGCTTCTGGTTCATCCAAGGCCGCGCCTCGGAGCGATTAGCCGCCGCGTTTGTCGAGGAAGTTTGTGGATAAGATGAGTTGCAAAGGAAAAAGAATGCAATCACCGAACAAATTGTCGCCTGCTCAACAGAGAAATGAGTTTTCGTCTTCAGCATAGTGCCCTGCCAATCTAATCCAACAGCGGTATTTGGACCACTAAATCCGTATTTTCGCGGTCAACGGAATCCAGAGATATTCGCCCGTAGCGCCCGTACCTACAAACGTTTCCCGCCCTTTCTAATGGTTTCGCGCCATTGCTTGTATCTAGGGGCTATGCTAAGGTCAAATTTACTGAATTTAACTTTGGGAGGTGCTCTATGGGTGACAATGGCGGCTCGAAAGTGAGCTATTTTTTGGCTGGACTGGGAATTGGCGCACTTGTGGGTATCCTTTTCGCCCCGAAGTCCGGCGAAGAAACAAGAGAATATCTAACCTCGAAGGCCGACGAAGGCCGCGACTACGCCCAGCGCAAGGCGCGGGAACTTCGCGAACGCGCGGAAGATTTGATCGAGCGCAGCAAAGAGATCATGGACCGGCAGAAAGAGGGCGTCGCGGCGGCAGTGGAAGCGGGCAAAGATGCCTACCGGCGCGAAGCGAAAGCATAGTTAGCAGCTGCGAGGAATTCGATGAACGTCTGGATCGAAGCATTTATTGTGATTGCGGCGGTCGCCATCGTTGTTCAAATGGCGATCCTTTTGGGCATGTATCTCCAGATGAAAACCGCGATCGACAAGTTCACCACCATCGCCACCGACGTAAAAGTTCGCGTTGATCCCATTTTGCTTCGCGTGAACCGCATCCTCGAAGACTCCGAAGACAAGATTGCCAGCATTACCGGCGATACTGCGGAAATCACTCGCTTGGCGCGTGGGCAAGCGCAGAGAATTGACCGCGTTGTGACCGATAGTTTGGAACGCTTGCGCGTCCAGGTAATCCGTGCCGATCAAATCCTCACCGGTGCTCTGGAAGTAATCGAAGACACCGGCACAAAAGTTCGCAAAACTTTGTGGGCTCCGGTGCAACAGGTCTCCGCTGTATTGAAGGGCGTAAAAGTCGGAATCGATGTGCTTCGGGGCTCTCAAGGCCGCCGAGGCGAATCTGACGGCACTACTCAAGACGAAGAACTCTTTATCTGATCCGCTAAAATCTCAGCGAATCCATCCGCCCCCAAGCACACGTTCGTCCGAATAAAAGACAGCAGCTTGTCCCGGTGTGACGGCCCGTTGCGGCTCGTCAAAAACAATTCGCGCGTTAGTAGGCCCAAGCGCGGTGATTTCCGCATCTGCAGGCTCGTGCCGGTTTCGAATGCGAGCCTTCGCGCGAACCACTCCTTCTGGAGCCGCATAAGGAATCCAATTAACGTCGCGAACTTCGCAGGTCGTGCTCCGCAATTCGCGATCGTCGCCTACAACTAAGCGATTCTTCGCGCGATCCAGCGCAACCACGTACATCGGGCGCCCCTCTGAAATTCCCAATCCCTTGCGCTGCCCCACCGTGTAGCGATGCAATCCGTTGTGCTGGCCGAGCACTTCACCGGCCGTGGTAACGATGTCGCCCGCCTCCTCTGGCAGCATTTGTCCCTGCTCGTGAAGATAACCCTCGATGAAACCCACGTAATTTCCCGTGGGCACAAAACAAATTTCCTGACTTTCCGGCTTTTCCGCTACCGGGACTTGCAGGCGCCGCGCTATTTCGCGCACTTCACCTTTGGAAAGTTCCCCCAGCGGGAAATCAGTGCGCGCGAGCTGCTCCTGAGTCAGGCCAAAAAGAAAGTAGCTTTGATCCTTCGATTCATCCACCGCGCGCAAAAGTTCGTATCGCCCGGATTCGGGATTGTGGCGAACGCGCGCGTAATGCCCCGTGGCAATGCGCTCTGCTCCAATTTGTCGCGCGGTCAGCAATAGCTGATCGAACTTCACGTGGTTGTTGCAGAGCGTGCAAGGAATCGGAGTGCGGCCTTCCAGGTAATCGTCCACGAAAGGGCGAATCACGTTCTTTTCAAACTCGCGCTCGAAGTTGACCACGTAAAACGGGATGTGCAAATGCTCCGCGACACGCCGAGCGTCATACACATCGTCAATCGAACAGCAGCGATGATGCGCGGGCCCGGCGCTCTGAAGCTGAGGCAAGCGCCGCTGATTCCAGAGCTGCATCGTCAACCCGATGATTTGCTGACCGCCGGCACTCATCATCGCCGCAACGGTGGAACTGTCCACTCCGCCGCTCATCGCCACAGCAACAGACGCGGTGTTGCCGGTGCCGGCTCGACGCTCACTCTCTTCTGCGATGGCGGGGGCTTCTGCCACCATTGACTGTCTCGAACGACGAGCGCCATCCGCAGATTCGCAAAAAGTTCCGAGTTGGACTAGTCGGTTTTGCATTGAAATCTTAGCGGATATGCACCGTACTCAATGCGCGGGGCGATAGTGCGCGCAACCGTTCCACCGTAGGTGGAATGATAGCAGTGGCGCGATCGATTTCATCAGACGTCGTCCCACGCCCCAAGCTGAACCGCAAGCTCGATCGTGCTTCATCGCCGGACAACCCGATTGCAAGCAACACGTGCGACGGCTCCACAGCTCCGGAAGAACACGCCGCACCGGTCGCACACGAAATGCCCTGAAGGTCAAGCGCGATGACCAGCGCTTCCCCGCCCGCTCCTGCAAAAACCAGGTTCGTGGTGTTCGCCACACGCCGCGAGCGTTTTCCATTCACACGCACCGACGGCAATGTACTCATCAATGTTTCTTCCAAGCGGTCGCGAAGCATTTCAATACCTGCCGCATCGGCATCGCGATTTATTTCTACTAGTTCGGCCGCCTTGCCAAAACCAACAATCCCAGGAACATTTTCAGTCCCCGGACGCCGGTCGCGCTCGTGATGTCCCCCATGAAATTGTGGCTCAATCGAAGTCCCCGTGCGAACGTACAACGCGCCGACTCCCTTCGGCCCATAAATTTTATGCGCGGAGACGGAAAGCAAATTCACGCCGAGACTGTTAACGTCGAGCGGCAACTTTCCAGCCGATTGAATCGCGTCGCAGTGGAAGTAAACGTGCGCCTCCGCGGCGATTCGGCCAATTTTCTCAATTGGTTGGATCGTGCCAAGTTCGTTGTTCGCATGCATCACGCTGATCAAAATTGTTTCGGGCCTCAGCGCGCGCCGAATGTCCTGCGGATCGACAACGCCATCGGAACCCACAGAAACGTACGTGACTTCGATTCCCTGCCGTTCAAGCGCTTGAGCGGCGTTCAACACAGCATGATGCTCGATCACCGTAGTGATAATGTGCTTGCGAGACTGATTCGACGCCGCCACCGCGCCAAAAAGAGCGAGGTTGTCAGCTTCCGTGCCACCACTTGTGAATACGATCTCCGCCGGTTTCGCGCCGATTAGCGCCGCAACCGAACCGCGAGCTTCGTCCACTGCTGACCGACTGTGCTGTCCGCAAGAATGAATCGAGCTCGCATTTCCAAAATTCTCGGCAAAATATGGCAGCATCGCTTCCAGGACCTCGCGGTCCACGGGCGTCGTAGCGTTGTAATCAAGGTAGATATGCATCGCTATACCGTGAAGCATTTAGAATAACGGCTGCGCGCTTATGTAGCAAGCAAGACGTGACCATGCGGGATGAAGAAGCTCGTGGTTAGGCCTTGAAAAACGAAATGTGCTTTATTGGCTTACCGGAGTTTCATCCACAATCTTGTAGCCGGAGGGCACCTGGAACATCGTTTGGTCAGGCTCTGCACGGTTCACGTTCGTGACGGCCACCGTTTGCTCACCCGTGCGCGGATCGTTGTGTTTCACCAGCATGTTCAGATGGAGATCTTCGGAATACCAGTACTCGTCGGTCACCACGATTGCTTGTCCGGTGCCGCTAAACTGGGCAGGAATAGTTTTGCTTTTCCGCGTTCCGCGAACTTGCACATTTTCCATCGTGTCGCTGCCCAGGTCTTCCCCCTGAGCAGAAGAATTCGTCGCCTGTCTCGTCGGGTCCACTTCCGGCTTGGCCAGGACACTTTCCCGAGCGATGTGTGTGGAAGGATCCATAAAAGTGTTCATTCGGTTCTGCGGATCGTATAAATGCATCGAAACAATCCGTGGAGTTCCGTCAAACGATGAAGGCACCAGGGTCCGCCGTTCGTTATAAATGCGGCCGGCCGAGTCTCGCGCGATATTGTTAAACGTTTTCTTCTGTTCGATAGAACCGTCAGGCAGCGTTTGAGAACTTTCCACTTCAACAGTGGCGGTAAACGGCACGTTCGGCACAGGTGTGACGAACACTCCGGCGATATGCTGCTCCACCCCACGGTAGGGAGGCGGGGTTGACGCAGTTTCCTGGCAAAACGCTGGCGTCGACAAAAGAATAGCGAAGGCCAACAACGAGGAGACCTTGACGACCACATTCCTAAGCATAGCTACCTCGGCGCCGTCAATGTTAACGCAATCCTAAACAAAACTGAAGGCGTTCGCTTCGCGACGAACGTTGACGCCTTAGACCATAAATACAGCGTATACCTGATGCATCACTTGCCTCCGCAACGATAACCTTCAATTGAGTAGTATCTGGCGCTGGGGCGGTCCGAGAAGAATGACACATGCCTACCCGAATCCTGATTGCCGATGATCACGAGGTCGCCCGCGCCTCATTGAAATTGATGATCGGCGGTCGAAGCGACTGGACCTTAGTGGCGCAAGCCGCAGACGGCGCCGAAGCAGTCGAAAAGGCCAAAGCGGAATGCCCGGACGTAGCAGTGCTCGACATTCAGATGCCCGAACTCGACGGCATCCAAGCCGCACAGCAGATTTTAGCCGCATGTCCCCGAGCGGCCATACTGGCTATCAGTCTCCACGAACCTCAGCCGTTGCTCGACAAGTTGAAACAGATGGGCGTCAGAGGCTTCGTCCCGAAGCGACGAATTGGTAGCGATCTTGTTCCTGCGATTGAGACCATCCTCAATGGCGGATTGTGGTTCAAAGTTAACCCGGAAAGAAACACGCTACAGCGTGGGGCCACACCGGGTTAACAAAAACTATTCCGAGATCGCCCCATCTTGAGATTTCCCCTAACAGCACTTCTGCTGAATCCTAGCTGCTTTATACTCCTGTAGTGAAGAAGCTGAACAAACAAAGAATGGCGAGGATACTCGCACTTGGCGCCCTGGCGCCGGCTGCCGGTCTCGTGTCAGCGCGTGCTTGGACCATCGAGATCCCAGCGATTATCCGAAACATT
Organism: Candidatus Acidiferrales bacterium; assembly: GCA_050012395.1. Taxonomy (GTDB): domain Bacteria; phylum Acidobacteriota; class Terriglobia; order Acidiferrales; family UBA7541; genus Palsa-295. Next base: position 106,474 of record JBEKHG010000007.1, read on the forward strand.
CAAGCCCAGGAAAAAACCGAATTGGGAGAATTTTATGTCGTGCGCCAGGCCGTCTCCAACAATGGCCCCGGATGGTCCGACACTATCCTAGACGTACGAGATGAAGTGGGCGGTGTTCGCGTGCGCGAAATCCGAATCGCGCCATTGAACCGAAATTGCGCGCACATCGTCACGGTCAAGGCCGTCGAAATCGTGCTTCCAAATACAACCAGCGCGAAAGTGGCCGGAAAATTTCGGCTCTGTTCTTACCCCGAAGACGATTTCGCCGGTGTGATTCAAGTGGCCAAGCGGAGTGACATCGAACCGGACAGCCTCGAGTCAGCCGCGACCCAAACAATCGTCGCGAAATGTGGCACCAAGGAAATCTTGTACGAGCTTCCCGATCAGGATTTGCTGAAATTCGAAGCCTTAAAAAGAGCTGACGCTCGCATTGCCGCGTTATGGGACCTGAAAGACGATGTTGAAGACCGCGCCTTCGGCAAGGATTTTGCCTTTGCCAAGGCCACAACCGAGCAGAACAAAGAGCGCCAGGCCTTGGGCGCGAAATTCGTACATGAAATTCTTGCCGGCAAGTTCGATTCGGGTTTTTCCGATAGCACGTGCGCCTTCGCGGAATGCCGTGACCACAACGCGAAGTCCGCCCTGCAAGGTTACAAAGGCCCCATCGACGATGAAGATCCGGCATTCGTAGAATTGCAAAACGCAGCATCGCTCCATCTAGCGAAATACGAGCTTCCGTTGTATCCACGGGAGGCACAACGCGCGCTTGCGCAAGGCGAAGTGCGTCTAAGAATATTTTTTGATCCGGCAACCGGCCTGGTTACCAGCGCGGAGCCTTTGTCGGGCGACGACAAATTGCAAGATGCCGCAGTGAAAGCCACGCAATCCTGGCGATTCAAAACGGGGGCAGCGTTGAAGTCGCCGATTGAAGTGACACTGCGATTCGGATTTCACTGCCCGGCAAAATAAAAATCAGTAACGCTTTTAAGAAGTGTGCGCGGGCGCGGATAAGCTAGATCGAATTAACGATTCCACCTGATTCCACACCTGCGGATCGCATTCAATTTCGGTGTGCGCCTTAGTCAGATGGCGGTCCCACCACGGATAATCGCCGTAGCAGTCCACGGGCTTGGTTTTATAGTCGAATCGATAATTTCCGACGATTCGCGTACGCGACGGGTCCACAGCGCGAATTTCAGCCCGCCCGTGCAGCCTTCCGTAGGGCTGATAGAAATTGGCGGCCGCTTCCACGTTAGGTGGAATAGTCGAATCATCCTCGTGAAATTTACCAACGCTGTCGATCTGCACGGTGAGCAGCACCGGAATACCGGCCTCGCCAAGTTGGCGGGCGAGCTTGATGGCCGCCGAGCCTCCCCAGCTATGTCCATAAATAACAATCCGAGCATTCTTCTTTTCGTCATCGGTCAGCTTCCCGCTGTGACGCGCATCCAGAAGTTCTACAATTTTCTTGAAGGCTTGATCTACATGACGATTGTCAAAAACCTGCACGTTCAAGCCTGAGGGATAGTCGTGGCGCAGCCGGTTGGCGAGCTGCACTTCGCTGTGGACGGGATCGTTGGGGCTTACGAATCCTCCAACGAATCCGATCACGATGGCTGGAGCCGATGGCGAATCGGAAGCCGCATGGACAAGCTGCGCTCCAAAAAAAGACATCGCCAGCGGCAGGAACAGCAGAGCTTGAAACAATCTACGAGTTCGAAACATTACTGCTGTCAATGGTAGCAAAAGGCCTCGACAACACGAAGTCCCACAAACGAAATCGCATGCAGATTCATCGGGATCTAACGGGGCGGCTATTCCGATTTCGCTGGGTCTTCGGGCCACACAGCAGTCAATGCCAAGGCCACCACAATGCCCAACGAAACTTCAATGAAACGATGCAAGGAAATTATCCAGGCTGCCTTGGGATGAGCGACCAACATAGTAATCGCCAGCGTGATTCCGGCGAAACGATAGGCGGCTCTATCAAGGTTCAACGCGGAACACAGAATTCCGAGGGCAAATATACCCACTGCGAAAATGAATATGCTTTCTCCAAAGTAAGTAGCCAACAGTGCTCCAGCGGCAGCGCCGATCGCCGTACCCGCAAAGCGCTGCCACGACACCTTGAACGCGGCTCCCAACGTGGATTGCGTCACGACGAGGGTGGTGATAGCAGCCCAATAGGACTCCGGCAGCTTGAACAGTTGTGCGATCAACAGCGCGATTAGTGCGCCGATCGTGATGCGCATTACGTGAATCGCGCCCTGCTTGTCGAGCTTCATGACATCTGGGCCGTCCTGGGCTGGCATACCACCTCCCGGAAAAACGCGTTGATTGCCATGGTCAACGGACAAGAAGAGCCTCAAGCCGCTTGTTTGACCTCACGCTCTCATGAGCGGCTCATGCTATACCGCTTTTGAAACATTTCTCTCTCGCGCGCGTAATAATAGGAAAGAGAGGTGCATCATGGACCAAAGCGAACGACCCGGGCATTTAGGCTCAATCACCGGTGCGCTATTCCTGATCGGCCTCGGAGTTTTCTTTCTCTTAATCAACTTGTTGCCGAATTTTGATCCGTGGTCCGCGCTCTTTCGATACTGGCCCGTCGTACTGATATTACTTGGCCTCGGAAAAATGTGGGACGCTTATCGCGTGCGGCAGAATCCGGGTACGCGAGACGCAGGATCCTCGGGAACTGTAGCGGCACTGCTAGTCTTTCTCGCCATCATCGGTTTCGCGGTCCTGGTCGGAAAAGGCGGATCGGCTCCCACCGTCCACAATACCGAGACGGTCGAGTTGCAGGGCGCAAAATCCGTCAATGCCGATATCGAAATGCCAGCCGGGAAACTTCTGTTGACCGGAGGGTCCAGCCGCTTGCTCGATGCCGATTTCAACTATCGAGCAGCGGAGGGAAAACCCCGTGCCGTATATACCGTGAGAGGTGACAGAGGTCAGCTTGATATAACTCAAGAAGAGAAACACCTTCATCTCGGCGGCCGCCGCAACGATTGGACGCTTCGATTCGGGAACGCGATTCCTCTGGACCTCAAGCTCGAGTTGGGAGCCGGCCAGAGCGATCTAAATCTGAATGGCATGAATATCACCCGCCTTGAAATAAACATCGGCGTGGGTCAGATGAATCTGGATCTCACCGGCGACCGAAAACAAGATCTATTCGTGGATATTCAGGGCGGGGTCGGCTCTGCACGAATAAAGCTGCCAAAGAATGCCGGGGTCCACGTGGACGCCTCCGGCGGCATCGGCAGCATAAACGCCCACGGCATGCGCCGCGAAGGCGACGCGTACGTGAACGACGCCTACGGAAAAACTCACCCAACTATTCAAGTGAACGTGCAAGGTGGCGTAGGCGAAATCAGTTTAGTCGAAGAGTAGGTGCAGCCAATCCGGCTGCGAGAGCTTTCATCGGCGAAGCGAAGTTATTGCGGCAAAGATTTCTCCATAAAACTCACCTGGTCGCTCTTCATCTTCTTCAGCCCTTCCATCGGCAAATAGATCATGTGTCCGGCTTCGTATGTGGCGAAAGAGACGTTGTTGTGGTATTTCTGGGGCAAATCCAGATGATCGATGGTGTAATTCGCCGCAAAATACGGTGTGGCCAAATCGTAGTAGCCCTCCATCACCAGTACCTTTAAATAGGGATTCTTCACGATCGCCTGTCGCAGCGCCGAAGCCGTGTCCGGAAATCCCCCAATTGCCGATCCCCAGTCCCACTTATCGAATCCCGCGCTTGCGGCAAAGATGTAGTACGGCATATCGGTCTTGTACCCCAGCTCCGAACGCACGTAACTATTGAAGACCGAAGTGAACGGCGGCTCCGTCGCCGAGCCAGTAGGGTCGTAAAACTGCGTGTCCAGCAGCCCGTTGGGATCGGGACCAGTGAAACGCCCGTCCAACCGCCCCACGCGCAGTTTCTGATCGATCAGCAAATAGTGGGTAAATTTCGCAACGTCGATGCGCAGATTTGCTTCGTCCACTATTTCTTTGCTGATTCCAGTGAAGCGCGACAACTGCTCGATCACTTTTTGCCGCTCTTCGGGAGTGAGTGCGTCGCCCTTGGCCAGCGCCGGAGCATATTCTTCGTAAGCCCACTTCTCGGATTCAGCCCGCGCCTTGGCCATATCCTGCGCCAGATCCGGCGCAAGCTTATGATGATATCCGGCGATCATGGTGAAAGACGGCACGAGAAAAATGAACGGCTCATCATTGGTCTTGTTGTCTTCCAACGTCTCGAAATTCAGAACCATCGAAAGCAGCGTGATCCCGTTAAAAGAAATTCCTCGATCCGCCAGATAACCCGCCACTCCGGCCGACCGCGTGGTTCCATAGCTTTCGCCCAGCAAAAAGAGCGGGGAACTCCATCGCTCGTTGCGCGTGATGAAAAGGCGAATGAATTCACTGAACGATTCGATGTCGCCTTTCACTCCCCAAAATTTCTTGAAAGTTTCAGAGTCAGCGGCCCGGCTGAATCCCGTCCCGATCGCGTCAATCAGCACCAAATCGGTTTTGTCCAGCAAAGTGTACGGATTGTCTTCCATTCGATAAGGCGCAGGTGGCAGAAAGCCCTCAGGATGTAACACAACTTTCCGCGGACCCAGCGCTCCCATATGCAGCCAAATGGAAGCCGAACCCGGACCGCCATTGAACGCAAAGGTCAGCGGACGCTTGGCCGCGTCTTGCCCGTCCAGCGTGTAAGCCACAAAAAACATTTCCGCTTGGATCTTGCCATCCGCACGTTTAATTGGAAGTCGCCCTGCGGCCGCCGTGTATTTCAGCAGTTTGCCGTCAACGGTAATTTGATGGTGAGTCACGACCGGCGGAACTTCGGCCATGTCGAAGTGCTCTTCGTTGTCTTTATCTTTATCTTTATCCTTATCCGCACCGTCTCTGGAAGTTCTTTGTTCGGGCGCCGCGGCCGCCTCGGGATTCTTCGATGCGTTTTCCGGCGGCTTGTTCTCGGTGTTCTTAGCGGCCGCCTGCTGCTCCGATTTCTTTGCGGGAGGCGCTTGATTTTGACTCACATTGGATTGCGCAACTACAGCGCTCGCCAGTAAAAATGAAAACAAAATTGCCGCCATCAGATAACGCACTTCAGCCTCCCAAAAGGAATCGTTTTGCGGCTCGAAAACGCCGACAGTCTATCCCAGTTTTTGTTCGTGACCAAAGCATTGGTCCGCCGCGCATCTCTCGGACATGTGGTGCGCCACGTTACTGAATGGCGCACGCTGTCTTGACACATCTGTAAGTGGGCGTTAGCGTCGAGAAGAAGCGCATGCATCAGCCACAGCGCGGAAATCACGGGAGCAAACTTTGGCGCGGCCCATCATCACCTTAACCACGGATTACGGCACCAACGATCATCTAGTCGGAGTCCTCAAAGGCGTGATTCTCAATATCAATCCGGACGTCAACATAGTTGACGTCACGCACAGTGTCCTGGCGCATGACGTACTCGATGGTGCGCTTACTATCAGCCAGGCCTACAAATATTTCCCCACGAAAACGATTCACCTGGTCGTGGTCGATCCCGGAGTAGGCACCGCCCGAAGGCCCATCCTGGTAGCCAGCGACACCCACTACTTTGTGGCGCCCGACAACGGAGTGCTCTCCGCAATTTACGACAGGTCGGAATCGCTCTACGTATGGAACATCACCTCCGAACATTATTTTAGGCAGCCGGTGAGCAACACTTTCCACGGTCGCGATATTTTCGCGCCGGTAGCCGCGTGGCTTTCGAAATCGTGGCAGACGGCGAGTTTTGGCGAAGAGGTAACAGACTTCGTTCGTTTTGCCATTCCGAAACCGAAAACGGCCGGGAACACGGTGAAAGGAATCGTCCTGCGCACAGATAATTTCGGCAACCTCATTACGAATTTGACCCCGGAAGATGTGCCCGCGCTGGTCGCGCCGGAGGCAAAATTTACAATACGCGTCGGAAACGCCGCGGTGACGAAGCTGGTTCCGACTTTCGCGCAAGGTACCGGCAGCGAACCCTTCGCAATTATCGGATCAGGCGGTTACATCGAGATTTGCGTCAATAAAGGTAACGCGGCCAGGACAATTGGCGCAGGTCGCGGTGCCGAAGTCACGGTCGAGCTAGCTTAATCAGAAAATCCAAAAGGGGTTCTCGCGCCAACCTATCGCGCCAGTGTCGTAACAACAAGATAAGCGCGCATCCGCGGATCCATCCAGTCTCGAAGCGCATCGCCCAGGAGATTGAACGCCAGCACGGCTGTCATCACCGCCAGCGCCGGAAAAATCACCAAATGCGGCGCGTCAAATAAGTGACCACGCGCGTCATTTAGCATTGCACCCCAGCTCGGCATCGGCGCCAACACTCCCACACCCAAAAAGCTCAACGTAGATTCGGCCAGTATCGCTCCAGCCATCGCAATCGTCGCTTGCACGAGAATCGGTTGCAGAATATTCGGCAGCAGATGACGCGCAAGAATGCGCATGTCTGAAGCGCCCACAGAACGTGCCGCCAGCACGTACTCCATTTCCTTCGCTTGCAGAATTTGCGCACGCGCCAGCCGCGCGTATCCCGCCCATCCAGTTATCACCAGCGCCAGAATGACCTTGCCAAGCCCCGGCCCCAAGAACGCAGCGAACGCGATGGCTAATAAAATGCCAGGGAACGAAAGAAACGCATTGATCACCACAATGTTTACAAAACGGTCGAACCAGCCGCCAAAATAACCGGCCAGCGCGCCGATTGCGAGTCCCACAATCCCCGCCCCGAGCACCACACTGACGCTCACGATCATTGAAACGCGCGCGCCGTAAATAATTCGCGAAAGAATGTCGCGTCCAAGCTCGTCTGTGCCCATCCAATGCCCCGCGCTGGGAGCCACCAGACGAGCCGGAAGATTTTGCGCAGTAGGATCCGCGGGCGAAATCCACGGCGCCGTGAGCGCAATAACAACAAGGAATAAACTCAGCGCTAACCCAACTCGTCCAGGTCCGCTTTGGCGAAGAAACTCGCGCAGGCTGTTCATTCGAACCGCACCCGCGGATCCACAAACGCATAAACCAAGTCGGTCAGCAAATTCACAACTACGTAAGACACCGCAATCATCAAAATACAGCCCTGCAGTAACGGATAATCTCGCGCACCGATCGCCTGAACGGCGAGCCGCCCAATTCCAGGCCACGAAAAGATTGACTCCGTAACGATGGTCCCTGCAAGCAGCGTACCGAATTGCAATCCCAGAATCGTAATAATCGGAATCAGCGCGTTGCGAAATGCATGGCGAAACAGAACCGCAGATTCAGAAAGTCCTTTCGCGCGCGCGGTGCGAACGTAATCGCTCGAAAGCTCCTCAATCACCGAACTGCGAACCATGCGCGTCAGGATAGCCGCCAGCGCGGCTCCCAAAGTAACCGACGGCAAAATCAAATGCGCCGGCCCGCCGCGTCCTGAGACCGGAAGCCAGCCAAGAATCACGGAGAAAATAAGTATCAAAACCGGTCCCAACGCAAAATTCGGCACCGAAAGACCAAACAAAGTGAGCACGCCAATAGCATGGTCCGTTGACGTCCCCCGGCGCTGCGCAGCCATCAATCCCGCCGGTATCCCAATGCCGGCGCAAACCAGCAGCGCAACAAACGCCAGCTCCAGCGTCGCCGGATAATGCGAAATCACCACTTGCAGCACCGGTTGTTGAAAGCGAAACGATTCCCCAAGATCGCCGTGAACAATTCCCCCGAGATACCGTCCGTATTGCACCGGAATCGGCAGGTCTAATCCCAGCGTATGACGAAGCTGCTGCAGATCGTCAGCGCGGGCGCCTTCCCCCAACATTTGCGCCACCGGATCGCCCGGCACGATGTGCGCCAGCATAAAAACCATTGTCACAATTAGCCAGAGCGCAGGCACGGCGAGCAGAAGCCGGTAGGAAATGTAACGAATCATTTCGCGCGCCGCGCTTTCGCGGCAACTTTCTTTTCTGCGGAAGGATCCGCATCTGCTTTCGCAGAAGTCTCAAACATATTTTTCTGCTCCGCCGCTTGCGGCAAAGCATTCGCAGGAGCGGCCTCGGAAGCGCCCAGAATCGCGGGTGACGCAGTGACGCCGGCCGCGCGAAGCGGTTTGATTTTCACTCGCGACACGCGCCGGTGTTCCATCTCCATCACAGTGAACCGATACCCGTCCGCTTCGAAACTTTCTCCGCCACGAGGAATAAATCCGAGCCTGTTCAGTACAAATCCTCCTATCGTTTCGTACGACGGATCGTCCGGCAAAATTATGTTGTACTGTGTCTCCAGCTCGCGCACGTTGATTCCAGCGTCAAAAATCATCCCGCCGTCCGGCAAAACCAACGGGTGCTCCACCACGTCGAACTCATCGTGAATCTCGCCCACCATCTGTTCCAGAATATCTTCCAGCGTCGCCAGCCCAAGAATGCTCCCGAATTCGTCGACCACCATCGCCAGCCCAGTACGCCGCGAACGAAACTCCACCAACAACTCGCTCACAGGCTTTGTTTCGGGAACGATCAAAACGTCTCGCAACATATTCCGCAGTTGAAATTCCGTCGTTGGAATATTCTCTTCCGCGCGGCGCGCGCGTTCCAGCAAGACCCAAATCATATCCTTGATGTGTACGAAGCCGAGAATATGGTCGAGCGTGCCTTCGTAAACAGGAATGCGCGACCGCTGCGTGGTCGCAAACATTTTCATCGTATCTTCCAGGCCAGCATCCGCCGGAAGCGCGTGCAGGTCCGGACGCGGTACCATCACTTCGCGCACCTGCACCTGATGCAGCTCCATCGCCGCCTGAATGAACTTCACTTCGGGAGCTGGCAGCAAACCGCGGTCCTGCGCCTGCTGAATCATCACCTGCAATTCTTCAGTGGACCGCACGAGTGTGTGGCTGTGCGGCGACACAATGCCCAGAGCACCCACGATCTTTTCAGCGAAGCCGTCGAGCAAATCGATAGCCCAGCGAAATGTGTTCAAGAACCAGTGAAACGGACGCGCAATAATCAGAGCAACGCGTTCAGCACGCGCAAGGCTCAGACTCTTCGGCACCAGCTCGCCCAAAACAACTTGCAGCACGGTAAGTAGTGCGAACGCAATCGCCAACGCCACGCCGTGCGCAATCACAGCCGCCCACGGCCGCGGAATCGCTTGCACCAGCGGACTCAGAATTCCCGCCAGCGTAATTTCTCCAAGATATCCAAGCGAAAGACTAGCCAGCGTGATCCCCACTTGAACGCCCGAAACCACGCGGCTCAAATCGGCAAGAAGCGATTCCACAATTTTCGCCCGGGCATCTCCCTTTTCAACCAATTGCCGCACGCGCGACAGACGCACGGCCACAAGAGAGAATTCCGCCGCCGCAAAAAATGCGTTTACCGCCACCAGAGCGAGCACAGCGAAAAGGTGTAGAGCTACCATGCGCGCGCGCCCTCAGCTAAGCGCGAATTCAGATCGTACTCCGCGCAGAGCGCCACGCTCGCATAACCGCAACTTAATGGTGGGAAAGACGCGACAGCCATCCCGGGAATTTTACCAAGACCAACGTCTGAGTGGGAGAATTCCAAGCCTCGATGCGCTACTCTGACACAACGCTGAATGCTGCCCGAGGCTGGTGCCGTTGGGCGGGCCTAGTCAGCGGGATTCTTTGAGCTTTCCTGAATCAACATCTTAATCTCGTCCTTCCCAGCGTTCTTATTCAAAGCACCTTCGTGTGACGCTGCAAGACGACTCTCTCCTCTTACCAGGCAGGTTCCGGACCATACTATCGATAACAGACGAATCCCTAGCCACAAATCGACAAGAACTTGTTGGCATTCTCTTACGTGCGCTAGAATGCTGCCTGGCGAAATCTAAAACGCGCTCTTGGCGCAGCGCGACGAGGAAGAATGAATCCAGTGCCGAACAAACCAGCACCTGCAGAGCCGCCGCGCAAAGGCGATTTCGAAAAATCTCTCACGCGGCTTGAAGAAGTCGTGAAACGCATGGAAGGCCCCGATCTTTCCCTCGACGAGGCCATGAAACTCTTTGAAGAAGGCGTCACTCTTTCGCGTGAGTGTCAGAAGCAACTGGAAGAAGCCGAAGGCCGCGTAGAGATTCTGCTGAAGAAAGCTGACGGCAAAATGGTGGCCGAGCCTTTCAATCCCGACAATGGTCCATCCCATAAGGCATAACTTGCCTCTGTTTTTTTATCCATCTTTCAGCATCGCACCGGTGATCGCGTGAGCGCGCCTGATTTCTTTCAGCAGGACCACGCCGCAATCGAGTCGGCGCTGGAAAAACTCTTGCCTGCGGAGTCTGCCCCGCCCCCTTCCATCCACCGTGCTATGCGCTACAGCGTTTTCGCCGGCGGTAAACGCATTCGTCCCATCCTTTGCTACGAGTCCGCAAAACTTTTCACTTCGGATCCCGCGCCGGCAATCCCCGTTGGCTGCGCGCTCGAATTTATTCACACCTATTCTCTGATTCACGACGATTTGCCGGCTCTCGACAACGACGATCTCCGCCGGGGCAAAGCCACGAATCATAAGGTTTTCGGCGAAGCTATTGCTATTCTTGCAGGCGACGCGCTACTTACGCTCGCGTTTCAGACGCTTGCCAATTCTGCAATCGAGCCCGCCCGCCGCGTTCGTGTCATGTCCGAAATCGCCGCCGCTGCCGGCACCGTCGATGGAATGGTCGGTGGACAAGTGGCCGACATTGAGGCGGAGAAAAAGCCCGCCGACGCTGCCATACTGGAATATATTCACCGCTCGAAAACGGCGGCATTGATTTGTGGCTCAATCGTCGCAGGCGCGATTTCCGGGGGCGCTACCGATGAAGACGTCGAGCGATTGCGCCGCTTCGGTCAACAAATCGGCTGGGCATTCCAGGTAGTTGACGACATCTTGGATGTCTCCGAGTCCTCCGCCGCGCTCGGAAAAACCGCGGGAAAAGACCAAGCCCAGCAAAAAGCCACGTACCCTGCGCTGTACGGCCCGGAAAAATCGCGCGAAATCGCCAATGATCTGGAAACGAGAGCCCTGCATGAACTTGATTATTATGGTCAACGTGCAACGCGTCTTCGTCAACTGGCTCAATTTCTCATCGCGCGTCGCAACTAAGACTTGCTACAAAATCTTGCCATGAAATCAAATCCGCCGCGCGACGACACGCCTCGCAACAGTTCACGGAAGCGAGAACGTACAGGAAAGTCCCGTATTGATGTCCTGATTGTCGAACGCGGTTTGGCCCCATCGCGCGAAAAAGCCCAGGCAATGCTTCTCGCGGGAAATATCCTCGCTAATGGTCAGAAAGTCGAAAAGCCCGGCACGCAAATAGCAAACGACGCACAAATCGAAATCATCGGCGAGACTTTGCGTTACGCGAGCCGCGGCGGCCTGAAACTCGAAGGTGCCTTGGAAGATTTTGGCGTCTCCCCGCGAGAGAAACTTTGCCTAGACGTCGGAAGCTCCACCGGAGGGTTCACCGACTGCCTTCTGCAACAAGGCGCGCTACGCGTTTACGCCATGGACGTATCCGCAGATCAACTCGATTGGAAGCTGCGCAAGGATCCCAGAGTAGTCATGATCGAACGTAACGCGCGCTATCTGCGACCCGAAGATATTCCCGAGTTGGCTTCTCTCATCACCATGGACGTGTCCTTCATCTCAGTCACAAAAGTTCTTCCTGCGATTGTTCCCCTTGCAGTAGCCGGCGCCGATTTTCTGATTCTCATCAAGCCGCAGTTTGAGCTCGAAAAGCGGGAAGTCGGTAAAGGTGGAATCGTCCGAGATGATTTGTTGCATCAGAAAGCAATCGAACGCGTGATTGCGGCAGCCACTGAACTATCTCTGGATATCCTGGGCGTGCATCCAAGCCATTTAACCGGAGCCGAGGGCAATCAGGAGTTTTTTCTCCACGCCCGCGTGCGCGGGTAGAGTAGAATTTCCGTCCTAATGATTCGCGCCGCCGGCATCATCTGCAAACCAGTCAAGGAGATGGTCTCGTCTGTTGTTCCCTCTCTCGCGGAATGGCTGCGAGCCCGCCAAATCGAAGTGTTTGTGGACCTGGAAACGGAAGCCTGCATCCATACGAATTTCCCGGCCTTGTCGCGCGAAGCGCTCGGCCAAAAGGTTGATCTCATCATTGTCCTCGGCGGCGACGGCACGCTGCTTTCGGCCGCTCGTGCCCTTCATGGGCAGAATGTCCCAATTCTCGCGGTGAATCTCGGCGGTCTCGGGTTTCTAACCAGCGTTACTCTCGATGAGCTTTATCCCCTTCTCGAGCAGGTTATAAGTGGCGAGCACCGCATCGGCGAACGCATGATGCTCGAAGCCGAAATTCTGCGCAGCGGGAAAGCTGCTGAGCGCGAGCGCGCGTTGAACGAAGCAGTGAGCAACAAAGCAGCCCTCGCGCGCATGCTGGATTTCGACGTGTTCGTGGATTCACGTCACGTCGGCCGCTACCGCGCGGACGGAATTATCGTCGCCACCCCAACCGGCTCCACTGCGTATTCCCTGGCCGCCGGCGGCCCGATTATTCAGCCGGACCTCGACGCATTCGTAATCACGCCGATTTGCCCGCACATGTTGACCAACCGGCCGCTCGTAATTCCCGATACCTCACGCGTCGAACTCGATTTCACCGCGGCACAAGAGCCCGTGTACTTAACGCTCGACGGTCAAATAGGTTTTCAACTGGAACCGCAGGATCACGTGGTCATCACCAAATCCTCGTCTAAGGTTAAGTTTGTGCGCCCACCAAGAAAGACGTATTACGAGGTGTTGCGGAATAAACTTCGCTGGGGAGAACGGTAAGTACATCAGAGCATTCAAGCAGATCCCCCCCGGCGTGCTGCGCCGTTCGGGATAACTATCCTCGCCGGATAGTCACTTTACTTTCAACACCACCAGCGTTCGATCGTCAAACGCATGCCGCCCATCAGAGAACGCATCTACCGCTTCCAATATACGATCCGCAATATCACCAGCCGCCATCGCATGATTTTCCGATATTAGAACTCCCAGCCGGTCGTGCCCATAAAACTCCATCGTCGTGGGATTCTGCGTATCGCCGATCCCGTCCGAGTAGAACACGAGAATGTCGCCAGAGTTCAGAATGTAACTTTTCTGATCGTACGTAGCGTCTTCAAACATTCCCAGAGGAAATCCCTCCAGCGGAATCCTTTCGCACTTGCCGCCGTGATAAAGGAACGGCTGCTCCTGTCCCGCATTCGATATACGCAGCTTGTGACGCCCTCGATGCCAAGTCGCGATACACAGGGTCATGAAACGCCCTTCGATCCGGCGCTCGCCCAAAAATCCGTTGACTGCTCGCAGCATTTCAGCAGGCGGAAGTTTCTGGGGACCCAAACTGCGTAGCGTTCCAATCGCCACGGCACCGTAAAGCGCCGCCGCACTCCCCTTCCCGCTAACATCGCCCATAGCGATCGCCAATTCCTGCGGCCCGTAGCGCAGAAAATCGTAAAGGTCGCCACTCAGCTCACGCGACGAAACAACCCGCGCTGCAATGTCGACTCCGTACTCCGGTCCCGGCAATCGAGGTAGCAACGCGCCTTGAATTCGCCGCGCAGCGCTCAGATCCCGCTCCATGCGCGCTTCGTCTCGCGCTACCTGCTCGTAGAGTCGCGCATTCTCAATCGACACTGCCAGATGCGCCGCAAGAATCGAAAGGGCCTGCACGTGATCCGGAGTGAAATAATTGAGCTGCGGACTCTCCAGGTCCATTACGCCAATCACGCGGTCCTTGTAAAGCATCGGCACAGCCATCTCCGACCGCGTCTCCGGATTTACCATCAAATAGCGCGGATCAGCCTTCACGTCCGGAACCACCACGGGACGCCGCGTCGAAGCCGCAGCGCCCACGATGCCCTCGTGTCCAGGCACCGCATATTTTTCCTGCGTACGCTGCCCAAACTTCACCGTAACGCGATGACGAAAAACCTTGTCGTTCTCGTCGTACAACAAAATGGAAAAAATCTGGTAATCGATCAGCCGTTTGGTAAGTTCTGCTGCTCGCCGCAAAACTTCTTCCACTGACAAAGAAGAATTCGCTTCGCGCGCCACCTCGTTCAGCAGCAACAACGTCTCTGCTTGATTCTTCTCATGCTCAAAAAGCCTGGCATTCTCAATAGCGCCCGCGATGCGGCTGGCCACCAACGTCAAAATGTTCTGCTGATCGGTCGTGAAATAATCAGGCTGGCTGCTCTCAATATCCAGAACGCCAATCACACGCCCGCGCACAATCAGCGGCACAGCTAATTCAGATCGCACGGCGTCCAGCGCATTTAAATAACGCGGATCGTTCCGAACGTCGCCCACGCGAATAGGTTGTCCAGTGGCCGCGGCCGAGCCAATAATTCCCTCCGCCATTGGAATTCGCCAGTGTTTCACTACTTCCGGCCGGTGTCCGATCGCAAAACGAAAATACATCTGGTCCGTGCCTTCTTCAGGCAGCACGACCGCAAAAATTTCGTAATCGATTAGTCGCTTGATTTGTGCCGCTGCGCTGGCCAGTACTTCGTCTAGATTCAGTGAAGCGTTAATTTCCTCGCTGATCTCCGCAAGGATGGCAAGAGTTTCAGCCGGGATTTCCACTTTCGAATTGAGTCCAAGCGAATCCATAGTAGTAAATCAGATGCCTCAGTCGACGCCGAGGTAGTTTTCGGCCCGCGCGAAACAAAAAGCATTCTCGCTTGCCGTGCCAATTTTCGGCCAATTATAGCAGCCGTACGTTAAAGGTCGCGGGGGAATTCCAGGAAAATTCAGCGAAGTTAATATTTGCCGCTCGCGCCAGCCGAACTTGCCGGAGTCGCGCCGCGAAACTCTTCCACAATCTTCACGCCTGAGCTCGACCCAACTCGCGTGGCCCCGGCGTCCACCATTTTTTGCAGGTCGCTCAACGTGCGGACGCCTCCGGCCGCTTTGATCCCCGTGCCACTGCCAACGGTTTCACGAATTAACAGCACATCCTCCACCGTGGCTCCGCCTGGACCAAATCCCGTGGACGTCTTCACAAAATCCGCGCCAGCCTTTTTAGTAAGCAACGACCCGCGAACCTTCTCTTCGTTCGTGAGCAGCGCAGTCTCCAGGATCACTTTGCACAGAGCGCCTCCGCGATGGCTCTCTTCCACAACTCCGCGAATATCCGCCTCAGCCAGCGCCTCCTGCCCGGATTTCAGCGCCCCAACATTTATGACCATGTCAATTTCTTGCGCCCCTGCCTTGATTGCTTCGCTCGCTTCCAGAACTTTTACGATCGGCAGCGTAGCGCCAAGCGGAAACCCCACCACGGTGCAAACGCGCACCTCGCTGTCGCGCAGCAATTCCGCCGCCTGCGCCACATTCCACGGATTCACGCACACCGACGCAAATCCGTAATCCAGCGCTTCGTGACAAAGCTTTTGAATGTCGTCGCGCGAAGCTTCCGGCTTTAGCAACGTGTGATCGATCAACCGTGCAACTTGCGATTCCGTCAGTGACAGAGTCATTCTCCCGGCAAACTTAGAACGCAAACGTCCTTCAAGTTGCGATAACGCTCCGCATAATCCAATCCATACCCCACCACAAATTCATCGGGAATCTTAAACCCGATATAATCGCCTTTAACGTCCTTGATCCGCCGCGAAGGCTTATCCAGCAGCGCCGCGACGCTCAATGTCTTCGGTTTCCTCTGCTGCAGAACGCGCAACAAATAACTCAACGTCAGTCCCGTATCCAGTATATCTTCCACTACCACAACGTTCAGCCCTTCGATGCTGCTATCCAGATCCTTCAGCACGCGCACTTGCCCCGACGATTGCTTGCCTTTGCCGTAACTCGACACCGCAATGAAATCAATCGAAGTCTCTAGGCTGATCTCGCGCACAAGATCGGAAAGAAAAATGCACGCACCCTTCAAGACTCCCACCAGATGTACGCGCTCTCCCTTGAAATCTCCGGTAATTTGGTGTGCCACTTCGCGAACGCGCTTCCGGATCGCAGCCCGGCGAATCAAAACTTTAAGTTTTTCGTTTTTCGCCGCGACTGACATTTTGGTTTCGCCCCGCTGGAAAGGCGGCTACTCTATCGCACAGAATTGCGTATGACAAGGCGGCTCTCCACCGATAAAACGGCGAACCACTCGCATCAAAATCCGATGACTCAAGTCTCTAAATGATCGTCGAATGGAGCTCCACGTGAACCAATCTCCAGAGCCGTGGCTGCGCGGCACGCTACCCGACATTCCAGCAGTCCCCCGAGCCGTATTGCACGCCCTCGAACTCGCAAAAGAGGACTTGGCTCGTTGGTGCGGATCGCTCAGCGACGCAGAGCTAAACGCACGCCCCGCTGGTCTCGCTCCGATCGCTTTCCACGTGCGGCATATTGCACGCAGCCTAGATCGTCTGCTCACCTACGCCGAAGGAAACCAACTAACAGCGGATCAGCTAGCGAAGATGAAATCGGAATTGGACGCATCAGCAAACCACGTGAAGTTATTCGAAGAATTGAGTGCAGCGATCCAAACAAGCGCCCAACGAATTCGCGCTTTCGACGTGAATCGCCTAGACGACCCTCGCGAAGTAGGCCAAAAGAAATTGCCAACAACTCTGGGTGGCTTATTAGTTCACGTAGCCGATCACACCCAGCGCCACGTCGGACAAGCCATCACCACATCGAAAATCGTGCAAACACAACGAAGTTAGTCGGCGGCGGTAGTTGATACCTTTGCCGCCATTACCGGAACGCGACGCCCCGATGGCTTCGGCGTATTTGCAGGGTTCGGCTTCACATCGGGCGAATGTTCGAACTGTTCAGCCTCTGTGGATCCTTCCATCGCCGTGGTCGAAGCAGTACCGCTGGTAATCACCTGTTGCACGGCATCGAAATATCCAGTGCCCACAAACCGCTGATGCTTCACCGCCTCGTAATCATGGGCTCGTTCCGATTCGAATTCTTTTTCCTGCAGCTCGCAGTAAGCCGTCATCCCACTCTGTTTGTAGGTGCGCGCCAGATCGAACATGGTCAAATTCAGCGCGTGAAATCCGGCCAGCGTGATGAATTGGAATTTGTATCCCATAAATGCCAGCTCGTCCTGAAAACGCGCAATCGTAGCGTCGTCCAAATTTTTCTTCCAGTTGAATGACGGTGAGCAATTGTAAGCGAGCATTTTCCCGGGGTATTTGGCGTGAATGCCCTCGGCAAATTCCCGCGCTTCCTCCAAATCCGGCTTCGAAGTTTCGCACCAGATCAAATCCACATAGGGCGCGTAGGCTAGCCCGCGCGCAATTGCCGATTTCACGCCGCCGCGGATGCGGAAAAATCCCTCTGCCGTGCGTTCGCCCGTGATGAACTCGCGATCGCGTGGATCGATATCGCTGGTCAGTAGCGTGGCGCTGTCCGCGTCTGTCCTCGCCAGAATTAAAGTCGGCACGCCCATCACATCTGCAGCCAGCCGCGCCGCCACCAGCTTATGAATCGCCTCCACCGTCGGCACCAGAACTTTCCCCGCCAGGTGCCCGCACTTCTTGGCTGACGATAATTGGTCTTCAAAATGTACGCACGCCGCTCCCGCCTCAATCATTCCCTTCATCAACTCAAACGCATTCAGATTGCCGCCAAAACCCGCCTCCGCGTCTGCCACCATAGGAGCGAACCAGTAGGTATCGTCTTTTCCTTCCGCGTGATGGACTTGATCGGCGCGCATCAGCGCCTGATTGATCCGCCGCACCAGATTCGGAACGCTGTCAGCCGGATACAAACTTTGGTCCGGATACATTTGCCCCGCATTGTTCGCGTCCGCCGCCACCTGCCATCCACTTACGTAGATCGCCTTTAGGCCTGCTTTCACCTGTTGCACCGCTTGATTGCCCGTCGTCGCGCCCAGCGCCCGGACAAACTGTTCTTCCTGCAAAAGCTTCCAGAGCCGCTCGGCGCCCAGCTTCGCCAGCGTGTGCTCGACATGCACCGAGCCGCGCAATTTTTCAACGTCAGCCTGCGAATAAGGACGAGTGATTCCCTTCCAGCGTGGATTTGTTTCCCAATCATTCTGTTTGTGTGCGGAATTGCCGTTCGAGGAGCCTCTGTTGCTGGCCATCGTGTCGCCTCTCTGAGTGAAGTCTGCGCTGGAGTCCTTGCCGAAACTGAACCTGGCAAGCCGATGATGTCGGCCGAAGCGGACCTGAACGTCGCCGCGGACTCTGAGTTGCCAACGTTCGAGCGATTGTGCGCCGCCCAAGGCTAATCAGTCAAACTGATTGTCCTTATCATCTCGATAGAATTGCGTTATCGGTTCCAGTACAATGGTTCTACTGTAAAAACTGTAGCGGGAGGGTGCCTGTGGAAATCGATCAAATAGAAACCTTCTTAGCCGTAGCCACCTATGGCGGATTTCACCGCGCCGCCGGAGCGTTGCGCGTCAGCCAACCCGCTATCAGCGCGCGCATCCGTGCGTTGGAAGAATCCCTGGGAGTAAAACTCTTCACCCGCGTGCATTCCAACGTGGCGTTATCCCCAGCTGGTAAAGCTCTTCGCCCCGTCGCCGAACAACTGCTGCGCACTGTGGCGCTCGCGAGGCAAGCCGTCCATGTTCCGCAGCCCGCAGCGGGCGGAGTGCTTAACATCGCCGCCGCTCTATCCATCTGCACTTATTTTCTGCCCGACGTGATGAAGGAGTACCAATCCAAAAATCCGAAAGTATTGGTCAATCTTCGCTCAGGAAATTCTTTGCAGGTCTTAAAAATGGTTCTGGACGGTGAAGCTGACATTGGCGTGGCGCGTTCTTTGCATCATCCGGGCGTCGAAACCACTACCCTGCGCGACGATCCTTTAATCCTAGTAGGCCATCCCGCGCACGCTGCCGCACAACAGAGGCAAGTTCGTCTCGAAGAGACCGAATCCTGGCCCCTTATATTCTTCGACCGCGGCTCCAGCGATTGGACTCTAAGCCAGGGCCTGTTCCGCCGTGCGGGTTTACTGCCAAACGTTGTCTTGGAAGTGGAGACGATTGAAGCGGCCAAAAAAATGGTGGAACGGAAGCTCGGCCTCAGCTTCCTTCCGCAAATCGCGGTCACCACCGAATTGCGACACGGCAAGCTTGTCGCCATCGAGATCATCAACGCAGAACCGTTGCGGCGAAACCTCGACGTAATCCATCCCCGCCATCGCGCCCTTCCGGCCGACGCTCAAGCTTTCCTTCGGCTATTGCAAAACGCTGCCGCCACGCCCGTCCCGCTTACCCGAAAGCCAACAAAACGCCAGCGCGCTCGGAAAAAACGCGCATGAATCATCGCCCGTCGCAGGTGATCGTCCCGCTAAAATCAGTTTCCCTTCAGATACCAAGGCAAATTCGCGATCACAATATTGTCATTCCCTCGCAACAGCATCAATCCCTTCAATAACTCCGCGCGATTGCTTTGCAGAAAGTAATGATACCAATGCAGCTCGATTAACTCCGGAACTACTAACACAATCTGGCATGATGGGTGCTCCGCCTCAATTTTCAGCACGTAATCCACGATGGGCGTAATGACGAACCGATAGGGCGATTCCACTTCTACATATTTCGGCACGGGCAACCCCGCTCGCTGAGCCGGCTCTTCCACCAGCCTCTTCCATTCCTGCTTTAGCTGTTCCTTATGCTCTTCCCGGCACACGTGTACGGCGTGGATATCCCTGGTGATCGTCAAAGCAAATTGCAGAGCTCGCTGAGTCAGTTTGCCCCACGTCTGAACAGGTAAAACCACGACCGGCGGTTTGCACTTCGAAACGTCCAGCGGCTCCTTGCTGAACAGCTCCACTTCGACACGCACAAAATATCGTCTCACCCGGAACATCAGAAAAAGTAAAGCCGGGATGAGCAGCGCCGTGACCCACGCTCCCTCCACAAATTTCGCCACCAGCACGACGATCACCGTCACGCCCGTTGCAAAAGCGCCCAAGCCATTGATGAACATACTCCGCCCCGATCCTGGTCCTTTATTTTTCCTCCAATGCGCCACCATCCCCGCCTGCGAAAGGGTGAACGCTAAAAACGCTCCGACCGCATACAGAGGTATCAATCGATCTGTGACGCCGCGGAAAAAAATCAAAAGCGAGCCGGCCAGAATTGCCAGCACGTAAATTCCCTGTGAATAAACGAGCCGGCGTCCACGAAGGCTGAAGGAATCCGGAAGATAGCCGTTCAACGCGATAGCGCGGCACAATCGCGGAAAATCGGCGAATGCCGTATTGGCGGACAACGCCAAAACCAGAAGTACTGATCCGATCGTAACGTAGTAAAAAACGCCGCGCCCCGCCACTGCCGCAACTATCATGGACAGCACGCTCTGATATCCAGCTTTTCCCGGATCGGTCGCAACGATATGGTAAGCGCGCACCAGGTACGCGATCCCCGCGAGCATCACCATCAAAAGTCCGATGATGATCGTCAGCACGCGCCGCGCCGTGTCCACCACCGGCTCGCGAAACGCGCGCACTCCATTGCTCACTGCCTCCACACCCGTCATCGCCGTGCAACCGCTCGAGAAGGATTTCATTACCAGCCACACACTAATCGCCGCGATCGCCGATCCAGGCGCTGGCGGTGCAACGATTGGGACTGGATGTCCGCCTGCCATAACTGACTTAAATACTCCCCAGCCAAGCGCAACCAGCAGGCTCCCGATAAATATGTAAGTCGGAAACATGAAAATGATTCCAGCCTGTCTCGTCCCTCGAAGATTAATAAAGGTGATCAGAAATAAAATGATCAAACAGAACAACAGTGTGTGCGGCAGAAGTTTTGGCACTGCGGAAACCAGCGCGCCAACTCCCGCCGAAATCCCCACCGCAACCGTGAGAATGTAATCAATCATTAAGGCCGCAGCCGCCAGCAAGCCAGCGAACGTCCCAAGATTTTCCGAAGCGACTGTGTACGAGCCGCCGCCTCCCGGATACGCTGCAATCGTCTGCCGGTACGAGAAGTAAACGATAGCCAGCAGCACAATGATGCTGGAACTGATCGGAATAATGTAAGCAACGCTCGCAGCCCCCAAAGGAATCAGAAGCGTGAGCGCCGCTTCCGGCCCGTACGCCGCGGAACTGAGCGCGTCCAGTCCGAAAATTGGAATTCCCGCTGCAATTCCCAGTTGCTCCGCTCTTTCGTCCGACGCCGCCAGCGGTTTTCCGAATAATAGATCCAGGATTTTCATCCGCCCTCGTATCCGCCTCAACTGAAGCGTTACCATTTAGCACATTAATTTGTTTAGCTTGCGAAAGGAATCCTAAACATGTACGCTTCTCCGCGGGGTTATTGCTGCGCTCAATCGCGCGCGGCAAAATCTATTAAAATACTATTAAAGCCTAGCTACCAGTCGAGAGAATCGCGATAATACCCAGGGCCAAGAGATTCTCTTTGTTGAAGTGCAGATGACAGTTAATTCCGGCGTCGAAATACACGATTTACCCGATGCGGGGATTTGCTGGAAATTGCATCATAGTGGCGTAGGTTAAAATTTCCTGAGGAGGATTTTTACGTGCGCAAGAAGATTCTAGCTTTGGCGGCTCTGCCGTTGGTATTAGCTTTTCTCGGAGGTTGCGGTAGCAGCGGTCACTCTACCCCTCCGCCTTCGAACAATGTTCCTGTGGTGTTGTCAATATCGGACACAGCGGCCGCAGCAGGCGAATCGTTGCCCGCGGGTGTCAATTTGATTTCTGTGCAGGCCTCGGTCACTGGAGCTTGTCTTTTGACTTCGTCCGATTCCAGTACCGCTGCGTGCCCGGTAGGTCAGTCACTTCTTCCATCAGGGGCCTCCGTCCAGTTTTCGGCCCTGACCAACCCAAGTCAGCTTGACACGTTATCGAACACGGCCGTGACCGCAAATACCTACGTTAGTCTCGCGCTCATGTTCGGATCGCCGATATCAGAGACCATCAGTGTTGATCCCGGTGCCAACTTTACAGACGGCACGAATTCTTGCGACAACACCGTGGGTACCACACCTTTGTTCTGTCAGATTTCGCCGGTGGTGAGTACCACGACGGCAACAGTTACATTCGCGAGCCCAATCACTCTCACCGCCGGAACTCCGGCATCGTTTATCGTTGGATTGGACGTAACCGGTTCGACAGTGGCCACCGGGCCTGCTCCAGCAACTTTGTCATTTAACCCCGTTGTTACGGTTACCCAAGGTGCCCCCGGTGCGGATGGCAACTTAATTGACGTCAATAACGTGAGTGGAACCGTGAGCAGCATCGGCGGCGGACTCATCACCCTAACCGATAACGCGACCGGTCTGCCTTTGACTCTTAACACCGGCTCCGCCACCGTCACCAACTATCC
>JBEKHG010000008.1:0-123901 GCA_050012395.1 Candidatus Acidiferrales bacterium
CCCGACAGGGCATTGGTGTTTGTCGGACTGATGATCTTCGATGCCGCTCCGCTTAGCGTGATGCTGGCATTGTTGGTGACGATGTTCGCGCCGTCAAAGTCCAGCGTACCGTCCACGATGTAGGTGCCGCCTGCCAACGTGTCGGTGCTGCTATTGAAATTCAGGAACTGGTTAGAAAGGTTGTCGATGTAAACCGTAGTACCGGCGACGGCTTCGACTGTGCCTTCGTTATTAAACCCCGCGCTGGCGTTGTCCGCATCGATTATCGTCTCGGCGGTTTGGTGCAAAACGCTTTCGATGGTGCCGGTGTTGACGACACCAATCATGCCGTTGCCAATGTTTCCGGGGCCTTCGATGGTATTCGCGCTGGTCAAGATGTAGCCGGAAGATGCACCGGTAATCACGTCGTCGCCGTTACTGGCCAAAATAACTTTGCCGGTGCCACTCAAGGTCACGCTTGCCGCACCGACGACCAGCTTCGTTTGATCTCCCGTTGAATTGAGATCGATCGTGCCGGTGTTGGTGTTGCTTCCCATGAGCGTGGTAGTGCTGCCATCGGCCAACTGAACCGAGCCATTGCCGGAGATGGACACTCCGTTCAAGGTCAAGGCAGCGCTGGTGCCGACCAAGTTGATCGTTGCGGTGGTTCCGGTGGTGGTGAGTTTCCCACCGTTGATAACGACTCCGCTTTCCAGGTTCACCGCCGACAGTAGGTTTCCAGTTTCCGAAGCGAGGATGTTGCCGGCGGTCGTTTGCGTATAGGTGCCGGCATCGAGTTGTAGTGTCGCGCCGACTGTAGCTTCCATCGTGCCGCCGTTGGAGGTAGTCCCCACGGCTTGAATGATCAATGGATTGCCAGGCTCTTGAGCGTCGATGATTCCTTGATTATTGAGCCCCATCATGTTGTTACCGATGTTGCCCGACCCTTCGATCGTCCCTCCCTTGGCCAGCGTCAACACGTCCGTACTCGCTGCGCCTTCAATCACACTGCCTGAGCCGATGAGGTCGATTATGCCGTCGCCGCTTATTGTCACCTTGGATGCGCTTATTTCCAGGATTCCACCACCATCAAGGGTAATCGTCTTGGAGTTTGTCGAAGCCGCGCCGGTGAGATTCAGCGTGGCCCCCGGATCAAGGAACACTGTACCGGCGCTAGTGTTGGTTAGCGTGGCGACGTTCAGCACGTCCCCCGAACTTTCCAGATAGACACTACCGCTGTTAGTGAGCGTTCCGCTGACGGTCACCGTGCCCTTCGCATCGGTGTATAGGTTACCGGAATTGCTGAGGTTGCTTACCAACAACGTCGAGTCGCTGTAAACCTCCAGTGAACCACCTGAATTTACGGTCAGCGTTCCCCCTGTCGGAGTGTCTGTGAGTGTCTGCCCGTTCGCCCAGGATAGTGTCCCCGCTACCGTCGTCAGGTTCGCTAGCCCATTGGATGGCGTACCGCCGTTGATCACGTTTAGCGTCCCGTTCACGTACAACGAAGAGCCCGCTGCCACATCCGTAATGCCTGATCCTCCACCAGTAAGGTTCAGCGCGGCTCCGGCAGCGATATAGATTTCTCCGGTGTTGGTTAGCGCGTTGACGTTGAGCACGTCCCCTGAACTTTCCAGATAGACAAAATTGCTGTTGGTAAGCGTTCCGCTTACCGTCACCGTGCTCCCGCCGTCGGTATATAGATCGCCGGCATTGCTCACACTGCCGACTACCGACAAGGTCGACGCACCGTACGTCTCCAGTGCACCGCCTGAGTTTATGGTCAGTGTTCCCCCCATGGGCGTATCCGTGAGTGTCTGCCCGTTCTCCCAGGCCAGAGTCCCCGCCACGGTCGTCAGGCTCGCCAGCCCGTTGGAAGGCGTACCACCGTTGACTACGTTCAGCGTCCCAGCCACGTACAATGAAGAGCCTGCTAGCACATCCGTGATCCCTGATCCTCCACCGGTGAGGTTCAGAGTGGCGCCGGTAGTGATATAGACTTCTCCGCTGTTGCTTAGCGAGCCGACGTTGAGCACGTCCCCCGAATTCTGCAGATAGACGAAACCGCCCGGATTGTTGGTGAATGCTCCGCTTACGGTCACTGTGCTCCCGCCGTCGGTATAGAAACCGCCGGTATTGCTCACGTTGCCATTTACCGACAACTTCGAGGCGCTGTATGTCTCCAATGCACCTCCTGAACTTATGGCCAGGGTTCCGCCTGACGGCGTATCCGTGAGTGTCTGCCCGTTCTCCCAATCCAGAATCCCTGCAACGGTCGTCAGGTTCGCCAGCGCGTTGGAAGGCGTACCACCGTTAATTACGTTCAGAGTTCCAACTACGTACAACGAAGAACCAGCTACCACATCCGTAATGCCTGACCCTCCACCAGTAATGTTCAGCGTGGCCCCGGAAGCGATGTTTATTTCATCGGTGTTGGTCAGCGAGCCGACGTTGAGCACGTCTCCCGAACTCTCCAGATCGACGAAATTGCTGTTGGTGAGCGTTCCGCTGACGGTCACCGTGCTCCCACCGGTGGTGTAGAAACCGCCGGAATTGCTCACGTTGCCGGTTATAGACAATTTCGAGGCGCTCTCAGTTTGGAGTGTGCCTCCTGAGATTATGGTCAGTGTTCCGCCGGTGGGCGTATCCGTGAGTGTCTGCCCGTTCTGCCAGGAGAGAAGCCCGGCCACGGTCGTCAGGCTCGCCAGCCCGTTGGAAGGCGTACCACCGTTAATTACGTTCAGGGATCCCTCTACGTACAACGAAGAACCAGCTACCACATCCGTAATCCCTGATCCGCCTCCGGTGATATTGAGTGCGGCCCCCGTACTAATGATCATTTCTGAGTTGTTGCTGAGGGAGCCGACATTGAGCACGTCTCCGGTACTCTCCAGATCGACGAAACCACCCGAACTGTTGGTGAATGCTCCGCTCACCGTTGCTGTGCTCCCGCCGTAGGTCTCGAAAGTGCTGGAATTGGTGAGGCTGCCGTTGAACTTTCCCGTGCTCGCATCGCCTAGTATGAGCGAGCCGGAAGTGGTTGTTGTTCCGTTCACAGTGAGAGTATTGCCATTCCCAAAGCTGATATACCCGGCGTTGGTTAGCCCGGTTGTCGTCAGTGTCATACTCGCGTTTGCTGTAAGCTCGGACCCTGAATCAAGCGTGAGAGTGTCGATTGTGGGGCTTATATCGAGGGTGATGTCCACCGCGGGGGAGCTGAGCAGAGTGACATCGTAGGTGTTGCCGCCGCCGTTGTTGGGCACCGTGGCAGGGCTCCAACTAGCGGTGTTGCTCCAGTTACCGCTGGCCGCGCCGTTGATCTGCGTCTGGCCGTACGAAGCGCCCGCGATTAGAAGGATACCTAGTGACAGGAATAGTACCCGGAAGATTACGTGCTTAGTCATTTTCTCCCCCTGTTTACACACCTCGATTGCACGGCCCAGGCACTTTTACCACCAGTTCTCAATTTATTCGCCAAGATGCTAACTCATTGAGCCCTTGCGCTGTTGCCTAATCCGCCCCTGTGTCGGCCACGCGCAAACATGCAATTCTTTGCACACTCACGGGAAACGAATGTCTGGATTTTGCTGGATCAGTTGCAGCCCATCGTGCGAGAACTCGTCGAGCAGCTCTAAACACACCCATACCCGCCGTTAATTATTGATTTCACCCGCGCAAAGAACTTCGCGAGTGATTGGCGGGTTCGCCCAGGAAGGACCGGCCACTACATTTCAAATTTAACCACAAGTCTCGCGACTTGTGATTACAATTTTGTAAAAATCCTAGTGCTCAGCTTGCGCGATCAATTGAGCCACTTTGGAATCTTTGCCCACCGGCTCAACGAAAATAATCGCGGTCGGAGTCAGGTACATCCGATCAGGCGCATGCAGTTCCTTGCCGCGCTTCACCAGTACGTTTTTCGTTTCTTTGGTGGTGGGATCCGTCTGGCTGACGATGTAGAAAACGTCGGTCAACACCGGATGATGGCTGCCGTAGTCGCTCAATTTGCCGAAATATACGGAACCGTTTGCCAACAGCACTGCTTGATAAGGCGTATCGAACGTCACGGATTCTTCGTGCCTGAAACATCCCGCGAGCGAGAAAACTAAAACGGTTGTTACAGCGATTAGTATGGAACGAACAGAGAGTGAGAGCTGCTTCTTCATTGTTGGAAATTCCTCGATGTGAAATCCATCCCGTTGGCCGCAGCGCAAAAATCCCGCTAAGGACGGGGAGAGTACCATTTTCCACAGGGCTGATGCAAGCAGTGCTGGAAAAGCAAAAAAAAATGGAGAGAGCTACTTGGAATGAGAAGCAGCCCTCTCCCTATACGTTTTGACGCGGTGCTATTTTGCCGGGATGTAGCTTAGGTCCGGGCGGAACTGGATCAGTTCGCTGTACGTACCCTCGATCGCACTGTTGAGTCGCTCGATCACGGACGTGGCTTCATTTTCGCCGAAAGCCGCGCGGAGATCGTCGCGCAAGGGCTTGACCGCGGGATCATCTTCCATCGAAGCCCAGTTGGCATGTTCGATGGTCAAGACGTAGGTGCCGCCGTGACCACCATTCACCAAGCGGTACCAGGAATAGTGCGCGGTTGAGTTCATCTTCTGGCGTGCTTCCTCGGCGCGCGCGACGGCGCTACGGAAATCGTCGCCATGTCCGTAGCGGATGTAAAAGGTGATGACTTCGGTGTACTTGCCGTTCATGTCCGTGGGCGGATTGCTCCACTTGGGCAGGAACTCGTAGTAGGAGGTGGTGAGTTTTTCAACATTGGCGCCTACCAAGGCTTGATATTGTGCGAGGTCGGCGGCATCGGTAACCTTGGGCTTGTCCATATCGGCCCAATGCAGGCCCAGGCGACCTACGATGTAGGTCCCGGTGCGTTCGCCGGTGAGAGTTTCGAAGACGTAAAGGCCTTGATCGTCATTCTGCTGCTTGTGCCAGGCCACCTTTTGTTTGCGACCGTCTTCGTACTGCTTCACCATGCCGTTTTTGGGCGTCTGAAATTCCAAAGCGGCGATGTTGCCTTGCTGACTTTGCGCTGAAACCGAAAAAGCTGCGAGAAGTAACACACTGAGGGCTGTACTCAGTTTGAGTAATTTCACAATTTCCTCCTGAAATTTCTTGGTAAAACGTGCGGGCCGAATGCCG
The DNA here is from genome assembly GCA_050012395.1 of Candidatus Acidiferrales bacterium. GTDB lineage: Bacteria > Acidobacteriota > Terriglobia > Acidiferrales > UBA7541 > Palsa-295. Next base: position 5,134 of record JBEKHG010000008.1, read on the forward strand.
CAAAAGAGTAGCGCGCAAGTGATGGAGTGTCAACTTGGATTGGCGAAAGAAGCGCAGGCACGTTGACGGAAAGAGAGTCGAGATGTAGACTCGCGCCGACTCGTAGCGATTTCAGAAACAGGAACGAATGCCTCAGCTCGCCGGCGTGAGGTTCGCTGCGAGATTTATGCGAAAAATTGAGAACCTATGAGCGACTGGGAATATATCCACGCGCAGCCGGCTGAGCTTTTAACACGATTGCATCAGTTTACGATCCTGAAGCAGCAAGCGGGCGGCGACGTAACTTTCGCGATTACGGTGAAAGAGTTTGCCGTGCCGCCCCCGGGGCAGCGAATGAGGTTTTACGCCGAAGCGGACAAATCGGTGAATCAAAATACGGCGCCGTTTATGCCGTGCGGCTGGGGCGATTCGTTATTTTCGGCGCTGGCCGGCTGCGTGAAGCTGATTCAAAATTTTCCGTACGAAGGCGAAGAGCGAGCAGCGTCATGATCGTTCGCTTCACAAAACGGACGGTGCGGCCGGGCATCGGCGCGCTCGACATGAAAGGCAGCATACACGCAGGGGCGGAATGCGGGCGTCTGGAGCAGGAAGTGGACGAGATGATTGCGGCGCAAGAGACGCGCGTGATTTTTGACATGGCGGGCGTGACGCACATCGACAGCGCCGCCATCGGCGCCATTGTAAAGTGCTTTACGAAGCTGAAGAGGGCGGGCGGATCTTTGCGGATCGCTGCGGCACAGCCCATGATTATCTACAGCCTGAAGATGACGAAGCTGGACACGCTAATCGAAATGTTTCCGACCGCCGAGGAAGCTGCCGCGGGATTCGACGCCAGGTAATACCAACGGTAGTTCACCAGTCAGACAATCCCAAAAGGTTACCTCTGTTAACAACTTTTCACCCGGTTCGTGTTATATTGCCGCGGGGTCGTTGTTCTGGACAAAGTTCCAACTTGGCAATCGAAGGCGAAGTCGTGGATTCGTTCGTGTTCGCTCGCCTGTGAGAAGTCCGCGACTGTTTCTTCGTTCTCAAGAAAATCCGCGAGGAGGAATCTATGAAATGGCGGTTTAGAATTTTAGGGCCATTGGCTTTGGCGCTTTGTGTGTTTGCATTGCCGCTTCACGCGCAAACCTCTGATGTAAAAACGAAACCGATCACACATCCAAGGTACGACATGACGAAGGAAGTAACCCTAAGCGGAACGGTGAGCAATGTGGTGAAATCCCCAGCTCGCGAAATGAATTTGGTGCCCGGCTCACATGTATTCGTTGGAACAAAGGCGGGGACCGTTGATGCAAGTTTGGGATTCTTCGCGATGCAGGGCAAGGGTGCTTTGTCCGTTCAACCGGGGGAGCATGTGCAGATCACCGGCGTCATGAAGACGGTAAAGGACAAAGAAGTTTTTATTGCACGACTGGTTAAGGCAAATGGCCACGAATACGCGATCCGCAACGAGCATGGTTTCGCCTATCGCCCGGCTGCGCGCAACGCGAAGTCTGAATCGAAGGGAGGGCAGCTATGAGCCGCGCCACTCTCTGGATCGTTCTACTTTCGGTATGTGCTTTGGGAGTTGCCGGCTGCGGAAGCAGCGGACACCTGGCGGTCACTATTACAACCGCGCCGACGACTCTGGCAGTGGGCGCCACCGCCAATCTGATCGCCACTGTGACGAATGACCACAATAACGCTGGAGTAACTTGGGCTTGCCAGCCGTCCGTTGCATGCGGAGCGTTCTCGTTCAACCCCGACGCAACAACCAGCGGAACCGCCACTGTGTTCACAGCGCCACCTGCGATCCCGAACGGCACCAGCGTGACGATTACGGCTACGTCCGTGGCGAATACGGCTCGAAGCGCAAGCGTGACGATAACCATTACAGCGTCGAGCACGGCTACGAACAATTTCGTGTTCTATGCTTCGGGCGTGGAATCCGCTACGGGCAACGTCTATTCAATCGCGGGAGTTGTCGCAATTTCCAGCGATGGCAATAACACGGTCATTGGAGGGGAGCAGGACTACAACGATGGCGCAGGAGGTATCACCTCTCCGCAACCATCGGGTGACTTTATCTCCGGTGGCACGTTGACCATAAATGCAAACGGACAGGCAACGTTAACGCTGATCACGAACAATGCGGCGCTAGGTCCTTCAGGGACACCGGGGACTGAGACTTTTGCTCTTGCCTACACGAGCTCTAGTCACGCGCTTATTATTCAATTCGATGGAAGCGCTACATCGAGTGGAAGCTTCGATCAGCAGAGTGCGACAATTGCCACGCCGGTCAGCGCTTCATTCTCGTTCACAGATTCCGGTGCGGATAACAATGGTGCGCCGGTTGTGGACGGCGGCGTGTTTACGTTGGACGGCTCAAGCAATGCCACCGGCTTTTATGACACGAACGATGCCGGAACAGTCACGCTCGACAATGCCATTCCAGCGGGAGTGTCAGCAGGTCCGATCGACTCTTTGGGTCGCGGAAATCTTATCGGTGGCCTTGCTGGCGCTGCGACAATTAACTACTACGTGGTCGGTCCGGAAGTACTTCGGAGCATCAATGTGGACACCACCGATACGACGGTCGGCTCGGCGTACGGTCAAGGTGACAATGCAGGGAGCTTCAGTGCAGCTTCGATTGGCCCCTCTGCATTCGAACTCGGAAGCGGCGTAAGTTTCTACGGCGCAGATGGCCAGTTTACAACCGGCGGGACCTCAGCGTTCAGCGGCATCGCCGATGTGAACGAATCTGTGTTGGACGGAGGTCCTATCGCAACGGCCGCCGCATTTAACGGCAGTTACACGATGGCTGGGAACGGATACGGGAGCATGACTTTCACTACCGGTCCGACAACAGACGTCACCGCTTTCGGAATATATGCGGTCGACCCAGGTCTGAATATACTAGACCCCAACAATACAACCACCACAGCCTCGGAAGGAGGAGCTCTCATTGCTGAACTAGATACGAATCTTGTCGGCACGGGAGTCCTGGTTCCGCAGGAAGCCACTCCAGACTTTGGAGACGTAGCTGACGCCTACGCCTTCATTGGAAATGGTGACACTGGTAACAGCGCAACCGGCGCCCCTGAATTTGATTTCCTCGGCGAAGGAACTATAGACGCCGGGGCTTTCTCTGGGACGGGAGCTCTTAGCGATCCGCAAGGGGCTCTTACCACTACCGATATAGAATCTCCCAACGCAACGTTCACCGGAACATTCACTCCTGACGGTGGAAACATCGGACGTTCGACTACCAGTATTACGGTAGCCAGTAGCGCTGTTCCCCCCGACTTCACCGTGGCTGCTCCGTTGGGTGTTACTGCCTATGAGTCAAACGGTGCACTATTGTTCTGGCTTGAAACGGACGACGGCTCGTTCTTCGTCGGGTCGGTGCAAGCTAACTTGGCGACCGACGACGACGCCAAGCCGGCAAAACCGAGGCCCAACAGTCAGAAACGCTAACCTCTAACCGAGTGGTTTTGTGGCACGGCCGGATTTAATCCAGCCGTGCCACTTTTTTTTCGTTAGCGAATCGATTTCCGACGAGCTGCGAAGTTGCGTTATGACAATACTTGACGAGTTCTTTTTCATTCCTAACTCTCATGCGGAAGCAATTACTTCTACAGCTGATGCTCATAAATCGCGATTTCTTGTCTTAGTTGGTGGTCCGCAAAGTCCGAGTGCGCGATTCGTGTTATATTGCGGCGGGGTCGTAGTTCTAGACACGAGTCTTTAGCTTGGCAATCGAAGGCGAAGTCGCGCATCAGCTTCTCATCGCTCGCCCGGTGAGAAGTCCGCGATCGTTCTTCGGTCTCAGGCAAATCCGAGGGGAGGAATCCATGAAAGGGCTGTTTAGGTTTTTAGGGCCATTGGTTTTGGCGCTTGGTATGTCCGTAGTGCCGCTTCACGCGCAAACCTCTGCAGCAAAGACCGAAATTGTCGCACATCCGTGGTACGACGTCAGCCGAGAAGTAACACTGACCGGCACGGTTACGAGCGTCGTGAAGACCACCACGTCTGAAATGAAAATGTTGGGTGGCTCCCACCTGATCGTGCAAACAAAATCAGGTACGGTTGATGCGAGCCTGGGCGGGTTCGCCATGAGGGGCAAAGGCGCTCTCTCAATTGACGAAGGAGAGCGAGTTCAGGTGACTGGCGTGGTGAAAACTGTGAAGGGCAAAGAAGTGCTTCTCACTCGCCTGGTGCAAGCGAATGGTCACCAATACGTAATTCGCAACGAGCATGGTTTTGTTGTCGCTCACGCTGCGCATAGCGGCGCCGCGAAGTCCGGAGCGGAAGGAGGGCAGCTATGAACCGCGGAACCCTCTGGATCGTTCTACTTTCAGTGTGTGCTTTGGGAGTCGCGGGTTGCGGAAGCAGTGGGCATCTTGCCGTCACCTTGACGACAGCGCCGACGACTTTGGCGGTTAACACAGGTGGGAATGTGGCTGCCACCGTGGTCCATGATCCCAACGCTGCTGGAGTGACTTGGTCTTGCACGCCGGCGGTCGCTTGCGGACTGTTCTCGTTCGCACCCGCATCGACGTCGAGCGGAGGTACTGCTGTATTTACGGCGCCCCCTGCGATCCCCGTGGGAGGCCAAGTGACGATCACCGCCACTTCCATTACAAACACAGCGCGCAGCGCCAGCGCCACTATAATGATCACAGCGTCATCAACGGCCACTAACAATTTTGTGTTTTACGCATCGGGTGAGGAAGCAACCGGAAACACATATTCGGTCGCGGGAGTAGTGGCGATTTCTACCGATGGCAATAACACGATTATTGGGGGGGAACAAGACTACAACGATGGCATGGTAACCACCTCTCCACAGCCCTCGGGTGATTTCATCACCAGCGGCACGCTGGCGTTCGCAGATGACGGCAGCGGGAATGCAACCCTGACTCTGGTCACGGACAACCCGAACGTCGGTGTTTCCGGGACAGAGACATTCGCGCTGTCCTATGTCAACGCAAACCACGCGCTGATTGTCCAGTTCGATGGAAGCGCAACATCGTTCGGAAGCTTGGACCTTCAGACTTCGGCTGCCACGCCTGTCAGTGCGTCGTTTTCTTTTACCGACACGGGCGCTGATAGTAGTGGTGCGCCAGTCGCAGACGGAGGTGTGCTTTCATTGGACGGTTCCAGCAATATCACCGGCTTCTTTGACACGAACGATGCCGGGGCGCCGGTACTTGATACTCCCATTCCGGGCGGAGTGTCGGCAGGGCCTACAGACTCTCTGGGCCGCGGAAATGTAATCGGCGGACTCGCCAGCGCACTTTCAATCAACTACTACGTGGTTGGTCCGGAAGTGCTTCGGACTATCGACGTGGATACAACCGATACGACGGTCGGCTCGGCATACGGTCAAGGGGCCGCTCTGGTCTTTTCAGCTGGGTCGATAGGGACTTCCGTGTTCAATGTTGGCAGCAGTCTCGGGTTATACGCGGCAGCGGGTCAATTCACCACCGACGGCTCCGCTAATATTACTGGTGGGACCGGAGATGAGAACGAATCGGTCTTGAACGGGACAGCCCCTGCAATCGGGGCCACTCCGCTCGCCGGTACCTACGCTCTTGCTGCTAACGGGTACGGATCAATTACCTTCACGTCGGGGAACCTTAACTCCGTCTCCGTTCTTGGCGTGTACGCCGTCGATCCGGCGCTCAACATACTCGATCCCAACAACCCCGGTGCGGGGGTGGGAGGAGCTCTCATTGCCGAAATGGACAGCCTTGTCGGCATCGGGGCTCTGATTCCGCAAACCGACACGGCGTTGGGTGACGTTCTGTCGCCAGTTACTTTCGGCGCACAGGGCCGCACCAACACCGATGGTGTCGGCAACGACGAGTTCGATTTTGTCGGAGGGGGACCGTTCAGTGGGGGCCTAAACAATGCAACGGGTGCTCTCAGCGATCCGCTGGGCGCACTCACCGGCACCGCTGGCGAATTCAACGCGACCTTTAATGGAACGTTCACAGATGACGGCATGGGTGTGGGACGCTCCACATCCACTCTTACGGTGTCCGCCACGAACGGCACTGACTTCACCGCAGTTCCGTTGACCGTCACAGCTTATGAGGCTGATCCGAGTCAATTGTTCTGGATTGAAACAGATGACACTAGCTTCTTTAATGGGTCGATCCAGGGGGGCGCACTAGACGCCGGTGGCGCAAAGCCGGCTAAACCACGGCCAAACGCCCGGAAACAGTAACGTCAAACGCATAGTTTGCGGCACGGTGGTTTTTAATCCGACCGTGCCGCAAGTTTTTGTGCTCGCTAGTTCGCGCCTCGCTTCCGGCTGCTTCCGCAGGGATTCTACAGGCGTGAGAAATTTGTCTCGCTTAGTTACCGGGAGAGGAACGCCATTATTCATACCTGAAGCTTGCGCATTTGCGGGTCGATTAAGGGCATTGAGACTTGGCGTCGTTTTCCCGGACATCCTCCTCGGTAACCTCAACCGTCCACGGTGCGTCTATAAAGCGGACCTTCCATATGGAGAAGAGTGTTGAAACGACGATCCACCGTCATCCTTATCTCTAGTATCGCCGCCCTTCTCATCATCTACTTGGGAGTTCGAGTTCGCACCAATATCCGCGGTTCTGCGCATGATCCAAAAGCCAACGATGCTTCAGTTCTCAGCTGGCCTTGGCCCGATCAAGCATCGGCTGATAGTCAGATTACGGCGAGCAACGTAAGAGTCCTTACTTACCACAACGATCAGGCGCGCACGGGGCGAAACCTGGCTGAAAAAATTCTTACGCCGGATGACGTAAATTACAAAAGTTTCGGCAAGCTTGGCTTTCTTTCCGTGGATGGATTGGTGGATGCAGAGCCTTTGTACGTTTCCAACTTGATCGTGGGGGGCAATCCTCACAACGTCATCTTCGTCGTGACGGAACACGATTCCGCATACGCCTTCGATGCCGATACACTGGCGCAACTTTGGCACGTGACCGTGTTGGGCGCAAACGAAGTTCCCAGCGACGATCGCGGGTGCGGCCAAGTAAGTCCCGAGATTGGAATCACTTCAACTCCAGTGATCGCGTTCAACAACAGAGGGCATGGCTTGATGTATTTGGTAGCCATGTCGAAGGATAACGAGGGGAAGTACTTTCAGCGTTTGCACGCTCTGGATATTTCGACAGGCGCGGAAATTTCCAGTAGCCCGACGACGATTACAGCCACATTTCCGAATCTCTCGGGCGAGACAACGTTCGATCCGAAAATGTACAAAGAGCGCGCTTCGTTACTATTTCTGAATAACAGGATCGTCACAAGCTGGGCTTCGCACTGTGATAACGGCGAATACACCGGTTGGGTAATTGCTTATAGCGCTTCGACGCTGAAACAGGAGGAAGTGCTGAACCTCACGCCCAATGGCAGTGATGGAGCAATTTGGATGTCGGGCGCAGGGCCGGCCGCCGATCCTCAGGGAAACATCTATTTGTTAGATGGGAATGGAACATTTGACAGCACGTTGAGCTCTGACGGCTTTCCTGTCAACGGAGATTTTGGCAACGGATTTCTGAAACTGTCGTCAAGCGGCAACAAATTGGCGGTGGCCGACTATTTCAACATGCATAACACCGGAGCCGAATCTAACGCTGACGAAGATCTGGGTTCCGGCGGCGCGCTTGTGCTGCCCGATGTAAAGGACACGGCAGGCAACACCTGGCAGCTTGCCGTCGGCGCGGGCAAAGACGGGCACATTTATTTGGTGAATCGTCACCAGATGGGTAAATTCAACACAAGAAACGACAATGGCGTATATCAGGAGCTGAACGAAGCTTTGGCTGGAGGAGTGTGGTCTATGCCGGCCTATTTTAACAACACTGTTTATTTCGGCGCAGTGGGCGATTCCTTAAAGGCATTTCTCATTATGAATGCAAAACTTGTGGCGCAACCAGTGTCGCAAACAGCGGCGAAATTTGCTTACCCTGGGACCACGCCGAGTATTTCGGCGAATGGCGATTCTGAAGGGATTGTCTGGGCCGTAGAGTCTCGAGGAAGCGATGCAGGCATTCTTCACGCTTACGATGCGAGCGATCTTGCTATTGAGTTATACAACAGCAATCAAGCCGGTGAGCGCGACAACTTTTCCGACAACAAATACATCACGCCCATGATCGCAAATGGAAAAGTTTTCATCGGCACTCCAACCGGTGTCATGGTTTTCGGATTGTTGCAGCAGCAGTAGAAAACTCCTTCAGGATTTTCTGCGAAGGCTTCACAAAAGCAGCTTGGCGCGTTTCTGAGTATGCTAACCTGATTGCAATAATAACGGAGAGGTGTCCGAGCGGTTTAAGGAGCACGCTTGGAAAGCGTGTGTTGGGGAAACTCAACCGTGGGTTCGAATCCCACCCTCTCCGCCATTCCCATTTTCGGCGCGCAAAACGGAAAGGAAATCTACCGCAAATCATCGTTTTGTTGGATATGTGACAGGAAACCTATATTCGTGATAACCGGTTGTTCCATCGCCGGATCCGTGACAGGTGAACTTGCATTTGCCATAGCTGTCGCGCGACCCGGCAAATCGGAGCTAATCATGGTTGGCGTAGGCGCGAGCGGGAAGCCGGGCGTTGTAAATGTGGGTAACAAGTCCGAGCTGCTTGAAAATCCAAATCGTGTAAAAGTTTAAGTCAATTTCATACCACTTCAGCCCATGCCGGGCCGAAACTGGGTAGGCGTGGTGGTTGTTATGCCACCCATCTCCGAAACTGATCAGTGCGATCAACCAATTGTTGGTTGACGTATCGCGAGTTTCGAAGCGTCGTGATCCCCAAATATGGGCAGCCGAGTTGACGATCCATGTCGCATGAAGGCCCAGAACGGTGCGAAAGAAAGTGCCCCAGAGTACCAAGCGGAATCCGCCGATCGCGAACAAAATGATAGCCACGATACCCGTTGGTACCAGATGGTATTTCGTCAGCCATACATGAAACTTGTCCTCGGCCAGATCGGGGACATAACGTTTGAGTGTCGTAACGTCCTGACGCAATGCATTGCCCATCAGCACCCAGCCAGCATGCGCCCACCACATGCCGTCGCGGGGCGAGTGTGGATCGCCTTGCTTGTCCGCGAATTGGTGATGCTTACGATGAATGGCCACCCACAGCAGAGGCCCCCCCTCCAACGCCGTCGCGCCGCAAATCGTCAGAAAATATTCAAACCACTTCGGTGTCTTAAACGAGCGGTGGGTGAGCAGGCGGTGATAGCATATGCCGAGTCCCAGTCCCCCCGTCACCCAAAATAAAGAGAGCGCGAGGAACAGGCCGGTCCAAGAGAAGAAGAAGAGCGCAGCCACCGCGCCAACGTGAAACATCGTCAGGACAGGCGTGACTTCCCAGTTCAACCGATTCTTGCCGGACTGATTGTTCCGCACACTATTGAGCTGCAAAACGGTAGTAGTGGTCATAGTCTCCGCATTTGTTATCGGCGGAGACGTCGATAATGTCATTAGCGATGACAAGATACAACTGGCAGAAATAACAGGTCATTGGTCTCCACTCGAAATGATGTCGGTCAATCATTGAGGACCAAATCGGGTCCAGCGGTTCTGGTGAGTTTGAGATATGGTTTGCGTTACGGACGGAGCCCAAATAGCCCAAGGACCCTACTCCCTGTCATTTCTGACAATACCGCGATCCTACCTTCTTAACGTAGCGTGTGGTTCTCATAAAAGGAGATCGTTGATGAGACTGACTCGTTTTATTCTCCGCTTCCGCTCGAAGTCACCCACGAACCAAGAGAAATTGTCATCTCTGCACCGCGTTTCGGCGAGCATGATTTCGGTGGCGGCTTTCACTTTAGGATTGATGTTGTGTGTACCTCAAGCCCAGCCGCAGGACGCAGAACTCCAGAAACGCGTGACGGAGATTAAGGAATATCTGGCGCTGAACAAAATGGTTCTGGCCCAATACACCTGGCAGGAGTCACAGACAGTGAGCGTAAAGGGAGAAGTCAAGAAGGAAGAACTCTTCCAGGTACGAATGGGCCCAGATGGCCAACCGCAGAAGACGAATCTGAGTCCGGACGAATCTTCCGGAGGCCGCAAGCACGGCATCAAACACAGAATTAAGGAGGATTACGAAAACTACGGGAAGGAGATCGCAGCACTGGCGCAAAGTTATGGACAGCCCGAGCCGGGAAGGGTGCAGCAGCTTTTTGAGCAGGGAGGCGTCCTGCTTGGATCCGCCGGAGCGCCCAACGAAGTGAAGCTGGTAATTAATGGGTATCAAAAGCCGGGGGATTCAGTCACGATTGTTTTCAACAAAACGCAGAAGACCATCCAGAGCCTGCACATTGCGACCTACTTGAACGATCCGCAAGATGCAGTGACCATCTCCGAGCAGTACGCCCAATTGCCGAATGGCCCCAACCATGTTGCCAGCACCGTCGTTGACGGAGTCAGTAAACAGCTCACGGTCCAAATGCAGAATTCCAATTACCAGAAAATGTGACGACGCACGAAAAAGCAGGATTGCGGATTCAGCGAATCGTACTGAGTTTTCAATCCAGGTGTTTTCGGAGGAGTCGCTCATGTTCGCCAAAACTGGCGACGTCTTCGCCCGGCGCGTGCACTCCGGGGCCAGCCTCTCCTTGTTCTTACTCCTTCTGATCTCTGTTGTGTTTGTGCTTCCTTCACTAGTTTCGGAATGAATAATATTCCGCTCTATTCCGACGTCGCGTTTTCCATCATCTTGATTTTTGGCTCGATGATCGCTTGGGAGGATCGGAGACTTTTCGTGCTGACATCGTCGGTGTCGATCGTGGCAATTGCCATGCGGTGGATAGCCTGGTGGAAGCCGACGGAATCGCTTGCGCTCTGGACTGTATGCATGGGGATGGCGGCGATCCTTATGATCACAATCGTATTGCTTTGGCGGGTGTTCCGCGCGGGGCCGGTTACCGTGATGCGAGTCGAAGGCGCGATCGCGGCGTATTTGTGCGTTGGGGTGCCTGGGCACACGCATACCACCTGGAGGCCTTATTAGATCGCGGCGCTTTCAACGTTACAGGTAGCGATGCTTCGCTCGCGAGCACTTGGATCAACTATAGTTTTGGGATGCTGACAACACTCGTTTACTCGGGAATTGTGCCGGTACATCCGCTTGAGCGTTCTCTTGGCTCCTCAGAAGCCGTGACCGGGCAACTGTACTTGGCCGTGCTCGTCGCGCGATTAGTTTCAATGCAGGTGAGCTCCACGCGGATAGAATGACGAGTGGAATCTCGTGGCCCATTCGTGGCGCAACGACAGCGAGCGCATTTGATGTGCTGTCTCGGGTCGCCGGTGACCCGTCCCGCCAAGCCGCTATTGTTGCGCCGGTGTCCAACTGGGATCGGGATCGAACTCGGTCATTGCGGCGGCTGTCTGGGCTGTGGCGCTGCCCAGATCCTTCTGAAGCAGGACGCCATCTTGATTGATGATGAACGTCATCACGCCGGAGTTGCGGTATTCAGCGGGATAGGCAACGAAAGCGAATCCACCGGTCATTTTCCCATTTACCACGTAGTCCTTCGCGCCTCCCGGCGCGTGACTGCCTTGCCGAGTCAGCATGTGGAAGAAGTAGCCGTGAAAGGGCACATGCGAATCCGGCTTCAAGCTATAACCTTCGTTGGTGGCGAAAGCTGCCAGCGGCCCGAGCGGACTTTTCGGCTGACCTTCCGGCGAATCCCAGTACAAGCCGTTCTGCTTGCCACTGTCACTGATGAACTTCACAGCATATTGTTGCGTGCTTCCATCACCGAGACGCTGTGAGTAGTATTCAGACTGAGCGTCAGCCAGCGCCATACAAACATCCATGATTGCGAGTTCATTCCGCCCGATACGACGGGCCAGAATTTCCTCTCTCCCCGCCGCTACGTCGAAGTACCATTGCCCTCCGGCATTTTTCTTCAGTGGGATCGGGAAGGGAAAATTGTCGGCTCCGATCAGCAGGACTTGCGATTCGTCAGGCATCTTCCGCCAACGATGCATCACACCATAGGCGGCCACAAATTTATCGTCGGTATTCTTATCCTGCACGGGATCGCCGGAAAGGATGATGTCTTTCGAGTTTGGACCGAATACTGCGATTATCGTATTTGGGTCGCCAGACTTTGCCGCATTCAACAGGCCATTTCCTGCATCGTCGGGTGAAGCAAACACTTGGTACGAAGGCTTGGCGGCCTTGTTACATCCGACAAACAGAACGAGTATCTCCAGAAGAATGAGACGACTGATAATGGCGATTGTGCGTGTTGCTGGCGACATAGCGATCCTCCAAAACGTTGACTGTAAACGCTTCACCAATATGCAAGTGCTGAGCTCGATTGCGATTCGGCTGGCTCTGGAATCACCTGCGACCGCTCCGACCCATACTTGACGAACCGCGGGCACTTGAAGCTCTGGAATTCCAGCCGCCACCTCCACTGTTCATAGCAGATGAGCCGCCGCTTTTCTCCTGCCCGCCCCAGCCGCTGGAACTGGATTTGTTGTAACTTGAAGGACTGCCGCTCTTCTGGCTCCAGCCGCTGCCGGTATTGCTGTAAGTTTTGCCGTTTGCCGCCGCGTATTTATTGCCATTCGCAGTTTCGCCAACAGCGGCACTGTTGCCGTTCTTGCCTGTCGCGCCATAAGCTGAGGCGCCGCTTGAGCTATGCATCTGCCCGGTGGTTCCGTTAGCGTTGGTTTGGTGCTGGCTATTTACGGTGGTGCCGTTTTTCGAGGCCGTGGAAGCCCCAGCGCTGCCATATGCATTGGACCCTTGTACAGTCGAGGCAGAGGCCCCAGTCCTTGGGTTGTACGCTTGACCGGCACTTACGCTGCCGTAGCCGTTTGAGACTGTGCCGCCACGCGCATAAGTCCCAGTGGATGGGTTGTAGCCATTTGACGCGTGGGCGCTGCCGCCGTAGGCTCCATAAGCGGAGGCACTGGAGCCGTAGTACCCCCCATGCCACGCGCTGTTTCCGTAATATGCGCCGCCGTGATAGACCACTGCCGTGGTGCCGTGCCATCCGCAGTTCCAACTGCTGTATCCCCAGGCGTAAGATCCGCCGGCCATCATGGCCCCGACCGCGACGCCAACTCCAAACGCCACGACTGCGGCACCGGCGGGAGGCGGGACGTAAACGTATGCTGGAACGACGTAGGGATAGCCGTACACCACTGCGGGGTTGTACATGGGAACGTAAACCACCTGCGGGTTCACCGGTTGAATCACGATCACTTGTGGTGACTGTTGCACCACAGTTAGTTGCTGCCCCGATTTCAAGCTACCGGCAGCGAGTGCTTTCGCACGCAACACTTGGACGGCCGTCATGACGTCGGCCGCCTGCGTGTGATAGGCCTCTCCCAGCGACGAAGTCCAAGCAAGGTTCTTCGCCAGATTGTCGAGCACGGAGGGAAATTGTGTGAGAGCTTTTACGCTGGGATCCCAAGGTTGCACGTCAACGGCCTGCATTAGAATCGGTCCGCTAACCGCGCTGTATTGTTGGAGCCAACTGGCAGCGGCGGCGACTTGGTCTGGAAAAGTTGCAGCGCTAAGAATCTGTGCTACTAGGGAATCGGGGTAAAGCGCGATAGGTGCCACCAATTGCTGCAACTCTTGCGGGGACAATGGTGCGCCCTGTCCCGAATACCCCGACTGAGTTTGAGCTCCAACGTCGATTGGCGCAGTGGCAATCAGCAGCAGCACTGATAACGACGTTGACAAAAGCTGTTTCATGAAGCTCTTGATCATTTTTTTCTCTCCCATCGAACCGGGGTTGCTGATGCAGGTGAAGAGGCCTCTCGGCGAAAACGTTAAAGCCCGAAAGGTTTCGGGGTCAGGGTCGTTCCAGGCCCTGACGTTTAATACTCAGCGACCATACGTCCAGCGATGGGTGGAGTTAATTGTCAATATTGACAGGTAGCGGAGGATTTCTTTTCGAATGTCCGGTATTGGCTGGAAATTCACGCGTCTCGGCTACAGCAATTAGTACCGCTGTAAGCTCTATAAGAATTGTCAGTTCTGACAATACAGGTTTCTGATCAAAGGGTCCAAAACCTAAAGTCACCGCGGACTAGGCAGGCTGTGGGTCCGTACTGGCGGGAAATGAAATGCGACAAAGTGAACACATAATTCTGAATGTCCGCAACGTCATCGCCCGTAGCTTGCTGTTGATTGTCCTGATTACGTTGGTGGGCGGTCCCGTCTTCGCGCAGAAGGCGGAGACGATCGAAGCTCAAGCAATCGGGACCGGCACCCAGCTCGGACAGAATATCGGCATAACGCTGATCATTCAGGACTACTCCACGATGGCTGAGAGGCAGACGCTCGTGGACGCGTTTCAGAAGGGACAGAATCAGGGATTAGTCAACGCGCTCAAAAAGATGCGAGCCGTTGGCCGTATCTCAATTACGGGTACTCTCGGCTATGACGTCAGCTATATCCGATTGATCACGACTCCGACCGGGCGAAAAATTCGCTTCATTACCAACAGACAGATTAGTTTCGCTGAGGCTTGGACCGACTCGCCATCTCAGGCATTTGACTTAGGCGGAGGAGAAATCGATATAAACGATCAAGACAAGAACAAAAGTACAGGCGTCTTGTTTCCCGCTGCGCAACTCGTGATCGACAAGCAAGGGCAGCTGCAAATCGATCTTACTCAAAACTCATGGAAGCTTGTGGACGTGCTCGATTGGAAAGTAACACCCGGCGTCAATTAGCATTTAGTTAATCAATGAGAATGTAAGGACTGAGAAAGCCTCGTTAAGTTTTGTGCCTGCACCCGAACAATACCGCCGCGTGGGCTGTCAATGTCAGCTATCAGAGAGAAAGAGATCTAGACAATGACCTATAACCAGTTAAAGTGCGACCAATTTACACCCTATTGCGGAGATAAGCTGATTTGCCCAGACAGAGTTGCTCAGAAGAAGTCTGAGAAGCGGTTTGTCGAATTTCGGCCGGCAGAATCGGCAGAGATTGAGTTTCTCCAGGGTTATAGCTGGCAAGCTCACTTCATCGCGTTGATTAGATGATTTTTTCCTTTTCCAGTTGTTGAACTATGAGTTTGGCAACCGCATCGATTGCTTTCAATGGTGAACGAGGATTGACCGTATCGCTGGTCCCGGTCCAAATAAGTTCCCCATCCGGCTCGTTCGTGGAATAGAAATTTGTTTCGATTTGCGCAGTTTTGTCGACGCGGAGATAGTCGGGAGAATAAACTGCAGGATAGATGGCGCCGTAATATCCATAAAAGGTATTGTAATAAGGATAGGGAACGTAGGCTTGCCCCGGAATGTAGGTGACCTTTTTGTCCACTTTTACCAGCCGAGAGGCCACAACCGCGTCAATATTTTGCCCGCGAATGACATCCCTCAATTGATTCATGTCGATTGGCGTCGAATTCGGCCTCGGAAGAAGGGAATAGCTGGGAATAGCTTGAATTCCTGGCCTCGTGATCGCCGCGGACAGTTGATCTTCAAACTCCGCTCGGTTTTCTACCTTACCGTTTATGCCTAACACAAGGATGCTATGGAAAACGGCGCCCGAATAGCTTGGGTTCGTCCAAGTAAATACGAACTTCGTCGATTTACCGTTCAAAAATGTAAGGCTAGCCAACACCACTAAAATCAAGATCGCCCGTACTCTCAAGCTGTCTCCTTGCGTGGTAGCGCTCCCCTTGAACCTCACTCCCTCTTGGGGGATCTTGGCGACGAATGCCGGGCGTTG
Source organism: Candidatus Acidiferrales bacterium (assembly GCA_050012395.1). Classification (GTDB taxonomy): domain Bacteria; phylum Acidobacteriota; class Terriglobia; order Acidiferrales; family UBA7541; genus Palsa-295. The sequence goes on from JBEKHG010000008.1 coordinate 20,838, forward strand.
CAGATCGCCCGCGCTTCGCCCGTGGCAGCGAAAATTGAGGAACCCGGAAAGGCCAGGAGGTAGAGGCGAATAACCCTCCGGGTCCCTTACGTCCAGCCAATCCGACAATACGGTGCCGCGTATCTGATGTGAATTGTCAATACTAACAGTAGCAGGCAATTGTTCTGGCCTCGCCTGTGTCGCAAGTCAGAGAGGAGAAAAACCTCCCACAGCCGAGACGGTCGTGTGGCCTCACTTTGGCGGGAAAGGGTTCGCACTGTAAGAACTTACAATTCTCAACTCCAACAGAGTCGAATATCTTTGCGCGGCAAATAGCGGGATTCCGTTGCGATCGGTCGGGAAAAAAGATCGAAGAAATAACCTGTGAGGGAGCTAATTCCGTGATTCGTCAACTGGCAATAATGATGGGTCGTGACAAACCGATCGAATCGGACGTTAAGTATCGGAGAGAGATTTGCAAGGTGGGGCGCTGGATGTACAGGCAAGGTTTCGTGGTCGCGTCAGAGGGTAATCTGTCAGTGAAGCTCGACGCCTATCGCATTCTGGTGACGCCTGCCGGAGTCTGTAAAGGACGACTTTTGCCCCACGAATTGATTGTTACCGATCTTCAAGGATCCGTCGTAGCTGGAAGCGGGCAGCCCTCATCAGAACTGCAAATGCATCTTTTGTGCTATCGCTTAAGGCCACTTGTTCGCGCGGTTTGTCACGCGCACCCTCCAACTGCAACTGGGTTCGCCGCCACGGGTCGCGCGCTGGAAGAAGCAGTCCTTCCGGAAGTCGTAAGCGTTCTCGGCAAAATTCCTCTCGCTCCGTACGGGACGCCAGGCACCAGGGAACTCTGCGCGGGACTTGAACCTCTAGTTCCAAGCTACGATGCAATCCTACTCGAAAATCACGGCGTGGTGACTTGTGGAGAGGACCTAGTTACGGCATATCAGCACATGGAAACAGTAGAACATTTTGCGCGAGTAATGTTAGTAGCGGAGTCCCTCGGGGGCGCACGGTTGCTGACGCACTCACAGATACAAGAGCTGAAAGCCAGCAGGACGGGGCGGTCGCAACTTAACTCCATCCATTCGACCCTCACCTTGGAAGGGTCGGCAGGACGCATGGTGCGGGCTGAGGGTTATGTAGATCTCGAAGGGAAGAATTCAAAAGAATCGGATCAGTTGGCCTTCTCTAGTTGCGTGCCTCATCGTTCCCTAAAGAGTTGACTGCTGCATCAGCGATTCTTGAAATCGATCGCTAATACGGTGATGTCATCCTGCTGCCCCTCGCCGCGCGGATGTCCAGACCATCGCGACAACTCATCCAACAACGCATCGATGAATTGTTCTGCAGCCAGGCTATGCTTACTTTCCATCAGCCGCATGAACCGGGCTGTCCCGAATTCTTCGTCAGATGGGCTCGAGGTTTCAAGAACTCCGTCAGTGTAGAGAACGCAGCGATCGCCGGGCTCAAGCGGCAAGCTCACCGCGGAGTACGTCTCTTCGGGAAATTGGCCGAGCACCAGTCCGTTTTCGGATACCTCGCTTGCTTTTCCGGAAGAACTGCGGAAGTGCAGTAACGGAGGATGCCCTGCACCAGCGTAAGTCATGGAATTTTTTTCCAAATCCACGAAAACGTACGCCGCCGTCACAAAATTTCGCTGGAACTTGCCGCACAGCGCCTGATTCAACCCAGACAAAACCTTGCCGGGATCTGACGCGTGTGGAGACTGCGCGGTCAGCGCAACCTGAAGCATAGATGCGATCAGCGCCGCTGGCAGACCGTGTCCTGAGACATCCGCAATCAAAACGCCGACGTGTTTTTCGTCCACAATGATAAAGTCGTAGAAATCTCCCGCCACCGAGGTCATGGGGATGTATCGCGCAACGATTTCCAAGCCACCGAGCTTGGGCGTATCGCTCGGCAGAATCGAGAGCTGAATTTGCCGCGCCATCTCCAGCTCGTTATTGATAGCCACTAACTGTTGCGCGATTTGCTCATGTGCTTCCCGAAGCATCAGGTGAAGGTCCACGCGCACCTTCACGATTGCGGCGGAGAACGGCTTGTGAATATAGTCCACGGCGCCGACTTCAAATCCTCTGGTCTCGTCTTCGGTTCCCGTTTGGCCCGTAAGGAAAATTACCGGAATATTTTGAGTGGCTGGATTCGCTTTCAAACGCCGGCAAACTTCGTAGCCGTCCATCCCCGGCATCATCACGTCCAGCAGAATCAAATCCGGCTTCTCCTCGGCCGAAGCGATAGCCAGCGCCTTCTCCCCATTTGTGGCTACCTTGGTGTTAAACGAGTCTTTCAATGCGCCGGAAATAACTCCGAGATTGATGGGAGTATCGTCCACGATCAATATCGACTTTTGTGCTGATGTTACAGCCATGTTTTCACTCCAGGTTTAGAGATAAGCGCGCCGCGATCTCCGAAAGACATTTCAGCGCCGCCTCAAAATCAAAATTGCCGACGTATCCACTAAGATCTCCGATTTCCGTACGAGTGAGCACTTTCGACAGATTCGGTCCGACATCCAAAATGAAATCGGCAGCCGCGCCATCGTCGCTCTTCAGCAGTTTCTTCAGCCGCCCGAGCGGTTCCGCCACAACTGAGGGATCCGACGACATTTCGCTTCCGTCCGCCGGCTGGCCCGCCGGCAAAGCCTGCCGAATAGCTTTCACTGTGTCACGAAGAGAAGCTTCCAGCGAAACCAATGCCGGATCGATACTCAGACCTGACTTAACGGCAGTTTCAGTTTTCGCCGCCTCTTCCGCGAGCGCGGTAGCTCCCAGATTTCCAGCCGCTCCCTTCAATGAATGTGCCGTCCGTTCGGCCGTTGGAATATCGCCTGCCGCGAGCGCGCAGCGAATTTCCGCGACTGCGTCCGCCTGTGAATCCGCAAATCGATTCAGCAAAGATTCGTAACGCTTCCGATTTCCGCCGGTTCTCCTGAGCGCCGCCTTGGTATCAACACCGGAAATCTGCAGATCATCTCCATCGGAGTTTCTGTGCGCTGTCTGGGGGATTTCGATAGGCCCCACCGCTTTCGCTGTTTCCGTGTTGCCGTCGCGCTTGATCCAGCGCAATAGAACGCGGAAGAGCTCGTCCGGATCGATTGGCTTGTCAACGTGATCATTCATGCCCGCTTCGTCGCATTTTTCGCGATCGCTGGCCATCACGTTAGCTGTCATTGCGATAATAGGTAAAGCCCGAAAGAGGGGATTGGCGCGAATCAACTTCGTGGCCTGGATCCCATCCATCACCGGCATCTGCATGTCCATCAGCACCACGTCATATTGCTTCGCTCCAACCATGCGCACTGCAGCCTCGCCGTTCTGCGCCACGTCAATCGACATATTCGCGTCTTTCAGCAACCCCAGCGCGACTTCCTGGTTGAATTCATTGTCTTCCACTAACAGCACAAGCGCGTCTCGCAGCGGAACGAGATCAATACCGGAGTCCGCCCCGACATCACTGCCACTTTCGCGGCCTCCGCCGAGCGCTTCTACCGCAGAATCAAAAAGCATGGACGGAGTCACGGGCTTGATCAGCACACTAGCAAATTCATTTTCTTCCGCTTGCTTCAGCACTTCTTCGCGGCCGTAAGCAGTCACCATCACCAATTGCGGCCGCACCGACAGATTAGGCAGTGCGCGTATCCGTTTGCCCGTTTCGATGCCATCGATTCCGGGCATTTGCCAGTCAACGAAGACGATCTCGTACGGTTCATTGCGCTCGGCCGCCTGGCGTACCATTTCTACACCTTCCAAACCGGAGGGAGCTTCGTGCGCCATAAAAGTCATGCTCGTCAGCATGCTTGCCAGCACGGCGCGCGCTTGCGGGTTATCGTCTATGATCAAAATCCGTCGGTCGCGAAGGTCAGGCTTAGGAGTTCGCCGCGAGGTTCCCGCGCCATCGCCCAACTGTGCCGTGAACCAAAACGTGCTTCCCCTGCCCGGTTCACTGTTGACGCCAACATCGCCGCCCATTAATTGCGCCAGCCGTTTCGAAATCGCCAGTCCCAATCCAGTGCCGCCATGTTGGCGCGTGGTGGAGGTGTCCGCCTGCTCAAACGCTTGGAACAGTCGTCCCATTTGCTCCGCGGTAAGCCCTATCCCCGTATCGCTGACTGAAAAACAAACCAATTGGCCGTTTTCGTCTTTCTGCTCCACACGCGCCTTCACCACAACTTCTCCACCCTCTGTGAACTTCACAGCGTTGTTACAGAAATTAATCAGGATTTGACCCAAACGCAGCGGGTCGCCCTTAAGCTGGCGCGGAACCGCCGAATCGATATCGAAGATCAATTCCAGGCCCTTAGCCGAAGCTTTCTCGGAAATAAGATTGCTGACGTTCTCCAGAACTTTTTCCAGATCGAAGTCGATGTTCTCCACCGACAATTTCCCTGCCTCGATCTTCGAGAAATCTAAAATATCGTTGATGATCCCCAACAGATGCTGTCCAGAAAGTTGGATTTTCCTCAGATAATCGCGCTGCCTCGGATTCAGATCCGTCCTCAGCGTCAAATGCGACATGCCGATGATGGCGTTCATCGGCGTGCGAATCTCGTGGCTCATGTTGGCCAGAAAATCTGCTTTGATCTTGGTGGCTTCTTCCGCCACTTCTTTGGCGCGTCGCAATTCCACTTCGGACTCTTCCAGGGCCTGATTGATTTTCTCCAGTTCCTCTTTGCGTGCGCTGATCTGGCGTTCCGACGCGGCCAGGGAGTCAGCCTGAGCGCGCGTTTGATCGAGAAGCTTTTTGGTTTCCAGATTCGCCGCCAAGATTTCTGCGCTCAGAGCGACAGAGGGCATTAGCGCATCGAGCAACGCACGCTGGCGCTCGCTTAGCAATGAAACCGGTGCTAGCTCGAGCACTGCAATGCTGACTTCCTGATTCACCACCGGAACGAACACGATTTTGCCGGGCTTGACCGAACCCATCCCGGCGACGATTCGAACGTCGTCGCCTGCGGCGACTTCGAGTGTGCGTCGCTCGGCCGCAGCCTGCCCCGCGAGCCCCTCGCCGAGCGCAAACTCGCGCGGAGCTCCCGCATCATTGATTGCAAACGTCCCGACGCGGAAGAAACGCTTTTGATCCCCGGTTGCGATGTAGAACGCGCCGTAAACGAGCGGAATCGCCTCCGAGATGCGCGACAGCAAAGCAGTAGAAAAGCCCGCAAAATCCTGAGCTGCCTGCAAAGGCTGCAGGGTTGCAGCCACTTGCGACTTCACCCAGCCTTGCGTCTCACGTTCGCGAGCGCCGAGTTGCAATGTTTTTAACGCGCGCCCAATCTCGCCGATTTCATTCGTGCGCTGGAGATAGGGAATTGATTGGTCCAGTTTGTTCGCGGCGATGTCCTGAATGCTGCCCTGCAAGACTCCAAGTTCGGCAACAACTTTGGTTTGAACGATGAAGAATCCTGTGCCCCACGATAGCAGCAGACCCACGACGATCACCAGCCAGGTAAGAAAGATGGCGTGATGACTTTTGACGGTCAATTCGTCAGATTGCTGGTTAACCGACTCGCGTATCCCCATAACTATTTCGGCGATGGCCTGCTGCGCTCGCTGCAATTCGGCGTCCGTGTTGCCGCGCATAAGGTCCATCGACTTCTTATTGTCGCTGGCAAGGGTCGCGGAACGGACAGCCCGGGAGTCATTTACCGCCTGGTCGAATAGATCTGCGGCCGCCTGGATTTCCTTGTCACGATGGGGGCTCTCATTCAGCGATTGAGCTATGAGCGATTGATATTGGGCATAGGTCTTATCTAGCCGGTTCTCGATCCCGCGCATTCTATCAGCGTCAAGTTCGGCAATATCCTCATACAAGAACTCCCCATATAAGGCCGCTTGGGTTCGTGCCTGGGTCAAATGCTGCAGCGCGCTGACATCCTGGTCGATCAACTCGGTGTAGCGTGTGTCAATCTTTTTGATCTCAATGGACGAATACACCCCAGCCACGATTACCATGATCACCAGCGGCAGCATGGCGGTCAGCAGCTTACGGCGGATTTTTAAATTCTGGAATAAGCCCATTGTTAATGTTCCCACGCCAAATGCCGAGACGAATCGCTGACTATCGTAAACGATTAGACGTACTTTATGAGGATCTTCTAGATTCGCAAATGATCAACGTAAGCTTTTGCGAGACCACCCCGGCGCCGCACGCAGAGATTACATGTTTATCGAGGCCCGCGCATACTGTCAGTTTTAGCAACCTAGGTGGTCGCCCGAATACAAACTCATGCTTCCTTGACCGCGAATCCAGGGGTCCCGATGAAGAAGTGCCAAACCGCTGGAATTGCTAATTTGGCCGTCCCAGCCACGAATACTGCCAAGCCGCCGACACACTCTGATAATTCCCACCGAAGCTAATATATGTGCCATTGCTGTAACTGACTTTTATTGATTGGTGTTTACTGATCGGAAAAGAAACCGTGCCTCCGATGCGCGACCCTGTCTGTTTCGTCTGTAGATTTTGTATGCCGCTCAAACTGGTGATGCCGCCCCGCCAGAAGTTTCCGTCCAAAGAAAGCCACAAGCGCGGTTTCACGTCGTAACTCAAATGTCCTTCCAGTGAGATGATCGGCGCCTCACTCTGTGGCATGCTGACGGGCCCGTCGTAAAAGGCCGAGTTTGTGGTGTAGAACCAAGCTCCCGCATACCCATCCAGCACCCAATGGCCCCAGCTTTCCGAATATCCAAGTTCCGGTTTGAACGCCCACCGATTGGCGCCCCAGTTAACCAGCTTCGCGCTGCTATATTGTCCAGTTGGCGCAAGCACCTTCAGACTCAGTCCCAACAGCCTTTTTTGTTTCCACTTCGCCCATTCTTTCGGCTGCATCGCCGGGCCGCCTATCAAGTTCACAGAAAAGCGGTAGGTGGAATCTAGTAGCCCGGAACGATATATCGCCATGTGTTGCCCGGTGACACTGCCCTGAAAAGTTCCCACCCCGTAGGGCACCGCAGCGGTGATGTTTGCCGAGCGTCCAAAGAAACTCATCGAATGGTAGTAGCTGATGATCGATACGTTGTAGGTGCCGGTTGCGCCTGTCACCGGGATGGTGCCGTTGAAGTTCACGCCTCCGTCGAAAAAGGAAGAGGTAAGCGTAACTGCATTCCAATGAATGGGGGTGATGACGTAGGCGCGCGGGGCCAGGTCCTGCGCGGCAAGCCGCGCAGTGAGCGCCACAAACAAAACTAGTAACGCCAGGAAGAAGCGAAGGCGCATGGTGACCCACCAGAAATGCTCAATCACAAGGACGATACGGCTCTCTCGTCGCTATAGACACTGTTACTTCTGACAATTCCGCTGAGCGGCATCAAGAATCACAATCGTCACGTTTGGGAAGATTGAAGACGAACGCGCCGTCAGATTCGTTCTGTATCGCCGTTTTGCAAATCTGGGAGGAATGCACAGTTGCTGAAAATAAAGTGGAGTCGCGACGTGAGAGTCACTTTGGCGACGTTTGTAATAATTCTGGCGTCATCGTCGTCGTCGCTGTTTGCGCAAGATACACCGGTGGGTCCGGAAGGAACTCAACTTGGCACTGAGGAAACCCCGGCGGCAGCAGTCAATGCCGAGGAATTGCGAAAAGAATCTCAGAATCCAGTGGCCAGTCTCATCAGTGTTCCGATCCAGGAGAATTTCAACTTCGGCATCGGTCCCTCCGACCGCACTCAGAACGTTCTGAATATTCAGCCGGTAGTTCCCCTCAGCATTTCGAAGGACTGGAACCTCATCGTCCGCTGGATTACGCCCATCGTCTATCAGCCGATTGCCCTAGCGCAGCCATCTGGACCTCCGGTGCAAACGAACGGCGTCTATGGATTGGGCGACATGAATCCCACGTTCTTCTTTGTGCCTAAAAAGAGCAAAATAATTTGGGGCATCGGGCCGAGCTTCGTCTTGCCCACCGCAACCAACACAACGTATCTGGGCCAGGGCAAACTCAGCATCGGACCGTCCGTGGTAGTACTCGTGCAGCCCAAACATTGGACCATAGGCTTCCTTGCGAATAACGTCTGGTCCGTAGCCGGTCATTCCAACCTTGATAAGCCAGCCGTAAACCAGTTCCTGCTCCAGTGGTTCGTAAATTACAACATGAAAAAGGGCTGGTATCTCACCACCTCGCCGATCGTCACCGCGAACTGGAGAGCGCCCGGCGACAACGCCTGGATCGTGCCGTTCGGCGGAGGCGTGGGACGAATCATGAAGCTCGGATTTCAGCCGGTAAACGTCACCGCGCAATTTTATGGCAACGCTGTGCACCCGCCGGGAGTTTCTCCCTGGGGCATGCGCCTGCAATTTGTTTTGCTTTTTCCTAAGCTGAGCAAGCAGCAGCAAAAAGCATTGCTGGAGCAAAAATTGAAACAGATGAACCAGGACCAATCGCAATAACGGCGGCCAAATCGAGGAAAAGTAAAAGTGACCGAAGGCTCAGTGTTGCGGATAACCCATACAGGAACCGCTACTCACTTATCGTAAAAAGTGACAATATCTTGCACTATCAGCTTTCGCAAGAATTAAGCACGAACTGTAACGACTGCAACCCGGCAAGGGGCTGTGTTCTATGGCAAGAAAAGGTCGAAAGAATAAAGTCTCGACGGTCGCATCCCGGCCGAGCCATTTGAAACTCATTGCTTGTCTCGCGGTATTTTTGTTGGGACTCGGTGTATGGAGACTTGCGAGCCATTCTGTCCATGCGACTCGACTTCCCGAGAAGTCAGCGACGACAAACAACCTATCGTCGGCTAGCCCAAGCAACTTTGCTCCGACCATCGAAAATAAAAATATTCCGACAGGGTCTGGTCCCCAAGGGATGGCCTGGATCCCTGGTGGCGAATTCTCTATGGGTGCCCAGGATCCACCAGGAAACGACGCCGTCGGCATGCAAGCTACGCTGGATTCGCGTCCGATTCACCGCGTGTACGTGGACGGTTTCTGGATGGATGAGACGGATGTGACGAACGCACAGTTCGCAAAATTCGTTAAGGCCACACGATACGTAACAGTCGCAGAGCGTAAGCCAAAGGCTGAGGATTTTCCTGGCGCGCCACCCGAAAATCTGGTGGCGGGTTCCGTAGTTTTCTCGCCGCCTGATCACCCTGTTACGTTGGAGAATCACTACCAATGGTGGTCTTACGTCCACGGCGCGAATTGGCGCCATCCGCTCGGCCCGAACAGCAGCATCCAAGGTAAAGAGGACTACCCAGTCGTGCAGGTTGCGTACGAGGATGCCGCTGCCTACGCAAAATGGGCTGGAAAGCGCTTGCCCACCGAAGCAGAATGGGAGTTTGCGGCGCGAGGTGGACTGGCCGGCAAACCCTACGTTTGGGGAGATGAGTTTCGTCCGAACGGAAAATGGATGGCGAATACGTTTCAAGGCCAGTTTCCGGTTAAAGATACCGGAGAGGACCACTATGTCGGCATCAGTGGAGCCGCGCGATTTCCAGCGAATGGCTACGGGCTTTACGATATGGCGGGAAACGTATGGCAATGGACCAGCGACTGGTATCGGCCGGATTATTACCAACAACTGGTGGAAGCGGGAGGCGTGGCAAGAAATCCGAAAGGTCCTGACGCGCCATACGATCCTGCCGAACCAAACGAGCGAAAGAAAACTCATCGTGGCGGGTCGTTTCTATGCACCGATCAATACTGCTCGCGCTACATAGTGGGCACACGGGGCAAGGGAGAGGTAAGCACAGGCACAAATCACTTGGGTTTTCGCTGCGTGAAAGACCCAGCATCCCCGACCGCACAGTAAATCCCGCCGCGTCAATCTGCAGTCGATTTGGACATCTCGCCAGTCCGGAAAAACAGAGATCTAAAGTTTTCCTCGCCCAAAACTCGCTGCAATTCCCTGAATGCGAAGAGCGGGATGAAAGTGCAAAATATAACCAGACTGCGGCAGATCAGGATATCCAGGCGTATTTCGTAGAATGCGCTTGCGATCGCATCTCCGTGTACCAGTTGTTTAATCACTTCCTCCACGACGTGAAACGCCAACACAAGCAATGTAAACAGAAAGGCCTTGTAAAACGCTGACAGGGCCAATGGTCTGGATTCGTGCCTCTTTCCAAGATGCGCGTATTCTCCTATGAGAATAACTTTAGCGATCACCAGAGCGTTAATAAGCGCAGAGCCATAGTTGAAATACGAGACATGGAATTTGCCCAGCAGTACTGTGCTGTAGGTTACGACCGCGCAAAAGAAAAAGGCCAGGTACAAGGAGATCCCAAGAAATTCCTGGCCTTCATGAATAGCTTTCTGCTTCAGAGTCGGACTTTTAGTTTTTACTTCATTCATGTGGATCTCTCATTTTTTGTAACGCTTCTCTATATTTGCTCGTCCGCGCGCGGATGAAATCGCAGGATGAATCTCCACCTCATTCGACGCAGTTAGTTATATTTACTTCCGATCCAAAGAGGCTACATCCCGGTTCGACCAGGATTGAATGGTCGGCGAAAGAAAGACCGAATGGAATTGTTAGTAATGACAATATGGCATCGCGCTTCAGTTCACTTTTGCTGGCCGTTTGGCTATGTACGTTGACGTACACGAGGTGGGGTGGCATAATCGCGAAGTTTGAGGCTTGCCGGCTCAGTGGAGGTTCCGCCATGGGCCCCCCTCGGCGCTCATCTCGGCGGCGAAACGCCCAAGTTCCGGCCAAAGTTTTTGATTCGGCAGCCTTTCTAGCAAACTCTGGTATTGGCAGGACCCTTCATCGATACAAGCCGAAACAAATTATCTTTTCGCTGGGGGATCTCCCGGACGCTGTGTTCTACGTTCAGAAAGGCAGAGTGCGGGTGAGTGGATTGCAGGTACATCGTTCGCTTCTACGCGTTGTTCTTCATGAATAGCGAGGGTTGTTCGAAACAAAGGCCTGCTAGTCAATCTGCATTTATCCCCTATGAATATTGGGGTGCCTGTCCTATATTGGGCACCATTGTTCTCACAAGTTTTCTAGAATTTCGCTAGCGCGCCAGGGCCAGACACTCAGCAACCGTTTCAAATCTAAATCGGCGATTCAGGGCGCCGACGGCTTGTGGTGTCCGAAAAATGAAAGCTAAAAGTATTGGGATTATTGCGGTAACCTCCGCACGATACGAAGGGTTTGGCCCTATTCGATTTTGGGGGGCTGTATCCTGTCCGGAAGGTGAGTAATGGATGCAGCCGATCGCACCTCGTGGAACATCTCGGACCTGAATTCCATTCTTCGTCCAGCTAGTTTGATTTGCAGCGTGGCCGCTTTGGCTTACGTAGCTGCAAGGCTCGGAGGTGCCCTGGTCGTCTATCCCCAAAATGTCTGGCCGCTCTGGCCCGGTTGCGCGCTTATTGTGTCCATAATATTGCTGGTGCCGCGTAGGACTTGGGCACCGCTTATCGCAGCGGCTTTTGCGGCATTTGCTGTCTACGATCTGCAGGCGGGTGTGCCTACCGGCATGATTATCCGCCTGATTCTCGCTGACGCAGTTGAAGTCGTCTCGGTAGCCCTGTTGGTCAGGTATTCCTTCAAGGGAGTGCCCAAGTTGGATAGTGTGAGGGCCCTGGCCAAGTACTCTTTTTTCGCAGTAATCGTGGCGCCTGTAGTTGCATCGTTTCTCGGGGCGCTCGCCTGGCGCGGCGGTTATTGGGACAGTTGGAAGGTCAGCTTTTTATCGGAAGCCATAGCGTTCCTGACATTGCCGCCTGCCATTCTGGGTTGGGCGAGTGGGGGACCGGCCTGGGTGCGGAAATCACGTGCGTACTGGCTCGAAGCCGGCGCGCTGCTTCTCGCGCTGATCCTTTTTGGATGGTTAACTTTCGTAGCGCTCAAAACTAGCAGCCCGCCAATACTGCTTTATTGTTTCGTGCCCTTTTTGCTTTGGGCCGCCTTACGTTTCGGATTGACAGGAGTGAGTACTTCGATGCTTGTCATCGCCCTACTGTCGATTTGGGGCGCAATCCACGGACGTGGCCCATTCATCGGCCACGGAACACTCGGGGACGTGCTGTCGCTTCAACTCTTCTTATTGTTCGCAACAGTACCTTTTATGATTTTCGCGGTTTTGGTCGAAGAGCGCAAAAGCTCCGAGCAAGCGCTGAAGAAATCAGAAGAGAAGTTCTCCATTGCGTTTCGCGAAAGCCCGACCGCTATTGTCTTGACCAGTTTGAAGGATCATCGCTACATCGAAGTGAATGAGACTTTTACGAGTCTTACGGGTTACCGCCGCGACGAGCTTATAGGACGAACGCCCTTCGACATACAACTATGGGTGGATACGGCCAAGCGAGCCGAACTTTTCAAGGAACTGCTGGCTGAAGGCAGGCTTCGTAACGTAGAAAACAGTTTCCGTATGAGAAGCGGTGAGATCCGCATCGGGTTGTCATCTGCGGAATTGATAGAGGTCGATGGTGAATCGTGCATGCTCTCGGTGACCATCGACATCACCGACTTGAAAAAGGGCCAGGAAGCGCGATTTAGGCACGCCGCGATTGTGGAATCTTCCGATGATGCCATCATCTCGAAGGATTTGGATGGAACCATTCGGAGTTGGAACGCTAGTGCGCGCCGCATCTTTGGATTTAGCGAGGATGAGATCATCGGGCAAAATATTACAATCCTTATCCCGCCGGAATTGCGCGATGAAGAAGGCCTGATTCTGAGACGGGTTAGGGCCGGTGAGAGTGTCGAGCATTACGAGACCGTCCGGGTCAGGAAAGATGGAAAGAAAATCGATGTGTCGTTGACCGTGTCGCCCCTGAGAGATGTGACCGGTACAATCATGGGCGTCTCCAAGATTGCCCGTGACATTAGCGATCGTAAGCAAACGGAGCGAACTCTGCGTGAAAGCGAGGAACGGTTTCGCTTAGTGGCCAACACGGCCCCGGTGCTGATGTGGATGTCCGGCAGAGATAAACTATGTAATTTCTTCAATCAGTGCTGGCTGGATTTCACTGGCCAGTCGATGGAACATGAAATAGGGACAGGCTGGGCGTCGGGTGTACATCCGGAAGACTTGACTCATTGTCTTGAAACCTACGCAGGTGCGTTTGAGGCCCACGTCGACTTCGAGATGGAGTACCGTCTGAAACGCTTCGATGGAAAATATCGATGGATTGTTGACTTTGGCGTTCCCAGATTTGAATCCGACGGCACCTTCTGCGGCTATATCGGCTCTTGCATTGATATAACGGATCGCAAGTTGACCGAGGCGTCGCTCGAAGAGTTGAGCGGACGTTTAATCAACGCTCAGGAGCAAGAACGTACCCGCATTGCCAGGGAACTCCATGACGACTTCAGCCAACGCTTGGCCCTCCAGGGTATCGGGCTTGCGCAGCTATGGAAGAAGTTACCCGAGTCCGACTTCGAAGGGCGGGCTAAAGTTCGGGAGTTGATGAAGAGAACCCAGGAAATATCTTCCGATATGCATTCGCTTTCCCATCAGCTCCATTCCAGCAAGCTTGAACATGTGGGTCTGGCTCCGGCTTTGATGGGCCTCTGCAAGGAGTTCAGTTCGAAATTTAAAATCCAAATTGAATTCACCGACCGCGTAGACTCTTTCGAGATTCCCAAAGACGTGGCTCTCTGTCTTTTCAGAGTCGCGCAGGAAGCGCTTAGCAACGTGTTTAAGCACAGTCAGGCGAAGGATGTACGGGTAGACCTTGGCGGCGCAAAAAACGAAATTGAGTTGCGGATTGTTGACAGCGGCCTGGGTTTTGATTCATCACTCTCAAACAGGGAATCGGGATTAGGGCTGATTAGCATGCGCGAGCGACTCCGATTGGTTGGCGGTAGGTTGTCGGTGCACTCGGTGCCCCTGCATGGCACAGAAGTTGTCGCGGAAGTTCAGTTGTCGCACTCAACCGATGGCGCTGGGGTACGAAGCGTGACTGCAGGAGGAAGAAAAACATGAAACGTTCACGTGTTCTGTTAGCAGACGACCATCGGATGTTGCTGGATGCGCTCAAGGAACTCCTGGAACCCACCTACGAAGTGGTCGGCTTGGTAACCGACGGACGTGCCCTTCTGAAGGCTGCCGAGAAACTTCGGCCTGACATCATCGTGCTCGACATTGCGATGCCGCAATTGAACGGGCTGGATGCGGGCCGGCAACTCAAACAGTCAATGCCAGCGGTGAAACTTATTTATATGACAATGAATGAGGACCCCTACCTAGTTGGCGAGGCTTTTCGAGCAGGCGCTTCAGCATTTCTACTTAAGCAGGCAGCAGGACTTGAACTGAACCAGGCGATCGAACGGGCACTGAAGGGCGGTTCCTTTGTAACGCCGAGTGTCGCCAAAGGTCTTGAGGATATTTTCATGCATGATCCCAAGGACCGCGAGCTTGCGCCTCAGCCGACCGCACGACAGCGGGAAGTCATCCAATTATTGGCAGAAGGTCGCACTATGAAAGAAGTTGCTAAGCTGCTCTATATCACTCCTCGAACTGTCGCAGCACACAAATATACCGCAATGGAACTGTTACAGGTTAAGACGAGCGCCGAGCTGATACAGTACGCAATCAAACACCGGATTATCTCCGTATAGCCTCGACTATTTTTCACTCCCGATTGTAAATTCTACCAATAGCAATAGGCCTGAATCGCGCTTATGTTGGTTGCAGAGGAAATGCTCCGCTGTGAGCGAGGAAATATCAGGCGGAGATAATCCCGCAGGTCGAACTTGCAAGTAGAACCTCGACAACCTCTAATGACTCGAACACGGGTGGTAGTGGCGGAAGATCTCTCTCCCGTATTGACCGCGGTAGTCGCACTGTTGCGCGAATCGTTTGATGTTGTTGGAGCAGTCTCCGATGGGCAAGCAGCTTTGGCCGCAACGCTCAAGCTAAACCCCGATCTGGTCGTCCTGGACATCTCAATGCCACTCATGAGTGGCATCGAGGTAGCTCAAGAGCTAAAGAAAGCGGGGAATAAGGCCAGAGTCGTGTTCCTCACAGTTCATGAAGACACGGATATTTTGAACACTTGCCGTGCTGCGGGAGGACTTGGATACGTAGTTAAGCTGCTCATGGAGACTGATTTGATTCCGGCGATGAATGAGGCGCTCGCCGGCCATACTTTCACATCCCAATTTCCATCGCAAGGCGACATGGCGTGAGCGAAGCGGTAGGTTGGGTTAGTGCCCGTGTTTTCTCCATCGCCGACAAGCCCGGTAAGCCTGTCAGTTTTGACAATTGAACTAAGTTGTAAAGAAGCCTAACAATGGAGCTATTGCGAAAGCTATGCAGGGTAGATAAAGCGGCCAGCAGTTGTTCAAGAAATATCGATTGCAGCTTAAGAGCTGGACATTGCACGCGTTACTCTCGGAAAACGTTCCAGTGAATGGCATTAGCGCATGAAGCGTACAGAGGAGACTATATGACGAATCTGAAGAGCTTTTTTCTAAAGTTCCCGTTGGGACTAGCTGTACTTTGTTTTTTGGCATTTGCAACGCTCACTTCATCGACCCGGGCGCAGGGGCCTCCCGTTTTTGAGATCACGCCGGTCGGTAGCTCGATTAAATTCTTCGTAAAATCCTCGGTAGCCTTGGAAGGAGATTTCAAGAAGTGGGATGCCAGTCTGGTATTTACTTCGCCCGATCTTTCTACTGGCGTTTTGACCGTCAAAATTGAGGCTGCCAGCGTGGATTCCGGGAGCGGTATGAAGGATGGCAAGCTCAAGAGCAAGGACTTCTTCAACGTCGAGCACGATCCGTACATCACATTCAAATCAACGAAGATCGTCCAGACCGGTCCCGACACGTTTGAGGTGGACGGCGACTTTACGATACGCGGAGTAACCAAGCCGGAAAAACTAGAACTTGTGATTACCGGCAAGGGAACAGGTTCCGGCACGATCAAAGGAACCATGGCCTTCGATCGTAAAGACTACGGGATGAATAGCGGCATTCCTTTCATCAAGATTGCTGACCGCGTCGAAGTGACGGTGGACCTCGCAGCCAAGCGAGTCAGTGGGCCTCCTGTGAACGTAAAGTAACACCACTCTGTCAGAGAGCGGTTTTCAAAAGCGTCTGGCTCGGGCCGCCGGCAAGTACCCGCGCCAATCGGCTACCTCACCGCTGCTACGGCAGGTGTGTCGTTCATTCGTTGAAGCCTTTCTTACTGGTCAGAGAAGCGATTCGTCTCCTACGTCATATCGATGCCACCGTCAATTCCGGTCAAATCCCCGCTTGCCATTGTTTTGAAGGGTCTGCTCGGCGTTTTGCGCTGATTTGTGATCGGCGATTGTAAGCTGGCCTTTTTTTCTCCGTATGAAAAAGACTGTCACTTTTGACAATAACACCACGCTGGTGTAGCGAGGAAAATCGCAACGCTCGAGAAACCAAGGACGACCGCCGCTGAAATTCGGCTCGTATGATTACGCTTGATGATCAAAAGAAAATTAGGAGGAAGTTCATGAATAAGGAGTGGATGAACAGAGTGGCCTTCGCTTTGGTGGTGTTTGCCACAGTTCTGGGACTTGGAACCGCACCGCCCGCTTCAGCTCAAGATAAGAAACCCAACATTCTAGTGATCATGGGCGATGACATCGGGATAACGAACATCGGCGCCTATAGCCTCGGTATGATGGCCGGCAAAACGCCGAACCTCGACAAGCTCGCCAGGGAAGGCATGATTTTCACGGACTATTACGCCGAGGCGAGCTGCACGGCCGGTCGCGCGAACTTCATCATGGGTGAATTACCCATCCGCACCGGCATGACCACGGTCGGCCAGGCCGGCGCCCCGATCGGCATCCCGGCGGAAGCCGTCACGATCGGCACCGTGCTGAAAGCACAGGGTTATGCGACGGGCCAGTTCGGCAAGAACCACCTTGGTGACAAGAACGAATTCCTGCCTACCGTCCATGGCTTCGATGAATTCTTTGGTTATCTGTATCACCTGGATGCCATGGAAGACCCATTCCACCCCAACTATCCGCAAAATCTCTTGAATGTCGTCGGTCCGCGCAACCTGGTTCATTCCTGGGCCACAGATGTGGATGATCCCACCGAGATGCCTCGCTGGGGCAAGATCGGCAAGCAGAAGATCGAAGATGAAGGACCATTGCCGCCGCACCCAACGAACGGCATCAAGTACAACATGGAGACAGTGGACGACACTATCCGCGACCTCTCGCTCAAGTTTATCGACAAGGCCAAGGCCGATGGCAAGCCGTTCTTTGTGTGGATGAACCCAACGCGCATGCACGTGGTCACCCACCTCTCGCCGAAATACGCGGCAATGATGAACTCCGAGAATGGTTGGAGTATCGAAGAAGCGGGCATGGCGCAATTGGATGACGACATCGGCCTCGTGATGCAACATCTTAAGGACGCGGGGTTGGACGACAACACCATCGTCGTTTTCACTAGTGACAACGGCACCGAAGCATTCACCTGGCCTGATGGCGGCACCACTCCGTTCGCACAGTCGAAAGGGACGATCATGGAAGGCGGTTTCCGCGTGCCGTGCATCGTCCGGTGGCCTGGCCATGTCGCGCCAGATTCCAAGCAGAACGGCATCATGTCTGGCTTGGACTGGTTGCCCACGTTCGCCGCTATGGCCGGAAACCCGAACATCACCGACCAATTGCTTAAAGGGGTGAAACTCGGCGATCGGACTTACAAGAACCATCTCGACGGCTACGATCAGACCGCCATGCTCACCGGCAAAGGCCCGTCCAATCGCCACGAAATCTTCTACCTTGGCGAAAGCACAATTGGCGCGGTGCGCATTGACGACTACAAGTATCGGTTCATCGACCAACCCCAAGGCTGGCTGGGGGTCAAGAACCATCCTGACGTACCTACAATTGTCAATCTACGCCTTGATCCCTTTGAGAAAATGGCCTTTCCGGAAGACATGACGAAGAATGGGTCGCTGTTATTTTTCAGCGATTGGTATATGTATCAATTCTGGCGTTTTGTGTTCGTGCAGCAAGTGATGGGCAAGGAAATCCAGACCTTCCTGGAATTTCCGCCGATGCAACGTGGCGCAAGTTTCAACCTCGATGCGTTGAAAGCCGAAATGGCCGCCAAGATGGCCCAGGCGGAGAAGGCAAGCAAAGGCGCCAGCGAGTAGGCCCGAGTGACCTTTACGCTGGGCGGCTCACAAGGGCCGCCCGGCGAAGATTTCTTTTCGTCTATGATCCGTGTTTGGTTTGCTTCGTATCGCAAAGTAAAGTGAAACCATCATAAGAAGTTCCTCAGGTTTCTGAAACGAACCAATAAATGAACTTCATTCGCGGCAGATGGATGATGGCAGCGGTTCTTCTGTTGTTTCACTGCTCACCAGCATTCGCGCAGTCATCAGCTACGGAGTTTTTTCCAGAGATCGACGCCTACTTCAAACTGAATTCGGATATTCGTTTGGTCTTTCAAGCGAAAGAAACCAGAGAAGGCGGAGATCCTACGCAAGCAGAGATCGGACCCAGCATCGAATTCTACTTGAAGCCGCTCCTCAGGTTGAAAAAGGTAACCGCATTCGACCTCGACGACGCAAAATCCAGGCCCCTGGTTTTAGCCATCGGATACCGCTACGTGCCAACGCCAGGCGAGCCGACCGTAAACCGCCTGGAACCGGTCCTCACGTTTCACTTTCCTCTGGTCGCTCAGATACTTCTTTCCGACAAGAACCGCGCGGACTTAGATTGGTCCAGTGGGAATTTCACTTGGCGTTACCGCAATCGGTTGACTCTCGAACGTCGCATCGCCATTCGCTCCTACCATCCAGCGCCGTATGCTAGTGCCGAAGTTTTCTACGAAAGCAAATACAATAAATTGAGCACCACGGCACTCTACGTCGGTTGCCTGTTTCCAGTGGGCAGGCACATCGAGCTGGATCCGTACTACGAACATGAAAACAACACCGGCAAGCCTCCGAATCAAATAATTAATGCCGCTGGACTTGTCCTCAATCTTCATTTTTCCAGCCCTGCTGCTAAGAACTAAGAAGACTATCGCTCGACGAGCCAGTGGAGACTGTCACTTTTGACAATAACATTCCGCGGGCACGCGAGGCAGCATAAGCGAGTCCGGCAGGTTGCGGCTCACTGTCTATCGCATGATGGAAAAAGGCGCGCGTAGCTATCTATGCGAAAGATCTTGAAATTTTCAGCGCCGAGGGAGTTTCTCTTGAAACCGAGTCAGAGATTCGTGGCATCCGCAACATTTTTGGGACTGTTGCTGTTCGCAAATGCATTGTCGTGCCGCGCTCAAACAGCCTCTCCCCAACGCAATGCAGATGCGCTCGAGGACAACATTACAAGCAGCTCGACCGCTGCCCCGGCAATGGCTGGTACGGACCTGCCACCGGCGGCCAACACCGAAATGGTAGCGCCAGTTCCCAGTGCCGCTGCGTCCGGCACTGCCGGCAGCGACAGCGGCTGGCACCTCATGGTCGCGCCCTATCTCTGGATTCCTTGGGTGTACGGAACGATCGGCGCGAACGGCAACGACGCCAGGTTTTATGCCACTCCTGGTGAGCTGTTCTCGCATTTTCGTTTCGGCCTGTTGGGTGTGGTGCAACCGAGCTACAAGCGATTGCTGCTGCCGCTCGATATCATATGGCTAAGGCTGGGCGACGATAAAGCACTGCCGAGAACCCCGAACGGCACCGTGGTAAACGTGAAGGCTGATGTATTCGTGCTCACTCCCAAGATCGGCTACCGGGTCATCGATGCAGAAAAAATTAAAATCGATGCTCTCGTGGGTTTCCGGTACTGGCATCTGGGACAAAACGTGAGTTTCACCACCAACTCACTAAGTTTCTCCGGCTCTCAAAATTGGGTGGATCCATTGGTTGGGGGACGCATAACAGGAATTTTATCACCCAAGGTTGAAGCTACAATTGGAGGCGACGTGGGCGGATGGGGTGTGGGTTCGCAACTGGACTATCAAGTGTTTGGCATTCTCGGCTATCGGATAAAACCAGCACTCGCACTGCAAGCGGGTTACCGTTATCTGGATCTTAGATATGCCAATGGAACCAGGGTTTTCGCCCCCGCCATGTCCGGTCCATTCTTTGGCGTGACAATCAACCTCAAGTGACGCGAGTCGCACCAAAGAGAATTTGATCTAGCCCAAGGAGAATTTAATGAAGCGTACTCCTACAGCCACGAACAAGGACCAAGCTCTGACCCGTATGCCTTTTTTGACCGGGAAAAACTCAGCATTTGTAGCGGCATTGATTCTGATTGCGGCCGCCTCAATATTTGCTCAAAGCGCTGAACTTCAGCAAAAGCTCGCAGAAGTGAAACAGTCCGCCGCGGAAAATAAACAGAGACTGCGCCAATATCAGTGGACAGAAACAATACAGCTCACGCTAAAGGGAGACGCGAAATCTCCTACTCAAAATCTGTGCCAGTACGGACCTGACGGCCAGGTTCAGAAGACTCCTATTGGTCCTCCGCCGGAACAACCCAGCGGTGGCAGAGTAAAGCAGCGCGTGATTGCGAAGAAAAAAGCGGAGATTACGGATTACATGGATGACGTGAAAGGTCTCTTGACTATGTACGTTCCGCCTGATCCGCAGAGGATGCAACTAGCGTTTCAAGCTGGCAAAGCCTCATTCAATCTCGCCGGAAGCGCCGTAAATTTGATCTTCACTGATTATGCTCAGCCCGGCGATCGGATGACTCTTACTTTCGACCCCGCTTCAAAAAAGATAGTAGCTTTGAGTGTGAATACTTACATGGGTCAGGGAAAAGACGCAGTCACGCTACAGGTTCGAATGGCCAGCTTGCCCGATGGCACCAACTATTCGCAGCAGACGGTTCTTAATGCCAGCGCCAAGCAGCTTGTTGTCACCACTACCAATTCAAATTACCAGAGGCTGTAAAGCAGAAGGTACTTTCTACCAGTTTTGGCGATGACGGCTCGACTTCGACTCGACACATGAATTATTTGACCCTGTTGAGTCGAAGTTTTGTCTTGCGCGCCTTATTATTCGCGAATTGATCAGTAGAAAAACTTCTTTCCCCTTCATGATCCCGGGAGCATAGCGATGAAAGGAACACGATTGATTTGTTGGTTGCGGGTTGTATTGTTCTTCGTCATCTGTGGCGCTGCTTTAGCACAGGATACAAACCCGAATCGAACGCTGGCAATAAGTGGGCAGTCCGGAAACGCACCAGTGATCCAGGTAAACGGCCGTTCTTATGTTGAGCTTGAAGCTTTAGCGCGCCTGTCAAACGGCTCGCTTAGCTTCGCTGGAAACCAAATTGTGCTGAGTCTTCCCGGAAGTTCTTCAAACACGCCGGCAACTCCAATAGCCGCGCCTGTCCCTGCGGTGAATCCGGGATTTTCAAGAGCTTTTTTGAATGCCGGCATCGAGGAAGCCGCAACACTGCGGGAATGGCACACCGCTCTTGCCAGCGCCATACAAAATGGATATCCGGTTACGAGCGACGCGCTAATGCCGTATCGCTTGCAAGCGACTACGAACCTGCGTCTAGTGTCGACCGCGGTTTCCACCGACTCGGATCGTAAAGCCTATCAGTTATTGAGCAACGAATTTCAGAACATGGTGAAATTGACCGACAAGTATCTCGCCGCGCGTGCGAATCTGACTTACATTTCTCCAGACGCGCTCCAGAACGATAGTCTGAACCAGCGATTCGTGGCTTGCGGTCACTCGCTAGGAGCCATGGCAGCCAGTGGACAATTTTACGACGACGGCTCCTGCAATTGATTTCAATTGCCATTACAAGCATTGGGCCTGCGCCGAGCCGCGTCACATTCCCAGAGCGCCGAGCGCATCATAAAAAAGCCAGGAAAGACATCGTTCGAGGACAGAGTTTTTCTTCGTTACCTGCATCAGGAGATCATTATGGAAAGGTCGAGCAGTGAGTATCTTATAAAGGTAACCGTAATAGGGCGCTGTGGTTTACCCGGATGGCTCCGGCTCTGCACAAGGCCGAGAAGCAGAGGGCGGCGCGAAGAGCTACGTCGTAAACGGAAACTGACGGCAGGCTTTGCTCTGATTGCCTACCCGGCGCCCACTACGGTTCAAGCGGCATCATGACTTTCATCGTCAACCAGGATGGTGTCATATATTAGCAGGATCTCGGTGACAACTCGGCCGACCTCGCATCTCAGGTCACCGCTTACAACCCCGATAGTTCTTGGGATGCCGCTCAAGATTAATTGCAAAGTGGATTTCGTGAAAGTGCTTAATCCTGAGACATAGTTCCCGGCTCAATGCTTTGGGGAAGTTTCTGCCCTAGGATTAGTTGCACGAATTAACCTTCATATTCGACCCCTGTCACTTTTGACAATTACCTTCGCTAACTCCGTGAGGCACTATCACGAAGCTTGTGCGCTTTATCGTAGAAACCGAAGAGGTCAACATGACGCGAAGGGTGAACATTTTCTGGATTTTCTGCTTGGTGTTGCTAACCGCCGTTGGAGCAAATGCACAGCAGAAAAAACCCAACATCGTTGTCATTATGACCGATGACGTTGGCGTATGGAATATCAGCGCTTACCATCGCGGCATGATGGGGGGTCGAACGCCCAATATCGACCGCATAGCAAACGAAGGGGCGCTTTTCACCGATTACTACGCCCAGCAGAGCTGCACGGCGGGACGCGCTGCATTTATAACCGGGCAGCATCCCTTCCGCACCGGTCTTTTGACCGTCGGCATGCCCGGCTCACCTCTTGGGCTGCAGAAGGAAGACCCCACGATCGCCGATCTGCTCAAGCCTCTCGGATACGTCAGCGCCCAAATTGGCAAGAACCACCTCGGCGACCGCAACGAATTCCTGCCTACCGTCCACGGCTTCGATGAATTCTACGGAAACCTCTATCACTTGAACGCCGAGGAAGAACCGGAGGACCCGGACTACCCCAAATTCCCCGGCTTTCACGAAAAGTTCGGTCCGCGCGGAGTGCTCCGCTGCGTCGCGTTGACTTCCGACAATCCAGCACCTGCCGACCCTCGTTTCGGCGCCTGGGGCAAACAGAAATGCGAGGACACCGGGCCACTTACGCGTGAGCGCATGGAGACGGTCGAAGAGGACCTGCTTCAAGTTTCGCTCGATTTCGTGGACAAATCCGCGAAAAGCGGAAAGCCATTCTTTCTCTGGCACAACACTACACGCATGCACGTGTGGACGCGCCTGAGCCCGCAGTGGGAAAACAAGAGCGGTTACGGTCTATATGCGGACGGGATGATGGAACTCGATTGGGTCGTCGGCCAGCTTCTGAAAAAGCTCGATGATCTGGGCATCGCCGACAACACTATTGTTGTTCTCACTTCGGATAACGGCGCAGAAAAGTTCACCTGGCCGGACGGCGGTACGGAGCCTTTTCGCGGAGAAAAGGGCACGACTTGGGAAGGTGGGTTCCGCGTACCCTGCGTGGCCCGCTGGCCTGGCGTCATCAAGCCGAACACCATCATCAACGACATCGCTTCGCATGAAGACTGGACGCCCACTTTCCTGGCCGCAGCCGGTGCGCCGAACGTGAAGCAGCAACTACTCACGGGTTATCAGTCCGGGGACAAGACTTTCAGAGTTCACCTCGACGCGTATGACATGACCGACGTGCTCTCCGGAAAAGGGCCCGGCCAGCGCAAGGAGATTTTTTATTTCGACGATTCCGGCAGCCTGAATGCGTTTCGATACGGCGACTGGAAAGTCACTTTTGCAACCAAGGATTCCTGGTGGGCCGATGTCGCGAAACCACGTACGGTACCTCTGGTAACTAACCTCCGCCAGGACCCGTTCGAGGTGACGATGGATTCCCAGATGTATGCCCGTTGGTATGGCGACAAGCTATGGGTTATGGTGCCGGCGCAAGCGATAGTGGGACAGTTTCTAATGACGTTCAAAGAATTCCCACAACGGCAGAAATCTGCGTCCTTCAACATTCAACAAGTCCTGGATCAGATGAAGGGCCAAACCGACTGATGCATGCGCGACTCGCGTAACCGGATCTAAACGAAGGAGAAACCAAATGCGGCATGCCGGAATTCGTCTGCCATGGACCCTAAGAACGGCGCTGGCAATATTCTTGGTGCTGCTCGCACCGGGCGCGCGAGCCCAGAGAGATCCCTTGCCGTCGTGGAATGACGGCACCGCGAAAAAAGCGATCATCGCGTTCGTCAGGGATACCACCGAGAGATCCAGCCCCAATTATGTCGAACCCAGGGACCGCATCGCTGCCTTCGACCAAGATGGCAGGCTTTGGACCGAGCATCCTCTATACACGCAAGCTGTGTTCGCGCTCGACCGCCTGACCAAGCTCGCTCCGCAGCATCCCGGATGGAAAGAGACCGAACCGTTCAAGTCTGTACTCAGCGGCGACCGCGAAGCGATGGCTAAGTTCACCGAAAAGGATTGAATAGAGATTATCGGCGTGACGCACGCGGGGATGACTGTGGAAGAATTTCAGGCGCTGGTAAAAGACTGGCTCGCCACCGCCAAAGCTCCCCGCTTTGACCGGCCATATACCGATCTTGTTTACGCGCCTATGTTAGAGGTTATGCGGTACCTGCGAGAGAAAGATTATCGTACTTACATTGTCACCGGAGGTGGCCAAGCATTCGTGCGCGTTTACAGAGAACGGGTCTACGGCGTCCCGCCGGAGCAGGTGATTGGATCGATCGCGCAAACCCGCTTCGATGATACGAGCGGAAAACCAGTAATGATGCGGGAGCGAAAGTGTTTTTCATTGACGACGGCCCGGGGAAGGCAATCGGTATCAATATGTTCATCGGCAAAAGGCCTTACGTTTCCTTTGGAAATACCGAAGGCGACGCCCCAATGTTGGAATGGACGCAGGGCGGTGAGGCCACGCGGTTGATGATGCTCGTTCTTCACGACGACGCAACGCGCGAATACGCGTATGGACCCGCTAGCGGCCTCCCAGACACCCACGTCGGCACTTTCTCTGAAGCGTTAATGGTTAAGGCAAATAAAAGCGGCTGGATAGTGATAAGCATGAAAGACGACTGGAAACACGTTTACCCCTTTGAAAAGTAAACCCATCCATTTTTTCATATCTCTGCCCGTCTCGTTGCTCTATCCAGACCCTAGACACAGCCCCCACCTGTTACTTTTGACAATTATCCTCCACAACGACTTGTGTCATCGTGCAATCGCGCTGGTGGCGCCATAACATGAAATTTTCTCGTTCAAGTTATACCCTGCTGGTTTGTTTTCTTCTCACAGGCTTTCCCGCAGTGTCAGCCTTTGGAATTTATCCTCAGGACCAGCCTAAGCGCGAAACCATTCAAGCTCAGGCGATGGGGCAGAGCACTTCCGCCGGCAAGCAGTTCAACGTAACCATCTCAATCAATTCTTATTCCACGCCGGGCGATCAAAAGGTGTTGATTGATGCGTTCACTCAAGGTGGCCAGCGGGCACTCACAAAAGCGCTATCCAAAATGAAATCCAAGGGTCGAGTAGGAGTCTCCGGTACTCTGGGCTACGACATCGCCTACATCCGGACTTTTCCCGCGGAAGATGGCCGGAAAATTCGTTTGATCACCGATCGCCCGATTCAGTTGGCCGAAGCCCGCGAAAGTACACGTTCCAAGGATTACGACCTGTCCGCGCTCGAAGTGAATCTTAGTAACGACTCCTCGAAAAGTTTCGGAAGCTTAATCATCGGATTGCGAGTGAAAGTGGATAAAGACAATCAGTTGGTTTTTGAGAGTTACGGTTCCGGGCCGTGGAAGCTCGTAAATATAATGGAACGGGGTTAAATTATTTTCTCTGCCGGGACTCTGAAAGTCGAAGGTCGGTCCCGCGCATGTCGTTTTCGGCAGACTTCCGGCAAATAGGCATCATAATGCAATTGCTTAAAGGAGGGTACAAGATGAAGAAACGAAAATTAGTGTGGCTCCCGCTTTTTGTGTTTATCGCCTCGTGTCCAGCGGCTCTAGCTCAAGCTAATTCCCAGCCGCAAAAGGCAAAAACTCAACCCGCGCAGTCGTCCGGCAGCGACACACAGAAAAAGAATGTGCAAGAGTATATCGAACTCTTGCGCACCAACGTCCGCCAGCAGAAATCGGAAATAATGGGCGCTGTCATGGCGCTGAGCGCCGATGACGCGGCGAAATTCTGGCCGATTTACAGCGAGTACGACGCGGCATTGACCAAGCTGAACACTCTCAGAGTTCAAAACATTCAAGACTATGCTCAGAATTACACGCAAATGACCGATGAGAAGGCCGACCAGTTGATTCAGACTGCCCTCGATTATCAAAAGCAACGTTCTGAGCTTCTTGCAAAAACCTACGATCGCATGAAGCAGTCCCTGGGCGCTATCACGGCTGCGCGTTTTCTCCAGGTTGAGCACCAACTACTGCTAATCATCGATCTTCAGATCGCTTCTTCTTTGCCCATCGTTGGAGAAAACTAATGAACGTGACGAAGGAGAGAAAAAGTATGAAAAATTCAATTTTCTGCGCCGCCGCTCTGTTGCTCGGCTGCACAGTTCTGCAACTAAATTCATTCGGTAAAGTCTCGTCAGCGCGCGTGAATGCGGCCCCTATTCGGCTCGCGGCTCCTGCGCCACAAAAGGCCAAAGTCACCGTTCCAGCCGGAACACGCATCCTGATTCGCACCATCGATCCAATCGATTCGAGCAAACAGAAAGCTGGGTATCGCTTCACCGCGAGTCTGGAAACGAATCTTCAGGTTGACGACGTCGTGGTGGCTCCCAGAGGAACCATGGTTTATGGCCGTTTAGCCGCCGCTCAGTCCGCTGGACGGATGTCTGGCAGCTCTCAACTCACTCTTGAGCTCACCGACATCATGATCAAGGGCACGGCTTATCCGCTACTCACCAGCACTTATGAAGTTAAGGGACAAGGTGAAGGTTCGAAGACGGCAAAGAAAGTTATCGGCGGCGCAGGTCTTGGCGCACTGATCGGTGGGATCGCAGGTGGCGGAAAAGGTGCCGGGATCGGTGCGCTCGCGGGTGCCGGAGCCGGGACGGCAGTCGCGGCCTCCAAGAAAGGCCAGCAACTGTCCATACCTAGCGAGAGTCTGCTCGAATTTCGTCTGCAACAGCCAGCACCGTTGCCAGTCGCCAGTTAACGAATGTTTGCGCTGCTGCAACGTATCGATTTTCTCGTCGATGACGACGTTAGTCTAATTTCGATGCCTGCCTATCTTCGTCGAGGGAGAAGTGAGCCCGGATAACGGTCAAGTCCAGAGCGTTTGCGTCCGGTCATCTCAACTTCTTTTAGAGCTGGTTCCATGGGAACCGAAAGCGAGAATTCACAAAAGTGTGAGGTCTTCCAACGGTCGAAGAATTTGGCTAAGCTTTTTTTGTGCGCTTTGCTGACATCCGCGGCATGTTCTTTTGTCAGCATGCCGTGCCTGGCTCAAGATAATCCACAACTGGCCGAATCAACAGCCAGCGCAGCTTCTGACGAAAATCCGCCTGACCCAATAACGCAGGAACCACAATCAACCAAGCCCGTTCCGGGCTCAGCCCAGTCGCAGACGGCAGGACAAGACACGCAATCTACCTCTGTTACCAAGCCAGAAGTTCGACCAAAAAAAAAGAAAAAAAAGCTCGGACCTGGCGCGCTCGTGGTCGCGCCTCTTCCAATCTCGAGCCCAGCGATCGGTTCCGGAATCGTGCCGGTGCTTGGATATATCTTCCCGCTTAGCATGAAGGACAAAGATTCTCCGCCTTCTGTTGTCGGAGCTGCCGGCCTTATAACAAACAATGGCAGCAGCGGTTTTGCAGTCGGCGGAGATCTCTACCTGAAACATGCCACCTACAGGCTCAAGGCTGGTTTCGTTCACGGCGATATTGATTACAACATATATGGCACCGGCAGGGCGTCAGACATCAAGTTACCGCTAAAGCAAACCGGGGAAGCCTTCTTCGCGGAATTCATGCGCCTTATTGGCTGGCAATTCTACTTGGGTCCCAGATTTTTCACTGGGCATTCGATTGTCACGCTGAACCCGACGAACGTCACTGCCGTTCCGATCCCTCCTGACCTGGGTCTGCACACCACCCTCAGAGCTGTCGGCGCTATACTAACCCGCGACACGACCACCAATCGCTTCTATCCCACCAATGGATCTTTTTTCAGTTTCACATCCGACCTCTTTTCCCAGGGACTGGGCAGTAAGTATTCGTTCCAGTCCTATAGCGCAACATTCAATGAATATTCGAGCCTGAGCAAGAATCTGGTTTTTGCTTATAACGTCATGTTTTGTGCCACCGGCGGAAAGCCTCCTTTTTACGGGAATTGCATATATGGAACTAATAACGAGCTGCGGGGATATGTAGCGGGGCGCTACTTCACTCGTTATAGTCTCGCTACGCAGGTGGAATATCGGCTCGTCCTGCCGAAAAGGTTCGGACTAGTCGTGTTCGGCGGCGTTGGAGGAGTTATACCAGGCGGTAATCAGCTCGTCCAAAGGGTACAGACTAGCCGCTTCTTGCCCGCTGGTGGCGCCGGTCTAAGGTTCCAGTTAAGCAAGGCCTATCACGTAAATCTTCGTGCCGACATCGCCCAGGGCGTAAACGATCACACATTTAGCCTCGGTGTCGGCGAGGCTTTTTGAGAAACTAGCGTGCCGTTGCAACGTCGGAAATTTCTTTCTGCGGAAACATACCGATTTCTCCAGCAGGCCTTAGATCTTCAATCGTCACGTCTCCAAACAGCCAAACGCGCCTCACCGTAGGAGTCGAGAAATGAGTTCTCGAATTTCGACGTTTTTCTCCGCCGGCCGCTTTTTATTTCTGCCAATCCTTGCGGCAGCGCAGTGCTTTCCAGCTCAAGCGAAACGAAAAGACGTCGCGGTCATGAACAACGGCGATCATTTCACCGGAGAAGTAAAGCGGCTGCAAAACGGCTTGTTAATGGTTGAGAAAGACTACGTGACAGGGCCATTGCCCAGGACTGGAATCAGGTGGAATCGGTTCAGAGTATTGCGACATTCCAAATCGTGCTGAATGGCGGCAAAAGAATAGTGGGAAAGTTCGAAAAAGCTCCTACTGACAAAATGAACGAAAAGCAAGGACGTAGGAATTCCTATTTAGGAACTTGGTGAATATGCTCTGCTTCGCGATTTGTTTTGGACGCTCCGGCCTGCCCACCGAATAACTTCGACAGCAGGCCACCCACCACCGCAAAGCGTAACGAGCTGGGGCTGAGCACCGGGATCGGCTGGTCGTTCTAGAATTGACAGGTTGCTCTTTTTCAGGGCTAGGTTCAAGGTCGCGCTGGCTGCATCGAGAATCGCTCGTTCGGGTGTTTTAAAGTTTGCACGGGACCTTGCAACCGGATGGCCCTGTACTGGGGGTTGAGTGGGACGCGGGTGAACGAGATATTCGAACTTTGTCTCTAGATGAAAGGTGTTGACTTCGGTGCAGACATTCGGCAATCTAAACGCGTGATGACGAGTCTCAGCCGGATGACAGTTTGCGTGGCGTGTTGTTGCAATTGTTGCGTACGCCTGTCGTCCGCGCCGGGGGCCAGCTAGAAAAGCACCTAAATTCTAAACGCTGAGTTCAAGCCCACCGCCAGACGACAAGCTGGTAGGTGGGTTTTTTGTTTTTGGGGGCCTTATGGATGCCAAAGTGGACGCCAAAGTGACCAAAGCGCAGAAAGTGGAACGGCTGAAGAGATCGCTTAATCCCTGGCAATCTCTCCAGGAAGTCCGCCGTTTCGCTAGGGAAGGGTACGCCGCGATACCGCCGGAATGGCTCGGGACGTACTTTCGATGGTGGGGCGTTTATCCACAAGGAGACGGTGCCGGAGCGGTGGGCGGCAGTGGCGGGGAAGGGAAAGCCGTTCCGTTTTTCATGGTGCGCATTCGCATCCCAAATGGCTTGCTCAATTCGAATCAGCTTCGAACGATTGCGGACCTTGCGGAAAGGTACGGGTTCGGCGTCGCAGACCTTACGGTACGCCAAAATATCCAGCTTCACTGGGTCGCTATCCAGGACTTGCCCGAAGTGCTCGACGGTCTCGAACGCTGCGGATTGTCTTCACTCGCCGCTTGCGGCGATGTTACCCGCAACATAACCGGTTGCCCTTTGGCCGGCGTGCATGCGGACGAAATCTGCGACGCTTCTCCTCTCGTCGAGCGGGCCACCCGTCTGCTTGCGGGCAATCCGGAGTTTTACAATCTCCCGCGCAAATTCAAAATCTCGATCACCGGCTGCCGCGTCTGGTGCACTTATCCGGAAATCAACGATGTAGGTCTTACGGCAGTCGTGCGCAAAGGCAGCACAAGTTCCGAAACTGGCTTTTCAATTCGCGTGGGCGGCGGACTTTCGACCAAGCCCCACCTGGCGGTTCGCTTGAACGCCTTTATCGGCTGGGATCAGGTGCTTCCGGTAATTCAAGGAGTTGCCGAAATGTTTCGTGGTTCGGAAGTTTTGCGCGAAAGCCGCGAGCGGGCGCGGTTGAAGTTTTTGTTTCTCGAGCACGGCTGGACGGCAGAACAATTTCAGGAAGAGCTCGAGCAACGTATTGGATTCCACTTGGATCCAGCAGAGCGCGAAGAGTCTCCGGCTGATCTGTACCGCGATCACACGGGCATCCATCCGCAGAAGGAGGATGCCTATTGCTACGTGGGGGCTACTGTCCTGCGAGGCCGTATCGAGCCACAGCAGATGCGTGCCGCTGCGGATTTGGCGGAGCGCTTCGCTTCCGGAGAATTGCGCACTACAAGCATGCAGAATCTCCTAATCGTCAACGTTCCGAAGCAGAAGGCAAGCTTGCTTGCTGATGAACTCAATTCAATTGGACTGCGCGTGGACGCGTCGTCATTCCGGCGCGGCGCAGTCGCCTGCACCGGCACTGAGTTCTGCAAACTCGCCATCACCGAGACGAAAGCATTCTCTCGCTGGCTCGTCGAAGAATTGGAGGAAAGAATTCCCGATTTCGACCAGCACTTGAAGCTGCACGTCACCGGTTGCCCAAACAGTTGCGGCCAACATTGGATTGCCGATATCGGAATCGAAGGCAAGAAACAGCGCGTGGATGGAGAAATGGTGGACGCCTATTATTTCTGTGTAGGCGGAGCGGTGGGGCAATTCGCATCCATTGCACGGCCAATCGGTTATCGATGCCAGGCAATGGATGTTCCAGCCGCTATCGAACGGTTACTGCGCTCTTATCTGGATCTGCGAAGGAGTCGGGAAAATCTTCGCCAGTTCTTTTCGCGCCATTCTGACGAGGCCCTGCGCACCTTTCTCGCCGGGCAGGAAGTTGAAGCTGTCGCCCGCGAGGTCGCTTCCGGACCTGTTCCTAGTGGATCGGAAGGCTGACCCGTGAATTCGCTCGCTAAAAATTCTGGGGGAGAGCAAATGACACACACTTTTGCCATCTCACTGACTCGGCCGCGCGAACCCGTATACGTGAATTCCGTATGTTGTTGCTCGTGTTGTTGTCCTGCGGCGTCCCGCGCCCCGAGGAGCGGATCGATGTAGCAAATTAGCCGATCCAAAGCTTTCAAGGCCCGCGACGCCAGCCGTCGCGGGCCTTTTTTGTTTTTAACGGACCGATTGCGTAACCCGAAGAGCAATGAAGAAAACAAAAGTCGTACGGAGGCTACGATGATTGAGTTGCTGCAGGAGATTGAGCTTCAACAGGATGAAGCAGAACGCTCCACTGCGGAAGAACTGCTCCGTTGGGCGAGCCGTCGGTTTGGTTCTCGCATGGCAATAGCATCGAGTTTTGGCGGAGACGCCGTCGTGTTGATCGATATCGCGGCGCGAAGCGTTAAGAACTTGCGAGTGTTCACGCTGGACACCGACTTTCTTTTCCCTGAGACCTACGAACTAATCGAACGTGTCCAGGATAAGTACGGCATTCAAGTCGAACGCACTCGTCCTGCTCTTTCCCCCGCGCAGCAGGCGGCTCGCTCCGGCGAAGCCCTCTGGAGTCGGGAGCCAAATCTCTGCTGCCAAATACGAAAAGTCGATCCGCTCAAGGCCAAGGTTACCGAACTCGACGCGTGGGTTTCGGGCATCCGCCGCGATCAAACACCATCTCGCGCCAAAGCAAGAAAACTTGAATGGGACGCTCACTTCGGCCTGGTCAAACTGAACCCGCTCGCGGATTGGACCACGGACCGAATCTGGCATTACGTGCGCGCAAATGATTTGCCGTACAACGTTTTGCACGACCGCAATTACCCGAGTGTCGGCTGCACTCACTGCACACGCCCCGTTCAAATTGGCGAGGACCCTCGCGCCGGTCGCTGGGCCGGATTCCGGAAGTCTGAGTGCGGCCTGCATGCAAAGGAGTAATACACATGTCTCTCTTTCCGATGTTCCTTAAGCTCGAAGGCCGTTCGTGCCTGGTCGTCGGCGCGGGCACGATCGGCGAAGGCAAGATAAGCAGCTTGCTTGAAGCCGGCGCCAACGTGCTCGTGGTGTCGCCGCGAGCTACTTCGCGTGTTCATGAGTGGGCCGCGACCGGCGCGATCAATTGGCTGCGACGAAACTTCAAAAAAGAAGATCTCGATGCGAAGTTCCTAGTGATCGCCGCTACATCGTCGGCCAGAGTGAATGCGCTTGTTTTCGAAGAAGCTCGAAGAAGGACGGTGTTGTGCAACTCGGTCGATGATCCGCCGCATTGCGACTTCTTCTACGCCGCGGTGGTTCGACGCGGCGACTTTCAGATCGCTATCTCCACAAATGGCAAGAGCCCGGCGCTGGCCCGACGATTGCGCAAACGGTTCGAGCGGCAGTTCGGGCCGGAGTACGCGGACAAGATCAATCAGCTCGGCGCAAAACGAGAGCGGTTGTTCCGAGCTGCGATGCAACCCGTGCGGCGTCGCAAACTTTTGTTGCGTATGGCGCGAGAAGTCCGATTAGGAGGCGCAAAATGAGCGCGAAAGTGTATCTGGTGGGCGCAGGACCCGGCGATCCCGACTTGTTGACGCAGAAGGCACTCCGCTTGTTGCAGTGCGTTGACGTCGTGTTGCATGACGATTTGGTCTCGCCTGAAATTCTGCAACTGGTTCCGCAGACTGCGTCGATACAAAACGTCGGAAAACGTTGCGGTCAGAAGCGAGTCACACAGGAAGAGATTCACAGGCGGATGATCCACGCTGCTCTTCAGGGAAACACCGTAGTTCGATTGAAAGGCGGCGACCCGTTGCTCTATGGACGGGCTGGCGAGGAAATGAATGCCCTGCACAGCGCAGGGATTGATTTTGAAGTGGTATCTGGGATAACCACCGCGTTCGCCGCCGCCGCGTCAGCCAAAATTCCTTTGACCGATAGACGCGTTTCCTCGCGAGTAATTCTTCTAACGGCCCACAACTGCAAACAAGACATGCCCGCGGACTTTGGATCTGGCATTTCTTCCGGAGCCACGCTCGCTATATATATGCCCGGGCAAAATTATGCCCGGCTCCAAGAACAATTGCTGGCGAGTGGAGTCTATCCCGGCACTCCATGCCTCGTGGTGTCCCGTGTCTCGCGGATCGACGAGTCTTGCCATGCAACCGTCGTTGAGGATCTCGTTCTCTGCCCTCATCTGGAATCTCCGGCAATTCTTTTGGTAGGGCCGCTAGCCCGATCGCGTTACCAAACTGACGCCGTGATGAGACGGCTGGATTGTCTCAGCGAAGAGGATTATCGAATCTTTCGCGCTGGCGCTTGAGACGACGTCTTAATGGTTCTGGCCCGGGCAGCTTGCCAGGCAAGATCATTTCCCTCGCGAATTCGCCGTAGTCGTTGAACCGTGGTCTGGAACGGACA
This sequence comes from Candidatus Acidiferrales bacterium, assembly GCA_050012395.1. Lineage (GTDB taxonomy): Bacteria > Acidobacteriota > Terriglobia > Acidiferrales > UBA7541 > Palsa-295. Next base: position 54,529 of record JBEKHG010000008.1, read on the forward strand.
AGCAGCGAATTGTGGCGCCCAACCCGGCGTTCTCGAAGTGAGCCGCGATAGACTTGCCAATCTCGTCGAAATGTTCTGTTGCCAGTGCCACGACACTCGGTCCTGCGCCGCTCAAAGCAATTCCGAGCAAGCCGGGAGAACGAGGCTGGCTCAGTATGCCGGCCAAGCCAGGGATTAAGTGTTGACGGCAATGTTGATGCAACCTATCTTGCATCGCATCCCAGAGAAGATCGTAGCGACGCTCCTCCAATGCTGCGATGAAAAGAGCGGAGCGCTGCAGATTGTGAATCGCATCTTCGCGTCGAACTGTTTGTGGAAGCACGGCTCGTGAACCTGTGGTGTTCAACTCGAGATCAGGCGACACGGCGACAACGCGAATTTCCAATGGCCACTTTTTGCGGACTACGATGACACTTCCATCTGGCCGAACTGAGGTCACTACCAGCCCGCCCGTCAGCGCTGCTCCAACATTGTCCGCGTGTCCTTCGATTTCCGAGGCATAACGCAGCGCGGAATCCTCGTTCAAAGCCCGTCCGGCAATTCCAAAGGCCAAAGCAATCCCAGCGACGATTGCCGCCGCGCTGCTTCCCAGTCCGCTGGCGACCGGAACCTCGTTGTGAACGGCCAAACTCACGGGAGGCAGCACGAAATTCTCCCGCGCGGCTGCGTGGTGCATCGCGCGAAGGATCAGGTTTTGTTCCGGATCGCGTGTTAGGAGGAGACTGCCTCGCGCCCCGCGGCTTCGCACGCGCGATTTCGCAGGCGTGTCTGATGGCAGCACACTCGCGCGCACCGAAAGGTAAAGATCCAATGCGAGACCGAAACAATCGAATCCCGCACCGAGATTAGCCGTCGAAGCCGGAACTCGCGCCTCAATTGATGAACGGCGCTCAGGACTCATTGTGGGCGACTGATGCGCTCGGGATTAAAATGCCGAGAATCAATTCTTTGCTCTCGGTACGTCGTCGCTCTTGTGGCTCCGCCGCTCGATGCTTTCCAGAATAGCGCTCTTTTTTGCTGCAACTCGCTCGGGCGGATTCGCAAAAGCACCTTTGATCGCTGGCGAAGAACCGAGCGTCAGCATCCCGTTGTGGTAACGGTTCACATAGTCTGGATCCTTCAAAACATGCCCCGTGAGAACGGCCACAACCGATTCACTGCGACCAATGTTTCCGGACCCAACCATTTTGCGAACACCTGCAACAGTTGTTGCGGAAGCGGGCTCGCACCCGATACCATCGCGGCCGATGATCGCCTTCGCGTCGGCGATTTCCTGTTCGCTCACCGCAAGCACGCGCCCGCCTGAACGCAACACGCCGCGGAGACTCTTCCGCCACGAAATCGGAGAGCCGATTTTGATCGCAGTGGCCAGCGTCTTCGGGTCGTCCACTGGAGCGATATCCGGTAGCACCGATCCGTCTTGCGTCGCTGTACTCTTCTCCATCTCCACAAACATGCTAGCCATTGGTGCAGAGCCTTCCGCTTGAATCACATGAAGCTTAGGCAAGCGATCGATCAACCCAAGTTGCATCAACTCGTCAAATCCTTTAGCCAAAGCCGAACTGTTTCCCATGTTTCCGCCGGGCACCACCACGTGCTTCGGTAATTTCCAGTCATACTGCTGCAGCAATTCGAAAGCAACAGTCTTCTGGCCCTCGACGCGAAACGGATTGATCGAGTTCGCCAGATAAATTGACGTGTTATCCGCGAGTTCCTGCACCAAACGCATGGCATCGTCAAAATTCCCGTCAATCTCCAGAACTGCGGCTCCGTAATCCATGCTCTGCGCTAGCTTCGCGGCGGTGACTTGGCCCTGCGGTACAACGATGGCGCATTGCATTCCGGCTCGCGTGGCATAAGCAGCCAAACTTGCAGCCGTATTCCCGGTACTCGCGCAAACCACTGTGCGCGCGCCGAGAAGTGCAGCATGCGTCACGACAGTGGTCATGCCGGCATCCTTGAAAGAACCGGTCGGATTACAGCCGAGATGCTTAACCCGCAAAGTTTCAAGCCCACAATGCTCCGCGGATCGAGGCGCATCGTATAGGGGCGTGTTGCCTTCAAATAGGCTCACTATCGGCACATCAATATCGAACGGCAGCAACTCGCGATAGCGCCAAACGCCGCTGCGGTCGCGTGCATTGTTAGAGCCGGCGCGCTCCGCCCATTGCTTTCGCAACACAGTCGCATCGCCGCAGGATTCCAGACGACACTGGATTTCCAGCGGACCCCCACACCGCGGACAAACATAAATTTGCTCGCGAATTTCGTAGGCAGCATTGCATTCAGGAATAATGCATCGCTGAACGGCGTGTCCCGAACGCGCCTCCCTCGCGCGTTCCTTCATGTCGCAATACCTCGTGGTGCAGGATTGCCCTGGCGTTCCGCAGCCGCCAGACGGAATTCCCGGTGAGCCGCTTCGAGCGCCGCTTTCATATCCTTACGTGCAACCACAAACGAAATGTTTGACTCCGAGGAACCTTGCGCGATGGCGATGATGTTCACGTTCTCGCGCCCCAGCGCGCTGAACGTGCGTCCGGCCACGCCGGGACTTCCGCGCATGTTTTGTCCCACGACCGCAACAATAGCGATCTCTGGATCGAGCGTAATATGCTCGACCGCCTGGTCCGCCAAATCCTGTGAAAATTCATCGCGCAGGGCTTGCACCGTACGTTTTGTATCGGCGGAAGAAACAATAAAGCAAATATCGTTCTGCGATGAGGATTGCGAGATCAGTAACACGTTAGCCCGCACTGACGCCGTAGTGGAGAACGTGCGCCCCACAACATCCGGAACGCCTACAATTCCGGGGCCGCCGAGACTGATCAGCGCAACGTCATTCATCGCCGTAAGCGCCTTCACGCCGAGGCCATCGCTTCCCCCTTCCGGCGTTATTTTCGTTCCAAGATTCTCCGGACGAAAGCTATTGCGAATCCAAACGGGAATGCCCGCCTCCGTCACTGCGCGGAGAGTCTTCGGGTGAAGCACCTTCGCGCCGAAATAGGCGAGCTCGGCTGCTTCGCGATAGGAAATCTCAGGAATTGTGCGAGCTTCAGGCACGAGTCGGGGGTCGGCAGTTAATACGCCGTCGACATCAGTCCAGATGATCACTTCGTCTGCTCTTAGCGCAGCGCCCAAAATCGTAGCTGAATAATCAGATCCTCCGCGTCCAAGTGTCGTAAGCACTCCGTCTTCAGTTGAGCCGATGAATCCGGTGATGACCGGCACGATCTCTTTCTCCAAGAGCGGCCGCAGAACAGCTTCCGAGCGCTCGCGCGTGCGGTCAGCAATCGGTTCGGCGCTCCCGTGGTGCGAATCAGTGATGATCAGATCCGTGGCGTCGATCGACTGCGCGGGTACGCCGAGCTCGGCTAATGCTCCAGCAACAAGTGGCGCAGAGAGACGCTCTCCCACGCTCGAGATCGAATCCAGAGTTCGCGCCGTGAGCTCGCGAATCAGCGCGGTGCCTTCGCAAAGGCGCTGCGCTTCCGCCAGGACATCGGAAATCTTACGAGAAATACTGTCCCGCCGTTCGCTTGAGTGAACCAGGGCATCAAGAGCAGTCTCATGTTGCTCGCGCAAGGTGTCCGCGAGCGTCTGCCCCGCGTCCCGATCACCACTCTCCGCCCGCGACGCAGACGCGATAAGCTTGTTTGTAACACCGCTCATGGCCGAGACGACCGCCACCACAGAACCTCCACATGAAGCGGACGCAAGGATTTCTGCTGCCCGGCCGATGCAAACCGCATCGCCGACAGAAGTGCCGCCGAATTTCATCACCGCAAGAAATCTCTTCATTTCAGGTCGCCCTGCATTCAAGCCAGGAAGCAGCGCTCAGCGTCGAGTCGCTTCGCACGCGGACTAGTCTAGAGAAATATGAATTTTGCTCATAATTATGCGCAAATGTCGTTACGACCACCACTCTTTATTTCGGGTGTTAATTCAGGAGCCTATGAACGACGTCCGCCCGATCAGGCAGTTCGCCGCGAGATCAATGAAATGAAAGCAGCGGCTGCTCGCGGGAGCGTTCGATCGCGACGGTAGATCAAGCCCAGTTCTCGCCACAGGTCAACATCGGCAATGGGAATCAATTTAACTTCGCCGGCACGAGCTTCTTCACGCGCGAAAGCCTCACTGATCAGCGAAACTCCCAGGTTGGCGGCCACAAAGGCCTTGATCATCCCCACGCTTGCCAATTCCATGGTGACATGCAGCTGCGAGCGGTAAGGCCGAAAAAGTTTGTCCAGCATTTGGCGAGTGAACCCAGTCTTCGGATAGATGAGCGGCTGTTCAACAATTTCGCTCGTGTGAACCACTTTCTTCTTGGCCAGAGGGCTTTGCGGACTAACCATTAGCACTAATCGGTCCCGAAAAATCGAGTGGGTCTTCAGACTTGGCGATTTTATCGGCAGCGTAACAATTCCAACATCTACCGTTCCGTCTTCCACTTTCTCCAGTACCTTGTTGCTGAAGTTACGATAAATATTGATCTGCACGTCGGAATAGAGTCGATGATATTCAGCGAACACCTCGGGAAGAACGTATAAACAGGTCGCTTCGTTCGCGCCGATCAATAAAGTTCCACGAGGAGTATTAGCTTGGTCGGCCACCGCTCGAAGAGATTCATTGCGCATGGTGAGAAGTTTTTCGGCATATTCCAGGAGCGCGTCTCCGGCAGCGGTCAAACGCACTTTTTTCCCAAAACGGTCAAATAGCTTCGCGCCGTATTCGAGTTCTAGCTGTCGTATTTGAGCGCTGACGGCTGGCTGCGAAAGGAAGAGCTTTTTCCCGGCGCGCGAGAAATTGGAGGCTTTTGCAACTTCGAGGAAGGTTGTAAGTTGGTCAAAGTCCATGGGGGTCGAGTGCCGCGATTATACATTTCAACAGTTCGGTTTTACTTGAATCTCAAAAGACTGTCCCCACCTTCAGAGATCAGTTCCAACGCGACTCGAATAGGCAGTGGCACGAGAGCCTAACATTCGAGGTAACAGCCGGTATAGGCAAAATTGTAATGCATCCTATCCATTTTCACGATTGTACTTCCAGGCGCGTGAGGGCTTGTAATGGATCATGGGAAATGCCCGCTTTGTTGGCCACCCTGATCACGATGCTTGTGGCGTGGGCTTTGTCGCTCAGTTGGGCAGCCTCGGCTCGCGCGACGTTATCGAGCGCGCCCTCACCGCGCTCATTCGACTGACCCATCGCGGCGGAGTGGATGCTGACGGTTCGAGTGGCGATGGCGCCGGTCTGCTGCTCCCGATTCCTAAAGAGTTTTTCCGCGCCCGCGCTCGCGAAGAACGCATCGATCTGCCCGTAGACTTCGGCCTTGGCATGGCGTTTTTCCCGCCGGGTCGCGAAAAAGAAGCCCGCGCTGAAGTTGAAAAGATTTCCGCCCTCTCTGGCGTCCGATGCTGCGGCTGGCGGAAAGTTCCTCTGGACGCTTCAATCCTGGGACCCTCCGCCGCTGCCACTCTCCCCGCGATTCTCCAGGTCTTTTTCGCATCCAACAAAAGCGGCGACGCTTTTGAACGCCAGCTTTTCTTCCTGCGCAAGCGAATCGAAGCTGAAGGCCGCTTCGGAATATATTTCTGTTCGCTCTCCTCGCGTTCGGTGGTTTACAAAGGACTGCTGGCTCCCTGGCAAGTCGCCGAGTTTTATCCAGACATCGCCCACCCTCGATTCCAGGCGTCCTTCGCCGTTTTTCACCAGCGCTATTCCACGAACACCCGGCCTACTTGGTCACTCGCGCAGCCCTTCCGCTTCCTTGCGCACAACGGAGAAATTAACACCATCGGTGCCAACCGCCGCTGGATGCGCACGAGAGAGAAATCGATCCTGTGGGAAATGGACGCGCCCCAATGTTGCCGTCTTCTCGAATCGGGCGTCAGCGATTCCGCCAGTTTCGACAATGCTCTGGAAGTCCACCTGCATCGCGAATATAGCCTTGCAGCCGCTATGCTTCGACTCGTCCCGCCCGCATGGGTCGCGGATCCCGACGTGACCCCCGCGCTAAAACTTTTTCTGCAGACGCAAGCTGGCGAACAGGAGCCCTGGGACGGTCCCGCCGCTATCGTTTTCAGCGACGGACGCTACGTCGGCGCGAAACTTGACCGCAATGGTCTGCGCCCGCTCCGTTACACCGTCACGTCTGATGGATTGGTCATTGCCGGCTCCGAAGTGGGCCTTTCTGATTTTGATGATAAGCACATCCACGAGCGTATGCGCCTCGGCCCCGGAGAAATGATCGTCGTTGATCCGGTGGAAGGTCTCGTCTTGCGCGGCAATGATGTTGCCAAAATGCTGGCAGTCGGCTACGGAAGAGAGAACTGGCGTCCTGCGCGCAAGATCGAACCGTCGGCGGATTTCTCCGGTCCCGCCACAGAAAAGCCGAGGCGGATCGCCGCCGCCCTCGGTTGGAGTGACGATCAGTACCGCATGCTGTTTCAATCGCTCGGTATGGAAGGGAAAGAGGCGATTTGGAGCATGGGTGATGATGCTCCGCCTGCATTTATTTCTTCGGCTGGTCGTCCATTGTGGGACTACTGCAAGCAGCGTTTCGCTCAGGTCACAAATCCGCCCATAGATCCGTTGCGTGAAGCGCACGTTATGTCTCTCGACGTGCATTTAGGCAAGACGCTATTCATAGAGTCTCCTCTTCTCGACTTCTGCCAAATCGAAAAGATTTGCTCGCATATCGATGGTTCCGTGCGCGCGTTCGATTTTACGTTTGAATCATCCGCTGGAGTGGAGGGGGCTCTCGCCGCCTCGGATCGCCTTCGCGCGGCGGTTCGAGCCGCCGCGTCTGAGCCTATACGTCCTAAACTGATTATCCTCAGTGACCGCAAAACCAGTGCTGAGCGCGCTGCTCTCCCCGCGATGCTTGCTGTCGCAGCCGTTTGGAAAGCACTGGTGGATTCCGACGCTTTCGACATCGCTTTGGTTGTCGAAACCGGACAAGTCGTCGAGACGCATCACTTAGCTATGCTCATCGCCGTCGGTGCCACTGCCGTTCTTCCATATCTCGCGCTCGAAATGTCCGAACAATTAAAGCTCGGCGGCGCCGCACGCTACCGCGCAGGAGTAGAAGCTGGCCTGCGGAAAGTAATCGCGCGCATGGGCATCTCTACGATCGCGAGCTATCGAAACAGCCACTTGTTCGAAACAGTGGGACTGGACGGCGACATTGTTGACGCGTTTTTCGAAGACGCTAGCGCAGTCCTCGGGCGCAAAAATCTCGGTGACATTTTGCGCGACAGCCTCGACCGTCATATCGAAGCGTTCAAGACCAACTCGCCCGAAATGCGCGACGAAGGCCTATATCGTTTCCGTCAAACCGGCGAGCAGCACGCCAGTTCGCCGGATCTGGTCCGCCGCATGCACAAATACATTCAGTCACCGACACCAGAAGGGTATCGGGCATTCGCGGAACTGGCCGAAACGCGCGAGCCGGTGGCCACACGCGACTTGATCGAACTCTGTCCCGGTGCCTCGCCAATTTCATTGGACGAAGTCGAACCTGATACCGCAATTCTTTCCCGGTTTAGCACTCAAGCGATGTCGCTCGGCGCGCTCGGCCCGGAAGCTGTGCGAACCCTCGCGATCGCAATGAATCGTCTGGGCGGACGCAGCAATACGGGCGAAGGCGGCGAAGACAGCGACATCTATCGTTTCGAGCCCGAAGCGCGAAACAAAGTGAAACAAGTCGCCTCCGCGCGCTTTGGCGTTACCGCGGAATATCTCGTCCGCGCCGAAGAACTCGAAATCAAAATGGCACAAGGTTCAAAACCCGGCGAGGGCGGCCAGCTTCCTGCAGCGAAGGTAACACCCTTCATCGCACGCATACGCCACGCGGTGCCCGGCATGTCTTTGATCTCTCCGCCGCCGCACCACGATATCTACAGTATCGAAGATCTGGCGCAGCTCATTTACGATTTGCGCGCTGTGAATCCCAGCGCTCGCATCGGCGTGAAACTTGTTTCCGGCGCTGGCGTGGGAATTATTGCCGCTGGTGTCGCCAAAGCTGGCGCGGATGTGATCACTGTCTCGGGTTTCGACGGTGGGACCGGCGCCTCGCCGCTTACTTCCATCAAGAACACTGGATTGCCTTGGGAACTCGGGCTGCGAGAAGCGCACAAAGCGCTTGTGCTCACGGGCTTTCGCGGGCGCGTTCGTCTGCGCGCGGACGGCGGGTTAAAATTCGGACGCGATGTGATCATCGCTGCTCTTCTCGGCGCTGACGAGTTCGGCTTCGGCACTGCCGCGCTCCTCTCGATTGGCTGCGTGATGGCACGACAATGTCACTTGAACACTTGCCCGGCCGGCATCGCCACGCAGAACGAGAAATATCGCGCCCGTTTTACCGGAAAACCGGAAATGGCCATGGCCTATTTCCGGGGTGTTGCAGCCGAGGTCCGCGAGCGCCTCAGCCGGCTGGGCATTCGTTCGCTCGACGAAATTATCGGCGAAGCCCACATGTTGCGGGCGCGCACTGAACAGGCCGGGGAAACCTTTGCGGAACTCCTAGCCCCCATAGTCAGTTCCACCAAGCAATCTAAGGGCATGCGCGTGGACGACCAGGGAATTCACCGCGAGCTTTCCCGCGCGATGGAGCACGACGACGCAAAGTCCGGCAAGCCGCTCAAGTTTTTTATAGCCAACTCCGACCGCAGTGTCGGCGCGCACCTGAGCGGGCAAATCCTTCGTCGCACCGGATACCTCGGGCTTCGCAGCGAAACAATCCAGTTCGAATTTCACGGCACTGCCGGGCAAAGCTTCGGCGCGTTTCTTATTCGTGGTATCAGCTTCCGGCTTACCGGTGAAGCCAACGATTACGTCGGCAAAAGTTTGAGCGGCGGCACCATCGCGATTACTGCTGGCCCCGATGCTTCCCAACGAGGCGATGTCCTTGCCGGTAATACCGTTCTCTACGGCGCAACGAGCGGCGAACTCTATATCGCTGGACGTGCCGGGGAACGCTTCGCCGTCCGAAACAGCGGCGCTCTCGCTGTAGTTGAAGGTGTCGGTCAACACGGATGCGAGTACATGACCGCTGGAATCGTGATCCTGCTGGGCCGCGCCGGAATTAACCTGGGCTCGGGGATGACCGGGGGCCTGGTGTACGCGCTCGGCAAATCGCTCGCCGCCACCGACTACAATTCTGAATTCGTCCGCCGCGCGGAAATCGAAGCGCCGGAACGCATATGGCTGCGTCGCGCGCTAATGGAACACCTGCGCCTTACAGATAGTCCGAAAGCTCGCCGCCTTCTTAGACCTTCGTCGCCATCATTCGGGTTGGTTCGTCTCGAGCCGGTCAGTCGCCCATGTTCCGTGGAGCAGACTTGGGAGCCGATCCTTTCGCGCTGGCAAAAGCAGGACAGCCTCACGATCGCCGTGCCAATCGCGCGTCGTGCCGCGGATACGCGATCCGCCGACCCTGTACACGACGGCCGGAAGGGCCGCGTGGGAACCGTCGGCAACCGATTTTGTATCAGATGAGCCACAGGCCCTCTTTATCGCTCGCCTTTGTCGACTGTAGACTCTTAAACAAGCTACGTATGTCCGCTAACGAACCGACCTCGGGTCGAAACGATCGCGTTGGACAAGCTCAATATCAGACTCGCCGGCAGGCGATGAGATCCTCAAGAATTTTGTCCTCAAAGTAATCGTTCTTCGACTCTTCTCAGAAATCACGTAAAATAATAAGTGGAGCAGATTCCTTGCAACTATTTTTTGAACTTTTCGGCTACTTCTTTCCGGCAAATTACGGGGCCGTCATCCAGCCCAAACTCCGGCTCCGCATGGCATGAAGTCACCCGGCAATCTGCATCTGAAGACGGCCCTATTGATCCTGATGATGGTGACTTTCGGTCCGCTCGGTAACGCTCTTCTCGGCAAAGGTATGAAAAGCATCGGCCCGATTACGGTTCAAGCGCTTCCCGATCTTCCTCACATCCTCTATCAGGTTTTCACCTCGGGTGTGATCTGGCTTGGGATGCTATCTCTCATGATGTTTCTTCTTTCCTACATGCTGGTCTTGTCGTGGGCGGACTACAGTTATGTGCAGCCCGCCTCTTCCTTCGCCTACGGAGTCATAGCGTTATGGGGACATTTTCTGTTGCACGAAACCATTACACCGATTCGGTGGGTCGGCGTGCTGGCTATCTCCGTTGGCGTTTTTGTTGTCGGCTACACACACCCTCGCACTACAGAGCACAACTAATGTTTTGGGAAATCACACTTTTACTGTTGATCGTAATCGCCGGAACGTCGGGCGAACTCTGTATTTCGCGCGCCATGAAGACGGTTGGTGAAGTAAAAGATTTCCGTCCAGCAGCGATCTTTCGCTTCATCGTCCGCGCGATGCAGATGGGATGGATGTGGCTCGGCCTGCTGCTCTCGATCATTGCGTTCCTGTCTTTATTGGGTGCGCTCTCGATTGCTAACGTCAGCTTTGTCGTGCCAGTTACGGCGATTAGCTATGCTGCAGGCACGCTTGGCGGAAAGTTATTTTTGGGTGAGCGCGTTTCGCTACAACGATGGATCGGAGTGGGCCTGGTTTGCATCGGCGTAACGCTAGTGTTTATAGGTCGAAGCTAAGACCGGATGTTCTTCTGAAGTTTCCGCCTGTAACAGTCAGTCTAAACTCATTTTTCAACAGCCCGTGACGATGCTGCCACAAGCATGCCATCGCGAATGTAGTATTCGCCATCCCGCCACTGAATGCTCTTGCGAGGAAAACTGGCCAACCATATAAAGAATGCAAGTGCATCCCACAAAGGGATCAACGCAATAACTTTCCACAAGCCCGGCTGTCTCAGGCCCCGGATACCGATGCTCCAGGCAATAGCCACCCGCAGTCCGAGATAAACGGCTACGTATCCAAGCGCCAGTTTCGCCGAAGGACCAACCGCAATGGCTGCCAGCAGCCACGGAAGTCCTTGGGTAAAGAGCAAACCGAAATGCGCCGAGCGCCGCATGTGCTTCATCACCACCATCCAGCGCATTCGTTTGGCCAGAAGGTCTTTGAGCGAATGGCACCCGCCCAGCTTCATAACGGTGTAGGGGAGAAGCTTCACTTCGTGCCCGTGCTCGGCAATGAGCCGGCCTATCAGCAGATCGTCGCCGGGCTGGTTTTCGATTACTTGCAGCCCGCCGAACTCCGCCAGGCGGTCGCGCGAAGTTACGATTGTTGCACCTAGAGCGAACCGGATTCCTTCCAATTGCCAGCCAACTAAGAGTCCGGCGTAAAAATCCGAAACCATTCCGATGGTTTGAAGATTCTCTGCCAATGTCTGCAAATGAGCTGGTAGGTAGAAACAAGTTACGGCTCCTACTTTAGAATCGCCTAGAGGAGCCACTACGGTCCGCAGATAATCCGGGGTTGCCCGAACATCGCTGTCGCCCATTACCACAGCTTCGTATTGCGCTTCCGCCACAAGGCGTCGCAATTTTGCCACTTTGTCGTTCACTGCTTCTTTGTTAGGACAAAACACGATCCGAATGCGACACTTCGGAAAATCGTGAATTAGCTTTTCGAGCGTGGGCATTACAGGATCGTCAGTTTGCCCGACACAAAAAAGGATCTCGTATTCCGGGTAATCCTGATTGCAAAAGCTAGAAAAATTTTGATAAGCCTCAGGATCAAGCCCGCGGATCGGCTTTAGAACGCTTACCGGCGGAGTAAACATATTTCGTGGCTTAGGTTTCGGCTGCGAAAAGAACCGCCAGGAACTGTACAGAACCAGCAGGTAATAGATGAAAGGAGCTGCTACTGCAACTAGGAAAGCATCACGCGCTATGCTTTCAAACATCCGTCGTCCCCCGCCGGGTCGCAGCATCGCGGAGCGCGAATCAACTCCGAAGATGTTGAGTTAAGCATAATTATATGATATCGCGGGTGCTCCAAATCCCGAATGGGCTTCGAAACTTCCAGCCGGCTTGTCAATACGCTTGCCCTACGGCGGGGTGCTAGTTTCTAGTGGATGATTCGTGAAAAGGTATTTGCCCCCGCTTTCAGCCACCAGCGCCAATTGTGAACCACCTGCTAGCTCTTGCATTCGTCCCACCGCTGAGCCGGTTGCCAGCAGGTAGTAACGTTTCGGTTTGATCCACAGATTCTTGAAATCAGCGTCCCCGATAAACACATCCGGCACTCCAGGAGCGTACGCACCATACTCAAGATTGTGGAATCGGCCATTCAGCAGAAGAGCGCTGCTATTGGTGTAGAAAAACACAGACGAAAAAGTGAAATAGTGATGATTCACGATCAGTATACCGTCGGGGGATTTCAGAAGCGCATTTGCCAACGGCCGCGAAGAGAAATACGGATCAAAAACGACAAGCGCCAAGCGAGCTGCGTGAAAGAAGATCACCATCATCAAGGCTGCGGCGAGAAATGCGCGCTGCCCGGTTGACCGTAGCGTCCCGAGCGACCCCGCCAGAAAGGCAATTCCCGCAATCAGCAATGGACTTCGTAGATACGCAAACGAATTGAGCGTGAGATCCTCAATATGGCCAAGCGACAGTGAATAAACCTTTGGATGTGAAGTGAGCGCGTTGGAAATATCGCCGGTCGCGGGAACGTGGCGAACATAGGTGAGAATGCAAATAACAGCTAGCGCCGCCAATGCACTGATGGCGCAAAGTACGCGTGTTCCTCGCCGCACCCATAGCCCACCCATGGCCATTGCGGAACCTAACAGCAGAGCGAGCGCCGGGTAGCACGGCATCGAATAATATTCCTGCGTGGTGGAGAACGTCAGAAAGAACAGCACGAACCCTACCCAGCAAAGTGCCAGCAATCTGGTTCGACCCGCTCGGTCGATAGGCTTGAATGAAAGCTTCGCAACGGCTGGGAAGTAAACGCTCCAGGGAAACAGCCATACAAAGTGCAACAGCCAAAAGTAAAGACGCGGAACCGTGTTGTAATCGCGCGGATAACGCAAATTCAGAAAACGCAGAAGCTGCTCGTTGATAAAGAAGAACCAGAAAAAACCGTGATACTGCCCGGGTCCGCCGTGCATTGTAAAGTCGAAATAGGGAGGGTTTCGCAACGTTGCCAGCACGTACCAGGGAGCCGCAATCAGAATAACGACGAGCGCTCCGCTCATCACGTGCAGGCGTTTCCATATTTCACGAGAAAACAATTGATGCGTAAGCAGAAGATAAATCAATCCCGCCGCGACTGGAAAAACAATCGCGATCAAGCTTTTAAATAGCAGACCAGTTCCCAGGCTGGCCGACAGCATGAACGCCCACCTTCGCGAATGAGGTTCCTCGTCATCAATCACACGCAAAAATGCCCACATCGCCAAAGCAATCGTGAAAGTCAACATCACATCTGAAATCAGAATTCTTGTGAACAAGAAAAGTCCCACACACGTGGCCATGCATAAGCCGGCATAAAAACCTACTTTCCTCCCAAATGCCCATATGCCGAAAGCGCACGTCAACAAGGCCAGCCCAATCGCAAACACTGCCACTGGAATCCGCGCAGACCAGTCATGCACCCCGAAGATTTTATAGGAGCCGGCAATCAGCCAGTAAATCAGAGGCGGTTTCTCAAGGTCGATAACGCCGTCCAGACGGGCCGTCACCCAATCGCCGGAAGTCAACATATTCCGAGCTATTTGGCCATTCACCGCGTCCACGTCATCCATCAGTGACGGCGGCGAAATGATGCAACCCAGATAAATTGCACCGGCAAAAAGCAGGACGGCCAAATAGATGAAACTGTTTTTGGGAAAACGAGTTGATCCGTTGCCGACCGTAGTAAATATGTCAGCCCAGAAACCAGGGCTGGATGAGGGACTCTGCGTGTCCAATATCCGCCGCATCAAAACTTATTAGGCGCGACCCGCTCTTGCTTGCCTTTGGATTGGAACACGCTTATTTTTTCGCTCCGATACGTTAGCAGTTTTAAACTGCCCTCCAGATTCCGGAGCGCTGAAAGGAACGGTATGTGCGCGATGAACATCGTTGTGAGGATGCCGCCAGTTCACGCGTGGCCGTATGAGGGATACATCCACGCGGTCGCGGTACTTCATCGCAATATTCATAAGCGAGTCGAGCAACGAATGAGACAGGAAATGAGGCTCCAAACCAAGATCGAGAAGCTTGGAATGTTTCGCATTGTAGTAGTGTTCTTCCGCCTCCACCCGCGGATCCGGCAAATGATTTATCTGGACGGCCACGCCTAGCTCTTTCGCTGCCGCTTTCACCATTTGCGCAATTTCCAGAACCGAAAATTGTTCTGTGAACTGGTTGAATACGCGAAACTCTCCGCGAGCAGCTGGATTCATGCAGGCGATCTCGATGCAGCGCACGGTATCTCGGATATCCAGAAAACCTCGCGTCTGCCCGCCCTTTCCGTACACGGTGAGCGGGTGTCCCACAGCCGCTTGAACGCAGAAGCGGTTCAGGACCGTGCCGAATATTTCGTCGTAATCGAAACGATTGACTAGCGCCTCATCGCGAGCAACATCGTCGGTCACCGTCCCGTACACGATTCCCTGATTCAAATCGGTCGCCCGCAATCCCCAAACCTTGCACGCAAACATGATGTTGTGGCTGTCGTGCACTTTCGAAAGGTGGTAGAAAGAGCCGGCCTGTTTCGGATAGGGAAGAATGTCCGTTCGGCCGTTGTGTTCAACCTTCAGGTAACCCTCTTCGATATCGATATTCGGCGTGCCATATTCGCCCATCGTTCCGAGCTTAACCAGGTGACAGTCAGGGACAATTTCGCGAATCGCGAATACCAGGTTCAGCGTCCCGACAATATTGTTCACTTGAGTAAACACCGCATGGTCACGGTCAATCATTGAATAGGGAGCTGCCCGTTGTTCGGCAAAGTGGATTATAGCGTCCGGCTCAATTTCTTTGATCGTGGAAGAAAGAAAATCGTAGTCGGTGACGTCGCCGATTAAAAGGTCAATAGCCTTGCCGGTGACGTGATGCCAGATCCGCAGCCTGTCCGCGAGCGGACAAATTGGAGTCAAGGTCGCCGTTCCCAGGTCGCGGTCCCATTGCCGCCGCACGAAATTATCGACTATCGCAACGGAATGGCCTCTGGCCGACAGATGCAAAGCGGTAGCCCATCCACAATAACCGTCTCCGCCAAGTACGGCGATCTTCATAGATCCTCCAGGACTCGCATTCCTACTCTGGGCTGCCGTTATGTTTAACGTTCCAGCTTTATCGTCGTACGCTACCTAATGTCAAGGGTTTCTAGAAGATCGCCGAAAATTCCCTCTGCCCTTTTCAGGCATGAACTTTTCGCAAGCATCCATTGAGCGTCCTCTTGGAAATCGACGTCCATGATCCGATCTTGGTTGCACAACCGGAAGTGTCAGAATTGACAACTGTCGGCGTTCGGGAGTGTAAACCGGGAAGTTGCATTATTGTTAGTTTTTACCGTTACCTTGATGCCTTTGTTAGGAGCACCCTGTTGCCGCGTGATTTGCGCCTTGAAGATTTCTGTTCCGCCTTTGATAACCCGACTTGGGGGCCGCGAAAGGAATCTTGAAAACCCATACAGCTCCTTGTGTTTCCTCGTGAAAGAATGCTAGCGTCAACCGTGCTCGTGGGCACCACAACTCGCGCTGCGCCTCGTCTCGCTATCGCCGTAACATCCGCACTTCTGTCGCTATTTATGTGGGCTCCATTCGTCTTGACAGCGCAGCAGGGCATGCAAGACATGCCCGGCATGGACATGCAGCACGACCAGGAAGAGCTAACTCCTGCGCGGAAGGCCAAGCTTGCTGCGGATAAACGCGAGAGCGAATTCAACCATCATCTCGCGGGCTTCCTGCTGGTCCTTGCCGGCGCCTTCCTCTGCGCGCAGGACAAACTTTCAGCGAAATGGCCGGGGGTGCGCTATGTATGGCCAGCCTGCTTTCTGGCAGCAGGCTTTTACTTGCTGATCTTCAGCGATACGGAAATATGGCCCATAGGGCACAAACCTTTCTGGATCGCTATGAGCGACCCCGAAGACCAGCAACATAAAATATTTGCGGTAATTCTCCTGTCTATAGGTGTCATCGAATTTCAAAGGGCTCGTGGGCGGCTTCAGAATGCGTGGGCCGCGTGGGTGTTTCCACTCACCGGCATGATCGGTGCCATCATGCTGCTATTTCATCATCACCAAGCGGGCATGCATGGCCCTGACCACATGGTGCTAATGCACCACATTCAAAAGGAGCACCGAGGTTTCGCCCTTGCGGGCGGGGGAATTGCCCTGTCAAAAGGACTCTCTGAGGTTCAGTGGACCTGGAGCCGACTGTTCAAGAAAGTATGGCCGCTGCTTCTCATAGTCCTCGGCGTCCTGCTGATGATTTACACCGAATAGTCTTAATGCAAGAAGAACGGCGAAACCACTCCCACAAGCGTAGCAGTTACAGTAACTTGCAAATGCATCCAAGACTCTGATTTGTGCGTCCTATTAGTGTGAGCGAAATGCTCTTGAATGAGCTGGCGCGACACATCGGTCATGGCTGCCAGTTGAAACTCTCAGCTTCTGAGAGAAAGGATCGGACGATGCGAATTAAAAAATTCACCACAAATTACCTAATAGGATTGGCAACGACGTTTTCTTTGCTGTTCGGCACGGTCTTCGAACCGACTGCCTCGGCAAAAGATGCAGACTCCGCGAATCAGGTGCCGGTGCACATGGTTGTCACCGTGAAAGCGAGCCATGGCAATCAGGTTCCGGTAGTGGCCGCCAACGATGTAAAAGTTTTCCAGCGCGACAAACAGGATATGGTCGCGAGTTGGGTACCATTCCAAGGGGACCGTGCCGGATTGCAGCTCCTCATTTTGATTGACGATACGTTACGAGACAGCGTCTCCTTGCAGTTCAAGTCCATCGAACAATTTATCGACGAGCAACCTGCCAGCACATCCATTGGCATCGGTTATATGCGAAACGGCATGGTCGTCACGGCCCAAGCTTTGACACCGGATCATGACTTGGCCAAAAAAGCCTTGCGCTTGCCGATGGGCGCTGCAGTGGGGTACACGAGTCCCTACTTGGCACTTTCGGACTTGATGAAGAAATGGCCTGAGACGAAAGACCGCCGCGAGATTTTGATGATTACCAGCGGAATTGATCCTCTGGGCGGCGGATTTTCGAACAATCCGTACAACAATCCATACCTCGATGCTGCTGCCAACCAGGCTCAGCGAGGCGGCTTCGTTGTCTATTCGATTTACACGAGCGGAGCCGGTGTTGGCGGGCGCGGCCGAGGTTTTCGGACCGCATTTCAGCAAGCCGGGCTAGACCTAATTTCTCAGAAGACCGGCGGAGAAACCTACTATCTCGGTTTCGGCAGTCCAGTGGACTTTACTCCGTACTTGGACGATGTGAGCTCCTGCCTGAAGCATCAGTATGAGCTCGTATTTCTCGCCAAGAGTGCAAAGAAGCCGACTCTGGAGCCGGTGAAAGTAAAAACTGAAATGCCGAAGATTGGCCTGATCACTGCCACAGATGGTTACGTCGGGACCGGCATCTAAACGCGACCCGCGAATCATTGGCCGGTAGAATATTGGCTGGAGGTAACCGCGACATGAACCGCGCCTACCTCCAGCCAATTGCGTTTCGGACACATGACACTGAACCGGGGGCTGACGCTAATCGGAATTGGCGAAACGCACATCAAACAGATCAAGCTCCCGTTCTAGTCTTCGCAATACGGCGTCATTAATTTTGTTGCGATTGTAGAGATTCAACAGCGCCGCTCGTTCCAGCGCGCGTATGCGCTGCGAAATCTCCCGGAACCGTTCGTAATCCTGTGGGCGATAGCCGGTATTAGCCACGCGATCACCTGGAAGCAAATTCAAATGATGGTTCTGCACTCGAATTAAGTCGTCATAGACAGGCTTAAATTCGGGAAGATCTGATTCGCGCGCCTCTTCAAGATAAGCGAGGGCTGCTTCAATCATCGCGTAACGCGCCTGTTCCTCTTCAGGATTAACAGGGTTGACTCCAGCCAAACCCAAGCGGCGAATAATAAATGGCAGCGAGAGCCCCTGCAAAACCAACGTGACAAATATCACGCAAAACGTGAGAAAGATAATCATGTTGCGCTGCGTGAATGGCGTTCCATCCGCAAGCGCCACTGGTAATGAAATAGCCGCTGCCAACGCCACTACTCCGCGCATTCCTGTCCACCCGAGCACGAAAACATACCGCGGGTTGGGAAGGCTTTCAGCTTGGTGCAGCAAGCGCCGACGTATCCAATTGGACGCCCACGCGCCGGGATAAACCCACACCAGGCGAAGCAAGATCACGACCGCGCTGAAGAGCAGCCCCCGCATAAGCAGCCGCGGAATGCCCTGCGAGCGAATATCTGCGAGGACCTTCGGAAGCTGCAGTCCAATCAGCATGAAAACAATTCCGTTCAGTACAAACGTCAGCGTTTCCCAGACGGCTGTAGCCTGCAATCGGGCTCGAGTGGAGAGATATATGGACGTCGTGTGGCCGAGGTAGATGCCGCACGCAACTGTCGCAATCACGCCCGACGAATGAAGACCCTCCGCCACAAGATACGCGAAATAAGGAGTGATGATAGTGATGGTAATTTCAATGGGAGCGTCATCAATCTTCTTTTCTATCCAATATACTATCCTTGCGATCACCAAGCCGACGGCAATACCCGTGAAAATTAAGTAGAACAACCGAGACGTGCGCTCGGCAAGCGGCGGCGCGTGCCCGGTCATCACTATGGCGATCGCAATTTGCAGAGCGAGCAAACCGCTCGCATCATTAACCAGGCTTTCGCCTTCGATAATATCCGTCAGGCGTTTTGGTATGCCGAGGCGTTCTGCAATCGCTGTTGCTGCTATCGCGTCGGTGGTGCACACTACCGCGCCCAGAACGATTCCCATGTGCCAGTTGAATCCAGGCAGAATCCATTTTGACGCGAAGGCCACCCCGTAGACGGTAAAACTCACTAATCCTAGCGCCAGCATAGAAATGCTCACCAGGTTGAAACGGAAATCGCGCCACGAAGTTTGCACGGCGGCCGAAAATAGAAGTGGCGGCAGAAAAAGTAGAAATATTACGTCCGGATTCAGCCCGATCTGCGGCATGTGTGGCATCAGGCTGAGAAAAAGCCCAGCGATTACTAGAACGATGGGGTAAGGCGTCTTAAATCGCTTAGCCAGCAAAGCCAGCGCAATGATACAGACCAACAACAGCAGCAGGATTGGTTCTACGCGATGAATATTCTGGCCGTACATTCACCTTTTAAGATAACGCAGTTAACCGCCGCCTCATACGTGCTTCTGGCGGAGCTTCAGCCCAGAAAACTTGGCGGCTTACTTCGAAGATGCTATTCCAGGAATCCAGCGGACGGCATTCTCATGAAATATTTCGCGAAGCACCGGCTCGGGCAAGGCGAGACCTTCGATTTGGTGGCCGTGATATTGCCAGGTTTCGTTCGTGGCTAGAAATTTCCAATCTCTGGCATAAGTTTCTTTCCAATCCTTCAAAGCGTCCACTGCGGGTTCATCGGTTAGAAACTCCAGGTCGGTACCGTACACCACCCGCGTGTGGTATTTGATTAGAAAATTTCGCACTTTGTTTCGCGGCTGGATCATCAGATATTCCATCCGCGCCGCCGTATCTACAGCGAAATTCGGATAGCGTTCCAACCGCTTCGCGATTTCATCTACGTCGGTTTCCATGCTTCCCAGGTGCGCGCCGACCACACGAAGCTTCGGGTTTTCCGCGAGCAGGTGATCGCGCGCCGCCAGGATCACCTCCTTGCGCGGATGGTCGGGATGCAAATACATATACCACTGCGGATTTTCCTTGTAGTAGTCATAGTCCGGACTTTCCGGATTGGGCGGTTGCCAGCAAGAGGAAGGCTCGGCAACGTGGGCGACAAGCGTTTTGTTAGCTTTCGCGATTGCTCTATAGATTGGTTCAAACGCTGGATCATCGGGCATCATGTAACGTCCGTCTGGCGTTTTCAACTCCATACCGATGTTCTTCCAAATTTTCACCGCGACGGCGCCTTCCGCAAATTCCTGGCGGAGCTGTTCAACCGTTTTTCGCGCGAAGTTTTGTTCGCGAAAGGCGAACGGATCAAAGGTCACGCACAATCCCGCGTGGTTCCGGCTGGCCTGCACGAATGCCTTTGCTCGCGCTGTTTCCACATCTAATGAACCGTAAATTCCGTGGGTATCGGCCACGCAAATATCCAAAATGTGCAATTGTAGGTGTGCCATCAAATCCGTCATTTCGGGATCGCTCTTGAATGCGTGCACGTGCGTGTCAATTGGTTCAAGCGCAGCGAACGCTTGCAGCTTTTCCGCCTGATCGTCTGCCTCATTGGTGTCGAGGGTTGCTGCATGCAGCGCTGGGGAGTGAAACGAATGCAGATACATTGCTCCGATAGCAGCCGTACCTGTTACTACCACTAAAAACAGGAGTCTTTCGAGGTTTTTTCGCATTTTCCCCGGCTTGTTAGAAATAGATTTCGGACATCTGCCACGCGCGCACCGCAAGCTCAAAAGAATGGAACTTTGTAGCCTTTAGGTATGAATAAAGCAAGCGGCAGCTTTACGGGGGAAAACTTCGTGCAGTCGCCCACTTTTGAATGGTCATTGCCTCACACGAAACACATGTTTGGCCAAACACATAAAAAATCCGGCTATCCAAATGTTTGGCTGCTGGTCCTGATCGTTTCGTCATTTCTGTGCGATCTCCCGCTTCGAAGCCAACAAGGTCCCGTTATCTCCGTCGACGTAAAAATGGTGAGCATGCTTGCCACAGTCCGCGACAAACACGGCCATCTCGTTAATAACCTAACCAGGGATGATTTCGTGTTGGAGCAAGATGGCCATCCGCAAACCATCACCTATTTCACACGAGATTCGGATCTCCCTCTCGCACTCGGGCTTCTGGTGGACACCAGCATGAGCCAGCGGCGCCTCCTCGACCAGGAGCGCGACGCCAGCCACGCCTTCTTGGACCATGTCTTGCGCATGGACAAAGACAAAGCCTTCATCATTCATTTTGACTACGAAGTAGAGCTTCTCCAGGATCTAACTTTTTCTCGCCCGAAGTTAGAAGCCGCTCTCGACCAAATCGGCGCTCCGGAGTTTTCGAATTCCTCAAACAGCAGTTCTGGCGGAGTCGGAGGCGTCGGCCATGGCTCGCATGGGCACGGCGGCGGAGGCGGTACATTGCTCTACGACGCCATATATCTAGCTTCGAATGAAATTATGAAAAAGCAGCAAGGCCGCAAAGCTCTGATCGTACTTACCGATGGAGTTGACCGCGGTAGCAAAGAGAGTCTGCGAGATTGCATTGAGTCGGCCGAGCGCGCAGATACTTTGGTTTATTCCATCTTATTTGCCGACAACGAAGGCTACGGAAATCATGGAGGCTACGGCGGCGGCCATATGAGTGGAGGCGACGGTGGCGGCCACCATCGATATCCCGAAGAATTGCGTCCCGACGGTAAGAAGATTCTCGAACAGATTTCCAGGGAATCCGGCGGCCGCTTCTTCGAAGTTTCAAAGAAGGAACCCATCGACCAGATTTACACGGAGATTGACGAGGAGCTGCGCAGCCAATATGCGTTAGGCTATACACCAGATAAGCCGGACGTTACTCCCGGATATCACAAGATCCGTCTCGTCACGAAAGAAAAAGACCTAGTACTCCAAACCAGGGAGGGCTATTACGCTGCCCGATAGTGTTCACCCTGGTCTTTGCAGCTTTGCTTTGACTAATCTCCGGATTTAAGGCGCGCGGGCTGAAGCTGGTAGATCAAGGCTTCCTTAGTTCGTTTACAAGTTTCCTTGCCTCTTTCATTCTTTCTTTGTAGTACGTTGGGCCGATCAACACTTCTTTGTCGCCCAATTGCACGCGTTCCTTGATGCCTTCTTTCGACAAATATAAAGCCAGGGCTATGTACGTCTTGATTTCCTTCTCCAGAAACTGAACTGCCAGTCGTTTCGACTCATCCATTTTTCACCTCGCACCGCCGCTCATGTCCAAGTGTAAAGCTTCACCCGATTCTTGAAACGTAACTGTGCCGTCGTCAGCGATACTGCTGGGGCGACTCGGCCCATTAGCGTGCCTGTCGCCCCAACCAGATTGAAGTGCGGGTTAAATTACAACGCTGATCCCAACGTGCACACCCGGATAGTACGGGTTGCACAGGTAGTATCCACCATCGATGTAGTCCACATAAACGTTATCGGTGTAATACCAGCCTTCTGGCCATGGATTTTCGAATCCAAACCAAAAGCCGCCGTACTGGAATCGCGAAAACCCGCCGACCATTACCGGTTGGTTGATCACGAATACGTGTTCTGCGCCGAAATTGGCGCGGAATCGATCATCAGGTATGCGACCGCTGCTTCTGGCACTGAGCCGCAATGCCGGCTGTGATCGTTGCTTCTCCTGCGCTTCCGCACTTCGCTGAGGCTGACCATGTTGTTCCGCTGTGCTGCCGCGGCCTTCCTGTTTTTCGGACTTAGCCTGCTCCCCTTGCTTTGCCGGCTGGGCCTGTTTTTCCGCCTTTACTGGCTTGGCTTGTTTCGCTGGCTTCTCGCTTTTAGCCTGTTCCTCTTGCTTAGCCGGCTTGGCCTGCTTCTCTTGTTCCGCTGGTTTAGCTTCCGTCTGCTTTTCTGGTTTGGCCTTGGCTTGCTCTTCTTGCTTCGCGGGCTTAGCCTGTGATTCCTGCTTTTCAGGCTTGGCCTCCTCTTGCTTTGCTGGCTTGGCTGCCTCCTCGTGATGCTCCTCCTGCGCGAAGGCAGGAATTGTGGCTCCTAGGAGCAAAAACAAGGCTGTTGTGCTGATAACTCCGAAGACTTTCATGAGTGTTGCCTCCATTACCGAGAATTCATGCGCATGGCTTTTTTCGCCGGGCGATCTGTCATCTGTTCTGAACGTGAACGACGACGCAAATCCGGACTCACGCTCAACTTATCGGCCTATTTCATCCGTAGGGTTACATCGTAGAGAGTACCGAGAGGGGTATCTGTTCAATTGTGCACACATTTCCTTCCTACACCTGAATTCGCGGAGCCATGCTACGATGTGGGCCTGAGAAAGGTTGGCGCCCTTGTCAACGAAGGCTTCCAAACATCCCAAAGCCAATTCCCGAGCCAATCCCAGAACCGCCTTCAACGCCCAGGATTTCCTCGATTCTGCGGGCGTAGCGCGCAAGGTCACGGAGTTCACGAAAAAACAAGCTATATTCTCGCAGGGTGATCCGGCCAAAAACGTTCTCTACATTCAAAAAGGCGCGGTAAGGCTTTCGGTAGTGAACGAAACCGGCAAGGAAGCGGTCGTCGCGGTCCTGGGCCCTGGCGATTTTTTCGGAGAAGGATGTCTTGCCGGACAGCCGCTTCGCATAGGATCGGCCATCGCGGTTACGGCGACTACTGCGCTCGTGATCGAGAAAAAAGAAATGGTCCGCGTTCTGCACGTCGAACATGAGTTTTCCGACGTTTTCATTTCCTACATGCTTTCCAGAAACATCCGTATTGAAGAAGATTTAGTGGACCAGCTTTTCAACTCCAGCGAAAAGCGCCTTGCTCGAACGTTGCTGCTGCTCGCCCGCTACGGCAAAGAAGATAAGCCCCAAAGAGTGCTGCCTAAGGTTTCGCAGGAGATGCTGGCGGAGATGGTCGGCACCACTCGTTCGCGTGTGAATTTCTTCATGAACAAATTCAGGAAGATGGGCTTCATCAAATACAATGGTGGCCTTCAGATCAATACTTCGCTTCTAAGCGTTGTCCTGCACGACTGACCGATCCAGTAATTGCGCGACCGCTCGCTTCGCCTCCAGAATTGAACTTCGATGATCCATGATTCCGGCAAGATCCGTATTGGCGAACGCAATTCGTCCGAATTGAGTATTTCGAAAAATGTTGCTGGGCGAGGGTTTGCCGTTTTTGCCGAAAAAGAATCCAGGCTGCGGATTCAGATACGCGTGGCCCCAGCGATTCAAAATAATCCCAGCAATGTCCCGCCGCGCATCGAATCCCGAGTGCCCAAACATGTCAGTGAATTGCTGGCGGATTTGCCGCTCGTACTCACGAAAGGATGTAGCCAGCATCTCGCCACGTCCACGATTTCCTTGATCCGCAACCGGCACGCCGGGATACGAATAGAGAACCTTCAGGTTGAGAACAATTGGGGAGTCCGGACTGATCGTAGGAGAATCCGCGCCCAACAACGCCGTCCTTCGCACTTCCGCGTAATTTCCGATACCTTCGAACCATCGAAATCCGCTGATGCCCATTTTGTACAAGAAGCGCCAATTCCGAAGCGCGACATTCGCCATCAGGCACGGAGAGCGATAAAACTGCTCGTAGGCCTCGCGATGCGTCGCGGGGAGGTCGCGCACGATGTGTTTCGTCGTCCAGCAGCCACCTGCCATCACCGCCGTTCGCGCTTTCACACGATAGAGTCTGTTTCCTCGAGCATAAATCACCGACACAGTTTCAGATTTTGCCGGCTCTCCATCGTGCTGCGCCCAGACGGCAGTCGAGTCCAGCCGAACGCGGACGTTGGAATCCTCCTGGTCAAGCGAAGAAAAGTTTACGTGCCCTCGACAGACTCCCTCCATCGTCGCCGGCCCGGAAATTGAATCCGGAATCAGTGCCTTCATCATCAATCGCGCCATATCTCCGTTCCCCCGCGGGAACATTTGATCTTCGCCGTCCGGATCATTCGGACAGAGCACATCCGCGGCATAGTCCGCATACGCCGAAATTGCATCCGCGCCAAGCCCCGACCCCCCGCCTTCAACCGGAGAAAGAAAAGTTCGTATCGTTTCGCGGCCGATTCCGTACAGCTCCATCATGTGTTCTTCCAGCGTGACCTGATCCAACTGGCGTGAGATTTTGTCTCCATGGCGCTGCGGCCTTTTTCCGGGGATCTGCGGTCCCTGCCGCCATTTCAGCAACTCTTCGCGAGCGTTTGCCGAAATCGGAGCCCCTTGCAACTTCTTCCCCCACGGATCGGTGACCCAGATACCCGGGCTTTTTCCGAATTTCGATCCAAAATAGAATCCGTAACTTGCGGGCTCGCTGCCAACCATGTCGTAAGGAGTTCTGCTCAATGGCACTTCGGGCGAAGATCCACCCCATACTTGGTATTGCAATTTGGGAGATTTCAAGCCGATGGAATCGTAGAAACCCGAAATAAAGCTATTCGGATACTGCGCAAAATATACCGCTGAGCCCTGATGAGCCAGCAGCCGATGGCCATCCACTTCGAATTCATTTCCTTTGGCTTCTCCGCCGAAAATTGGATGGTTATCGAGTACCAGGCACTTACGATTTTTTCCCGCTTGCCGCACGAAGAAGAGAGCCGCAGCAAGCCCGCTGATTCCACCGCCCACGATTACGCAATCATAAGTCTCTCCGGTATCGGCGGCAGACGCGGGAAGTGTCTGAAACTCCCCATCGCGGATTCTGTGGCCCGCTTGCACAATTTCGTAAGTGTTGCCATTCGAGCGGCTGTAATCGCCAATCCCTCCATAGCCGGTAAAATCATCTTCAGAAAGAAGTTCCAAGGGATTCGCTGATCCCATAAGCAATCCCCCGGAAGCGAGCAGCGTCGCATTCAGAAAATCCCGGCGCGAAATCCGCTCATCCATGCCGAGAGTTTTGTCTTCGCGCTTCTTCCCCGGGGTATTTTCGGTGTGGGACATGTCTCGAAGGCTAGTTTTTCTACTGTGGTCCACGCAACGATTGGTCGAGAATCATCAGATTTATTGGCTGGACGCGCACGAGGCCTCTGCGCGGACTATCGATATCGGCAATCAGTACAAACGCCGTAGATAATACGAGTGGCAACACCAACAACTGTTTAGCTTTCACCTTAGCGTGCAGCGAATCATAACCGAGCAGGAAGTTTGAAAAAATGGCAATTGCCATCATCAAACTCCACGCCATAATCGGAATTCTGTTCAGCCATTCCGCTTGTGTATACCCCTGCGAGTTCAGCACGTCATTCATGCCGGACAGCGCCAGAGCCATCACGGGTGTCGGCTGTGCCGTGGCCGGAATTCGCGTGGCCGACCACAGCTCCCCCTGTAGCCGCGCAGTTTCTGTCGCGACTTCTGGAAGTTTTTTTTCATCACGCGTACCGTAGAACAGAAGACGCTGATCCAGGTACCTCTTTAACAATTCACGTACTTTTGTTGCATCAGCCGCCGGCAGTACGTCTGCTCGAAGGTATTCCGTGCCAATTGCATTGGCCTCAGCTTCTTCGTAGTTCTTGCGCTGATCGTACCGGCTGATGGCCATGGAAAAGCTGAATCCGATGATGAGCCCCAGCAGGGTCAGCGTAGCGGCGACGATCACATCCAAATCATGCCGAGCGTCCTCATCTAGACCGCCGCGCCGGCGAAAGAAAACGCCTGCGCGTGCCGAGACCCACAGCACGACGAACGACATTATGAAAACAAGTGAAGGAAATTTGGTTAGGCTATTCATACGACCTGTCGCGCAGAAGGGAACTATACATCGCGGATTCTATAACGACACCAGGGAGCGAGCTACACGTTTGTGAAAAGCGGCAAGCCGCTGCAAAATATTGCGGGCCGAAGCGGAGGAAACCTGCTTCAAAACGCCAAAGGGGACTTGTAAAGAAAGTCCCCTTTGGCTCAATCAGCCAAGTTGCATAGCGTTATTGCTTTTCCGCAATGGCTACGCTCGGATGAGTGCTCTCATTTTCCACGTCGATGAAGAAGATGCGCGTCCCGTTTGTAACGGCCGGATTCTTCCCGCTCGTCCCAATTCCTTCGGAATTGAAAACGAAGGCATTCGAGAAGGGCTGGTTCGCAACCAAGCCATTCGCGCGCGGCCGGCTCTGGTCGCTCTCGCCGCTGAGGGCTGCATTGCCCGATTTCGCAAAGCTGCCCGAGTGCGATTCGTTCGTAGTCGAGTAGTCCACATTCTCGTCGGTCCCGAATGAGTACGCTCCCGAGAATGTCGAGGTCTTGAAGTTCGCGTTCGCCGCCGACTGGAATTCCAGCGCGCCGTCGGCCGCACCACTATCAGTGCCCACCAGGAACGCCGTCACTCCACTCGCACCATGAACGATGTAGCCCACCGGCGAATCGGCGCCCACGCCGGTAAACATGATTCGGCCTGTGCCCGCATCTACCGAGTACGTAGCCGCCCCGTGCAGGATGTTCGCGGTGCTGCTCGCGCCTGCTTCATCGTCGAACAGAGTGCCGGTCACGCCGCCCGAATTCTTACCGTCAAACGTGAGCACGCCAATCATCGCTCGCGTTCCGGGATGGCTGCCCGACGGGCTCATAGCAGTCTCGCGAAGGATGTGGCTCCCCGCCGGCGTGCCATTGCTAAACGGTCCTGCTGACGCGAGCGCTTCTCCGCTGGTGATTTGATTCGTCGCGCTAACCTGGTCCGCTCCCGCGAGAATCACTTCGCCGCTGTTCACTATGTAGGCCGCAAACGTAAACGGCGTGCCGTTAAGCGTAGCGTTGAACGTGCCGCGTCCGGTCGTCGATCCCGCCGGAATGTTGTAGGTCCCAGCAAGTTTCGAACTGTTCGCAGTCAAGTTGCCAGCATCGTTGCGATCGAAATTGCCGCCAACGATGTTTCCCTTACCGTCTGCCGCAAACATACCGGCCAGCGCGACATGTTCTCCCGCAGCCCCAAATCCCGAGAGGCCGAACGCGTAGCCGCTGGCAAGCTTTTCGATTGAGAACGACGACGCATCCTGAGCGCGGAGTATTCCCGAGCCGCGTGTCCCCTCGCCAGTCTTGTCGTCGAACTCGATGATGTTTCCTTCCGTCGGCGCGCCATTGCTAAAGGCGGCCATCGAGTACCGGAAGGTCTGCTGTCCCGCAGCCGTTGCGACGGTCATGCATCCGCGACCGTCCGCACCCAGCGTGTACGAACTGCCGCTAGGATCGATCGCCAGATTCGTCTGCGGTCCCGTGCCCGCGCGGTTGATGTCCTCCACGCCGCCGGTAATCTTCCCGGTCCCATCCGCGTGGAAGCTGCCCGCAATAGCCACCGCACCATTGGCATCAAACCCCTTCATCAAATATGCAAACGATCCCGACATCGCCGATTCACGTCCAACAGGGCACGCCGCCGCGCCCGGAGCATTAATCGTAAACATGAAGCTTGCGGATTTGCTCGGGTCATCCACCGCGGTAGCCGTGATCGTCGGCGTATCATTTGCCCCGGTGGGTTGAGCTGCCGGCGGCGTGTACGTCGCCGCTAGAACGTTAGTATTGGAAGGTGTGATGGTGCCGCAATTGGGCGTTCCCGAACAATCTGCGAGAGGAGTACCAGACTGAAGGGTCCAATTTACACCATTCGTTGGAGAGACGTCGTTTGAAACCATGGCAGTTACGGTTACGGCCGTTGCGTTAGCGTCGATAGCAGTAAACGGATTTGCAATTGTGACCGTGATAGTCGAGGTAACGGTGATGCTTACCGAGGCCACAGCAGTCATTGGAGGCGTCTCGGAATCCGTTACCTCGACTTCAAATGTGTATGGAGTAGCCTGAGCCATTGTGGGAGTGCCGAAGATTATGCCGGTGTTGCTTGTCGAGGTTAGATTGCCTATCTCGAGGCCGGGGGGTATCGTGCCTGGATTGGTTTGAGCCTGTGACCACGTGTAGGGAGGGAAACCACCTGTAGCCGTCAGTTGAAATCCATTACCGCCAGCACCGTACGGGGAGTTAACAACTCCGTTAGGTAGTGTTCCAGGTGGCGTAATAGCCAATACCGGCGTCGCAGCAGCGATCTTGATCGTGCATTGCAACGCCGGAGATATTTGACCGACGGCATCAGTCACGTACACAGTGAACGGAATCGTACCAACCTGTGATGGTACTCCGCTAAGGATGCCGTTCGTCCTATTCAACATTAGGCCCAAAGGCAATGCGGTCGCCGACCAAGTAAAAGGGTTTGCTCCGGTAGCGGTGAATGTTGCGTTATAACTCACACCGGCTGTGCCTGCTGTTAAGACGCACGGACTGGTATTGGTTGGACACTGAGCGGAGGGTGGTGCTGGATTGGTAACCGTAATCGTGAATTGCGGCGACACAGCGGTCCGTGGCGGGTTGTTGGAATCCTGCACTTGGACCACAAACATAAACGTTCCAGCGGCTCGTGCTATCCCGGAAATCGCACCGTTCTTAGATAAGACGATGCCTGAAGGTAACTGTCCGCTAGAGATAGAATACGATAGGGGAGGAGTTCCCCCCGAAGTGCTGATGGTGGCGCCAGTATAGGGCGAGCCAGCGGTAGCTGTGGACGGGATCGAAGTTGTGGTGATCTTCGGGCTGCCGCCAGAACTCGTGCCGCTGGTAACGCAGCCCGACAAAGCCAGCGCAATGCAAACTAGCGCAACCGTAGCCACCGAACGAAAACGAATCATAACTCCTCCTGAAAATTCGGCCACAGAGCGCTACCGAATAAGGTTCTAGAATGTGGGCTAATGAGCTTAATCCGTTTCTCGAGCCGGGGCGGGGATGTCCCGTGCACGCCTGGCCAGAATCGTACCACACAAAGCCTAAAATGGGATGATGATCTTGTTGTCAAGTGTATCAACACTAGCCGATTGCAATGTCCCATACGGACTCTGCCCCAAGAAGGCACGGTTGCAAGTGAGGCACCTCATAGATGCAACTTTGTTGCTGAATGTCGCCCGTGTCGTTAGAATCTCGACAGTTGTCGATTTAAGCCGGTTTGGCTCCCCCTTCCTGTCAAACCTTTCGTCAAAATCTAAATCCACGATGAAAGAGTGTGCCCATGTCCTATGGATCGAATGGCTCAGATAAGAAATCTGCGGGTTCTGCCGCCAAATCTGACGAGCGTCGTAGCTTCCCGCGCTACACGTTAAGCGCGGAAGCCGAAGTAGTGGAGGCGCAATCCCGCACCAAAATGAACGCGCGCGTAAGCGATCTAAGTCGCATGGGCTGTTACGTGGAAATGATGAGCCCGTTCCCACTGGGTGCTAACCTGAAAATGCGCATTATGAAGAATAAAACGCCGTTCGTCGCGAATGGCCAAGTCGCGTATTCATCCGGAGGGATGGGGATGGGAGTTCGGTTCACTGCTCTGGACCCCGAACAAATCCTGCTGCTCGAAAAATGGCTCGGCGAGTTAAGCGGCACATTGCCGTTCGACGAGGAAGCACCTGACGAAGCCGCGAACGGACACGCGACACGTGCCAACGGCAACGAGACGTCCTACGTGTTGAACGAAGTAATCATCGCGCTCATGCGCAAAGGCGTCTTGAGCGATGGAGAAGGAAAGAACATGCTGCAAAGACTCATCCATTAGAGGACGGGTTTTCTTGGTCTCTGCCTGCTCATTCCATCTTAATTATTAGTCCGCACCGACAGCTTCTGCCTTTCGCGATGCGCGTTCTTCGCTCAGTTTCTCGAGTCCTTGTTGCAGATCTGCCACCAGGTCTTTCGCATTCTCGCAGCCAGGCGAAAGGCGAACCAGCGTGTCCAAAAGCCCCAGTTCCGCTCGCGCCTCCGCGGGAATCGACGCGTGCGTCATCGTGGCGGGATGGCACACCAACGATTTCACACCGCCCAGGCTTTCACCCAATGTGAAATATTTTCGTGTGGAAACGAACGACACCACTTCCTCCAATGTTCCATTCAGCTCGAAAGAAACCATTCCCCCAAATCCGCTCATCTGTTTTTTGGCGATTTCGTGCCCAGGGTGCTCGGCAAGCCCCGGGAAATAAACGCGCTGAACCAAAGGATGCCCCTTTAACGCATCCGCAATCGCGATTGCGTTTGATTCATGCCGCTGCATTCTAAGTTCGAGCGTCTTCAATCCACGCAACGTCAGCCAACAGTCGAAAGGGGAGGGAACTGCGCCGGTTGCGTTCTGCAGAAACTTAATCGGCTCGAAAATCGCGGGGTCCTTGGCCAGAGCGGCTCCCTGGATCGTGTCCGAGTGCCCGCCAAGATATTTCGTCACACTGTGCACCACGATGTCAGCGCCCAACTCGAAAGGTTGCTGAAAATAGGGCGTCGCGAACGTGTTATCCACCACCACCAGCGAACCTCGCGCGTGGGCAATTTCGCAGATTGCGGCAATGTCGTAAACCAGTAGACGCGGATTCGTCGGCGTTTCGATCCAAACCATTCGCGTGCGCTCATTCACGGCCTTCTCCAGGGCGATTAGGTCCGAAGCATCGAGCTGCGTTACAGTCACTCCGAGCGGCTGGAAAACTTTGTTTAGGATTCGGTATGTGCCGCCATAAACGTCGAGCGAAATGATGATTTCATCGCCGGGCTTCAAATAAGCTTGCAGGACCGCATTTTCTGCCGCCAGTCCGGAAGCGAACAGCGCAGCATGCGCCACGCCTTCGAGTTCCGCCAATACTGTTTCCAGCCGTTGGCGCGTGGGATTATTCGTTCGCGAATAGTTGAATCCCTTGTCGTGCCCCGGCGAATCCTGCTCGTAAGTGGATGTTTGAAAAATCGGCGCGATCAGCGAGCCGGTTTCCGGTTCAGAAGGTTGTCCTGCGTGAATCGTTTTCGTCGCAAATTCCATTTCATGCTCCTTTTTCGCTGCGTTTTTCATTTTTCTTACAAAATAGTCGGCCCGAATACGTTTGCTCGATGGTAAGCGGCTAAAACGCTTCCACCGCCGACGGAATCTCCTTTGCCACACTGTCCACAACCGCGATATCAATGATCCGGCTCATCGGCTCATTCTCATTCAAGCTCCGGATCACTAGCGGTAGTCCGCAACTCTTGGCTGCCTCAATCGCTTTGCGCTGCACCAGATCGCAGCCGCTGCTCGCAAACTCCAAGGCTTGCTCGAAAGTGAGGTGCGAAATCGGAGTGGCCTCGGAGTTCTTGTGCGGATCACTCGTGAAATATCCCGGAACGTCTTTGATCAACTCACATCGGCACGCTTGCAGTCCTTGTGCAAGTAGTACCGCCGTCAAGTCGGACCCGCCGCGTCCGAGCGAAGTTATTGCCCGCTCCGAATCCGTAGCGAAGAAGCCGGGAACGATGACGACGGGATATTTCTCCAGCACGCTGAACAGCTTTCCAGGATTGCATTGCGCGGTGCCCCCGACCTGGCCGCTGTCACTTCCGTTCTCTAGAACGCTCAAGCCGGCCTGATGAATATTCAGAGGACCGGCCTGCACTCCAAGCGCTTGCAATTCCAGCGCGAGAATTGCAACAGAGCGAATTTCTCCCGTGGACCATAAGAGATCCAGCGCTTTCGCGTGCGGCTCGCGCACAATTTTCTTCGCCGCGCGCTCGAGCCTGTCCGTGGTGGCTTCCTGTGCCGAAACCACAATCACAAGTTTCTCGCTCGGATGTGTGCAAAGCCTGCTGCGCACAAAACTTGCGGCCCGTCTGTACGCCGTGGGGCGCACAAGAATCGACCCGCCCAGTTTGATCACCACGATCCGCTCTGTCCAACCTAAACTGCCAGCCATCCAAGTTCTCCCTGTGCGCCGCAAAATATGTCGTCACAAAGACCGCCAGAAAATCGGCCGAAATAAAATCGCTTCCGCGCATGGGAGCTTGCCGAACAGCGCCGCGACAAAATAAAAATGCGGCACGGCCTGCGCAAGCGCTCCATGCGCCGCGACTGATATCAGCAATTCCGCATGCGCGGACGCCGATTCTGGTTTAACTTCACTTTGGGAGTTGAATCTTCAATCGACCGGGGCTCCGGTCAGTCGAGGATCTTATCTCTCCCCACTTGGGCAGGAATTAGCACCTTGGCAGTTGCACCAGGTTGCTGTGGCTTCAGCGGGCCTGTCCCCTCAGCCACTCTTGATAAGCGCTGCCGGTTACAGCAGCACCGAAAGCATAACAAAACCACGACTCCAGTCAATAGGGGAATTGCGCGATCACTCGGGAATGCACTCTGAACCCTGGCGTGAGAGCAGAAGGTTTGCTCCCACCGTCGTCATGCCCGGGGTACCGTCGGTTAGGCCTGACCCTTTGGACAGGTGGTAATTCCCTCGCGGCATCGCGAATCATAGCTATAGACAGCCGCTTAGCTCATTGCTCAAATTGAAGATTGGTACATCGGGGATTGTTGTCTGCGGGGGGGTAACAAACCTATGCGATACATATTTGTATTACTTGGTTTTATCTTGTCCGCGGCCTTTGGTGCGGCTGCACAGCAAAATCTTGTTGGGCCAGCACCGCTGTCCCCCAACCCCGACGCCGCTGTTGCGACGCCAGTCCCCGTTGCGCCGAGCACCTCGCTCTTCGCCTTAGCGTCGCCAAACCTGGACGCGACCATCCGAACTCCTACGCCGGCCGCGCAAAACATTTTCATGCCAGCGTCTCTCGCCGATCCTGCTGCCCTGGCACCGTCATCGACTGCTGGGCCTCAAGCTATTCCGGGCGTTTTTGAAAACTATAGCTGGCAAGCTTACGTGGGATATACATTCGTGCGCTTCTACGAGCTCCCCGATGTGGCGGAGAATCAAAACGGAGTGAATGGCGGGGTCACCTGGTTTTACAACGACTGGCTCGGCGTCGATGTCGAGGCGTTGGGCGTGCATGGAACGCTCGGCGGCGCCAGTTCCTGGACCGTGTTCGCTGGCGTCGGCCCGCGCGTGCGCATGTGGGCTGGGCGAAGTCTCGAAGTGTTTGGTCATACGTTAATCGGTGGCGCAGCGTTCTGGCCCGACACTCCTTACGGGTCGCAGGGCGCGTTCGGCTATGAGCTGGGCGGCGGGGTTGACTTCAGGCCACATCGTTCAAAGTTCGCATTGCGCCTCGAAGGCGACGTGCTCGGCACGCGTTTCTTCCAGACTAACCAGTGGAGTCCCAAAGTTTCTGCCGGCATCGTCTATAAGTTCTAGCTGATCCTAAATCCCTCGGATTATTCGACAGCAGTCTGCGATTCTTCTGCTTGATTGATATTGTCCTCTCGTCAGATTTCAGGCTTCCGAAGCTACTGCGGTTGTGTTTTCATCATTAGTGCTATCGAGATCGGAGGATTGCGTGGCACAGGATGCGTTGAAAACTTGGGCCGGGAAATGGGCGTTGATTACGGGCGCGAGCGCCGGGATTGGGTTTGAGTTCGCGAAGCTGCTGTCCGCGGGAGGCGCGAACCTGGTGCTGACCGCGCGCCGCGCTGACCGGTTACAAAAACTTGCCTCGGAGCTTTCTGCTCAACACAGTGTAAGGGTCGAAGTTTTCTCCGCAGACTTGGTCCGGCCCGAAGCTCCGGTTGAAATTCATCAATTCACATCAGCCAAGAATATCGAGGTGGAACTGCTGATCAACAACGCGGGATTCGGCGCGTTCGGCTACGCTCACGAAATTCCTGCTGAGAAGATGCTCGAAATGATTCAGGTGAATTGCTCGGCTGTTGTGCATCTCACGCGGCTCTACCTTCCAGCCATGGTGGCGCGCAAGCATGGCGATGTTTTGATCGTGGCTTCGCTCGCAGCATTCCAGGCCGTGCCGTTCAATTCCGTTTACGCCGCTACGAAGGCCTTTGACCTTTTGTTCGCTGAAGGCGTGGCGGAAGAAGTCCGCGATTTTGGCGTACGCGTT
Source organism: Candidatus Acidiferrales bacterium (assembly GCA_050012395.1). Classification (GTDB taxonomy): domain Bacteria; phylum Acidobacteriota; class Terriglobia; order Acidiferrales; family UBA7541; genus Palsa-295. The sequence continues at coordinate 89,064 of JBEKHG010000008.1, forward strand.
TGCGCGCTTTGTCCTGGCTCGACCAACACCGAATTTCAGCAGGTCGCTGAACAGCCGGACCGAGTTTTCAGATCGGCCGAAACAGCGGAAAAAGTTGCACGTGTCGGACTCGAAGCACTCGCGGCGGGAAAGAGTTACGTAATCTCTGGCTTTATGAACAAACTAATGCAAGAAGGACAGCGGCTGGCGCCTCGCCGTTTCGTCACCAAGACCGCAGCGAAAATGATGCGGCCTACGGAGTAACTTGCGAGATGGAGACTTCCGGGTCGCACCGCGAACCCGGAGAGCAACTCACTGCGTCACCAGCGCGTCGAAAACGCCCGTTTCGATGCGGCCGGCCCGTTTAATCTGGACGAACATCCGATACTCGCCCGCCTTTGGAAACCCGTACGGGAACGAAACTTCCGGCGAAATTTTCTGCGTCGGCATTTGCATGTCCATTGTCGCGGCGTCATTTCCGTTGCCAGATGCGGACGCGGCAGAATTTTTCTGCGTTAACTCCAGTGCGGCCATCGCTACCGATCCGTCGGGATGTATATGTGCGAAGACGGAACGGTCCGAACAGACGATTTCAGCGTGTCCGGCCATGCCCATGTACGGTTCCACATCAGCGGCCGGCTTGCCCTGCGGATCTTCGAGTCGGAAGCGCAGCCAAACGAAGTGGTTCGCGGATAGGGGAATCGGTCCGCGTTCCCAAACCATGCGGCTGCCGTCCGGAAGAACGTCAACGACGCCTTTCTCGGCTACTGGAGCGTTCAACTTCGATTCGCTTGAGTCGTTCGGAATGGGCGGGGCGGTGGCGTCGGAATTATCGCCCGTCAGAGATACGCCCGAAATATCCGGCAGATCAATCGCGGTGACCATGGTGTCGGGGAAGCCGGACTCGCGAACAATGTCAGCAAAAACCTGGTAATGGCCGGCGGGGACATGCGGCAACTCCACGGTGAAAGTATTGGGCGAACCAAGCGTTAAATCCGGGTGCAAGTGGTAGAAACGGTCCATTTGCGGAACGCGGATCAAGAAAAGATGCATCAGGTGGCCGTGATCGGGAATGAGTTTGGTCATCACCGTTTCGGGACGATTGGTGTGCCACGAAGAATCGTCCATTCGCAGGACCATCTTTCCGCCAGGCTCAAGGGAGACATTTAGCTGCGGCGCCGTGTAAATCATTTGTAAAGCTTTCGCGCGCGCCTCCGAGTTCCACCACATATTGCCGAAGAACAAGATTCCGAGGACGATGACGGCCGTCCCAAACATTACCCACCGGCCTCTGCGTTTTTGGTTTGGTTCGGGTTCCCGGCCAGGCTCAAGAGTTCCTTCGCGGCGCGCGGCGCCGAGAATAGAAACGATGGCCAAGAACAAAAGCGTCATCAACGCGAAGAGTAAAACGCCCAAAGATTTCTGCATGGGAAGAGTGTTGCGCGCGGCAGCCGGAACCGGAACGGCAATCTCCCCGGCGCCTTGGGAACCGTTCACCTGTACGCGTACTTGCCAGGAGCCCGATTCCATCAGCCAAATTTTTCCGGAGAAAAATTGCGGGTCTTCCTTGGACTGCGTGAGCGGATCGGGTGGTGGCGGGTATTTCGCGCCAGCGCCAACGATGTAGAGCGGCACTACCGAGATGCCGGAGACGCCCGTGTCGGTGCTGCGAATCTCGACGGACGCTACGCCGGGGATCATCGCGGGGGTGCGTATGGTTACGGTGAGGTGGTAAGGGCCGGCGAGGCCCTGGAAATAAACGTCCGGACTGCCGACATGGGCCCAGCAGGGTGCCAGCGCGAAAAATATTATGGCCAGTGCTGCGATCCAACGGCGCATTTCCTCTCCAAATTCTAAATTTGCGATGCGCTTACCGGCGGAGACGGCGCAATGCGTCACCCCCCGCCAGCCCTATGCGCGACGAAAGGATCGCGATGCAGAAAGCGATTGCAAGGCCGCGGCAAAAGAGGGCGAAGGTGGCCTCGCGGTCGATAAATTCAAACTGGAAGTGATACTCCGACGGCGGAACAGCGTACGCGAAATAATTTTGCCCAAAAATCCAATTGCGCGCTGCCGGCGAAATCAGGAAATCTCCCAGCGGCCAGTGCACCACGAGCATCGCTGCGACATAAGCGACCCCCAGCATTACCGCCAGCAGCCATTTATTTTTCTGGCCGAAACGATTCAGTAAGAAATCGATGATGATCGCGGGGATTATAATCAGCACGGGAAAGTCCAGCGGAATCATGTGAGTCACGTTGGTGAAAACCGGGCCGAGCTTGGGCGTGGCCGGAAATAACGGCATGCCCCACAGTTGTGCGAGCTGAATTGCGGTGTAGATTGAAGCGGTGATCGTAGCGCCCCAGCGGTATCCGCTGCCGCGCGCAAAAGCTACCAGTATCAGCGGCACACCCAGCGAGAGCGCGCGATAGAAAGTGGCGCCATGCATTTGATCGCCATTGCTGTATTCGGAGAGAAACAGCAAATGCAGTGAAAGCAGGATGCCGCAGAGATAGAAATATAAGCGCAGCAGATTTTTTCTTTCCCGCCCTAACGCGCGATTCATTTGGGCCACGAGCAATAGCAGCGCACCGATTCCTACCCCCAAAATTCCAATGCCGAGAACTATGTGAGGTGGACTGACGATTTCAACGTCAAGGCCGAACGAGTTGTGCCACCAGTTGTCGAAGGGGGCGGAGGTGACCATGACCACGCCTCCCCAACAAGCCAGGAAAGCGCCCAGCGGGCCGCGGAATCCCCAAACTTTTACGGAGGCCGCTTTGGCCGCGGGATCATCTCCCCAGGTGGTGGAAAAAATCAGGTACGCGCTGGTAAGGCACATCAAGATTCCGCCGAACTGGATGAGCAGGTGAGCGGGAGTCCAGAACGTGTCGCGGCCGATGCTCATGTGCCAGGAAATGTCCCAGTAGAGGCCGAAGACGATTGAGCTGGCACCGATCAGTCCGCACCAGATATACCACGGAGCGATGCGCGAGGTGGTTTTGGCCGCCATGGCGTAGCCGACAGCTGAAGGCGCGCTCATCGCGACGATATCTCGGTTAGGAGGGGTTGCGCGCTATTGAGCGAAGAAAACCGGGTTTTTTCGAGGCGGAAAAGGGGCCAAAGCTCGGAATGGCGTTTTTGAATTTTTTGGCGATTTGAGTAAGCGGTCGCCATGTGTTTTCTAAAAATTACGTAAGGTTCTAATTGGTGAATTTGGCGATTTAATTCCGCGAATCTGCGCCCAATATCTTGAATGTGCACGAGCGGTTTCAAGACTTGATTATAAGACCTATTGTGGAGAGCAGCGTAGGAGGTGGAGGCTATTCGCGATAAACAGGTATCGAGGTCCGGCCTGACTGCCGGCGAACTTGAAGACCGCGACACTCCCAAAAGCGTCCTGCGGTCGAAGCATTTTTCCGCGCCAACGCCGACTAGCGCGTCGGTCTTGCTTTCCGTTGCTGTGTGCTCGTTCATAAGCTGAGAATCACGCTAGCACGAAGGTGAGCGGTTGGGAAGGACCTGTGGGCTGTGGATGCAGGCGAAATTCCGATTTGGCGAGCCAAGCCGCAAAGGACGCGGGTGGTCTTTTTGGATTTCGGATATACGCTAAGGAACGAGGATCGTGCCTGGACCGAATGGGGCAATGGTTGCGAGTATAGACGCTCGAGTTTTTTACCGTGCTGGGCAGCGCTATCAAGCGTGGTGAACATCACGCGTGTTCTACAGTAGTCATGCATTGTGAATGCGAACGGGACGGCAACAGGACTTCGCACGGATCGCCGGGATATAATTGCGCGACTATGGCTGTGATTATTTGCATGTTGCGCGGCGTGAATCTGGGCAAGCGGCGGATGAAGATGGATGCGCTGCGGGCGTTGTATGAGTCGTTGGGGCTGCGCGACGTGCAAACCTTGGTGCAAAGTGGGAACGTGGTCTTCAGAAGCGAACAGAAAAATCTGGCGGCGCTGACCAAGAAAATTGAAACGGCCATTGAGTGGGAATTTGGTTTTTATTCTGACGTTATTTTGCGAAGTGCTGCGGAAGTGAGGGATACGATAGCGAGGAATCCGCTTATGAAACGGGTGGAAACCGAACCGAATAAGTTTCTGGTTTGGTTTTTGGTAAGCGACCCAGGCGAAGAAATACGAAAGCAGGTTCGCGCGGTGAACACCGAGCCAGAGGAGTTGCGTATTGATGGGCGCGAGGTTTACATTTATTTCCCGAATGGCATGGCGCGGCCCAAAATGAAGTGGGCTGCGGTTGAGAAGATTCTGGTGGTGCGCGGAACCGGGAGAAACTGGAACACGGTGAGGAAATTGTTGGAGATGGCAGAGAAGCTCGAAGCTTCGCGTTGAAATTTCGGATTTAGTTCACGGTCGGCCGCTACGAAGCTTTTTGTGCGACCCAAACGTTTAATTCAGCTTCAAAAATTTGTGACAGCAGTTGTCTTGGAATACTTTCATTTTTCTCCGGGCCAACGAAGTTTACTTCAATAAATAAGGAGGCGGACGATGGCTAAGAACGATGCAACGCAGATTAAGGGACGAGAGAAAGAAGCGATGCAGACTCCAACCGATCTCGCTCGCAAAGGCGTGGAGGAAATTACAATTGAGCTGAGGAAGCTGCTGGCGGATACGTTCGCATCGTACGTCAAGACGAAGAATTTTCATTGGCACATGAGCGGACAGCATTTTCGCGACTATCATTTGCTGTTGGACGAGCACGGAGACCAGATTTTCGCCATGACGGACGACATTGCGGAGCGGGCACGAAAGATTGGCGGAACAACGATCCATTCCATCAGCGAGATTTCGAAGAATCAGCGGATAAAGGACAATAACGAGGAATTTGTCACTCCTAAAGATATGCTTGCGGAGCTTTGCGAGGACAATCAGCAGTTGACACGGTCGCTTCGCGCGACGCATGAAGTTTGCGAGAAGTACAACGATGTGGCCACTGCGAGTTTGATTGAGGTTTGGATCGATCAGACGGAGCGGCGGACGTGGTTCCTGAATGAAATCGTGAATGCTCCGGAGGCGGAAAATGCGCCGCTGCGGAAGGCGGCGTCGGGCGATTAATTTTCTAAGGCGAAGGCAAAGATCTTCGAGAGCGCCGGCTCCGCGAGTCGGGCTAATCGGTAGATTTGCGGAGCAGCTCTTTCAGGGCCGCGACTTGTTTTTGCGTAAGCTTGGCGCGGAGCAGGTTTACTTTCATCGCATACATCGAGCCGTACTCGGCTTGTTTATTTTTGGCGGGATACATGGCGGCGACGTAGGCATCGCGATAGACAAGCCAGGTTTTTTGTGCGGCCTTAATTTTTGCCAGAGCTTCGGGTTGAGACGCGGTTTTTGAGAGTAGACTGTTGTAGATGTCGTCCATTTGCGCTTCCACACGCGCTAGTTCGTTGCTGGCACACTCGTTCATCTCGGTTTGAGTTTTGGCTTTTTCGTTGCAGGTGCGGAACGTCTGGGAATTTTGGGCCTGGCACGAGAATGTTGAAAAGATTGTAAAGAGCACAACCGCCGCGTATTTCAGCAAAGCTGTCCTCCAAGTCAATAAGTCAGCAAAACGATGTCAAAAGCTTCGAATCGGCCTTCACGCAACAATATTCCGCGCGCAGGACACGGTAATTGTAAGTTAGAAAATTAGAACCGGATCGAGAACTGCAAACCGCCGGATTTACTCTTCTTCTTCGGCCGCTGCTTGAGCTTTGGCCAGGCGGTCGATCACGGTCAGGTCTTCCAGCGTAGTGGTGTCTCCTGAGATGCCGCCGTTTTGTGCGAGTTCGCGAAGGAGGCGGCGCATGATTTTTCCACTGCGCGTTTTTGGCAAGCCATCGGCGAAACGAACGTCGGCCGGGCGCGCGATCGAGCCGATATTCGAGGCTACGTGATCCATCAGGGAGCTTTTTAGCTCGTGACTAGGAGATTGCCCGGTGCGCAGGGCGACGAAACAGATGATGGCTTCGCCTTTGATCTCATCCGGACGCGCGACTACCGCGGCTTCCGCTACGGACGGGTGACTGACCAAGACGCTTTCAATTTCCATGGAGCTTAGGCGATGGCCGGCAACTTTGATGACGTCATCGACGCGGCCGAGAACCCATAGGTAGCCGTCTTTGTCGCACTGAGCAGCATCGCCGGCAAAATAAACGCCGGGAATTTTCTTCCAGTACTCGCGCTCGTAGCGCTCGTCGTCACCGTAGATCGTACGCAACATGGAAGGCCACGGCTTTTGAATGGTGAGGTATCCGGTCTCCCCCGGCTTGACCGGCTGATTTTGCATATTCACAACGCGAGCGGCGATTCCAGGAAGCGGCAAAGTGGCAGAGCCGGGCTTTGTGGGCGTAGCGCCAGGCAGCGGAGAAATCATGATTGAACCGGTTTCGGTTTGCCACCAGGTGTCCACGATAGGACAACGATTTTTTCCGATAGCTTCGAAATACCATTTCCAAGCGGCGGGGTTGATGGGCTCTCCAACGGTACCGAGAACGCGAAGGCTCGAAAGATCGTGAGACTTGATCCAGTCCATGCCCCAGGCCATGAAAGCGCGCACGGCGGTGGCGGAACTGTAAAAAATCGAAACTTTGTAGCGATCGACAATCTCCCAGAAGCGGTCGCGCCGGGGGAAATCGGGTGCGCCTTCGTACATCACGATGCTGGCGCCGTTGGAGAGCGGGCCGTACACGATGTAGCTGTGGCCAGTGACCCAGCCTATATCTGCAGTGCACCAATAAATATCTTCGTCACGCAAATCGAAAACCAGCCTGGTGCTCCACATGCATTGCAGCAGGTAACCGGCGGAGGTATGCAGAACTCCTTTGGGCTTACCGGTGGTGCCGCTGGTGTAGAGGATGTAGAGGGGATGCTCGGAATCGAGCTCGATAGCGGGAAAGTCCTTTTCAGCTTTTTCTTCCAGCTCGTGCCACCATAAATCGCGTCCTTCTTTCCAAGCGACGTCTTCCTTGGTGCGTTGAACGACGATGGATTTCTCAACGGTGTGGCATTTCTTCAATGCTTCGTCGGCGGTTTCTTTTAGCGAAACAATTTTTCCGCGGCGATAGCCGCCATCGGCGGTGATCAAAATTTTTGCTTTGCAGTCGGCGATTCGATCAGCCAGAGCGTTGGCGCTGAATCCTCCGAAGACCACGGAATGAACGGCGCCCACTCGCGCGCAGCCCAACATGGCAATCGGAAGCTCGGGAACCATGGGCATGTAAATCGCAACGCAATCGCCGGGTTTCACGTTGAGCGAGCATAGAACGTTCGCGAACTTGCAGACGCGTTCGTGCAGTTCGGCGTAAGTGTACTGAAGGGTGGAACCGTCTTCCCCTTCCCACATCAGCGCGGGCTTGTTGGAATTCAACTCCAGATGACGGTCGAGGCAGTTGTAAGAGACGTTGAGCTTCCCGCCGGTAAACCATTTCGCATGTGGCGGATTCCATTCCAGGATTTTCTTCGGCGGCTGGAACCAATCGAGCCTTTTCGATTGTTCACCCCAGAATTCTTCGGGGTTGTCCACGGCCTTCTGGTTCATCTCCTGATAGTCTTTCAGAGACTTGACGTGGGCCTTTCTGCTGAAATCCTCCGGCGGCGGGATGGGTTTCTCTTCCAGGACGTGCGGATCGAATTCTTGCATTACTCCCTCCGGTGGCTGGGCGCATGCCGAAAGCCCGCGCGGCCGTGGCAGGAGTCTCGAAAAGGCCGCTCGCCCACCCCTACGTTATTGAAGAGCGGCGGTTTGGTCAAGAACCGGGATTAGTGTAGCGCGGAAAAGACTGGATACGGCTTGGCTCACTATGTCGCCCTATGAGAGCGCGGGCGGGAGGCCATCCCGGCTATACATCCATAAGATTTGGGAACTTTTGAGCCTGGCTGGGGGAATATGTAACGTGAGTTAGGCTAGGCCGTCCAATAAGTAAGAGATGAAAACAGAGACAGAGTTGATAGACGACGGCCTGTTGCTCCGCCGAATGACGGCTGGGGATGAGGACTCTTTTACGTTGCTCTACCGGCGCAGGCATCCTGGAATTTACCGGTTTGCACTGCATATGAGCGGGAACGTGGCGGTGGCGGAAGACGTGACGCAAGAGGTCTTCATGACGTTGATTCGCGATGCTAAGAAATTCGATCCGGCACGCGGCACTTTGAGCGGTTTTCTTTTTGGGATCGCACGGAACCATCTGCGCAGGAGGTGGGAACAGGACCGGCATTCGACAGCGCTTCCAAACGATGCAGACGAACTCGATACGCTTCTGGCGGCCTGCGCCGGGGCCGGGAAAAGTTCACAGTCGAATGCGAATGGAAACGGAAATGGGCGCGGGCCGTTTCTGGTGAGCCGGGATGAATTTGCATCGTTGGAAACTGTAGGACGCGTTCGCCAAGCGATCGGAACGCTGCCGCAAAATTATCGCGAGGCGGTGATTCTGTGCGAGCTGGAGGAGATGAGTTATGAAGAAGCTGCGGCGGCGCTGAATTGTCCGGTGGGTACGGTGAGATCGAGGCTGCATCGCGCGCGCGCGCTGCTGGCCGAAAAATTACATGATGAGCAGCCGTTGCGGCGGGCGTCGGCGGTGGGCGATTGAGAGATGAGGGAAAACTGATGGATTGCGTTCAATTCAAGGAAATTTATCACGAGCTGGACCGGCCGGGGACGCCGGGATCCAGATTCCGCGAACGCGCTCTGGCGCATGCGGAATCCTGCGCCGGTTGTGGTGCGTTGCTGACGGATGGCGAAGCGTTGGATTTTGCTTTGCGGAATTTAGCTCAGCAGAGCAGTAGTTCGGCGGCTTCGCCGCGAGTGGAAGCTGCGCTGCTCTGTGAATTTCAACGGGTGAAGCACGCTGGACAGCAAGGCAGGATTTACAGGCAGCTTGCTATCCTGAGTACTGCGGCCGCAATTTTGCTGGCGCTGGGTCTTGGCGTGCATTACCGAATTGTTTCGCAGGCGCGGAACACACCGCCGCAGGTCGCGAGCACAGTGGTAACGCCTTCGGCGGAGACGCCGGTGACCTCAGCGACTTCTGCATTGTCGAATTCGAGTACGGCCGAGTCGGCTGCGAACACGCAGAGTAAGTCGGCGAGCGTGAATCAGCCTGACGATAACGAATATGCGGAAGAATTTGTCCCGGTTCCGTATGCGGACGATCCGGCCGCGCTGGAAGGTGGCGCGATCGTGCGTGTGACCCTGCCGCGGTCGGCGCTCGCTTCGTTTGGACTGCCCATTACGGAGAGCGACGGCACCGAGAGAGTTTCGGCAGACTTGGTGGTAAGCCAGGACGGAACTCCACAAGCGATACGGCTAGTGCCGCAAGCAACGCCGAACTCGGAATTTTAGGTCTCGAAAACATTTGGAGGAAGTGCAGATGAAGATCAGCAAGGTTCTTAATATTTTCGCGATGGCAGTTTTGTTTTTGATGGCGAGCAGCGGCGCCTGGGCCCAGTCGTCGGATCAGGCGGAGCAAGCTCCTCCCCCTCCGCCGCATGGCGGCGGCCCGATGTTCGAGCGAATGGGGCCGATGGGCGAAGGGATGGGGTTTGTCGGCTTCGAAGCCGGACTGGATGGCAAGACTGTAACGGGTGCGCCATTCACAGCGAGCTTCTCCTCACAAACGACGGAAACGCTGACGGACGGCAATAAAATTCAGCGCAGCGCGACCGGCACGGTTGCACGCGACTCGCAGGGACGCACTCGGCGCGACATGACGCTTCCGGCAATCGGGCCATGGGCCGCGGCGGGAAAAACTCCTCCGGAGGTTTCCTTCATCAATGATCCAGTAGCGGGAACGCGATACATGCTGGACGCAAACAAGAAGATTGCGCAACAGATGTCCGGGCATGGGGGCCGTCCCAAGGTTGCGTCTCAGAAATCCGACGAGTCTGAGAAGCAGATAACGACTACCTCGCTAGGGACGCAAATGATCAATGGAATTTCGGCGCAGGGTACGAAGTACACTCGCACGATCCCGGCCGGCGAAATCGGAAACCAGAATCCTATCGTGATCGTGACCGAACGCTGGTATTCGCCGGACTTGCAGACGGTGATTATGACCAAGCGCACCGATCCGCGCATGGGCGAGACAGCTTTTCAGATGACGAATATTCAGAGAGTGGAACCTGCAGCGACGATATTTCAAGTGCCGGCGGGTTACACGGTGGAGCAGGGACATCGTGGAGTACGCGCTCCGGCTGAACCGGGATCCGATCAGTAGGTTTTTGTAGGTGTAGTGCGTTGCAGAAAGTTTACCCGATGCACTCTATACTTGCGGGCGGAACCCCACCACGCTCTGCCCGCAAGCCTCCTTTTTCATGACTTTCATTCGCATTTGGGCTAGCAGGGAAGAACCTCGTCAAGATTTCACGATGGCGCGATCGAGAAGCTCTACTACGTGCAAAACTTCCTGGCCTGTTTTGTGGATTGCTGCGCCCGCGCGTAACTGCAGGATACATCCGGGATTTGCGGTGAGGATGGCTTGCGCTTTGGTCCGCTGCGCGTGCTCCATTTTGTCAGACAGCAGATCGAGCGCGGCTTTGGGTTCCGTGACGTTGTAAACGCCAGCCGAGCCGCAGCACAAATCGGAGAGCGCCATTTCCACGAGTTCGATCGACGGGATCGCGCGAATCAATTTTCGCGGGGCCTCGCGAATTTTCTGCCCGTGAACGAGGTGACAGGAGTCCTGGTATGTGACGCGCATGGGAAGCGCGCGCAGCGGAGCCACCAACCCGAGGTCATCGAGAAATTCAGAAATGTCGCGGACTTTCGCTGAAAATGTTCGCGCTCTCTCGAGGTCAACTTCGTTTTCTTCAAACAAATGTGAATATTCCTTCAGCGTGGAGCCACAGCCCGCGGCATTGGTGATGATGGCGTCGAAATCGTCCGCGCGAAATGCGGGGAAGTTCGTGCGCGCCAGATTTCGGGCCACGTCACGGACGCCGGCGTGCGCGGCCAGCGCGCCGCAGCAAACTTGTGCGGCGGGGACGACGACTTCGCAGCCGTTCGCTTGCAGCACGCGAATGGTGGCGCGATTGAGCCCGCTGAAGGTAACCTGCGCAACGCAACCGGCAAAGAACGCGACTCGGGCGCGCTGCTTTCCTTGAGCGGGGAAAGTTTTTCCTAGTTCGCTGAAGAAGAAATTCGAATCGATCTTTGGAAGTAAGCTCTCGCGGTCTTGCAAGCCCATCAAACGCAGGATTCCTGTGTTGCGAGCGAGAGACGCGAGTCCTGACCTTTGATAAAACCGAAGAGATTGCGCAGCGGCCGCGATTCTTTTTGGGTAAGGCAGCAAACGGCGATAGACAAAATCTCGCAGAACGCGCGAAACAAAAGGCCGTTTGTACTTTTGTTCAATTTGGGCGCGAGCCAGCTCGAGAATTTTGCCGTATTCAACGCCGGAAGGGCACACGCTTTCGCAGTTGCGACAATTCAGACAGCGATCGATGTGCGTGACAAAAGTGGCCCCGATTTCCAGGCGCCCCTGATCGACCAGAGCCATTTGCCGAATGCGGCCGCGGGGTGAGTCTGCTTCTCGGCCCCACAGGCGATAGGTAGGACAATTGTTGGAACACAGGCCGCAATGAACGCAGCGCGAGTAGTCTTCGTATTCCGGTTTATCGGTGGCTGAAAAGCCACTGAGCGTGAGAGCGAATTCGCGTTTGGCGTCCTCGTGAGATTGAGGAGGATTCGCGGGCATGATTTAGATTCCTCCCACGAAGCGGCCGGGGCTGAGAATGCCGTCGGGATCGAAAGCTTTTTTTAGCTTCAACATTTGCGCGAAATCCGAGCGCGGAAGCCCCCAGACTTTCAGTGCGCTTTTCCACGCGGTGGGGCACCAGGGAATTGTGGCGTGACCGCCCAGAGCGGCGCAGGCTGAGAGAATGTTGTCCAACGCTTGAGCAACCTGCTGCTTCGTTGCTTCGCTGAATTCGGTTGGTAAGATGGCGAAATAAATTATGCCGACACCGCGGGCCATCGCGGCCCACGGAAGATGGCGGCTCTCGGCTTCGCGCATAGCGGCTGTCAGGGCTTCTGCGATCTGTCGAGGCAGGACGCTAATTTTAAGTATCGTAGCCGCGGGCGAAAAAGAGAATGCAATCGGGACAAACTCACGCCCCTTCAAGGGTGCGGAGACCTCAGCCGCGTCCGCGAGGATTGCGTCGATCGCGCCGCATTCCTCTGCGATCCTGTGAAGATCGGATTCGTAGCGATGGAGCGTATTCTCATTTCCAGAAAAGCTTGTGGAAAATATCCATCGGTCTTTGAACATCGGGCGCTCTGCTATAGGATTTCGATCGATTTGTCTCGCGAAGTCGCTGCAAAAAAGACTTGCGACACCCGGGCTGAAAATTTCCATGGCCACGGGCGCAAGATGCGATTGGGAAACGCGATTGCGCATGCCGCAGGCGCGCTCCACTGTCTGGAACGTAGACACGAACTCGCGGCCCGAACTGAGCATGGGGAAAGTCTTGAAATTTATGCGAGTGATTACGCCAAGTGTGCCGAGTGCGCCGATCATTACTTTATGAATATCGTAACCGGTGACGTTTTTTACCACGCGCCCACCACTTTTTGCTACAACACCTTCGCCGGTCACAAATTCCATGCCCAGCAAATAATCGCGTGCCGTGCCGTAGAATTGGCGCAGAGGTCCATCTACGCCCGATGCAATGGTCCCGCCGATTGTCGTTCGATTGAAATAAGGCACCGCGAGCGGAAGGAATTGACGATGCTCGGCAAGAATCGCGGCGAGTTTGTGAAGCGGAATTCCCGCTTCGACGCTCAAGGTCAAGTCGCCGGGATCGTAAGAAATTACGCGGTCGAGGCGAGTCATATCCAGCGCAATATCGTACTGGCGCGGCGGCAAGCCGATTCCCAATTTTGTCCGTGCTCCGGTCGCTACAACGGCAAGTTTTTCTTTGCGCGCAAATTTTACGATTTCCGCGATTTCTGCGGCCGATTGTGGACTCACCAACGCAGAAGGTTTTTTGTCGTCAATTGCAAACCCGGCGAGCTGAGCGGGATCAGTGGCGACGTTCGAAGGCCCAACGATATCCGCTAAACGCGACGGAACGGTAGCGTTCGCGATGCTCATGCGCGCGATGCACCTGCTGCCGGCAGTGGGCGCACGTGAATTTCTCCGCAACCTTTTGTGTTGGGAAAAATCTTGCCGGGATTCAACAGGCCGGTCGGGTTATAAGCGTCGCGAACGCGACGCATCAAGTTCATATCGTCTTCGGTGAAAAGTAGCGGCATGAGGCGGTCTTTTTCCATGCCTACGCCGTGCTCGCCGGTAATCGAGCCGCCCATTTCGATGCAGAAGCCGATGATTTCGTCGGCGCTAGCGACCGCACGCTGAAATTGTTTTTCTTCGCGCGCGTCGAACAGAATGATGGGATGCAGGTTCCCGTCGCCGGCATGGAAAATATTGCCGATTTCGAAGCCGTATTTTTCGCCGATCTCGTTAATTCGGCGCAAGGTTTGCGGCAACTTGGTGCGTGGGATCACGCCATCTTGGACGTAATAAGTGGGCGAAAGGCGTCCCACCGCGCCAAAGGCGTTTTTGCGGCCTTTCCAAAGCAGATCGCGCTCGCGGGCGTCACGGGCCACACGCACTTCGCGCGCATGATGAAGGCGGCAAACGTCCGCAACATCTTCGGCGTGTTGCTCGGCGGCTTCGCGCAGGCCGTCCACTTCAAGAAGGAGAACGGCGGCGCAATCGACGGGAAATCCGGCATGCACGTAGGCTTCGACAGCGCGGATGGTCCAGCCATCGAGCATCTCGCAAGCTGCCGGAGTAATACCGCGCGCAGTGATATCGACCACAGTCTCGGTGGCGTCGTCAACTGTATCGAAAATCGCGAGAAGTGTTTTCACGGTTTCCGGAAGGCGCGTCAGCTTCACCGTGATTTCGGTAATCAGCGCGAGGGTTCCCTCGGAGCCGACGAAAAGTCCGGGGAGATCGTAGCCGGGCGAATCTAGCGCGGGACTTCCGAAGCGCACGAGTTCGCCGGTGGGAAGCACAACTTCGAGCGAATGCACGTGATTCGTCGTAACGCCGTAAGCCAAGGTGTGCGGGCCGCCGGAATTTTCCGATACATTGCCGCCGATCGTGCTGGCCTTTTGGCTGGAAGGATCCGGTGCGAAATGAAGGCCAGTGTGCGCGACGGCTACGCTGAGATCCGCGTTAACCACTCCCGGCTGCACGACGGCGCGCTGGTTTTCGACGTCAATTTCCAAAATGCGATTCATGCGCGAAAAAACTACGAGGATGCCGCCCTGTCGCGCGAGCGCCCCGCCGGAAAGGCCGGTGCCGGCGCCGCGTCCTATGATGGGGATTTGATAGCGATTCGCAATTTGGACGATGCCGACGACATCTTTCGTACTCCGCGGGAAGATCACGCAATTTGGGCGGGCGAGTTCGACCGAGCCGTCGTATTCGTACAACAACAATTCTTCGGGGCGGTGCAGAACGGCGTCGGCACCGAGAAGTTTTTTCAGGTCATTGATGGCGTGAGAATCCATGTTTTTCCGCTGGAGGTTGCGTCGCGCGCCGTTCAAAACCACTATAGACGCGTGCCTCTGTGAACGTCAACGTGAGCGCGGCAGGCCGGTTTGCTGAAACTATGCGCTTTGGCCGCGCATCCAAGCAGCTAAACGGTACCAGGAGGATCAAATGGCAAATTCAGCTGCATCAGCACCAGGAACTGCGACTGCAAAGATCGTTCGCTTTCACGAATGCGGCGGGCCGGAAGTTTTGAAACTGGAAGAAATTCCGATACCAGAACCCGGTGAAGGTGAAGTTCGCCTGCGCGTCAGGGCCATTGGCTTGAACCGCGCTGAAGTAGTTTTCCGACAGGGCAAGTACGTGGTTCGGGCGACGCCGCCGTGCACGCTGGGCTATGAGGCGGCAGGCGTGGTGGAGGCTGTCGGAAAAGGTGTCGACGGAGGATTGATCGGTAAGCAGTTCAGCACCGTGCCGTCTTTCGCCGCGGACAAATACGGTGTCTATGGCGAAATAGCGATTGTGCCCGCATATTCTTTGGCTTCCTATCCGGCTAAATTTTCGCCCGAGGAGGGAACTTCGATATGGATGCAGTACCTTACGGCGTATGGCGCATTGGTTCAGATTGCGAGAATAACGAGGGGCGATTTTGTGGTGATTACGGCCGCGAGCAGCAGCGTGGGAATCGCGGCGATTGAGATAGCAAAAGTCGAGGGAGCTGTGAGCATCGCCACTACACGGACGTCGAAAAAGAAATCAGAATTATTATCGCTCGGTGCTGATCATGTGATTGCCACGCAGGAAGAGGATTTGGTGAAGCGCATTGGAGAAATTACGGGCGGCAAGGGACCGCGAGTGATTTTCGACGCTATCGCTGGTAAAGGGGTCGAATTACTGGCCAGGGCCGCCGCGCCGGGTGGAACGATTTTCGAGTACGGCAGCTTGTCCATGGAGCCAACTCCGTTTCCGCTTTTGATTGCGCTTCCGAAAGGACTGTCGCTACGCGGATATTCAATATTTGAAGTTGTGTCGGAGCCAGGGCGTAGGGCGAAGGCTGAGAAGTACGTGATCGAGCATCTCGAGAAGGGCGACTTCCATCCTCGCATCGCCAAGAAATTCCCGTTGGACCAGATAGTGGAAGCGCATCGCTATATGGAATCCAACGAGCACATTGGAAAGATTGTCGTGACGGTCTAAAGGCCCGCGGTCTTTTATTGCCTGTTACTGAACTGCGCTCAGGCGCCCTGTCGGTGTATGCTACTCGTCGTGCAGAAAACATTTTCGCGAGGTGCGCAGTGAGCAAGCCGGCACTTTTTTCCACGCGTCCGCTATTCCCCGCCGCACGTACGATTCTCGATCAAAACTTCGCTGTGGATTATTGGACTCCTCCCGAACGGATTTCGCGTGAAGAACTGTTGAAGCGCGTGGCTGACAAGGAAGGCTTGATTTGTCTATTGACGGAAAAAGTTGACGAGGAATTGCTCTCGACGACGACAAAGCTGCGCATCGCCTCCACTGTTTCGGTCGGCTACGACAATATCGACGTGGCGGCGTGCACCAAGCACAAAGTAGTGGCTACGAATACTCCCGGCGTGTTGGATGACACCACAGCGGACTTTGCGTGGACGCTGCTGATGGCCATTGCGCGGCGGTTGCTCGAAGGTGATGCCTGGATGCGCGCGGGCACCTGGCCAGGATGGGATCTGGATCAACTGGTTGGCGGCGACGTCTGGGGAAAGACGATTGGCATTCTGGGCTTTGGACGAATTGGACGCGGAGTAGCGCGACGCGCGCAGGGTTTTCAGATGCGGGTACTTTACAGTGACGCTGTTCGCGCATCGGCCGAGGTGGAAAAAGAATTGAATGCGGAGTTTGTCGATCGTGACAAACTTTTTCGCGAATCCGATTTTATCAGCCTGCACGTTCCGCTGCTGCCGGATACACGGCACCTGATTTCCAAAGACAATTTGGAGAAGATGAAACGTACCGCATTCCTCGTGAATACTTCGCGCGGTCCGGTGGTTGACGAAGCAGCACTCGCAGAAGCTCTGGAAAACAAGAAAATTGCCGGTGCTGCGCTGGACGTGTTTGAACATGAGCCGAAAGTGCACCCGGCGCTCTTGACGCGCAAAGACGTTATTTTGACGCCGCATATTGCCAGCGCTTCCGTCGATACGCGAACAAAGATGGCGGTGATGGCGGCGAATAACGTGGTGGCGTTTTTCGAAGGGCGGCGCCCTCCGAACGCGATCAATGCGGACGCTCTCGGTTTGAAATGACGCTTCCTTCTCTGTCGAGGTCCATCTTTCGTCGGTCATAGTGAGTCCCAGACACTTTGAAAAAAGTAGCGCAACACCTATTTCTGCAAACGCTGACCGGAATTCAGATTCCCGCCATCTTTGCGCGAAAACTTAATCGGGAAGGATCCATCATCCAGGCTGCGGGCGGCCCGATTGATCTTCGGGATTTTCGAGAGATCGTTGCGATTTCGTTCGGGAAGGCTTCGTTTCCAATGGCCGAGGCTTTAAGCGATATTCTGGCGCCGGAATTTCCAGTTGAAGGAATTTTGGTTGGGCCTGGTTCGCCGCCGCGGACGCTTCCGGGATGGAAAACGTTTGTGGGAGGGCATCCCTTGCCCACGGAGGAAAGTTTTGCTGCTGGCCGGGCGATTTTAAACCGGTTGGCGCGTTGCGGCGAGCATTCGCTGGTGTTTTTCTTGATTTCAGGCGGGGGCTCGGCAATGGTGGAGCAGCCGTTGCACGTTGGGATCACGCTGGAAGATTTTCAGAAACTGCATTTTGCGCTGGTCACCTGCGGCGCGCCAATTGAAGAAATCAACGTGATCCGAAAACATTTGTCCGCAACCAAAGGCGGACGTCTGGCTGCGGCGGCTCGGCGAGCCACGAAAATCACATTTGCCATCAGCGACGTTCCGGAAGGGCAAGAATCAGCTCTGGCTTCGGGGCCGACGTTGCCTGACCCTACGACCGTCCAGGACGCAGAAAAAATCGTACGTATATATGATTTGTTGCCGAAGTTGCCGCCGTCTATTTGCGAATTATTTGAGCGGCGCGTGCTAGGCGAAACGCCCAAGCCCGGCGATCCTCCTTTTGCGCGTTCCTACTTCGAATTGCTGCTTCGGACTCACGATCTGACGCATGCATGCCATCACGCATGCGAAGGAGAGGGATTTGTTTGTTTGGCCGACAATTCTACGGACAATTGGCCCATCGAAAAAGCTGCCGACTATTTACTCCAGCAGCTCGAAGCGTTGAAAAACGACAATCTCGGCAGACGTGTGGCGCTGATGGCCGGCGGGGAAGTGAGCAGTCCGGTGACGGGTAAAGGGATTGGCGGGCGTAATTCGGCATTCGTGCTGGCATGCGTTCCAAAAATTGCCGGGAAGAAAATTACGGTGCTCAGCGCGGGAACGGATGGAATTGACGGAAATAGCCCGGCGGCTGGTGCGGTTGCGGATGGAGAGACGCTTCAACGCGGGCGCGCAGCAGGTCTGGAACCGGGAGAATTTCTTCGCCGTAGCGACTCTTACAGCTTTTTCAAACTTCTCGATGACGTGATCATCACCGGACCAACGGCCAATAATCTTCGCGATTTGAGGATTCTCCTAACCTACTGATTTCCTGCCGTAACGAATTTAGAGCAGGCCCTTCACTAGGCCGCCATCCACCTGGATAGTAGTGCCGTTGATGTAGCTCGCGCGCTCGGATCCGAGAAATGTGATGAGCGCGGCCAGTTCCTCCGGACGGCCCAGCCGGCCAGCGGGAACCTGGGCGCTCATATTTTTTAGCATCTGCTCGCGATCAACGCCGGCGTCTTTCGCACGTTTCTCGACCAGCTCTTCCAGGCGGTCAGTCAGGGTAAAGCCGGGGCAAACATTGTTCACCGTGATGCCATCGGCACCAAACTCGTTGGCAAGAGTTTTGGCCAGACCAGCGACGCCGGCACGCAGGGAATTGGAAAGGAGCAGGCCATCGATGGGCTGTTTCACCGAAACAGACGTGAGCGTGATGAGGCGTCCCCAACGATTGCGCTGCATGCGTGGCAGAACTTCGCGCGCGAAATAAACATTACTGAGCAAAGTAAGCTCGACGGCGGCTCGCCAATCTTCCAAGCTAATTTCGAGGAACTTCTTTGCCGGAGGACCGCCGGCGTTTGTAACGCATACATCGATGCGACCGTATTGTTTGTCCACTTCTTCGACAAAAGTGCGCACGGCGTCCGGTTTTGTCACGTCCAGCGCTCGCCAAAAAATAGTGCGCCCACTGGCCTTGCCGATTTCGTTAGCGGTGAGTTCGAGATCGGCGGCAGTTCGCGCGCAGATGGCCACGTCGCAGCCTTCCTTTGCAAATTCCTCGGCTACCGCGCGACCTAACCCTTTGCTGGCGGCAGCGACGATGGCCACGCGCCCTCTCAGACCGAGGTCCATTGGTTACTCCTTGTCCGCGCCGTGGCGCAGATACGCATCATCTTTGCGAATCCAGTCTTCGCGGCGTGGCGCGAAGAAATCGATGTCCACGGTATCTTCCAGTGCTTCGGCTCTATGCGGGACGTTTGCCGGGATCAGCACGATTTCGCCGGTGCGCAGCACGAACTCCGCGTCGTCAAATATGAATTTCAGCGCGCCCGACAAGATGAACGAAAATTGTTCGCTCCGATGCGAATGGCGCGGCACAACTGCTCCGCGCGCCAGGAAGATTCGCGCGAGAGTGGCGTCTTCGCCGCTTAGCATCTGACGCGAAATACGCTCGTTTAATTTCTCGTTCTCCATTTTCTCAAATGATGTAGCTGCGGGCATCTGTCCTCCTTGAGCTTTATGTCGCAGTGAATCCTCCACTGAAACCGGTAAATCGTCAATGCTTGTTAGCAGCCGGACGCATAGCTTGAGGCAGCCAAGTTGCCTTCGGGGCTCAACCGGAGATGGAGTCCTCCGTTCGCGACAAAAAAACTTAGTTCTCTGAATTGGCGGCTTCGACTAAGATGCGCGCGTGAGCCTCTTCGGCTGGATTGCGGCGATCGTGCTGTTCCTGCAACTGCCCATACCGCTTTATTGGTTTGTGATGCATCCGCAGGTGGATTACTGGCGCGAGCATCGGGAGGCCGCTTACATCACGGGGCTGTTGTTATCCTGGCTTCCGGTGACCGTGCTCCTGGTAACTTTCCGTCGTACATTATTCCGCGCAACACGTCCGGCACTATGGGAGATTGTGGCAGGACTCTCGTTGATACTTTTTGAAGTGTGGATATTCTGGAGCGTAAAAAAGGATTTAGGCACACTGCGATTGGTTGGCGAGACGGAACTTTCCGGTGGCGGAGAAATTGTGCATAGCGGGATTTATTCGCGGATACGCCATCCGAGGTATATTGGCTCGTTTCTGGCAATATTCGGCGCATGCTTTCTGGCCGGAACGCGTGCCATGTGGATCGTTGCAGCGATATGGCTGGTGCTTACGCGGATTGCAATCATGTTAGAAGAGCGCGAATTGCGTAATCGGTTTGGCGTTTCTTACGCGGAATATTGCCGTCGAGTGCCGCGCTTTTTCCCGACTTTTGCGAAAATCGCGGAAACCGCCAATAGAGAAAGGTCGAATTGAATGAAGTGAGGAGGCAACCATGCAACGATTGATGATTCTCATCGCGATCTTCCTGAGTGTATCGGCCAGAGCGTCGGCTCAGATCGGCAAGAGCGTTACCGTGTCCGCCGGAACTCCCGAAGATAAAGCGCTGACGGAAATTTATGCCGCGCCCGACGGGCCGGAAAAAGTGGCGCTGCTCGATAAATTCATGGCCGACTTTGGCAAGGGCGATATGGAACTGCTCGGGGACCAACTCTACGTGCAGACTTATCTGGCTCAGAAAAATTACGCCAAAGTATACGAGTTCGCGGCAAAGGCGCTGGCACTCGATCCAGCGAATCTTTCCGCGGCTGTAAGCGTAGTCCATGCCGCTGAAGGACAAGGCGATGTAAAAAAACTGTACGATGCAGGCGACAAAGTGGCCCAGATCATAGCGCAATATAAGAACGCTCCGCCCCCGGAGGGTACGCCGCCTGATCAATGGACGCAGCAGAAAATCACTAATCTAAACAACGTGCAGGGCGACATCGGTTATGTGCAGTACGCGCTTGTGAATGCAGCGTATAAAACAACCGATCCACCTGCTCGCGCGGCGCTCTTCGAGCGTTATGTAACTGCGTTTCCCGATTCCCAGTATACTGCCGTCGTTCGCGAACAGACCGCCATTGCATACCAGCAGGCGCAGCAAATTCCAAAAATGCTGGATACGGCGCAACGAATTTTGGCCGCTGATCCAAATAACATTTCCATGTTGCTGCTACTTTCCGATTACTGGACCGACAATGGGCAACAATTGGACAAGGCTGTAGCGGACGCACAACAAGCTCTCGACCTGTTGGCGCAGGCGAAGAAGCCCGACAATTTGAGCGACGATCAGTGGCAGCAGCAAGTGACGGCAGAGAAAGGGTTGGCCTATTCCGCCATCGGTGAAGCCAACGTGAATAAAGGTCGCTACCAGCCGGCCGTGGACGCCTTCAAGAAGGCCAGTCCGCTGCTGAAGTCGAGCACGGTCCTCTACGCGCGAAATTTGTATCGACTGGGGTTCACCCTCGCGAAAATGGAGCGTTTTCCGGAAGCGCGCACGGTGCTAGCCGAAGCGGTATCAATTAACAGCCCGTATAAATCGAAGGCGCAAGAGACCCTGAACAAAATAAATGGAACGGCTTCGGGCAAGACCAAAAGCAAGAGTTCGTAAGAGACGGGATGTCCTGCCTTTTGCGTTCTAAAAACAGGAGAAAAACTTGTTTGGTCCCCCATCTAGTTCGCAAGCTGGTTTTGAGCGTTCTCGTCTGACGGGCGCGTCCCAAAAAATTGTGTTGCTTGCGTGTATTTCAATTTTGGCGTCTATACCGTTGTACGCGCAAACGATTCGCGTAGACGCAAAGCCAGAACGCACCGTGAATTCGATTATCCCCACTCGCGCGCTGGGCGCGGGAATCGACCGGTTGCCTTACGGTGCTGCCGATAAACTTTTTGTCGAGCCCATGGTGAAAGAAGTCCTTTCTGCCGGGTGGCAAACTGTTTCGTACCGCCAAAACACTGAGCTGCACATGGAGGCGTGGCATTGGAATCCAGCGGGCACGTGGAGTGATCCGGCCGGCAAAGGCTATTTCACCGGAAGCACAACGCCCGGCGATTTTATACGCCACTCTTACGGCTACCCGCTGCCACATCGTGGCGTCACGCACGATGACGGAACAGACATGGTGGGATACTCGCGGCTCACCGACGGCGATACAAATACGTACTGGAAAAGCAATCCATACCTAGCGCAAGCGTTCACGGGCGAGGACGACTCGCTTCATCCTCAATGGATTTTTCTGGATTTGACCAGCCGGCAGGACATCAGCGCGATACGCATAGCCTGGGCTGAGCCTTACGCGAAAAAATATTTTGTACAGTATTGGACTGGCGAAGACCCCATCAAAAAGCCGACGGTCGGTGTCTGGCAAACATTTCCGGCCGGCGCGATATCAGAAGAGAAGGGCGGTACAGTCGTTCTGCGATTGTCTGAAGCGCCGGTTTCGGTGCAATACGTTCGCGTGCTGATGACGCAATCATCGAACACTTGCGACACGCATGGTTCGGCCGATCGCAGAAATTGTATGGGATACGCCATCCGCGAAATTTATCTCGGAACAACTTCACCGAGCGGCGTTTTTCACGATCTGATTCGTCATACTCCGGATCAGGACCAAACGGCGACGTATTGCTCGTCGGTGGATCCCTGGCACGACCCTTCCGATCTGGACGAGCACGCGGGCGATCAAGTGGGGTTCGATCTGTTTTTCACCAGCGGATTCACGCGCGGCTTGCCTGCCATGATTCCGATCGCGATGTTGTACGCGACTCCAGAAGATTCCGCGGCGGAAATTTCGTACATCGAAAAGCGTGGATATCCGATTTCGTACGTAGAGATGGGGGAGGAGCCGGACGGCCATTACACCGCGCCGGAAGATTATGCCGCGCTTTACGTGCAATGGGCGGCTGCGCTGCACAAAGTGGATCCAAACTTGAAACTCGGCGGGCCGATTTTTACCGGCGTGAACAAAGACATCGAGGCATGGGCGGACGCGGACGGCAAAACGTCGTGGACTACGCGCTTCATCGATTATCTAAAATCTCACGGCCGGATTGCCGACCTCGCCTTCTTTTCTTTCGAGCATTATCCGATGGAGCCTTGCAAAATTCCGTGGAGCAGCTTGTACGACGAAGCTAATCTGGTCACACATATCACGCAAGTGTGGCGCGACGACGGCGTTCCGGCGAACATTCCGATGTTCATCACGGAGTCGAATATCGCGTGGCAGTCGGAAGAAGCTTACGTGGACATATGGGGCGCTCTCTGGCTGGCAGATTATATCGGAGCGTTTTTAAGTAATGGCGGCGATGCAGTTTATTTTTTTCACTATCTCCCGCTGGGAGTTCATCGCGGGTGCAACAATTCGCTGGGCACTTTCGGCCTGTTTTCCACGGACGCGAATCTACAAATAGAGCAGCCGCTCTCACAATATTTCGCCAGCCGACTGATCAACCTGGAGTGGGTGCAACCGGGCAGC
This sequence comes from Candidatus Acidiferrales bacterium, assembly GCA_050012395.1. Lineage (GTDB taxonomy): Bacteria > Acidobacteriota > Terriglobia > Acidiferrales > UBA7541 > Palsa-295. The sequence goes on from JBEKHG010000008.1 coordinate 112,196, forward strand.
GGGGTGAACCGCTTGTATTCGGCGGCGAGCGATATTCAAGACGGCGCGGGGCACGTTCTTGTGACGGTGTATGCGGTATTGCGTCCCGATAAACAGTGGTCGCTGATGATCGTAAATAAAGATCAGGAAAACGCGCACTCCGTGCGAATCAGTTTTGACGATTTGGAGCTGGGGAAGGTCGGACATTTTAACGGACAAGTGAAGATGGTTACGTTCGGGAGCGCGCAGTATAAATGGCACCCGGAAATAGCTGCGGGAAAAGCGGACCCGGATGGGCCGCCGGCGCGTTCCACGATCGGGGCGTCACCCGCGACTCAGTACGAGCTTCCCGCCGCGTCGATCACCGTGCTGACTGGAACAGTTGACTCCGCAAAGTGATTTGAGCTGAAAGAGGAGATTAATTCGCCGCGAGCGAGTTACTTTTGCCCACTAGACGCGGCGGACGTGACCGCAGGCGTCGGATTCGGAGCGAAAGCCTTCAAAGCATCCACTTCTTTCATAACTTTAGCCCACTCCTTCTGATCTTTCTTTGTCGTGAACGGCGCATTTGGATCTTTGTAAAAATCAAGCAACGTCGCGCGTAGTGCGGGAGTTACTTGCGCGAAATGGTCTTTGTCCAATTTGTCCAGCAATTGCGCGTAGGTTTTATCCGCTAGCGGATATTGTCCCGGACCGGTGACAGTGCCGGTGTCAAAATTATCGTTTACCAGTTCAATCTGGCCGGTGTCCTTCTTTTCCTGCAGAAAATGTTCGTAGTCCATCACCGAGCCGTTGAAACTGGCTTCAAACAATTTTTCCGCGGCGGGCGTGGGAGTTTTGAAGCGAAAAACGCTGAACGGGCCGATTTTCGGTACCAGGCGGAAAAGGAAAGCCAACAGTTCGACTTTGAATCCGGGTTTCTGATATTTGTGTCCCCAATTTTTCTCGTAGCTCGAACGCGAAATGTGGTACAGAAATTTCTGTTTTGTGACGCCCGGAATATCTTTCTGGATTTGATCTTTGTTTGTTTCCCAGGCAACTTTCGTGGCAGTTGGAATCGCTTTGCTGACGCTGTAGCGATATGTTCCGATCGCGAGGTCGAAATCGGAGAACACGGATTTCAGCGATACAGAATACGTTTCTTCAAAGGCTTTTTCGAGTAGTGGCTTAGCGACTTCGAACCCTATAAAGCCCCGGTAATCGTCCGGAGCATAACGCCCTTTGGCAACTTGCAACACATCAAATCCGAACTCGGTTTTCAGATGTGCAGCAGGATTTTGGTCGTAGGCAATCGTGTCACCATATTTCGCGCGGAGTTTGGGGTAAAGCATGGGCACCGCATGATTCACCGCGACGCGATGACCTTGATTGTCCGCCGCGTAGTGCGCCAAAGCGCCCAGCGCGAAAGCATAATCATTCAAATCCTGGGAGTCGCGGATCAACGCCTGGACGAAATCACCGGTGCGAACGTAATGCAGCAAATCGCTGAAAAGATGGCTGCCGAACGGATAGTAGCCAAGATCCTGAATCACGCATCCCCCGTAGGCGTAGGAATGCGCGGTTTTAAGATCGTCCGGCGTTGCGTCAGGAAACCTCTTCAGAAGTAACGGTTTGATGCCATCGTCCCAGGCCGAATCGATAATGGCTTCATGTGTAAGAACGGAATAGCCCTGGCACACGGTGATGGCGCATAGAACAAAAAGGGCAATCCAAAAAGCGGAACGAAGATGAAAAACTCTAAATTCCTTTCGCAGCAAGTCCGCAATCATAGGCTCATTAACTATATCGTGTATTTTGCCATTCACCTTTAGACCAGAATGCAACGTCAGTACTCTTAAGAATGATGCGCAGGCCGCTTGCTAAGTCACACAGAACCGAGATGTAACGTTGTTTCGCGTCCGACATCTAACTTTTCGATGGGTCCAAAACTTGGTTGAACGGACTAAATCTGTTCAATTGTAATAGCCTCAGGTCGCTCAAAGAAAATCTCGTTAGCCGTCAATACTTATGTTGGAGGCGCCACGTTATCGCTGTTGCGATTTAGTGTTTCTTATGAACCAATATTCTCAAAGGACATCTCGATCGAGAAGGGAAGCGAGTGATTTAATGGCGGAGAGGGTGGGATTTGAACCCACGGTAGCGTTTCCGCTACACTCGCTTTCGAGGCGAGCTCTTTCAACCGCTCAGACACCTCTCCGCGGCGGCAGCGTCCTTAGCTTAGCAAACGCTCATTAACCCCACAACTACGCGCGTACGGGATCGACCAGTATTCGTGCAAAGCTTCAGTCCATCTCAAACGTGACGTACATGAATTTTCCGTCGCGTTCTATTTGCAAGGCCCCAGGGGCGCCTTGCGGCATTGCTTTGAGGGCGGCGCGCAGGCCGGCGATTGTTTCGATATGTTTTCCGTTTAGCGCGTGGATCACGTCTCCAGGCTGCAAGTCCGCTTCGAGCCCCAGCAGATCCGCTGCCATCGCCGCCACGATTACACCGGAGGGCTCGCGAAGCTCGTCCAGCTGTTGCGCGAGCTTGTCGTCGATTTCCACGCCGAAGAATCCAAGTTTTGAGATCAGCGATTTTTCGGGATTCACAAGATCAGCTAGCTGATCCACGTCGTTCTTTTCTTCGGCGACCGGAATTTCCAGCGTGACTTTCTTATCGCCGCGCAATACCTCGGCCTCCACGACGGCGCTAGCAGGACGTGTGGAAATAATCATTTCTGCCAGCGGTACGCTTCCAATCGTGCGGCCATCCAATGTCAAAAGAATATCCTGGATCTGCAATCCTGATTTTTGGCCGGGGCCATCAGGATCTACATCAGAAACAATTACGCCGCGCTGTCTAGTGAGTGAAAGCCCGGCGGCGAGGTCCGGAGTAATATCCTGCAGACCGGCGCCGATCACGCTGCGATGCACACGGCCGTACTTGCGAAGCTCTTCGTAAACAAATTTCACCACGCTGCTGGGAATCGCGAATCCCAAACCCTGGCTGCCGCCGGACTCGGAAAGGATGAATGTGTTGATGCCCACGAGCTCACCATTTGTATCCACTAAAGGGCCGCCGCTGTTCCCCGGGTTGATGGGCGCATCGGTTTGAATGAACACGGAAGCAACACCGGGGTTGGCTTGTCGCGCCACCGAGCTGACAACGCCCATGGTCACCGAATTTTCCAGCCCTTCGGGATTGCCGAACGCGAGAACGAGTTGGCCCTTTTTCAGCTTTGTATAATCGGCGAAAGGGATCGCTTGCAAGCCTTTTGCTTCGATTTTCAGCAATGCAAGGTCAAGGGTCGGGGCGATGCCCACAACCTTCGCATCGACGGGAGGAATGTGTTCACCGAAACCGAGGCTCGCGCGGACTTGCGAATCTCCCGACGCGCGTGTGGAGACAACTACGCGGATGCGTTGTGCGCCTTTCACCACATGCGCGTTGGTGATGATATATCCGTCCGCATCGACGATCACGCCCGAGCCCAGGCTGCGCTCGCGGCCTATTAAACTGGTTTCGCTTTCGTCCTTCGCTTCGATCGAGCGATAGCCTGTCACCTGCACTTGGACGATCGAGGGCGACACCCGGGAAGTGAGCTCTTCAAGAGAGTCGTTGAATTGCGCGAGCAAGTTTGCGCGGTTGATCGCTGAAGGCGATATCGTCTGACTCGCAGGCGCGGGGGATTTCGATTGGGAAGCGGTCTGATTTTGCGTTTGCGTATCGGGAGGCGCTGAATTCGGTGATTGCGCGGAAACGGAAGCGGCTGCAAAAAGCCAAACCAAAACAGCGCCGCGGTTCATCAAAATTCGACAATAAGTTCTTCGGCTAAACGTTGTTCTATTGGAACGAACCATCGCTTTCTCCAAGTGACACTCTAACGCGTCAGATTGCATTCTAATCCGGGTGGAGTGATTCGTAATCGTGGTTTTAACGTGACAACCTAAAAGCTCATCTTCGGAACGGAATGGGGCGCGCCATCGGCCGAGACTCATGGATTTTGACCAATTTAGCCCGACGCGCGGACTCAGCGCCGAACAGAAAAGAACTCTTTGAGGATTGCGGCGGAATCTTCGGCTAGAATGCTTGGAGTCGTCGCGACGCGGTGGTTGAGCTGCGGATGATCCAGCACGCAGAAGCAGGAACGCACAGCGCCGGCCTTGGCGTCGTCCGCTCCGTAAACGAGTCTACCAATGCGTGCCTGAATTATGGCGCCGCAGCACATAGCGCAAGGCTCGATGGTTACGTAAAGAGTTGTGCCAAGCAGCCGATAATTTCCAATTATTTTTGACGCGGCGCGCAGCGTAACGATTTCTGCGTGTGCAGTCGGGTCGCAATCAAAAATTGTGCGGTTGCCGGCGCGTGCGATGATGCGATCATCGAGCGCCAGAACCGCGCCAATGGGAACTTCGCCTCGCTCAGCAGCTTTGCGGGCTTCGGCCAGCGCTGCGCGCATGAATTCGATGTCGGACAAGGTGTTTTCTGGCATGCGAACGTCAGAATAACACGAGCCTGTGCGGCGGACGCTTTCTCGCAAAACGAGTCGTCAGAAACATTGGAACACATCCGGAAGCGGGTTCTTCTCGCTCGCGCGTTTTGCCTTACAGGCTTCCTGCACTGGGAGGATTTCCGCCAGCTCTGCGAATCTCCAGTGCCACAGCGGGCGTTCCGTCGCAAGGAATATTAGTTAGGAACCGAAGCGTCCCACCACTATCCTCAAATGCCGGACCTGATTGCGCGGAGCCGCCTCTGTAGATGCCCCAAGCTTTCGGCACGGATGCCACACATCCGGGAGTCCAGATTTGCGGTGCAGGCCTCTTTGGTGGTACGGCGTAAATCTTCAACGAAATGCATGCAATCACAAGGAATGCGGCAACCATCGTTTTATCAAGTGTTCTCATATCTTCTAAATGAAGCAACTATTTCGGCTGCGAGCTTTCATCGCGGGCGTACCGCTGGGCGCGCGATGTAAACCTTGCACCCCAGAGCCCTTATTCATCATCCATTCAATAGTGATGGAGGTCTGCTATGCCTTTTATTCGCGCCTGCAAACATTGCGGACGGAGCAACCGCGTTCCAGCCAAATATCTCGCCAGCACTGGCCGTTGCGGAGTTTGTAAATCGCCGTTGTCGCCGGTGGCTGAACCGTTGGCGGTCGATGATGTGTTGTTCGATGAAGCCATCAAGAATTCTCCTGTTCCGGTTCTCGTGGATTTCTGGGCCGAGTGGTGCGGACCGTGCCGCATGGCGGCTCCTGAAGTCTCGCGTACCGCGGCGAACATGGCGGGGAAGGCCATCCTGCTGAAAGTGAATACGGAAAAATATCCGCAGCTTTCTGCTCGCTACAATGTCCGCGGCATCCCGAATTTTGCGGTTTTCTATGGAGGACGCGTCGTTATGCAGCAGGCCGGCGTGGTGGATCACACCCAGATGGAGCAGTGGCTCAAATCCGCTGTTCCCGCTGTGGCTTAAAAGGTCGAAAACCCGCCACTAACCGCGCCGGTGGATGCTTGACTTTGATCCGGACGGAAGTCAAACTACCTCGAATGAAAGAAATTCTGAAGCGCATCTTTTTGTGGGACTTGGTGAAGGGCATGATGCTGACCTTTCGTTACCAGGCTCCCAAGAACGTCACCACCGAGCAGTATCCCCAGGAACGGCCCATGGTGGCCGAACGCTATCGCGGCGCGCCACGGTTAAACATGAATCCCGAAACCGGGGAATCGCTTTGTATTTCCTGCAATTTGTGCGCGCTAGCCTGCCCGGAAAATTTGATTGTGGTGGGATGGCTGCGGGATGACGCTACGCGTCGAAAAGTATTGACCACGTTTACGTACGACACTTCGCGCTGTATGTTCTGCGGATTGTGCGAAGACGCTTGCCCGACCGATTGCCTGGAACTGACTCAGGACTTTGAGATGGCTCATTACAACCGGGAAGGCGCCATCTGGGATCGGCACCGCCTGGAAGTTGGCCCCACTCCGACTCATTACACCCGATAAATTCTTTCTGCGTTGTTCTAGTCGCTAAAATTTCACTTCAGGAAGCTTGTTCCGTGGGGAATTTTCGTTCCGAAATTCTCAGCGACGGTCTGGCCCATGTCGGCGAGCGTTGCGCGCGTTCCAAGATTTTCGCCAGACGTCAAACTCGGGCTGTAAGCCAGTATCGGAACGTATTCCCGCGAATGATCTGTTGTCGGATTCACCGGGTCCGGATCGCAACCGTGGTCGGCGGTAATCAGCAATAAGTCCGAAGGGCGTAGCGCAGCAAGAAAAAACCCCAGCAGTGCATCGAATTCCTCCAGCGAGCGCGCGAAACCTTCCACATCTTTGCGATGGCCATAGAGCATGTCGAAATCGACGAGATTCGCAAAAATTAATCCCTTGGGACGTTGACTGAGCGCTTCGCTGAGTTTGGCCATGCCATCCGCGTTATTTTTTGTCGTGACGTAGTTGTCCACGCTACGGCCATTGTAAATATCGTGAATTTTGCCTACGCCAAAAACGGGAACTTTGGCTTCGGCCAGCACATCAAGCAGCATGGGCCTCGGCGGCTCTACCGCATAGTCGTGGCGCCGCTCACTGCGGCGAAAATCCCCACTTGTGCCGGTGAATGGTCTGGCGATCACGCGTCCAACCCGGTCAGGTCCGTCGAGTAATTTGCGGGCGACTTCGCACATGCGATAAAGCTCAGCGATTGGGATCACATCTTCGTGCGTGGCAATTTGGAAAACGCTGTCGCCGGACGTGTACACGATGGGAAACCCGGTAAGCATGTGCTCTTCGCCCAACTCTTTTATGATTTCGGTTCCGGAAGCGGGCTTGTTTCCGAGCGTGCGGCGCCCGATCCGGCGCTCGAATTCTTCGATCAGCGATTTCGGAAAGCCGTGCCGATATACCGGGAAAGCTTGGTCTAACCACACGCCGGCCATTTCCCAGTGGCCAGTCGTGGTGTCTTTACCGGGAGAAACCGTCGCGCCTTTTCCGTAACTGCCCTCTGGGTTTTTGGGAGGAGTCAAATTTGCAAGCGGTTTGATGTTCGCGAGACCCAGACGAAGCAGGTTTGGAAGATTTAATGGACGCGAGCGTGCGATGTGGCCCAGCGTGTCTCGCCCTACATCGCCGTAGGCAGCGGCATCAGGCAGCTCGCCGATGCCGACGCTATCGAGGACTATCCATATCACTCGGTCAAATCTTCGTTCGCGGTTCTGCACAGCGTCACTTTACCAAGAATGACGGAATAGTCCCACGACTACCAAAGTCGGCTTGCCGCGCGCCTATGGAGCCCATTTGCTCGGCACGACTCAGCGGCGTATAATTTTTGGTTTACGCTCATGGCGACGAAACCCACTGAGAACCTCCCTATTGATCCGGCCCCCCGTCCGAGTGTGCCGGGCGACGCCGAGGAGATCCGCGTTCGCGGCGCTCGCGTCCACAACCTGAAGAACATTGACTTCGTCATTCCCCACAACGCGATCACCGTGGTGACGGGGGTTTCGGGGTCGGGCAAGTCCAGCCTGGCCTTCGATACGCTCTACGCCGAGGGCCAGCGGCGTTACATCGAATCACTCTCCGCGTATGCGCGGCAGTTCCTGGAAAGAATCGAAAAGCCGGACGTGGACGAGATTACCGGCATCGCTCCGGCCATTTCCATACGGCAAAAAAATTCCACGCGTAATCCGCGATCGACCGTCGCGACGGCGACTGAGATTTACGACTACTTGCGCCTGTTGTTTGCGCGTATCGGCCACACGTTTTGTTTGCGCTGCGGCGAAGAAGTGCGAAGAGACACGCTCGACGAAATCGCCGCGCGTGTGCTCGCGCTTCCGGCGGGACACCGATTTTATGTTTTATACGAATTAAAGCTCACTCCTGAAGCGGCAACTAACGCGCCACAAGCAACTCGGCCCCGCAAACCGGTCCGAGTGACGCAGGAAGCCGTTCGGGAATCGCTGATTAGCTTGCGAAAGCGTGGATTCAACCGCCTCTATCAGGCCGGACGCGTCTTCGAATTTTCTGCGCCCGAGGAATTACTGGACGTTAATTTCACGCAGCCTGTTTACGTGGTGGTGGATCGCCTCGTTCTTGGACCCGAAATTCGTTCTCGACTGATGGACTCTGTTGAAATTTGTTATCGCGAAGGCGGCGGTGAAGCAATTCTGGAGTTCGTGTCGGACGCCCCAGGCACAACTCCCGAGCGTTTGGTGTTCAACGAACGCTTCGAATGCAAAAAATGTGGAGCGACGTATCAGGAACCGGAGCCTCGTCTTTTCTCGTTCAACAGTCCTTACGGGGCTTGTCCTCGCTGCCAGGGTTTCGGCAACACGATCGATTTCGACATCGATCGCGTGATTCCGGATAAAAGCAAATCGCTTGCCGACGGCGCGATTCATCCGTGGACCAAGCCCCGCTATCGCCAACTCGCATTGGACATGCGCCGTTTCGCGCGAGCCAATGGGATTCCGACTGAAGTTCCTTTCCGTGAACTTACGGCAGCACAACGCGACGCGATCACCGAAGGTGATCGCAAAGAAAAATACGACGGCGTGCAGGGCTTTTTCGCCATGCTTGAAAGAAAGAAATACAAGCTGCACGTTCGCGTGTTCCTGAGCCGGTATCGCGGTTACGCCACTTGTCCGGATTGTCGCGGAACCCGCCTTCGAGCAGAGGCTCGCGCGGTGAGAATTGGCGGACGTTCGATCACGGAAGTCTGCCAAATGACGGTGAAGGAAGCTCGCCCGTTTTTTGAAAGCCTCGTGCTCACTCCGGGCGAGGCGACTATCGTCGAAAAAGTTCTGGAGGAAATCCAGCTCCGTTTGCGTTTTCTCGACGAAGTTGGGCTCGATTACCTCACGCTCGATCGGCTTACCTCGACGCTTTCAGGTGGCGAGGCGCAACGCATTCAGCTTGCTACTTCGCTCGGTTCACATCTGGTGGGCGCGCTTTATGTGTTGGACGAGCCTTCCATCGGCCTGCATCCGCGCGATACGAATCGTCTGATTGAAATCCTGAAAGGTTTGCGCGATCTTGGCAATACGCTACTGGTAGTGGAACACGATCCCGATACCATTTTGGCCGCCGACTATATCCTCGATCTCGGCCCCGGCGCCGGAGAACACGGTGGCAAATTAATTTTTTCCGGGACGCGCGATGCGATGCTTGCGGATCCCCATTCGTTAACCGGCCGCTACCTTCGCGGCGAGTTGAAAATTTCAGTTCCGCAGAAACGCCGTAAGACGCAGGGCAAATTCCTGAAAATATTTGGCGCGCATAGCCACAATCTGAAAAATGTGGACGTGATGATACCGCTCGGGATGCTTGTCGCTGTCACCGGCGTGTCCGGCTCGGGAAAATCCACGTTGGTGTATGACGTCCTATACAAAGCGCTGCAGCTCAGGCGCACCGGCGGAAACTGGCGAGAATGTTGCGACCGGCTGGAAGGCGAAGCTGCGGTGACCGCCGTTGAGATGGTGGACCAGTCTCCTATCGGCCGCACTCCGCGCTCGAATCCCGCGACGTATTTAAAGGCGTTCGATCCTATTCGCGAAGTTTTTGCCTCCACGCCGGAAGCCAAGAAACGAGGATTCACGCCGGGACATTTTTCGTTCAATATTCCCGGTGGGCGCTGCGAAGCTTGCCAGGGCGATGGCACCGTCACGGTCGAGATGCGTTTTCTTGCCGACGTTGAGCTGATTTGCGAAGAATGCCGCGGCACGCGTTACAAAAGCGCCGTTTTGGATGTGCGCTACAAAGGAAAAAATATTCACGACGTGCTGCAAATGACCGTTCGCGAGGCTCTCGCGTTTTTCGCCGCGCATCCGAAGGTTACAGCCAAATTGCGAGTTCTTGAAGAAGTTGGCCTCGGCTATCTTCGCCTCGGCCAATCGGGAACCACCCTTTCCGGCGGCGAGGCGCAACGCTTGAAACTTGCGGCGCATCTCACTCGGCAGGAAAATACCGGCATCCTGTATATTTTCGATGAGCCCACCACCGGGCTGCACTTCGACGATATTCAGAAGCTCTTGACTGCATTTCGCAAATTGATTGAAGGCGGCGCCTCGGTGCTGATCATCGAGCACAATCTTGACGTGATCAAATCCTCCGATTGGGTGATCGATCTGGGAGGCGGCGACCAAGGCGGGCGCGTCGTTGCCTCCGGAACTCCCGAGCAAGTCGCGCGAAATTCGCAATCTCACACCGGCAAATATCTGGCGCTCGCCTTGAAGCCGCGCGAGGCCTCCAATCTTGTGAACGGTCATCCCGCGGCGAACTCCAATGGCTCGGCGCAAAGTCCGCCTCCGCGAGCATGAAATTTTTTTCGAAGCCCTTGCTTGGCTGCTGCGCGCTGTTTTTTTTCCTGGCTGCAACTCTGGCCACCTCGGCGCAAACCGTAAGTACCTCGCGAAAAAAAATCCCACAAGACCCCGCTGCCGTCGTTCTGAATAACCTCCTGACGCAAGCGCAGGCCGCAATGGACCGCAAGGATTACGAGGCGGCTGTGCAGTCTTATCAAGAATTTCTAGCTAAGAAGCCGGACGATGCCACCGTGCATTACGATCTGGGATATGCGTACACCGCGCTGCAGAAACCGGCGGACGCGAAGGCCGAATACGAAAAAGCCATTTCGCTTAACCCCAAGATGCCGGAGGCGTATCTAAATTTGGGGCTGACATTGATACCTACCGACCCGGCGGCCGCCGTAGCCCCGTTGCAACGGGCTGCCGAATTGATGCCGGAAGACGCGCGCACTAAATGGCTTCTGGGCGTAGCGCTGGAATCTAGCCAAAAAACTGCGGCTGCGATCGAACAGTACGAAGCTGCGGCCAAGCTCAACGACAAAGACCCTGATATCTGGGACTCACTCGGATTCGCATTGTTGAGGGCTGGCCGCACGAACGACGCCGAAGCAGCGCTGCGAAGCGCGTTGGCTCTGAACCCCATCAAAGGAGCGGCGACAGAAACGCATAGAGGATTGGCGGAAGTGTTTATTGCGGAGAAGAAATTCGATGCGGCCGCAACGGAGCTTAGCGCTTATCTAGAGGCGCGGCCCCACGACGCAGCCGCGCGTATTGAATATGCTTCCGTACTCGTTGACTTGAAGCGGGACGATGACGCGCTGGCGGAACTCGATCGCGCTGCAACCGCCGGACCGGAGAGCCTTCGCGCGCTGAAGCTGCGCATACAGATCGCGTTCCAAACGAAGCATTATGATGCGGCGCTTCCCGCGATGGAGAAAGCGTCTGCGCTCGCTCCGCATGATCCCGACCTCGCCGCGCAGCTCGGCCACGTCTATCTGGAGAAAAAAGATTATCCCCACGCCGTAAGCCAGCTGATCGTAGCTTTCAAAATGAATCCGAGTTCCAACGATGTCCTCGGCGACTTAATAACCGCGCAATATCTCAACAAGAATTACCCCGCCACCCTGCAGGGCTTGGACGTACTTTCCCAAAGAGAAACACTGCCGCTCGGCAGTTGGTTTATTCGTGCCACTTGTTACGATAAACTGGGACAACAGCTTCAGGCGCTCGATGCGTATAAGAAATTTCTCGAGCTGAACAAAGACCAGAACAATGACATGTACTTTGAAGCTTCCGCGCGCGTCCGTACTCTCACTCGCGAGATCAAGAAGAAATAGCGCGGCCCGTCGCGTGATTCGCGCTGCTGGAATTGTCCTGATAGGTTCCGTTTTCTCTGTACCCGCGCTTTGCTGCCCGATTTTCGTGCGCGCGATACAGACGCCGGA
>JBEKHG010000009.1:0-180396 GCA_050012395.1 Candidatus Acidiferrales bacterium
GGAAACAGAACCGGGATCTCTGTCTATATTCTTGGTCTCAAAGATAAGAAGTACTTAGCCAAAACGTATGGAAAAAAACTAGGCAAGGCGAGCGTGACCGGATATTGCATTCGGTTTAAAGCCCTAAAGGATCTACACATCGATACGCTGGAATCGGCGATACGACATGGGCTTGCAGCTCAGAATGAAAAAGGCAAGCTGATGAAATAATTCCACTGTTAAAGGCAAGCAGTTATCGACGTAAAGGCGCTCCAGTATACGACCCCTATGGCCCTGGACCCGCGCGACAAAGCCATTTTCTATAAAACGGGTCTCCCGCAATAGTCCTGCGGCTCTTGTCAGCGCTCCTTGCCTTTCTCGGTTTGCCGTTGCCCACTGAGGAAGTTATCACGGGCAAATCCGAATTCGCGCAACAGTTTTCACTTTCCATTTAAGAGGTTCTTTTCGGGAAGTTAAGTGCCGCCGTTCCAATCGTTTAGATTAAATTCCGCTTAGTATCTAGCTATCTTGGCTACACATTCGGAGGCTACCGCGGGACACGACGGCTGGGTTAGGTAGGCTTCCTTTCGAGGGATTCGCGGTCCCATTTAGCGTTTATGGCAGCGGCTTCGTAAGTGCTTTGGCAAAAATCGAGCAGCGCCGCTCGCGGGTCACTCGCCGCCCGAACATCGTCGTACGAGAGCAGAAATTCGCCCAGTTTCGTGTCGAAATACGCCTTTTGGGGGCGTACGGCGCTCTCGCGAAATCCGGGTGGCTCCGGCGAGACGTAGCTATAGAACATCGGACTGTTCACATCGCCGCCGCCCGGCCACCATCCCACGCTGCTCACTTCGTGCGAATACGCCTCTTTCGTTATTTTGTCTGCTCCGGGACGCTCCGGCGCTCTTCTGCCCGAAAAGCGGGAGGCGGCCATGTCGAAACTTCCCCAGAAAAAATGCACCGAGCTCGCTTTGCCAATAAATTTCGCACGAAACTCTTTGAATATCGAATCGAGCGTGACCAAAATGCGCCAAAAGCGGTTGGCGTAAGCGGGATCGTAACGCGCGTGGGTCACATCGTGGTCGAAGCGGATAGGATTTGGTATCTCCACGGGCATCGGCCAGATTTTTACGTCGATGCGCAGCGAGCGCAGCATCTCCATGAACTCGCGATAAAATCCGGCCACCGTGCGGTGATACAAGGAAATCGTTCGGGACTCGCCGGAGTTGGTCTTGATATCGAGGCGGTGATCGATAAAATCAAAACTAATTTCAAAATTTCCGCCGGGGCTGGGAATCGAAGAAGTGGTTAGCCCACGCGCGGAAACGTACAGCGGAACTTCCCACCAGTGATTGATTAGCGGGCTTTGCGCCAACCGCACTTTTCCAACGATCTGCGTCCACATGTGCAGCGTGGCGCAAGTGTCTTTCCACTCCGCGAAAGGGAGAGCCGGCCAAACTTGCTCTTTATCTGATATTTTGTCGTTCATCTATCTCACCAGCGGCATACGGAAATAATGTGAGCCGCGCGCGAACTGTTCGTATGATAGAACGAATGGCATGAAGCTAGCGCGCACTAAAATTCGCATTGGCCGCCTCCGCCGCAGCGAGCTGCCGATTGATACCGTCGAACTGGCGCGTTTTCTGATCGGCAAAACGCTGGTGCATGATTTGCCTCACGTGCGGCTTAGCGGACGTATCGTCGAGACAGAAGCTTATCTCGTGGGCGACGCGGCTTGTCACGCGTTTCGCGGGGTGACGCCACGCAACCGGGCGCTTTTTATGGAACGCGGACACGCGTACGTTTATTTTATTTATGGCAACCACTTCATGCTCAACGTTTCCGGTCAGCGCATAGGCATCGGCGAAGGGATTCTCTTGCGCGGGTTGGAACCGCTCGAAGGTATTAAGTGGATGCAACTCCATCGTACCGCCAAGCCATCGAGGAAAACGCGCAGCGAAAGATCGAGTGACGTTAAGAGTAAAAAATTGGCAGCGCCTTTGACCGAGCTTTCGCGCGGGCCCGGGCGGCTCGCTGCCGCGATGGGAATTACCCGAAGTTTGGATGGGGTCGACTTGTGCGCTAAGGGTCCGCTCTGGTTGGGTACGGCGGTGAAACCGACGGGCGAGATTGGCGTCAGCGTACGCATCGGAATTAGGGTGGCGGCTGACAGGCTTTTGCGTTTTTACGAGCGCGGCAATCCGTTCGTCAGCGGCCCCCGGCGTCTCAATTCATAAAGTTGGGGGCGCAAGTCATGGCTGGTCCGTGCGCCTCATTTTGCCGTCGAGGACATTCACTTCAAAAGCGGAGCCTCCGGTGGCGGTCCATGTATGCAGATCGAACTTGTCGCCTGCGCTCAACTTCAAAACCTTTACATGACGCAGCGTGAGAGGCTTTCCTGAGGCGCAGACTTCCGGGCGATGATCGAGAGTCATGAAGTAGGCGGAATTTTTTCCTACCACGCGCGCCTGGCCATCGGCTTCCACCAGCACTGCCGTCGTTTCGTCGACGCCGATTCCGTGTACTTCCTGCGCCCAGCCGTCTTGCACGATGCGGGCGAGAAATGCGAGCGAGCGGCCCATGCGTTCGCGCTGCGAAAAGTGGCTATCCGTGATCACCCCTTTCAGCACGGGGATCGAGAGGAAATCGCGGACCAGAGTCACATGGGGGTCGTAGGGATTCGCCAAGGCTTCCGGACTCTTCACTGTATCCATCATTGCGGTAAAAACGAATTGCCCTTGGACCGCAAGCCCGGCGCTGATACCGCCCAGTGGGACGCCTCGCGCCACATCGGCGTTGATTTCTTTCTGGACTCCCTGGCCGGTCCAGTAATTCACGTAATGGGACTGGTCGCCGCCGGAGAGAAAAATTGCGTGCGCGTTGCGAATTTTGTCCACGACATAGGGATCGTTAGCGGCTTCTGCTGAAGTGATCACCAGAGTAGTGACTGAATTTTCCGGACAGGCCGCGTGGAAATCAGAGTTGTACTCGTCGGCTCCGTAAGCGCTGATCACAACAAGATCGCCTCCTCCGGAATTTTCGCAGAGAAAATTGGTGGCCTCGTCCACATCCCCATGGCCGCCTAGAAGGACGGCACCAAACTGTGGGGCGTGGGACGCTGTCGCGGCTTTGGATGCCGATCCCGCGTCAGAGTCTTTTGCCGGGGTGCTGTAGGCCGCCCAGTTATTGCCCTTCGCTGTTTGTGCGTGGGAAGGAATGGCGACTAGGGTAGCGGCCACAAGGATGAGCATCGCACTGTAGTAGACGGATGCTGAAGAGCAGTGCACGCCGCGTCCAATCCGAAGTCCTGTCATCCTGTTTTCCTCTCCGATATTCCCAACTTGGGCTGAGGAGCGCTTGGTGAAGCTCACTCACAGTTATATCTTTTTCTGAGCACTTTTTCTCGCGCACGACTGATGCTAAGGGAAGAAGCAGCCGGATTGCAATCGGCCATATGTGAAATCTTGCAGCGAAATGGATCGCGAGATTTTTCTTTGTTACTGCGAAGCGGCGCCGGTATCGCGAAGGAGAACGACGTCGGATTCTGGATGGCGCCGAAGGAGGCCGATGGTTTTGCCGTCTGGCGAATATCGGAACCAGCTAATTTCATCCGCGCGGAAATTTGTGATCTGATGGCCCCCCGCGCCAGGGCCTCCGCCGTCAATCGGTTGAAGCCAGAGATTCTCGACTCCGTTTTCGCGGATGCCATACAGCACGGACTTGCCGTCCGGCGAAAAACTCGGTGGCTTCGATATCAGCGGGTTCGGATCGAGAATACGCCGCGCGGGATTCGGTCCCGCGTCGAGTGCCAGCAACACAAGCTTTTGCTCGGCTGCCCCGGCCTCAGCAAGAAATATTAGAGTCTTGCCGTCGGGAGAAATATCAAAATATGACGAGCCCACAATAGCTCCCGGAATGGCCACGCCTGAGACTTCTTCCGCTTGCCCGCCATCGATGGAGACGCGCTTGAACGTCTGGTCCTCGTTGTAATAGACCCACTTTCCGTCCGAGGAGCATGTAGGGTTGTAAGCGCCGCTTTCTTCCGAAAGCTCCTTCGGATTGGCGCCGTCTGCATCAACGCGCCAAACACTTCTTCCGGCAATCCCGGAGGGTGTATGGTGAGCGCCAATGAATACAACCGGATGCGACTTCCGCGCTCCGGAAGCGCCACTTCCGCAGGTGACAGGCTCGGTGGCGACTTGATTCAAGAATAAAACCCGGTTAGTGCCGTCGGGGGAAATTCGAATTAGCTTGTCCTGCTCCGGCAGATACAGCTCTCCAGTGGCGCTCCATCCGAATGTGGAGTAATCCTTTTCTTGCGGGAGAGCCGGGCTCGGAGGATGGCCGGCGTTTCCCGCGCTGGGCAGCAAAAATAAAGTTCGGATGTCCTGGTGGAGAATCGTTGCCACCGTCTTGTTATCCGCAGAAACGCTCAGACCGTTATAGATATTTGTGTCGTTGGTGATGGAGCGAATTTTTGCGCCGGGGAGTGAAATGAAGTGAAGTTGCGAAAGGAAACCCAACGAATCAACATGAGTAACGTTGACGAAGACTCCGGCGGGATCGGCGGTCCCGGCCAATTCATGGAGGACCATGTTGTTGTACTGGGCCACTACCTTTGCTTCGCCCGAAACCGGATCGAAGGCTCTCAGGCCGGTCAGGAAATCGCCGACTCTGACCATGGATCCCAGGATTTTCTTCCCATCCGGCATCCAGACAATGTATCCGGGAATCTCCGCTGCGGGACCCACGACGATCGACTTTTCGCCGCTGCCGTCAGGATTTGCGGTCAGAAGGTGCCACTTGCCGACTTCCGGATCGTTGGCGCGCCCGTAGGCAACGCGCTTTCCGTCCGGCGAAAACGTGATGTTTGTGTCCACGTCGCGGGCGACAATTTTCGGAGTTCCGCCTAAAACCGGGGCGCGATAGTAGTCGAAGGAATCTTCGACGCCGCTGGCAGCGCGACGGAAATAGAGATAACTGCCGTCGGGCGAAAAGGCGAGTCTGGAATATCGCGTGACTGCAGGCGGAACGACCTGCGTGTCGCTGTTGGTCTCAACGTGCCGCAGCCAGAGGCTTTGCTTGCCGGCCTCGGCCACTGCGCTGAGGATGTATTTTCCGTCGGGAGAGATGGCCGCTTGGACGGACTCTCCGTTGTTAGTGACTTTCGTGATAGTGAAATTCTGGAAGGGAATGACCGCGGCCTTGGCTCGGAGAAGTGAATAGATACCGTAGCCTGCGGCAAGAACCAACAATACTGCAACGACCGCGCCGATGATTAATTTCCCTTTGTGCTCTTGCGCGACGGCCGAAACAGCGGAAGCGCCGCTGGATTTGTGGGCTTCGGTAGGCGAAGGCGGAATGACTGCTGAACTTGCGGAAACGGCTGTCGCAGCGGCGGCGCGCATGGAACCGGATCTTCCTGAATCGGTGTCGCGCTTCAGGCGCTGCGGTGTCGCGCTTCAGGCGCTGCAAATCCGAACGCAAATCAGAGGCGTGCTGGTAACGCAGCTTGGGATCTTTTTCGAGAGCCTTGCCGATGACACGTTCGAGGTCAACTGGCAAATCGGGAACCACGCGGGTGGGAGGCAGCGGCTCGCGTTCAAGGATCGCCGCAAAAATTACCCCGGAGGTATTTCCGCTGAAGGCTTGGCGGCCTGTGGCCATTTCGTAGAGCACCATGCCGAACGAAAACAGGTCCGAGCGCGCGTCGAGGTTTTCGCCGCGCACTTGCTCGGGCGACATGTAGGCGACGGTGCCGAGAGCGGTGCCCGGACTGGTGAGATTCGGGTCGGTACCCATGGTGACACCACCGGCGGTGACCGTCTCGCCGACGTTCTTGGACACTAATTTGGCCAAACCGAAATCGAGGACTTTGGCCTGGCCGCGTTCGGTGACAAAAATATTCGCGGGTTTGATGTCGCGATGAATGATGCCTTCGGTGTGCGCTGCGTCGAGCGCGTCGGCAACATCGATGGCGATCTCGAGCAACGCGTCGAGCGGCATGGGTTGTCCGCTGATGCGATGCTTAAGCGTGGAGCCCTTAAGTAGCTCCATGGCGATGAATGGGACGCCGGAGTCCTGATCAATGTCGTGAATGGTGCAGATATAAGGATGATTCAGGGCGGAAGCGGCTTGGGCTTCACGCTCGAATCGTTCGAGCGCGGATTTGTCGGATAGAGAATCCTGCGGAAGGAATTTCAGTGCGACCTGGCGCTTGAGCTTGGTGTCTTCGGCACGGTAAACCACGCCCATCCCGCCACCACCGAGTTTTTCGATGATGCGGTAGTGCGAGACAGTCTGTCCAATAAGAGATGAGGGATCTGCCATTTCATCTGCGACCCTCGCGAGGTCGCTGAACTGGCGCACATCTTAGGTTGCGAGCGGAGGGAAGTCAACGAAAGCCGAGGGAACTGGTTGGATTTTTGGGAAGATTGGGAATAACTCATGGCGCTTGGCGATTCTGCGAGACCGAATGTGGCGGCCTTTGCGGCGGCGTGAAGTTGAATTATGCTGCCGGCGCGCAATCAATCGGCGCGAGGGCAGGCGAAGAATGACGGAACCAAATACGACGGAAACGAGTTTCGAGGGACAAAAGACATCTTTGCTGCGCACGATATTTTTGGGCCCGAAGGGAATTCGTGCGGGCTGGCGCTTCCTAATTTTTGCGACGCTGTTCATGGGGATGCAGATTGGCTTTCAATTTATTCTGGGGAAAATCCCAGCGTTCGTGGCGATGGAAAACCAAGCGCAAACCGGTGTAATCACTCCTACGTTCGGAGTCGTTGCCGAATTTTCGCAGACGATGCTGGCATTCCTGGCCGCGTTCATCATGAGCCGGATTGAAAAGCGTGACTGGTTTAGTTACGGCATTCCGCTGGAGGGAGCGTTTGGAAAATTATTCCGGCAAGGAATTGTTTGGGGACTGGCGCTGGTGTCCACCGAGGTCTTGATCATGCGCGCGCTAGGAGGATTTTCGTTCGGAGGGCTGGCGTTGTCGGGAGTGGCGATTCTGAAGTACGCGGCGATTTGGGGGTTTATATTTTTGCTGGTGGGGCTTTCGGAGGAATTTTTGTACCGCGGCTACGCGCTTTTCACGCTGACGACAGGGATGGGATTCTGGCCGGCGGCAGTTCTCCTGTCTGGGCTATTCGGGGCGGTGCATCTTTCGAATTCGGGCGAGGATTGGATTGGAGCGCTTTCCGTGGTCTTATTTGCGCTGTTCGCGTGCTTTACGCTGCGCCGCACTGGGAATTTGTGGTTCGCGATTGGACTACACGCGGCCGGGGATTTCGCCGAGACGTTTATCTATTCGGTTCCAGACAGCGGTATGATGGCGACGGGGCATCTCTTGAATTCCAGTCTTCACGGGCCGCGATGGCTAACGGGAGGCCCGGTGGGCCCGGAAGGCAGCGCGTTGGATTTCATCTGCACGCTGCTGGCAGTCACGATTTTTGCCTGGCTATATCCTCCAAAGAAAACGGAACCTGTTCAGGTTTTGCCCGCGCAATAAGCGAATCTTTCCGGGATCGCTTGTCACAAATGTGCCGAATTCAGACAGTCGCGGGTAAAAAACCGCCACGAGGCGCAAGAGGTAACACTTCGTGCAAGTGATTATGAATCAGGGGGCAAAAGACGCGTTGACATCCGCGTATATTAGGTCTAATTTCTGCGCATATCGTTTTTCCTTATGGTTTCTTTATGGGGTTGGGTCATCATCACGGGGAAATTTTTCTGACAGTGTCCTTGGGCCAATCTGCGCTTAGCTGCCTCATCGATTTGGGTAAACTCGCCGCGGGCCTGTAATTTTTTCACTCTCCCTTCGCCTTTTTCATTTCAGAACTTAGAAATTAGAAAATCGTCACAGCCGCACGATTTAGTTCAAGTTCTAGAGCGAGTTCTAGTTTGAAATTCTGAAAACGCACGAAATCAAATACATGCTCGTGGTTTCCCGGGGGTGGGTGATGAGGATGCGCTTGCGATTCCTGATTGTGTGGCTGGCGATTGGTGTGTCGATGCTGCCGAACGCTTTCGCGCAGACACAGCAAGGTCAGATCAGCGGGCGGGTCACGGATTCGAGCGGCGGTGTAATTACCGGCGCGAAGGTGACAATCGAGAATCTGGGGACCCAAGCGCAGAGAGTTTTGCAAACGAACCAGACCGGGGACTACGTGGCCCCGAGCCTGGACCCGGGATTTTATTCCGTGAAAGTGGAGGCGGCTGGTTTTCAGAGCGCTGTCCGCGACAAGATACAGATTGAAGTGGGGCTGGAAATACGAGCCGATTTCCAACTGCAGCCCGGTGAGGTGACGCAAACCGTGGAGGTAACATCCGAAGCGCCGCTCACGGATACCACGAATACCACGCTGAACGGCGTGCTCTCGAATAAGGCAATTACCGAGCTTCCGGTGCAAGGGCGCGACTTCCAGAATTTGTTGATGCTGCATCCCGGCGTGCAGCGAACCCCCGGAGGAGGATTTCAGTCCATCACATCGAACGGAAACCGTCCCGACGAGAACAATTTTTACATCGATGGCGCCGACGATATGGACGTGTACTACGGCGAAAGCGTGATGAACGACGCGGGTATCGCGGGGACTCCGGCCAGCCTTCTTCCTCTGGATTCCATTCAAGAATTCAATACCCAGGAAAGTCCGGAGGCTGACTACGGAGTCAAGCCCGGGGTGGTGATGAACATCGGGATCAAGTCGGGAACCAACACGATTCACGGCTCTGCGTATTATTTCGGTCGCACCAGCGATTTCGACGCGCGGAATTTCTTTAACTTCGCGCCGCAGCCGATTTCAACGGTTTCGATGAGCGAATTTGGCGCGTCGATCGGCGGGCCGATTAAAAAAGACAAATGGTTCTACTTTTTTAACTACGAGGGGCTGCGCGATACGGTAGGCAACCCGTTTGTGGCGGACAGCCCGGTGACGGTTTCGTTGGTGCCCTATACCGCGCAACTGGCCGCTATGGGAAATGTGCCGGCAGATTTCAGTATTGTGGACGCGTTGGCAGCCTGCGCGCCGACTTGCAGCCCGCTGAGCCAGCATCTTTCTTCGCTATTTTTACCGAACCCGGGATTTACGCAGAGCCAATCGGACCCGGCGGCCATCGATTTCGATTTCAACAACACCAACCGTAACGACAACGTTGTTGCGAAAACCGATTACATTTTAAACGAGCACAATACGATTACGGCTCGGTTCATCTACTCAAATACTTCCGAAATCGAAGAGGACACGGTTCCCATCCGGCCGGAGTGGCGCTCTACGGCGGCCCCGATCACGCAGGTATTCGGAGCGGACTGGACTTATACGCCCAACTCCCGTTGGGTGAATCAGCTGCGCTTCAGCTACAACAATTTTAACGAAGCGATTTTACCGCTGGATCACAACGTGAATCCGCTGACCGGTTACGGTATCGATACGGGAGTCACGGACCCGCGCCTATTTGGATTCCCACGCATAGGTCTGGGCTCTGGATTCTCGTGTTGCTATATGGGCGGAAATTCCGGGTGGCCGCTGGAAACCTTGCCTAGCCGCACGTTCAATTTCTCGGACACCGCTTCCTGGACGCGCGGAAAACATTCGATCCGATTTGGCGGCGATTTCCGGTATGGAACAGTGGACTATTACCGAGCGACGGAAGGGCGTGGCCGCATAGATTTCGACTCGCTGGAAGATTTCGCAGCAGGCAACGTGGAAAAGTGGGAAAAGCTGTACGGCGATCCAACGCGCAACGTGAGCTTGAAGTCTGTAGGGATGTTTATTCAAGACGAATATCGAGTGAGGCCGCACGTGACGGTGAACATGGGATTGCGCTACGACATCACCGCTCCGATCGAAGATTCCCGCAATTTGCTGGCTAATTTTGTGCCGACCGGGCCGAATCCCGGAATCATTCAGGTCGGGAAAGGCATCAGCTCGCCTTATCCGACGCGTTACAACAACGTTTCGCCGCGATTGGGAGTGGCATGGGACATTTTTGGAACCGGCAAGACGGTGTTGCGAGCGGGCGGTGGCATCATTTTTGTGCAGCCATCGATCCGGACATTTATGTTCAGCGGCGGCGGATTGAATCTGGATCCCACGGCGGCGAGCCTGGGTGTGACTCCCGGAAACGGAAACATCACCAATTACCTCGACTTCTCTACGAATCCAAATCTTGTAAATTGGCCTACGGCAACGAACCCCAACCCTGGTGCGATTTTCCCAAGCGACGTAGGGCCAGGCAGTGGATGTAACGCGGGCAACCCTTGTTATATTTTCGCGACGACGCATCTGAAGACGCCGTACGTGGCAAACTGGAATCTGAACGTTCAGCAAGCGCTTTCACCGACGGCCACTCTACAAGTGGCGTACGTGGCCAACCACGGTATCGATCTCTATGGCAATATCGACGAAAATCAGCCGATTCCGGCACTGAGCGTTCCGTGTATCAATGCAACTGGGGGATTTTTTAACGGGGATTTTTCCGGATGCGAGCAAGCCGCGCGGCCCTTCACCATCAATTGCCCCCCTTCGCAGGGCGGTATCGGCAGAGGCGGCCCATGCTTTCCCTATTTAGGGCAGGTGGATGTACTCAACAACGCTTCCAACTCTAACTACAACTCGCTGCAAGTAACATTTACGAAAAGATATTCGCACGGGCTCTATCTCCTGGCCGGATACACCTACGCGCATGCGATTGATACGGCTACGAACAACATTGCGCCCTATCCGCAAAACAGCCTGAATTTTAACGGCGATCGCGGCAACGGCGATTTCGACATTCGCCACCGGTTCACATTGTCCCTTACCTATGAACTGCCTTCACGCGATTCGAGATTCCAGATGCTAAAGGGATGGTTGGTGACGAGCATCGTCACGCTGCAAGGCGGTGAGCCGTACACGCTGAACGACTTCGAGGATGACAACAGCGCCACAGGGATTTTCGAAGATCGCTGGGACATTTCCGGCAGTCCGAGCAATATTCATTGGTCCACAACCACACCGATTCCTTACGTCAACGATTTTACGACTGACGCCAGCGGTAACGTGACTGGCGGGAATCCTCAATGTATCGCGGCAGCACAGAAAGCCGGTGGTCAAGGCGCGGTGAATATGTTGGCGAACGATGGATGTTACATGGAGAACGGCACCATACTCACAGCTCCCGCCTTCGGCTCGTTCGGCAACTCCGGACGCAATTCCTTTCGAGGGCCGACATTCAAGAATTGGGATTTCTCGCTCTCGAAAATGTGGACATTCCACGAGCGATTCGGCCTGCAAGTTCGCGGAGAATTCTTTAACGTCTTGAACCATCCGAATTTCGATGTGTTCACCATGAACAACGATTTGTTCAGTCCCAGCAACGTCGGGACGGTGATCGCTACGCCGGATGTGGCCGCCTCGAACCCGGTTATCGGCTCGGGCGGCTCGCGGCACATTCAACTGGGCGCGAGATTCACCTGGTAGGAGCAACTGCTAGCTGATCAGGCGGGGCTTCGCGCCGTCTCGCGCTAGTTACGGCTGGTTGAGCCGGTTTCTGTAACGGTGGGTGCAAACCTGTTATGCTGAACTCGGAGCGTTAAGCGTGCGTTACCTATGCGCAGCTCGACGCATCAAACTGGCATGCCACGACGAAAAAAAGATTCCGCGCTAGCCCGGTTAATGCAGGCTTCTACTGCAGCAGGATTTCGCAAAGCTTACGAAACAGTCCAGGTTGATCCGCAAAAGTTTCTGAAGCACATCAAGCGCGCGCACAAGCTGCCCATTGAGTCATGGCGCGACATGTTTTATCTCGGCGAGGAAGTGATTACGCCGATTGCAAATCGCATCATCAAATCTTCCACCAGGACGGCGACGCTGGAGGGCTTGGGTCTGGGCATGGGCGGGATGTTGACGATCGTCCCCGACGCGGGAATTCTTTCGGCCATCACTATCCGGATGTTGCAAAAACTGAGTCTAGTTTACGGCTTTGAATACACCACGGAAGACGAAGTAAACAGCCTGTGGATCGCTGCAGCCAGCGCCGCTGGTCTCGACTTGGGACGCGATTTCGTAGAGAAGCAAGCCATCGAGCGTCTCGTTCCGCGAATTATCGATCGCATCGCGGTGAAAGTCGGGGCGGAAGTCGCGGAGAAGTGGTCCGGCAGACTGATCCCTGTTCTTAGCGCGGGCTTTGGCGGTACTTTGAACTATTATTTCGTGCGCGGGTGGGGCCGCCGCGCGCAAAAACATCTTCTAGAACGCCATCGTCACGTTCGCTCGCAGCGGTTAATTGAGGCGCGCGCAATTCCATCTTCAGGCCGCACACAACTTCATCCTGCACGATAGTTTTTTCCATGGGCCTAATGAGCTACCGCTGACTTGATAGTGGCAACACGTCCGTCTGTGGGGAATTTCTGAAACTGGAGAATATCGTGACCGGGCACCACGCGATCAGGCGACCCGGCAAGTTCTATCATTCGCGATTGGGCCGCGATATTTGCAGCTTGGTCTGCATTGGTGAAAGTGGCGCTGGCCATATGCGACGATAAGTTTCGGTAAAGATAGCAATTGTCCGAGGCCAGGACGAACGTGGGGTTTCCTTCCACGCGGAGATATTGCGAATCGTAAGTGTGGCGCGCGCCGGTGTACGCGCGAATGCCGGGGAAAATTTCCACGTTGTCGCCGTCCACCAGGCGGATGCGCCCTTCCGTATTCAATTGCACTAATTCCTTGGCGTCTTCCGGATCGATGCCGCCATGGTCTCCGCCGGGTTGCCATGCGTCGATGGTGTAATAACGATATTCGTCCTTCTGAATCCATACATTGGCCTTCTCGAAAAGATCGATGCCACCCAGGTGGTCCCAGTGGGCGTGGCTGATGACGATGTCGGTGACTTCTTCGGGCGTCACGCCCGCCAGGCGCACCGCTTCATCGGGACGCAAATAATCCTTCATGGGGAAATCTTTTATAAAAGTGTCGCGGTGAAAGCCACTATCGAAGAGTATCGCGCGACCTCCGCCCCGAATCAGCCAGACGACCATGGCGGCGTCGACCTTTTCGTCCTTGGGAGCGCCCATCACGAGCATAGACACCGGAAGTCCTGGCGCGGTGGCGTAGCGTATCGCCTGGATCGAATACTCAGGCGTCGAAGATGTGCCAGCTAGCAGAGCGGCAAAAACATACGCGAGCAAGAAGCGCTTCACGATTTTCTCTCCTGAGAACTCTTATCAGCTCATTTAGTCACGAGGGGGTGTTTGGCCTTCTCGTAAAATTCATTTTGCAACGTGAGGCTTTCGGTATCGTACTTCACCGCGCGCAACGCGGTTACAAGCTCGCTGATCCATTCTTTCATGTCGAATTCACCAAGTTCTTTGGTGGCGGCTGCGCCTTCTCCGGCATAGTGATTGGGGAACCGCGCGTACCACCAGATGCCGGTGTAAAGCGTGTCGGGAAGATATAGGCGATGCTGATCGGCGCCCGATTCGTCCTTGGCGCGATCCATATGAACCAAATCGGGGCGAGAGATCATCACGTGAGAGGTTTCGGTTTCACCGGCGTGCATGTCCGCAGGGTTTTTCACGGAAGGGCGCCCCGGTTGATCCAGATGTTCAGGTAGCGGGAATATATAAACAACATAATCGTGGGGCGTGGCGAGTTGAGTTTGCGCAAAGTAGGGAAGCAGATTCTCGTTGCCACCATGGCCGTTGGCAATGACGATTTTTTTACAGCCGTTTCGCGCCATCTCATCCGTAGTTTCCTGTAAGAGCTCGAGCTGAATTTTCGCGCTGTAGGCCACGGTGCCGGGTTCATGGCGTGCTTCGAAGATCTGTCCGAAATAATATTCAGGGAAGACTATGGCAAATTCCTGCTGCGCAGCGGCAAGAGAAACGTACCTGATATTGAGCAGATCGGTGCCGAGAGGGAGGTGAGGACCGTGTTTCTCGAGAATGCCAATCGGGAGGATGCAAGTGAATTGGGATCGCTGGATGGCTTTTGCGAAGTCCGATGCCGTGAGCTCTTCCCACTTCACAACGGACGGCGTTTGCGCGAAGAGAGGCGCCCGCGGCAGCGCCAACATTAAGAGGAACAACGCCGAAAACAAAATCTTGCGAACTAATGTCATTCTTAATCGAATCGTCATTGCGTCAGCCTCTCTCCGCTGAACTGGTCGTCCGTGAAGCGCGCCGCGAAAGTATCACAGGAGGCAAAGAATTTACATTGGTGTTGCCCGGTGCGCGGTAATATATCCTGCGCTTTGCAGCGCGAAACTGTGGCGGCTTGCCGGGGCGAGGCGGCCTTCAAAAGGAAAGGCAGAAATTATGAAGCGTTCGTTTTGCTTATTCGTATTGTGTGCCGTTTTCTTTTTAGCGGGTTCTGTGGACGCCCAGGAGTGGAAGCCACCGACATCGATGAAAAAGCTGTCGAATGGCTTGACCGTGGTGGTTTCCGAAGATCATTCCGCGCCGACCTTTGGAATATGCATCAGCTACGGAATTGGGTTTCGTTTGGAGCCGGAAGGCCGCACGGGATTCGCGCATCTTTTCGAACACATGATGTTCGAAGGCACGCCGAATTCTCCGAAGGGTGTGTTCGACCGTGTGATTGAAAGCGGCGGCGGCGCTACAAATGGCGACACTCGCTACGATTTCACCGAGTATATCGAAACCGCTCCCGTGTCGGCGCTGGATCCGTTGTTGTGGTTGGAGGCGGACCGCATGAAGACGCTGGATTTTTCGCCGAAGAATCTGGAAAACCAGCGCAATGTGGTGGAAGAAGAAGTCCGCGTGAATGTAATGAATCAGCCCTACGGACTGTTTTTCGCCATTGACCTGCCGGGCAAAGCGTTCGACACGTATCCCAACGCACACAATTTTTACGGAGATTTCAAAGATTTGGATGCCGCGAAAATTGAAGACGTCCAGAAATTTTACGAACAGTACTATTCGCCGAACAACGCGGTGCTGGCAATCGTTGGAGATGTAAATCCCGTTGAGGTCTATGAGAAGGTAGAAAAATATTTCGGCGGAATTTCTTCGCGGCCTGCGCCTCCGCGTCCGAAAGTGGAAGAAAAACCACAGACTGCCGAACGTCGTGAAACAGAAACGGACAAACTCGCCAAAGTTCCGGCGCTGGCGATTGGCTACCGCATGCCGCTCCCGCGTTCGTCAAGTTCGCTGGCCGCAGCGGTGACCGGCGAACTACTGCACAATGGGCAGGCCTCGCGTTTGTATCAAGCTTTGGTGAAGGAAAAACAGGTGGCGCTATCTGTGGATGGCGGCGTGAACTGGCCATTGGGCAATCCGTTTGAGTACAACGGGCCCACATTGATGGTGTCGTTCATTGTGTATCCGCCGAATGTGACGGAAGACCAAGTGCTGGCGGCATACGATGCGACGATCAATGAATTGGCGACCAAGGGACCGAGCCAGCAGGACTTGAATCGCGTGGTCACCAAGATGCGCTCGGATTTGTACGGGCAGCTTGAAATTCCGATTACGCGGGCCTCAGCGCTTTCGCATGCAGTCCTGTTCACTGGGAGTTTTGAGAGCGTATTCAGCACGCCCGACGAACTCACGAAAGTGACGCCAGACCAAGTGCGGGAATTCGCGGCGAAATATCTGGTAAGTAAGAATCGAACAATCATCAATCGAGTTCCAGCCGCTGCCGGTTCTGACGCCGGAAAGTCGGGGGGTGCACAGTGAGATTCGTTAAAATAATTGCCACCGTTACATTCTTTGCGTCGTGCGCCTTCGCGCAAAAACCTGCGCCCTTGCCGAAGGATCTGCCGCCATACGGACCAGAGAAGCCGGTGGCAGCGCCATCGGTAAGAATCGCCAAGCTCGAAAACGGGCTGACTGTGTGGCTGGTTTCCGAGGCGGGATTTCCGAAATTGTCTTACACGGTCGCAATCCGCGGTGGATATGCCGCCGATCCGAGCGACCGGCCGGGAATATCCGAATTACTCGCCAACACCATCGATCAGGGAACGAAATCGCGCAATGCGCGCAAAATTGCCGAGGAATTTCAGGGCGCGGGCGGAGATCTCAGCGCGTCGGCGGGGCGAGATGAGATTGAAGTTTCAACCACGATTCTTGGGTCAAAGGCAGAACCGGCTATCGCAGTTCTTGCGGACATTCTGCAAAACGCGTCGTTTCCGGATGACGAAGTGTCGCTGGCCAAGAAGAATCTTGCGGACTCGCTGCAGCAACAGGAGGCCGATCCATCGTTTCTTGCGTCGCGTGCAGTTGCAAAAGTGCTTTTTGGCACAAGCCCCTATCACGTAATGTCTCCGACGCCAGAATCGATTGCGGCCTCCACACCTGCGGATTTACGGAAGATCTATGCGCAACGTTTTCGTCCGGACCAAACGGTGTTCATCGCGGTGGGGGATTTTCGCAACGAGAAAATGCTCGAACTTGTGAAGACTAACTTCGGCGCTTGGAAGGCCCCAGCAGAATCTCCGATTGCGCAGACGGCGCGACTAAATCCCGCGCCTACGCATGCGGTCTTTCTGGTGGAACGACCCGGGTCGGTGCAGACGACGATTGAGCTGGCCGCCGCCGGTCCGTTGCGCAGCGATCCGGACTATGAGTCGGCAGTCGTGGCGAATGCGATTTATGGCGGAACCTTCGGCTCGCGCCTAACGTTGAATATCCGCGAGGACAAGGGCTACACGTATTCACCCTTTGCCGCGTTAAATACGTATGGCGCCGCCGGCGATTTTGTGACGCGGGCGGACGTGCGCAACGCGGTGACCGGCGCAACCTACAACGAGATGAGTTATGAATTGAATCGCATGGTGACCACCAGTCCCACGGCCGAGGAACTCACGCAGGCGAAGCGTTTTCTCGTGGGCATCGAGGCGATTCGTCTGCAGGTGCGTTCGTCGGTAGCGAGAGCGCTGGCGGACCTTTGGGTGAAAAATCTGCCGCCGGAAGAAATCGGGATTTACGGTAAGAAAGTTGCCGCTACGACGTCTGATGATGTGGATGCGGCAGCGAAGAAATATTTCCCGGCGTCGCGCGCGGCAATTGTCGCAGTCGGAGAAGGTAAAGTGGTCCGCGATGCGCTGGCGCCGTTTGGAATACCAATTCAACCCGCACCTTAACTTAGAAAGCGAGGAGCAATCCGGAATTGACACGCCTATGGGAGGGTAGGGCACAAGTGTGCGCTCGCTTCGCGGTACTTATCCTACTCGGCGTTGGAATTGCGGCGCCTTTTGCCGCTCTTGCGCAAAATTCCGGTTCGGCTGACGACGGCATCTCTGCAAAGGTCGATGCGTATGTAAACGGCGAGATGCGCGCCGAGAAAATTCCCGGACTCGCGTTAGCCGTTGTCCGCGACGGCAAGATCGTAAAGGCTCATGGATACGGCCTCGCAAACGTAGAGCTCGATGTCCCAGTGAAGCCGGAGACGATATTTCAGACCGGCTCGGTGGGCAAGCAGTTTACGGCGACGGCCGTAATGATGCTGGTAGAAGACGGCAAGATCCGGCTCGACGATCCGATTGGAAAATATCTCTCCGGCGTGCCCGCGACGTGGAAGAACATAACGGTGCGAAATCTTCTAACGCACACGTCGGGGATACACGACTACGAAACTGAATCGCTCACGAAGAAGGATGCTGCGTTCGTCAATCTCCGCAACGATTACACAGAAGACGACCTATTTAAGAAATTCAGCGGATTGCCGCTGGATTTTCCGCCGGGTTCGCAGTGGAGGTACAGCAATTCCGGCTACGTCATCCTGGGCATTCTCATACACAAAGTGACCGGACAGTTTTATGGCGACGTGCTGCAAGAGCGAATTTTTCGGCCGCTGGGCATGACGTCTACGCGGATCATCAGCGAAGCAGACATCATTCCGAATCGCGCCGCCGGTTATCGGCTGGTGAATGGGGAAATAAAAAATCAGGAGTGGGTTTCTCCGACACTCAACACCACGGCGGACGGCGCGCTCTACACCGATGTTGTCGATATGGCGAAATGGGACGCTGCGCTTTATACCGAGAAAGTTTTGAAGAAGGCAAGTCTCGACCAGATGTGGACGCCGGTCCGTTTGAACGATGGGAACACAGCCGAGTACGGATTTGGATGGGACGTTACCAGTGTGAACGGGCATCGTTTGATCGAGCATGGCGGAGCGTGGCAAGGATTCACCACGCAAATCTCGCGGTATGCGGACGACAGATTCACCGTCATCGTGCTCACCAATCTGGATTCCGAGCATTCGCAGCCGGATAAAATTGCGCACGAGATCGCTGCACTTTACAATTCGGCCTTGACTCCTGTCCCCGAAAAAGCGCGCTGAAAGGCATTGTGCCCGAGGCGGCAATTGACATGGCCGATCACGCCAAAATCTCCGCGTTGCAAGGCGTCGTGCGCCAGCTTTGCCCGCGTTGTCGTACCGGCAAAATTTATCCGACTTCTATTTTTAGCGGCTTCCCGAAGATGAACGATGAATGCGCGGTTTGCCATTTGTGGTTTGAACGCGAAGAAGGTTATTTTCTAGGTGCAATGATCATTGATTATGCCTTGGCGATGATAATCACCACGGTGATTGGCGCGATCCTGTGGACGTTCACACACTGGTCATTCGAAAAGCTGTGCATCGTGGCTATTCTAGTGTTTCTTCCAGCGGTACCTATGGTTACGCGACTTGGACGGGTGCTTTGGATTTATATGGATCAGCTGATCGACCCTGAGCGCTAATGTACGATTCGTCCCCCATCAGTGACCTAAGCTTGCACTCACGCAGGACGCGTGGCATTCTCTTGCCGCCAATGCCAGCTTGGTAACCCCCGGGAAAGGCAAGTAAACTGTGCCAATTTGCGAAGGATGTGGAGCGCGCGTGGACGAAGCGCACGTACAGCGGCGCAAGGAACGGCTCGATCTTGCCGCGCGCTTTCGTCCTACCCAGATTAAGGTTCTCGTGCTCGATTCCGCGCCACGGGGCGCCGAGTTAGATTATTTTTATCGTGCTGCGAAGGACCGCACGGTACGTTCGGTGGCGGCCCGAATGTATTTCGACGAACTGGTGAAAACGATGGGAAACGCCATCACAAAAATCGACGAAATCCTATGCCTGAATGAGTTCCGCAAGCACGGATTCTTTGCGAGCTATGCAGTGGAATGTCCCATCGAGAACCGTGGAGAATTGCATAACGCGGTGCGGAAATTGGCCCCCACGATTGTAAAGCGCGTGCAATATTTCCTGCAGCCTGCTTACATCGTGCCGATTTCACAGGGCACGCAGGAACTGATTCGCCTTTTCGGGCTGGTTGGCTGGGGTGACCGGCTGGTTTTAGACAAAGGGGGCCCCTTCGTCGACCCCTATCTAGGAGATCCCGAGCGGCAAGCCGTTTTTGCGACTTCTTTCGGCGACCGCATCAGCAAAGCTCTCGCTGCGCTGCCTTCGTAATCCATCCGTGGGCGACTCATTCGTCGTAAAGTTAATCGCGATATGCCAATGATTTGCTGGACGCGTCCGGCAAAAAGTGCTACTAAAATCAAATGAAGACTACTTCCAGTTTGTGCGTGATCGCGCTAATTTTGTGCGCCGGAGCAGTGATCGCTTCGAGCCGAACAAGGCAGACTCCCAAGCAGGCCGCTTCTCCCGGCTCAACGTCAAATCAAGCTCAACTCAAGCGCGGGAAATATTTGACCGAAGAAGTTGCGCGCTGCACGGAATGCCACACGCCTCGCGACGCGCGCGGCAACCTGGACAATTCTCGAGCGCTGCAAGGCGCGCCGGTGTGGATCGTTCCAGTGCATCCGGATCAAAACTGGGCGCAACAGGCTCCGTCGCTGGCTGGCTTTGCGGCATACACAGATAAGGACGGCGAAGAAATCCTGGAGAAGGGACAAGGGGCAAACGGCGAGATCATTCGTCCGCCCATGCATATCTACCATTTAAATCATCAAGATGCGATGGATATCATCGCTTACCTGAGATCCGTACCCACGACAACCCATTGAAATCGCCGTTTGACGAACTTCCCGTCGAATCCAAAGAATCATATACCGATAAGACAAGACGCTTGCAACCCGTCGGCCCGTCTCTTTAGGAACAGGGTATCGTTCAACTTGGGGAGAATCTCGGCGCAAGCTTGAGTGCGTCGTCCATACTGTCGGCACTATCCCAATTCTCGAATTTCTCAGGACGAGCAAACTCAAGTCTCAGGCTCGCGCCGGGCGGTCAGTACGTGAGGCCCAGCTCCGTACGTGACCAACAATTTTGCGGGCGCGCGTCTCCGGGAAGTCGTCCGCACACGAAAGCTCTGCGAGGTTGATATGAGAATGGGTAAACAATTTCGATTCATTAAGTACGCAGTCGCGCTTCTCTCGTTGACCTTCTGCCACGCGGGAAAAGCGGAGGCCCAGAGCGACTACACCGCGATTACGGTTGAAAATGGCGGCACCATCACCGGCACCGTTAAATGGACTGGACCGATTCCCAAGATTCCGAAATTGCCCGTGACAAAGAATGCTGATCTCTGCGATCCGGATTCGCTGAAGGTTCGCGACCTCGAGCGTTTGGAAATCGATTCCGACGGCGGGGTAGCGAACACGGTGGTGTTTCTTAAAGACGTGACCAAGGGTAAAGCCATGGACCTGTCTGACGCCCGCGAACACCTCGACCAGAAAACCTGCCGGTATGTTCCGCACATTATGATCGTGCCGCAGGGCGGCAAGTTGCAGATCAAGAGCAGCGACCCTGTATTGCACACGGTGCAGATGACCGGCGCAGCGTCCAACAACATTCCGTTTCCATTTCAGAACCAGTACATCCCCGTCTCGCTGGCGCGCAATGGCGTAGTGGAATTAAAGTGCAACGCCGGCCACGTGTGGATGAACGCCAACGTAATTGTGGTGAAACATCCTTACTACGCGGTCACCGACGAGCACGGATACTTCAAGTTGAACGACGTTCCCGCGGGCGAGTACGAAATTGTGGCCTGGCACGAAGGCTGGCAAATTCTTTCCGAAGCTAGGGTGCTGGACGTGGCCGCCCAAACCGAAGTAAAGCGCCCGATCTACAGTTCTCCTTCAACGTGGGCCAAGAAGGTGGATGTAAAGCCGGGCCAGTCGAGCGAAGTAAATTTCACAATATCGGAGAAGAAGGAGTAACTCCCCCTCCCTCAGCAGCATCTGTCTCCGGAACAACGGCAATCGTATTGTGACTTGGTCCTCATTTGTTCATAATTCCCACGCGGACGGCTGTCTTTTAACCTTGAAAGGGAAACCGGTGAAGCCTCTCACAATCTTCGGACTTTTCGCCGTGACCGCCATGCTGGTCTCATATTCACTGGAGAAACGCAGTCATTGGTTCATTCTGGCGTTTGCTGCGTCGTGCGGGCTGGGCTCAGCGTACGGTTTTCTGCAAGGCGCTTGGCCATTTGGAGTCGTAGAAGCAATCTGGGCGGTGGTGGCGATTCAGCGGTGGCGCGCCGCCCTCGCTGGCAAGTGAAGGCAGCCTAGACGAACTCTCATCACGTCTTAACTAATTAGTTCGTGGAGTCATTCGAGGCGATCATTTTGAGTTGGACGGTTTTCCGGTCGTTGCCGGAGATATCGATGGATTCAGCCATATTTTCATACGTTTTCAAGAACTCCAGGTCGTCATAAGAGTCCTCTTGGTCTTTCTCCCATGCGAAAGCTCTGTAATTTCCGGGCGGCACACCACGAATTTCAAAGTGACCGTATTGATCGGTCGTAGAACTCTGGCGTCCGATTTGTTTTTGATGCGAATTGGCGTTTGGAACGAGAATCACCAAAGCACCCGGCGCGGGAAGATCATCTTTCGCAGTTACAGTCCCATTCACTGTGCCGGTATTACTGCTATAAACGATGGAAATGGCAGAAGGTCCTGCTCCGGAACTAATTTGAACTCCCTGATCGAGCAGGTCTACGCCGTCAGCGGTGGCGGACTTCAAGTAGCACACTTCACATCCGGAATAAACGGTGATCGAATACGACCCGTCGCCGACTCCTTTTACAACAAAAGAACCGTCAGGCTTGGCCAGTGCATGATCTGAGCCGCCGAAAGGAGAGCGCGCTGTTCCAGAAGGATCCAGTTCAATTCTGATAAAAGTTGCGGAAGCGGCCGATTTCCCGTCGAATGTCACTTTACCTGCGATATCGATTCCATCGGTGAGGAGCAGCGTTACTCCCTCAA
Organism: Candidatus Acidiferrales bacterium; assembly: GCA_050012395.1. Classification (GTDB taxonomy): domain Bacteria; phylum Acidobacteriota; class Terriglobia; order Acidiferrales; family UBA7541; genus Palsa-295. The sequence continues at coordinate 22,134 of JBEKHG010000009.1, forward strand.
CGTCTCTATTGGTCACGCTAACATTTTGTGCCGTAGTATGGTTGTGGCCGCCTCCGACCGAACTAGCCGAGACGACATACTCACCAGGCGCGACGCCTTTGATTTCAAACTCACCCGTTTTTGGGTTTGCAGGCAATGCCGAATGTTGGTGAATTACGAATGATTGTTCCTCGCTCGACCGAGGACTAATCGTTATAAAAACAAGCCCTTCCAAATTATCTGTAATTGAATTTGAGACATGACCACGAATCTTGTAAGTTCCTGTTCGGGTCTGTGGCGCCAGCACAAAATCAATTCCCGAGATTTCATCGCCGGATTTCACGACCAATATTGAAGCTCTCGCGCTTTCTGTTGTACCCGAATAAAATGTTGAAACGTACTCGCCGGTACCGTCACTCGATCCGTCACTGAAAAAATTATGTCGAGGATCGGCTCGAACAATATATCGCCCGGGGTTAAGATCCGTAATCCGATACTCACCGAGATCGTTCGTCGGAGTTGAACCTTCCTGCTGATCTTTCAACTTTCCGTGAATCAAGGAATGACTGACTGCGGTCACAATAACCCATCGCACCGGTTCGCCGTCTTCATCCTGGACACGCCCCGTAATTACCGCGGTACGCTGCAATCGGAACAGCAAGTCGGTGATTTTCTGGCTGGGAGCCAGGCTGAGCGTTGCCCCCGGTTTATCCGGCTGATCCTGGCCATAGAGCGCACGCATATAATTGTCGCGGATAACAACAAGGCTATATTTCCCAGCAGGAATTTTATCGATTGAGAAATGACCCGCGGCATCCGTTATCGCAGTTGATGGCTGTTTGTTCGCTTCATCCTGTCGCTCATCGGTCTTGGGATACATAAACACGCGCGCCTTTTTTATCGGCTCGCCAGTGTTTGAACTCACCACTTTTCCCGCTATAGTGCAGAGTTGAGCGTCCGAGTCGCCGGCACTCTGCGACGGAGCCGTTTGTGCGCAGCAAAACGTGGGCAAAAAGAAAGAAAACGAGAGGAGCAGGCCGATGGAAACGACGCTAGAGCGCATTGGCTCACCCACGACTGAGATGTCCAATATATTACCTCAAGTGTAAGTCCCCACACTAATACTGAGCTGCGCAGGTCGGCCCTGCACCGCGTCGATGGGAGCTACCACAAGTTATATGAGTTCACCATGAGTAAACCGAGGATTCACATACGCGTAACCTTGCGTCTCTACGCTTCCTGCGCTCGTATATGGAGGCTGTACGGGGCAGCCGACACGTCACGAAGCCAAATGGAGGAGTTGAAAATATGCGCAAAGTTTGTGCCACATTACTTGCGGGGATGTTGCTCAACCCCGGGATGCTCGGTGCCGCACCGCCGCCACCCGCCAAGAACGTGAAGACCGTTACGCCGATCAAACACCTGGTTGTTATTTTTCAAGAGAACGTTTCATTCGACCATTATTTCGGAACCTATCCGGTGGCAACCAACCCATCGGGAGAGCCGGGGTTTCACGCGGCAGCAGGGACACCCACGATTAACGGGTTCACGAACGCGCTCCTGAACAACAACCCGAATCTGAATCCGGCAAACGGAGCCGGCGCGACCAACCCATTCCGCCTAGATCGTTCCCAAGCCGCAACAAGCGACCAGGATCATGACTACCTCAACGAGCAACAGGCATTTGACAACGGCTTGCTGGACTTATTTCCGGCGTTCACCGGAACACCGGGGCCGCCTCCTGGAGCGCCGCCAATAGCCGATACCACTGGTTTGGTAATGGGCTACTACGACGGCAATACCGTCACCGCGGTTTGGAATTATGCGCAACACTACGCGATGAGCGACAACTCCTACGGTACGAACTTTGGACCCTCCACCCCGGGCGCCATTAACTTAGTGTCCGGACAGACCAACGGCGCAATCAACGACGTAAATGGAAGCGGAGCCTTAGTGAGTGACGGAAACGGCGGGCTTACCGACGTGAGCGACGCGGATCCCGGCGGAGATGTTTGCTCCACCACAAGCGGCGAGACCTTTCAGATGAGCGGCCAGAACATCGGGAACCTGCTCAACACAGCAGGGATTACCTGGGGCTTCTTTGAAGGCGGTTTCAACCTCAGCATCGTGAATGCCAACGGCAGCACCGGATGTACCCGTTCAACAACCTCAGCCATTACCGGCACGAAGAAGAACGACTACATTCCGCACCATCAGCCATTCCAGTATTATCCATCCACGGCAAACCCTACACACGTGCGTCCTAGTTCGATTGCCAATATCGGACAAACCGATGGCGCGAATCACCAGTATGACATTTTGGATTTCTACGCTGCTGTTCAAGCCGGCAACTTTCCGTCGGTGAGTTTCTTGAAGGCGCCGGGATATCAGGATGGCCACGCGGGTTATTCCGATCCGTTGGACGAGCAGAAATTCGTCGTCGACGTGATCAATTTCCTGCAGAGCCAACCGGATTGGTCGAGCACAGCAGTGGTGATCAACTACGATGACTCCGATGGTTGGTACGACCATCAGCTCGGCCAAATCGTGAACACCTCCGCTACAGCGGACGACGCGTTGACGGGCCAGGGGGCTTGCGGAACGGGCGCAACTGCGCTGCCGGGAGTGAACGCCAACACACTTCACGCACAAGGCCGTTGCGGCTACGGTCCACGGTTGCCCTACCTGGTGATTTCGCCTTGGGCACGGCGCAACTTCGTAGATCATTCCATGACGGATCAGAGTTCGACCATTCGGTTCATCGAGGACAATTGGCTGGGAGGAGAGCGCGTTGGGCAAGGTTCGTTTGACACCATCGCAAACTCGATCACCCAGATGTTCGATTTCAAACAGACGCCCAGCAATGAGTTGTTCATCCTGAACGATAAGACTGGGGAAGTGGAGTTTTCTTCCTCGGAATAATTTTTGAATTCTTCGCGCACGAAGAGCGACAGAGGCACGTGCGGCAAAGCCGCGCACGTGCCTTTGTTGTTTTCGCATGCTATCTTCCAAAGCTTCAGGAAAACTCGGTGATCACCCGAAGAAAATTCCTGCACGGCTCAGGTTTGGCCACCACGGCGTTGCTGATGAATCGCCTCCCTGGGTTACACCAGGCCCCAGCGGTCAAGGCGTTGACCATTAACACGAGCGCCTTGGCCAAGTTCGTGGACCCTCTTCCAATTCCACCAACTGCACAAGCTGTTGACCACCGCCCCAGCCCGGCAAACCCTTCGGTGACGGTGCCGTATTACCGTACGGCCATGCGCGCCTTCGAGATGAAAGTCCATCGCGATCTGAAGCCCACCCGCATGTGGGGTTTTGCCTCGCAATTTCCCGGGCCTACTTTCGACGTTCGCAGCGAACAAGAAATCATGGTGGAGTGGGTGAATGAACTTCCGGAGAAACATTTTCTACCCATTGACCACAATCTTGGTGGAGCAGGGAAGGACCAACCCGAAGTACGAACCGTAGTGCATCTTCACGGCGGAAAAGTGGCGCCAGAAAGCGACGGCTTTCCAGAGGATTGGATCGTTTCCGGGAAGTCGGTGGTGTATCACTATCCCAACAAGCAGGATGCGGCGATGCTGTGGTATCACGACCATGCCATGGGGATAAATCGGCTGAATATTTATGCGGGATTGTTTGGCGCGTACGTAATTCGCGACGAAGCCGAAGATTCTCTGAATCTTCCCGCGGGCAAATTCGAAATTCCGCTGGTGATTTCCGACCGTTTCTTTACTCCCGAAGGACAGCTTTTTTATCCCGTGTCGGACAAGCCGGATGCTCCGTGGGTTCCAGAAGTTTTCGGCGATGGGATTCTCGTGAACGGAAAACTTTCTCCGTATCTCGATGTAAGGGCGCGCAAATATCGGTTTCGCGTCTTGAACGGTTCGAATGCGCGTTTTTACCATTTATCATTCGAAAACGGAGCCCCTCTTAGCCAGATAGGGACGGACCAGGGACTACTGCCGGCGCCCGTTTCGTTGAAAGCGTTGGTGATTGCGCCGGGCGAGCGAGTCGATCTGATTGTGGACTTTAGCGCTCATCGCGGCGAACAGATGATTCTGAAGAGCGACGCCTTCGCGATCATGCAATTCCGAGTTTCCGCTGACAAGGTGGACGACGCGAGTTCGCTGCCAACCGCTTTGCGGCCTGTTCCAAAAATTTCGGAATCGCAAGCGGTCAAGACTCGGTTGCTCTCTATGGACGAATACCAAAACCGCGTGGCAGAGCCTGTTCTAATGCTTCTGAACGGAACTTATTGGCACCAGCCCATCACTGAGAAGCCTGTGCTAAATACGACCGAGATTTGGACGCTGGTCAACCCGACGGACGATGCGCATCCGATCCACCTTCATTTAGTGCGATTTCAGTTATTGGATAGGCGGCGGTTCGATATTTTTTCGTATACGAGCAAGCGCGAGTTGAAGTTCACGGGGCCTCGCGTGCCTCCGGAGCCATGGGAACTGGGATGGAAGGATACCGTGCGCGCCGCGCCGGGAATGGTTACGCGCATCATCGCTCGCTTCGAAGGCTATACGGGACGCTACGTTTGGCACTGCCACATACTGGAACACGAAGACAATGAAATGATGCGTCCGTATGAAGTGGTTGCGAAGGCGTGAACTCGCGATCACTGGATCGGCAATAGGCGGGACTTCCGACTAATGACAGGAAGGATCAGGAGATGGTGCCGAGGGCCAGAATCGGACTGGCTACGCCGGCCTTTTCAGGGCCGCGCTCTACCAATGAGCTACCTCGGCACGGGAGCAACTTAAGATTCTACGGAAAAGTGGCGGCGCTGAAAAGAAAAAACGGTCTTTATTGTTGGGCTCGTTGATGATTTGCTGCGGCGCATGGCGATTTAATGTTTGAAATCGTTCAGCAGAAGACAGAGCAACATACCTGCGGTGGCTAGATGAAGCAGGATATGTGCGGTATTGGGGACCATGCCGTTGCGCTGCGGAAGAAATGAGTGGGTATTTCCGAACATTTACTTCATCGACTGATCGAATTCCTTCATCCAGTCTTTTTTCTTCAGGACTTCGCGGGCTTTTGCACCGTCGGGTGGGCCGACGATACCGTCCTTCTCCATTAAATCGATCAAACGGGCAGCGCGACCGTAGCCAACGCGCAGTCGCCGCTGCAAGGTGGAGGTTGACGCGCGGCCCATTTCGCAGACCACGCGCACGGCTTCCTGATAGAGGTCATCGTCAACTTCCTCGCCACCTTCGGCACCTGTGCCTCCCGCTCCGCCGAATGCGTCATCTTTTGGCGGCTTCAGCAACTCTTCGTTGTAGATGGCTTTCGCTTGTTCGCGCCAGAAATCGCAGACCGCACTGACTTCCGATTCGTGCACGTAGGGGCCGTGGATGCGATGGAGTCTCGACGAGCCTGCTGGGAGATAAAGCATGTCGCCCTTGCCGAGCAGGGACTCGGAGCCGTTGGTATCGAGAATCGTGCGGGAATCCACTTTGCTGGCGACGCGGAAAGAAATACGCGCCGGGAAATTCGCTTTGATGAGACCAGTGATTACGTCCACTGACGGGCGTTGGGTGGCCAGAATCAAGTGAATGCCAACGGCACGGGCCATCTGCGCCAGCCGCGTGATTGATTCCTCCACACCATTGGTGTCGACCATCATGAGGTCGGCCAATTCGTCGATGACGATGACTAGGTAAGGAAGAGGCTTGTGCTCTTCCTCTTCCACATTGTCGAAAAGCGAAAGCGACTGACCTTTTTCGAACGTGCGGTTGTACTGTTCAATGTTGCGCACGCCGCGTTGCGCGAGAAGTTTTAGGCGGCGCTCCATTTCGCGCGTTGCATTGCGCATCACGTTCGCCGCCACTTTTGGATCGGTGACGACAGGCGTGAACAGGTGTGGAATGTCAGCATACAAACCGAGTTCGAGCTGCTTTGGATCGATCAGGACGAGTTTTAACTCGTCGGGCGTGGCTTTGAAGAGCATGCCCATCAGCAGGGAATTGATGAAGACGCTTTTGCCGGTGCCAGTAGAGCCCGCGATCAGCAAATGTGGCATTTGCGTTAAATCGCCGGCGCGTATGCGGCCAATTAAATCTTTTCCGAATGGCAGGGTAAGTTTGGAAGGTGAATGACTGAATTCCGGGGATTCCACTACGTCACGCAAGGCGATGGTTTCGCGGTGCACGTTGGGCACTTCTATTCCGACGGTGGATTTTCCTGGAATGCGCTCGATCAATATTGATTCGGCCTTCAACGCGAGACACAGGTCATCGCCCAGGCCTGTAATGCGGCTGTATTTGATGCCGGCTTCGGGCTTCAATTCAAAGGTGGTAACAACTGGACCGGGATTAATCTGCGTGATGTGGCCGGCCACGTCGAATTCGGCGCATTTCTGTTCGATCGCGCGCGCGCATTCCTTCAATTGACTTTCGTCCATCTTCTGGCCGCGTTCAGCCATTTGCAGCAGCGAGCTGGGAGGAAGTTTGTAGATGGTTTTTCCACGAGAAATTTTTGGATCGCTCTCATTTTTCTTTGGGGGAGCTGCTTTTTCGAGCTCGTGGAACTTGATTACTGCGGTCGCGCGGCGCGATACTTTGGCTTGGTCGTCGACATCTTCGTCTTCATCGTCCACATCTTCAATCGCCGGCATTTCTTTTGCCGACACGCGCTGCTGCGCAACTGCGGGACGCCCCGCGATCTTGATTTCCTCCACGCGCTTTCGCAATTGCGAGGATTCTCGTTCTTCGCGCCATTCTGCGAGCGTGGCCATCCATTTGCCGACGATGCCATTGGCCGTCATGGGTTTCTTCATCCAATGAGCGGCCGCCCGCAAAGAAAAACTGGTGGTGAGAAATAGAGAAGTGAGGATCAGAACGATGGAAACTAGATGCGCTCCGATAGGGTTCAACGCCGCTTGCAGACCTTGCGCGAGAACGCTGCCCAACAGACCGCCGGGAGGCAGAACGCCACGAACGTCCGGCATATGTATCAACGTTAATTCGGCAGAGAGCGAGAGAAGCAGCATCGTAGCGCCGACGAGCTTCGCTACGGGAGCTTCAAATACTTGGCTGCGAAACCAGCGCATGGCCACGATAAACATGCCGATTGGAAACAGAAAAGCGCTGAAGCCGCACAATTGGAAGAATAGATCGGCCATGTGCGCCCCCACCGGTCCGATCCAATTTCTAGCGGGGCCTGAGCCGGGCGGCGGAGCCGAGACGTTGAAAGAAACGTCGTGCGGCGAGTATGAAAGCAGACTCAGCGCAATTAGAATGGCGAGGCTAAGGCCGACAAATCCAATCAGTTCATTGAAGCGTTTATTTTCGGTTGGCGACAGGATGCGCACAAGCTCCCCTTTGAAATTTCGCATCGAACATCCGCGCCCTGAGCGATCCTAATACCAAATACCAGATCATGTTCTCAGGAGCGGATTAGCTCGAACCTTTTCAGGCCGAGCGCAAACAATGGGGAAGGCTCACGCGTAACAACCGGGCGGCGCGGGCGCTATCGCGCGAAGCCCAATGGGAGGAACGCGAGCAATAAAACGACTATACCAAACAAGATCCGGTAGTAAATAAAGATCTTCAAAGTGCGTGTTTGCAAATACTGCAAAAAGAAAGCGATGACGACATAGCCGACTATTGCCGAAACCGCCACGCTGATAGCCAGCGTGGACATGGGCAAATCCAGCGCGCCGGCGTGATGAGCTTTGATTAGTTTGGGGACTTCCACTGCGGCAGCACCCGCGATTAGGGGCGTTGCGAGCAAAAATGAAAAGCGAGCTGCGGCTTCGCGGGTCATGCCACGAAATAATCCGGCGGAAATCGTGACCCCTGAACGTGACACTCCAGGAAAGAGCGCCAGTGCCTGCCCCGTCCCGATTATGAGAGAGTCTCCGAGCGAGGTCTGCTCGATGTGACGGTCCATGCGGCCGGAATACTCGGCGTACCACATCAAGAGAGCGATTACGATCATGGCGATTGCGATGGGAACCGGGTCGCGCAGATATTCTTCGATGCGATGCTCGAAGAGAAATCCCACTAACGCGCCGGGAATCGTGCCGGCCACCAAATACCAGAAGAGACGGCGATTTTGCATTACTTGATGTTCGGGCGCGCGCTGAGGATAGTGAAAGCCGAGTCCGCAGAGGATTAGCTGCACCCATTCACGCAAGAAATACAAAACTACTGCGATTAGAGTTCCCAGGTGCAGGGCTACGTCGAACGCCAAACCAGGATCAGGGATGTGGCCATGGGAAAGCCAGGGAAGCAAAATTAAATGCGCGCTGCTGCTCACCGGCAAAAACTCAGTCAAGCCCTGCACGATTGCCAGAATAACGGCCTGCCACAGTAACATTCTTTACCTGCCTTCTTTTGACGCTCGCGCGAACGGAACCAGGACTTTTGTCATTGCGAATGCGTCGCGACCGCCGGGGTAATATCCTTTTTCAACGCCGAGGGTACGATAGCCGTGCTTGTTCCAGAAGGCAATTGCGGATTGGTTATCGATTGCCGTTTCGAGACCTACTTGGCGCACGCCATTGGACGCCAGTCTCCTTTCCACTTCGCGTAGCAACGCGGAACCGATTCCGGATTTTCTATATTTTTCCAGGACATCGATGGTAACAATGTAGCCTCGGGATCGTTGGCGCGCACTGATGCAGAAGCCCGCAATTTCGAGCGGCGTTTCAACCAGGATGCATTCCGCGCCGGGGAATTGAAGATACGCGCGCATATCACGCTTTGAGTAGGCGATGCCGGGTTCGTAACAAGCCTGATCGATTTCGATCAACGTCTCGAAATCATCGGGCTTATAGTCGCGCAGTTGAAGCTTCACAGGAGCTTCCCTCGCGGAACTTTTCACGGCGGACTACACTTCCAGGATTACAGGTAGGATTAACGGGCGCTTCGACGTTTGCTTGTTGAGGAAGCGCTTCAAGTCGGCGCGAATTTTTTCCTTGATTACGCTCCAGTCGGTCTTTTCTTCCTGGCTGGATTGCTCGACGGTTCGCAGAATCACATCGCGCGCTTGGGAAAGAATCTCCGCGCCGTCTTCGGAAGGTAGGAAACCGCGCGTGACGATTTCAGGCGCGATCTCCATTTTGCCGGTGTGCTTGTTGATGGCAATGATGGGAACCACTACGCCGTCTTCGGATAAGTGACGGCGGTCGCGAATCACTACATCTTCGATCTCTTCCAGCGAGCCGGAATCCACGCACACGCGGCCGGCTGTTACCGGCTCACGCTTGCGCGCGGTGCCGTCCGCGGTGAATTCAATGGGCTGTCCGCTTTCGATCAAGAAAATTTCCGCGCCCACGGCGCCCAGTTGTTCAGCTAATGCCGCGTGACGGAAAAGCTGCCGGTATTCACCGTGCACGGGGATAAAATATTTCGGCTTCACCAGTTGCAGCAGGATTTTCATTTCTTCCTGGCTGGCGTGGCCCGACACGTGAATCGGCGCCGACCTGCCGCTTTCGTAATAGACCAGCACGCGGCGGCGGAAGAGATGATCGATCATGCGGAAGATATTCTTCTCATTGCCAGGAATAATTCGCGCGGACAAAATCACGGTATCGTTTTCCGTGATGTTCATCAGCCGGTGATTGTCCACGGCAATGCGCGAAAGCGCGGAAAGAGGCTCGGCTTGCGTTCCGCTGGCTAAAACTACAAGCCTGTGCGGGTCGTAGGTCTTGATGTCCTGTGGGCGAACGACGCTGCCGTCAGGTATGCGCAATTTTCCAAGATTGTGTGCGATTTCGACGTTGTCCACCATGCTGCGGCCGACGAAGCCCACTTTTCGGCCAACCATTCTGGCGATGTCAATCACTTGCTGAATGCGATGCACGGAGCTGGAGAAGCAGGAGACCACCACTTTTTTTGGCGCGGCGCGGAATAATTCTTCCAGTCTCACGATGACGGCGCGCTCGGAAGGTGTGAATCCGGGACGCTCCACGTTTGTGCTATCGCTGAAGAGCGCCAACACGCCCTGTTGTCCGTAACGCGCGAAGGCGTGCAGGTCGAACGGTTTGCCATCGACCGGAGTAGGATCGATCTTGAAATCGCCCGTATGTATGATTACGCCGACGGGCGTGCGTACGGCGAGCGCAACACAATCAACCGTGCTGTGGGTTACGTGCAAGTATTCGATGGAGAACGCGCCGATTGTGGTCGTGTCGCCTGCGGCGATCTCGGTTAACTTCGCGGACTCCAACAGGCCGTGCTCTTCCAGTTTTTTCTTTACGATGGCGAGAGTGAATTGCGTTCCGTAAATCGGGACGTTCAATTCGGGGAGAATGTAGGGAATCGAACCGATGTGGTCTTCGTGCGCGTGTGTCAGCACGATGGCCTTTACCATGCGTTTGTTTTGTTTCAGATAGGTGATGTCGGGAATGACGATGTCAACGCCGAGTAGCTCTTGCTCGGGAAACATCAAGCCCGCATCGATGACAATAATTTCGTCGCCGAAGCGCAAGGCGAGCATATTCATGCCGAACTCGCCCAAACCGCCCAGCGGAATGGCCCACAATGATGTTTGGCTCAACTTTTTCCGGCTTTCTCGCTCAGTGTTCGCGGCAGGAAATCTCTTTTTGCTTTAGCTAACATGCAATCGTATCACACGAGGGCTTGAAGCGGTGAAGGCCGGCGCATATCGTCGAAGCGGACCGAGTGTGAATGTGTCGGACTCTAATTAATCCTCGCGGCCGCCGGCAAACAATCTCGCAATCGCGACGAGAACGATTGCGCCCACTGTGGCGGCAGCCAAGCTGCCCCAGAATCCAAACACCCCGATTCCGAGGCGTTGAAAAATCCATCCGCCGATCACGGCGCCGATGAGGCCGAGAATAATATCAACGACGCAGCCGAATCCGCGTCCGCGAGCGACGGTGCCGGCCAGCCACCCCGCGATTAATCCGATTAAGAGCCACCATACAATCGAATGAGTCTCCACGTACACGACTACGTCGCGCTGCGTTACTGGGTGCTGAGTTAGGAAAATCCACGACGCCATATTCGTCATGATCGAATCTCCTTTCATTAGGACTGGCAAAAAATATAGCCCAGGGACTTGTAAACGAGCTTCGCCGCGAGGAAGTCCGCCGCGTGATAGCCGGGCCGCGGGGCGAGTTCAGTAATGTCCATCGCGACAATTTTCTTGTGATCCGCCACTGCGCGCACCAGCGATGTCACTTCGTGCCAGTCTAATCCGCCGGGCTCCGGCGCAACAGTGGAAGGAACCACCGAGGAATCGAAGCCATCAAGATTGATGGTCAGGTACACGTGAGGGCCAAGGTTTTCCAAGACCTTTGCGATCCAGGTTTTCACTGGAGCGCGCACGATGTCCTTGGCCCAAAATATTTTTGTGCGCAAATGCGGAATCGCTTTCGCCTCCGAGTCGGACAGAGCGCGTATGCCCACTTGCACAGCGGGACAAGTTTCCACCACGCGTCGCATCGCGCAGGCGTGGCTCGCGGGATTGCCCTGGTATTCATCGCGCAACTCGGCGTGCGCGCCAATGTGCAACACGCAAAGATCTTTGTATTTTCTGGCCGTGGCGGAGACGAGCGGAGGCGTCAATCCATGTTCGCCGCCCAGGGCGACAGGAAATTTACCGTCATCGAGCAGCGCAAGTTGCGCGGTGAAAAGTTCGGTCATCACTTCGTTCAAAGTTCCGTCTTGCGTGTCGATGGGCGGCTGTGTGGCGATACCGATTTCTTTGTAGGGCTCCAGTTGCAATTCTTCGTCGTAAAGTTCCATGTGGCGGCTGGCCGCGATAATCGCAGCCGGACCGTTGCGCGTTCCGCGTTCGTAGGTTGTTGTGCGTTCGAGCGGAACAGGAAAAATTACAGCGCGAGAAGTTTCGTAAGTGGAATGCTCTTCCGGCAAGCCGCCAAAATTGTCCGGCGGCATCGGAGTGTATCGTGACATAATGCGGGCGCCCCTTGAACGAAATGGAAATTTTTGTTTTGCACCGGCCCTATTTGTAATATCAATAAAGCCGCAACGAACAATTTTGTGCTCCCGGATTCTTTCGGGAAACATACATTACCTGCGAGGGCGATGAATGGCAAAGAAAAAGGGCGTCACGGGGCGCACATTACACGACCCGATTGAAGACCGCCTCACTCCTATTTTTCCGCTGGATCTTTCACGCATTCGCACAATCGACAACATGGTTCGCGCCATGGGGCAAACCGCCTACACCGCGCGACAAATTGGCGACGCCGCCGACGTGTTGGAAGCCATGGCACGAGATAAGGACTGTTTTATCGTGATGACGCTTTCGGGCGCGCTGACCGTGGGAAAAATGGGGCTGGTTTTTTGTGATCTGGTCGAGTCCGGCATCGTGAATGCGATCGTGTCCACGGGCGCGCTGATGGCGCACGGATTGGTGGAGGCAACCGGACGCTCGCATTTTCGGTACGACGCGAAAATGGACGACAATGAACTTTTCCTCGCTGGTTACAACCGTGTTTACGATTCGCTGGAGCCGGAAGTGAATCTGGACGCGGTGGAAGTGGTCGTCGATGACGTTCTGCAGCGCTGGGATGCGGAAGAAACGGTGTGCAGTTGGAAACTGAACCGGCGCATAGGCGAATATTTGCAGAAACACGCGAAAGGCCGGGGCATTTTGAAGTCGTGCGTGGAACACAACGTTCCGGTTTTCGTTCCGGCCTTCACGGATTCGGAACTTGGCATTGATTTCGCGTTGTATCAACGGCAACGAAAGAAGGAAGGGAAGCCGCCGCTGCGTTTCGATCCGTATTTGGATTTCGAACACTACGCTTCAACCATGTTGGCAACCAAGCGCATGGGAATTTTCACTATCGGTGGCGGCGTCCCGCGCAACTGGGCGCAGCAGTTTGGAGTTTATGCCGAACTGCTTGCACGGCGCGGCTACGAAAACATTCCGTTGAAGCGTTACAACTACGGGCTGCGCATCTGTCCGGAGCCTGTGAATTGGGGCGGGCTGTCGGGGAGCACTTACACGGAAGCTGTTTCGTGGGGAAAATTTGTTCCGCTGGAAGAAGGCGGCAGGTTTGCTGAAGTGCTGGATGATGCTACCGTGGCGCTCCCGCTGATTGTAGGCGCTGTGCTCGAACGTATCGGTTATCTCAAGCCGGATCGCAAATCGAGCAGCGCCGGTCCAATTCATCCCGGGTCCAAGCGGAGGTCGGCCGGAAAGAAATAAACCGACTGGGGAAGTGCAAACGCGTGAGTTAATAGAAGATTAGTCGTCTTCGCCAATCAGGATGGCGGCGGCTAAAACTGTGGTCCACAATCCGCGTTTGTCGCCAACGGCGGATTGCGTGATGTTCATGGTGCGGACAATTTTGTTCGATATACGATAGACTTCTTTCTTTTCGTCCCAGGAAAGATCCGGGTCGAATTCCACGTTTAGAGTTGTGGCCAGCATTTCGGCGGCAAGTTCTTCCGTATATTCGCCGGCGATTTCTTCGCTCTCACCGAACGAATGATGCTCCGACAAATATCCGAACATGGATTTGTCCGCGGGCAAAGCGAGGCCGACGCCGGCCGCGATTAATCGATGTGGTTCGCGCGTTTGGTTTTCGCTGATCACGGTGAATGCGACTTGGCCGGGACTGATGTGCTTCAGGCCTTCACTTCGAGAGATCAATTTGCAGTAGGGCGGAAAAATCGAAGAGACGCGGACGATGTTGCACGCAGCAATTCCAGCATTACGTAACGCGAGTTCGAAGCTGGAAAGCCTCTCGCGATGTTTTCCAACTCCCTTGGTGAGGAAAATTTTTTTCGCTACGAACGCCATGTGCCGGGTTGCGGTTCCTCCACTCGATTGAGTCGGAAAAATCTAACGCGTTCGGAAATTAACAAGCGCACGCAGCTAAGTCAATCACTAATTGAGCTTTCGCGGAACAGTAAACGTATCGCCGTTGAAATATTTCGCTGAGGTTACAACTTATCTGGTTGCGTCGCGCTTGCTCTCTTCGTCGGCGGCTTTTTCAATTGCGGCGAGCGCCTCCGGAGGCTCGATTTTCCAGTTGTTGTCCGCGACAGGCGGAACGGTTTTTGTGCGTTTTAGATAATCAACGAGCAATTCTAAGATTTCTTCGTTCGACTGATACACAATCGGCAATCCTCGATAGACCGAGTAACCTCCGCCCCCTGAGTAGCGATAATTATTGATGGCAACTCGCAGTTTGTGTTCCGCGGAGAGCGGTGAGCCGTGAAACGTGAGATCGCGAATTCGTTGGCCAGTAGGTTGAGTAAGATCGATCACGTAGGAAACGCCTTGCGCGGAATCCGCGTTGTATCCCGGCAGGCGCAGATTCTGCCCCTGCGGCACGGGCCAGAGGGGGAAAAAGCTCGCCGCGTGCTCGAGCGCGTCCTTTAGTTGCGCGCCCGTCATTTCCACCGTGTAGAGTTTGTTCTCGTAAATGTAAAGAGCCGAGGCTTCGCGGATGGTTACCGAGCCGGCAGGAAATTCCACTCCGGGATAAAAAATCGTGGCCATGGAAACATCCGCATGCCCGGCTCCCAATTGAACTTTGTGAATCAAATCGAGTAACGGCTCATCCTGGTAGCGACCATGTTTACCGCTCAAAGTTTTTTCCGAAGTCGCAATGGGCATGTCCAAATATTTCTGCACTTCGACCTGATATGGTTCCATCAGTTTCATGATTTCGGGGTCAGGCTGAACTTGAGGAGTCACTGGAATAGTTTGCGAATGCTTGGATTCCACATGCCACGCGCCGCCAGCGCTTCGCGACATTTTCACTTCCGCTCGCGATAGGGAAACGCCCCAGTTCTTCGGCTGCGACATCAGAACGCCTTTTACGACTCTCTCGCCTAATTCCCGATGCGTATGGCCGAAGAAAATCACATCGATCCCAGGCTCCTGCTCGGCGAGCTCCCAGGCTACGTTTTCCACGTCCGTATGGGCGGATGCGGGCGCAATTCCAGTTTCGGGATTGCGGTCGAGCCCCGAGTGCATGATAACTACGAGTAAATCCACTTGTTTACGGACCTCGGGGATCACGGTTTTTGCGGCTTCCAAAATCGGCTCGAATTCATAACCCTTGTAATTTGCGGGTACCTCCCAACGCGGGATTCCGGGGGTCACAAAACCGACGATTCCGACGCGGATTCCCGCAAGATTCTTGATGTAGTACGGGCGGAAGATTGGCACCCCATTTTTGTAGGCCTGCTTGATATTTGAAGCCAGCCAGGGAAAGGTTGATTCGCGTTTGGCTTTCCACATCTGACCCAGGCCGAAATTGAATTCGTGATTGCCGACGGCCATGGCGTCGTAGTGCATAGCGTTGAAGGCGAGGATTTCAGGATTGGGTTTGGCGGTATCTTTTCGGGCGAAGTAATAGGCGAAGGGCGTGCCTTCGGTCGTGTCACCGCAATCGAGCAATAGGGCGTCAGGCGCGTCGGCTCGCGCCTGCTTCACAAGTGTAGCGATCTTGGCCATGCCGAGGTCGGCGGGATGATTTTCGTAGTAATCCCACGGAAGGATGTGGCCGTGCGAATCAGTGGTATCGAGCAGGGTGATAGTTTTCGTTTGTGAGGCTTGTTCTTTCTGCGCTGCTCGCGCCGCGACGGCTAGAAATCCGCTTCCCTCTGTGAGCGCGTTAAGGAAAACCGACGCACACAGCAAGACAACGGATAGAAATACCAGCGAATTCAGGTGAGCCGGTTTCATTTCCAAGCACCAAATTTCACAATGCTTAAAAGCGAGATGCCGGACTGAAGACCGGCGTCACGAAGGCTAATTTGCTGATACCTGGAGATAATAGAGAAGCGCGCTGGTTTTTTCAAAAACAATCCTGGCCCGCAATAAAAGAGGGGACTCGATTTAGCGAGTCCCCTCTGGATTGCCCTGTCTTAAACGAGCTGACTGTTAAGAGCTCATGGGTAGTAGCGGTATGGATACGGATAAGAATATGGGTAGTAAGCGTACGGCGGCGGATATGGATAAGGATAATAAGGCCGAACGACTTGCCTGGCTCGCGGTTTCGGAGCGTAATCCGCCGAAGTGACTGGCCTGAAGGCCGTCTGTCCATACGCTGTGGACACCGTGATGGGGCTTTCGAGTCTGAAGGTCAGCAAAGATTCCGGAGGAATGATTGTCGGTCGACCGCGCGTCAGTAACACGCCCGCGACGCTGGCAACAAATCCCGCTCCAGCGCCAATTGCGGCTCCCGGACCTCCCGCTGCTGCGGCGCCGATTCCTGCACCGATCCCGGTAGTCCCTACGATCGCCGCTGCGTCACGACCTCTTGTGGTGCCGCCCGTTGCGTTGATCAACGTGGTCTTGACAGTGATGAGCTGTCCATCAACTAGGGTCAACTGCCCCAACTGCAACCCGAGTTTGGAAACTCCTTTCACACGGCCCGCCTTCTCTGCGTACTCGACAGTTCCAATCACAGTCTGACCACGACGAGCGACTACCAAACCGTTCACGACGAGAGGCTGCGCCAAAGTCAGAATGACTTGATCGCCGGGTTTGTTGCGGTCACTTGATAACCATCCGGTATTGCGAACTTGGATGACTGCGCCTGATGGCAAAGTGAGGGTGTCGGGTACCACGTAATTATTATCGGGCGGCGGAGGCGGTGCAACATCGCGACGCCGGTCTGCCGGAGGCATGGGCCCACGATCATCCGGAGGAGGGGGAGCCTGGTCCGGCGGCGGACCGTCCTGATCCGGCTGCCGATTCATTTGATCTTGCTGTTGATCCGGCGGCTGCTGACCTTGTTGCCGGTCCTGCGGCATCTGTTGATCTTGTGGCGGTTGCGCTTGTGGTTGCTGTTGATCCTGCTGTGCTGACGTCGGCAGCGCGCTCAAACAAAACCCGAGCGCCAGCGCGCTGATCGCGAGCTTGGTTGTTAAGTTGCGACTCATGCGGTTCGCAAAGTCGATAGCCATTGTTGGTCTCCCGTAGCTCCTAGCTAGTTCAGCAAAAATGCTTTAAAAGTTCCTCGAATCGCGTCTTCCACTAAAGATGGCAAAGTACGCCCATGAGTTGCACTACAGGGGATCTAACACGGTTGCTTCTAGAAAGTTTCGCCCTGCGAAGGACATTCAGATCAGGATTACGAGCCTTGAAGCTCAGTTTCCTTAGCGCAAAGCGGGATGCACGGGGCAAGCGTATCGGAAATAGCCTTAAGCTCGCGAAGCTGTTGCGGCACGAAATCCGGCCCAGCCTCGGACGGAGAAGCGCCTTTACGTGAGATTTGAATTACGCCGACTACTTTCTTCTCCAGCAGAATTGGCGCGCTCATAATTTTTTGGATTGGCACACCGCGCTTTTCTTCGGATATCGGGACGGCCTCGAAAACGGAGGAGTGCGGGACGCCGGAGAAATGATTGGTCATCTCGGGGCGCCGCTCGCGGACAGTGCGCACAGCCAGTGAATTGGAACTGGTCATAGGAATCTGACCCATGCCCTGCAGGTTTTCCGGCATGACAAACCGCAGAAATCGTTCGTCGGGCATAGCTACAAGGATGGCCACTTCGTGAGGCTGTACCACAAAGTGTTTGGCGATCATCTCCACTGCGCGATGCATGCCGACAAAATTGCCAGCCGCGCTGCTGCGGACGATTTCGGCCGCCCATTTCTTCAGTTCGTTGATGAATTCGTTGGCCATACTTGTGCGCCTTTGGCGAGTCTAACACGAGCGTTTCATGGGAAATCTCTGTCTCCAGGCCGTGTGTTGCATTCATAACGGGACGCGGACAGTCATTCATTATTCGGCCGTGCGACCGAATCGGATTGTAAATATCGATTTTAACGTCGGGCGTTCTTGCAAACTTCTTCACGGCTGCTTATACTTCAGTTGTTTACGAAAACCCATTCGGAGTGTGCATGTCGGCCGCAACGGCTGAATCTAAAACAAGTTATATTCTGGACAAACTGCAGTCCCTCAGCGGCGTAATTCCCATTGGAGCTTATCTACTCGATCATCTTTGGTCGAACAGCTATGCTCTGGTGAGCATCGACAAATACAATCAGGTTTCCGGCGAATTGCAAACCGTTCCGTGGCGTATCGTAGTGGAAGCGGCGGTGCTTTGGATTCCGATACTCTTCCATAGCCTTTATGGCTTCTACATATGGTCGAAGGGGAAGTCCAACGCGCTGAGCCATCCGTGGATGTCGAATTGGATGTACGTGCTGCAACGCTGGACGGGATTGATCGCTTTTATTTTTATCGGCTGGCACCTTTACACCGAGCGATTCGGCGGACATGGCGTCACACGTTATGCCGGAGTAGCCGAGGATATGGCGAATCCGTGGTACGTGGCCGCGTACATTATCGGAGTCGTCGCGTGTTCGTTCCATTTGGGCAACGGGCTTTGGAATTTTGCCTGCAAGTGGGGAATTGCGATCACTCCTAAAGCGCAACGCGCGGCTGGCTGGGTTGGGGCGCTGGTGGGCGTGTCGTGCACGCTCGCGGGAATCGTTATCGTACTCGGATTTCACTACGCTTGGTTTCCTCTCGGTGGCTACGTTCAATGACGGTACCTAAAATTATAGTAGTGGGCGGCGGTTTAGCCGGCTTGATGGCGACAATCCGCGTGGCGGAGTCTGGCGTTCCTGTCGATTTATTTTCGATCGTTCCCGTAAAACGCTCGCATTCGGTGTGCGCGCAGGGCGGCATTAACGCTGCGAAAAACCTGAAGGGCGAAGGCGATTCGACCTGGAAACATTTCGACGACACGATTTACGGCGGCGATTTTCTCGCCAATCAACCGCTAGTGAAGGGAATGTGCGACGCCGCTCCCGCGATTATCGACTTGCTGGACCGCATGGGCGTGATGTTCAACCGCACGCCGGAAGGCTTGCTGGATTTCCGTCGGTTTGGCGGAACACTTTTCCATCGGACGGCTTTTGCAGGCGCGACCACCGGCCAACAATTGCTTTACGCACTTGATGAGCAGGTGCGGCGCTTCGAATCAGAAGGCAAAGTTAAGAAATTCGAGGGTTGGACATTTCTGTCGGCAGTTCTTGATGACGGCGGTGTTTGCCGCGGTATCTGCGTAATGGATTTGAAGACGATGGAGATACGGACTTTTCCATGCGATGCGGCGATTTTCTGCACCGGAGGAATCGGCGCGGTATTCGGGCGCTCCACAAACTCCGTCGTCTGCACCGGCTCTGCGCAATCTGCGCTATTTCAACAAGGCGTGTACTACGCGAACGGCGAGTTCATACAGGTTCATCCAACTGCGATCCCCGGCGAAGACAAGTGCCGTTTGATGAGCGAATCCGCGCGCGGAGAAGGCGGCCGCGTTTGGGTACCGAAACAGGCAGGCGATACGCGACGCGGAAAAGACGTTCCGGAAAGCGAGCGTTTTTACTTTTTGGAGGAATGGTATCCGAAGTACGGCAATCTGGTTCCACGCGACGTGGCTACCCGCGCCATCCACAAAATCGTCTTCGAGCTGAAAATGGGGCTGGTTGGGGAACCAGCGGTTTATCTCGACGTCACGCACATTCCGCGCGAAGTTCTCGACCGGAAGCTCGAAGGCATTTTGGAGATCTACGAAAAATTTGTGGGAGTGGACCCGCACGTCGAGCCCATGAAAGTTTTTCCGGCCATGCACTACACCATGGGCGGGCTGTGGGTTGACAACGAGGATCAAGCGACCAACGTTCCGGGAATATACGCGGCGGGTGAATGCGATTACCAGTATCACGGCGCGAACCGGCTGGGCGCGAACTCGCTGGTTTCGTGTATTTACGGCGGAATGCTGGCTGGGCCTGCGGCAGTGAAGTATTCTCGCGGACTTGAAACCGGATGCGAGAGCGTTTCAGCGGCCATCTTCGAGCGCGAACGCGTGCGGCAGCAAGACATCACCGACGCTTTGTTGAATCAACACAAGGGGACGGAAAATCCGATCACGATATGGCGCGAGATGGGCGACATCATGACGGAAAACGTCACGGTGATTCGCTATAACGCCAATCTGGAAAAAACTTTAGTGAAGCTCGACGAACTGAGCGAACGGTTCACGCGCATCAACCTCCAGGACCGCACGCAGTGGGCGAATCAAACGTTAAACTTCGTGCGCGAACTCGGAAATATGCTGATCCTTGCTCGCGTTATCACGCTTGGGGCGCTCGCACGCAACGAGACTCGCGGCGCGCACTACAAGCCGGAATTTCCGGAGCGCGACGACGCCAATTGGCTGAAAACCACCAAGGCCAGGTATAACAGCGGAAAAATCATTCTCGAGTACGAGCCGGTAGATACGTCGCTGTTGCCGTTGCGCGAGCGCAAGTACACGGCAAAGTCGTAGGAAGTGAAAAGGTTTTAAGAGGCACCATGGCAGAAAAAACATTTATCGTACGCATCAAGCGCCAGCAGCGGCCGGACGAATCCGTGCGCTGGGAAGAATACGAGCTGCGCTATCGTCCGCATATGAACGTCATCATATGCCTGCGGGACATTGCGGAGAGACCGTTCACTCGCGGCGGTGTGGAGTCCACTCCTGTTAGCTATGATGCGAATTGTTTGGAGGAAGTGTGCGGCGCTTGCGCCATGTTGATTAATGGGACTGCCCGGCAAGCCTGCACCGCGCTGGTGGACGATCTGGAGAAACCGATTCGGCTGGAGCCGCTCACAAAATTTCCCCTGATTCGCGATCTGGTGGTTGACCGTTCGAAAATGTTTGAGGATTTAAAGCGGACGCGTTGCTGGATTCCGATCGACGGCACGTACGACATCGGAGAAGGCCCGCGCATGGCTCCGGCGGTGCAGGAGAAAGGCTATCCGCTTTCGCGCTGCATCACGTGCGGGAATTGCCTGGAAGTTTGTCCCAAAGTTAATTCGAACGACAGTTTTGTAGGCGCTGCAATCGTGAGCCAGGTTCGGCTGTTCAACATGCATCCCACCGGGGCGATGCATGCGGCGGCGAGGCTTGACGCGCTGATGGGGCCGGGTGGCATCGCTGAATGTGACAACGCGCAAAACTGCGTGAAGGCTTGTCCGAAGGGAATTCCGCTGACGGAGTCGCTGGCTGCGGTCAACGGGGAAGTGCTTGTGCATGCAGTCAAATCGTGGTTGCGCGGGGAATAATCTGGGCAACCAGATAAACGTCAAATCTCGATTCCGTTTGAAAGAGACGTATCGTAAAATTTCTGGCTAATCCACGGAGATAAATGCATCGATTCTGCATTTTGACAATTTGTTGTGCGCTCGGAGGAATTCTGCCACTTCTCGCCGTACCGTCACAGTCGCAGCCCATTTCGCAAAAAGCGAAGGACTTGCATTTCAGCTCGATCGTCATTGACACGCACGACGACACCACGCAGCGTTTGCTCGATCCAAAATTCGATCTCGGCGCGCGCCACACCGACGGGAGCATCGACATTCCGCGCATGCGCGACGGCGGCTTAGACGCAATATTTTTCTCGATTTACATTCCGGGATCGATTACAGGGCCCAGGGCCGTTCAACTCGCGCTGGATCAGATTGAAGCAGTGCGCCGGCAAGTAACCCTGCATCCGAACGATCTTGCGCTGGCCACGACAGCGGCTGAAGTTCGGAGCGCGTTTGCCGCGCACAAGATTGCCGTGCTCATGGGCGTCGAGGGCGGGCACATGATTAACGACGACCTGAAGAACGTGGATAAATTTGCCTCGCTCGGCGTTCGTTACATGACGTTGACGCATATGGTGAATACGGATTGGGCCGACTCTTCGACGGACAAGCCGGCCCACAACGGACTGACGGATTTCGGCAAGCAAGTTGTGGTGGAAATGAATCGCGTTGGGGTGATGGTGGATGTATCGCACATCGCGGACAAGACATTTTACGATGTGATCGCGACAAGCCAGGCTCCCGTGATTGCTTCGCACTCATCTTGCCGCGCGCTGGATGACGCACCTCGCAATATGACCGACGATATGATCAAAGCACTGGCGGCAAAGGGCGGCGTGATTCAGATTAATTACCACATTGGATTTCTGAGCCAGGAATTTCGCGATGCCGAAAAAGCGGCGCCCGAGATTGGGAAAGCAATCGAAAACGAAACGAAGAAGCGTTGTGGAGATCAGGAAGCCTGCCAGTTGATTGAAGCGGACAAGATTCTTCGCGAATATGTAGCGCAGGGAAAGCTGCCGCGCGTTTATTGGACGAAAATAATCGATCACATCGATCATGCTGTTAAACTCGTGGGCGCCGATCATGTTGGCCTCGGCTCCGACTTCGACGGCGCGGATATGCCGTACGGCATGGAAGACGCTACGCACTTGCCGCAAATTACGAATGCATTATTGGAAAAGGGCTATTCGGAAAGCGACATTCAAAAAATCCTGGGTGGCAACACGCTCCGCGTGATGCAGGAAGTTGAAAACACTTCGAAAAAAATGGGAGGAAAGCCGTGAAGAATTGTGTAGCTCGATTTAGACCATTTTTCCTTTGCGCCATTATTTCAGTTATTCCGTTTTCACTGCGCGCACAAGATCAGCCTGGGCCGGCCATGAAGGCTTCCGCCCCCTCGCAAAAATCGGCGGCGAGCGGCGGACACGACGCCGGGTTGTTGCATCCGGCCATGCTTAAAGCCAAAGCTCCGGAAGTGTATGAAGCGACATTTACGACCACCAAGGGCGATTTTGTGGTGCAGGTTACGCGCGCTTGGGCGCCGAATGAAGCTGACCGCTTTTACAATCTGGTCAAACATGGGTATTTCACAGGAGTAGAGTTTTTCCGCGTGGTTCCGGGATTCGTCGTGCAATTTGGACTGACCGGCAGCCCGGCGATCAACAAAGCCTGGGAAGAAGCCACGATTAAGGACGATCCGGTAACGCAGAGCAACGCCGCGGGAACCATCACGTTTGCGCAAACGGGCAGTCCGAATTCGCGCTCGACACAAGTCTTTATCAACCTGGGCGACAATGCCGCGCTCGATCATAGCGGGCAAGGCTTCGCTCCATTTGGCAAGATAATCTCGGGCATGGATGTGGTTCAGAGCCTGTACGGAGGTTACGCGGACCAGCCAACAAATCATCAAGACGAGATTACGAATCAGGGTAACGCCTACCTTCAGAAGAATTTTCCCAAACTCGACAGCATCAAGTCGGCGAAAATCACTTCGCCTGCTGCTGCACCCGCCGCCAGCGCGACGCATAAGTCCGCTGCTGCCGCGCCGAAATAATAGGAAAAATAATGACCACGAATCAAAATTTGCTGCATCCCGAGAATCTGACGGAAAAAGCGCCGGACGTATTTGACGCAAAATTCTCGACTACCAAGGGCGATTTTGTGATTCGCGTGAATCGAGAATGGGCCCCGCTTGGGGCCGACCGTTTTTATAATCTGGTGAAAGCCGGTTATTACGACGATGCGAGTTTCTTTCGCGTGATTCCGGGGTTCGTGGTGCAGTTCGGGCTGGGCGCGGATCCGACGGTGAATAAAGCCTGGCGTGACGCGAAGATCAAGGACGATCCTGTTTCGCAAAGCAATCGGCCTGGGTTTCTGACGTTTGCTACTGCGGGAAAAAATACGCGTACCACGCAACTATTCATCAATCTCGGGAATAATGCGCAACTCGATTCCATGGGCTTCTCCCCCTTTGGCCAAGTGACGAGCGGCATGGACGTGGTACAGAAAATTCACAGCGGATACGGTGAATCCCCGGACCAAGGTCAGATCACCAATCAAGGGAAAGCTTATCTGGACAAACATTTCCCGAAGCTCGACAGCATCAAGTCTGCGACTGTTTCGACTCCTGCAAAATAATCGCTGAAACACGTTTCGCACGGACAAATGACTTTATCGCAAGGCCAACGCTCTGGAATCGACTGGGCGATGCCGCGCGGGTCTATGCGTGCGAGCGTTTTACTTCTTTCTTCTCTTTCTCTCCTTCGCCTCCTCATTCAGTTTGCGGGGATCAGTCATTACGGCTGGTTCCGCGATGAGCTGTATTACATGGCTTGCGGCGAGCACCTGGCCTGGGGTTACGTTGACCAGCCACCGCTCATCGCGCTGATCTCCTGGTTCGCGCGCCACGTTTTCGGGAATTCAATGTTTGACGTGCGATTGCTGCCTGCACTTGCGGGCGCGGCGGTAGTTTTTCTTGCAGGCTGGATTGCCCGTGAGTTCGGAGGCGGACTCTTCGCGCAATTCCTTGCTGCTCTTGCGACGCTATTTGCCCCAGCCTATCTGGCGTTTGACAGCTTTCTTTCTATGAACGCGTTCGAGCCTTTGTTTTGGACCTTATCCGCCTTGATCGTGGTCCATATCGCGAAAGGCGGATCTCCTTCGTTGTGGGTACTGTTTGGCGCGGTTGCTGGAATCGGGCTGGAAAATAAACACACTATGCTGGTTTTTGGATTTGCAATCGTCGTCGGTTTGTTGATTTCAGACCAAAGACGGTTGCTGTTTTCGAAGTGGATTTGGATTGGTGGTGCTCTTGCACTGGCTCTGTTCCTGCCGAATTTAATCTGGGAAGCGAGACACGGCTGGCCGCAAATCCAGGTGGTGCGCGCTGGGCAGGAATACAAAAACTATCCGGTCGGGCCGTTTCGATTCTTTTTCGAACAGGTTTTGTTCTTGCAGCCGGTTCAGTTGCCTGTGTGGCTCGCTGGAATTGTTTGGCTTTTTGCAGCGCCTGACGGGAAGCGGTTTCGATTGTTCGGATGGGCTTATCTGATCGTGATGGCGATCTTTATCTCGCTACACGGCAAGACTTATTACCCGCTGCCGATTTATCCGATCTTAATCGGTGCTGGAGGTGTGGCGCTGGAGAATTTGATTTTCGCCGCGCAACGGCGGCGCTGGCTAGCTTGGGTTTACTGCGGGATTCTCTTGATCGCCGGAGTGGTCTCGTTGCCATTTGGAGTTCCACTGCTGCCCGTGGATAGTTTTGTTCGCTACTCGCAAATACTACCTTATTCGCGCACGGTTAAAATGGAGCGTGACGCTACCGTCGAGTTGCCACAGCTTTATGCTGATATGTTTGGTTGGGACAACATGGCCGCGACTGTTGCCCGCGTTTATCACACGCTCCCAGAGGCGGAGCAGCGAAGCTGCGCGATCCTGGCGGGGAACTATGGCGAGGCGGGCGCGATTGACTACTATGGCCCGCCGCTCGGATTGCCAAAGGCGATCAGCGGACACAATAACTATTATCTATGGGGGCCGCGCGGCTATTCCGGGGATTGCGTGATTCTTTTTGGCGAAAACGCGGATCGCTATGCGAATTTTTTCGGCGAGGCGCGGCTCGTTGCGACCATCACTGACCAATACGCTATGCCTTCCGAGCAGGGCATTCACGTGTATATCTGCGGCAAGCCTGGCGCACCCCTGGCGATACTGTGGCCGAATTTCAAAATGATGATCTGATCGTCCGTCGCGCAACCGCTAATGTTTGGGGGCGTGTTTGGGGTTACGCGCGGATTGTTCAAGGCGGGTGACATTCAATCCGGTGGCAACCAGGCGGTGGCCGATTTCTGAATCGGTTTTCTTGGCGATAGCCAGCAGGACACATTCGCAGGTCAGGATTGGAATTGCTCGGCCATCCACAAAGTCCCGCGCGGGCGAAAGCTCCTCGGCAGTCTTTAAAACGTTTTGCAGTTCCGCTGATCTTACCAGGAAATTTCCGTCAGGCTGACCGGTGCTTCCTTTTGCGGGCTTCAGGCCTTTCGGCAATGGCCAGATTTTGCGCGGCCCTTTTGTATGGCGCTGCTGATCGTAAAACTCGATCCAATGGTGCCAGCGCTGCGGGCTGATGCGGCAAATCTGCTGAAGAAAGGTCTCGACTTCGTCCTGCTGCTCCCAGAATTTCGAGAGGTTCTCCCACTCATATATATACATGCCGGCGAGCAGGTCGGCCACTTCCACGGTGCGTGATGCGCGACTGTGGGCCAGCATGCTGGCAAGCGTCTCGGAGCGCTCCAGGTCTTTTGTGACGCGATGAGAGACTGCTCCGCCATCGGTTCTCAGAACATTTGCGACGTCGTCTCCTGGAGAGTTCCGCGCTTTCCGATCTTTAGGGAAGAGTCCCATGGTTGTTTCGCGCTCTTCTAAAGACCTAGCACTGTAACCAGTTCGCGAACAGAGTCGGAAGACTTCTGCAGTGCCGCTTTTTCATCTGGCTCGAGCTTAATTTCTATAATTTGCTCAATGCCTTTCGCGCCGAGCTTTACCGGCACACCCACGAACAGGTCTTTCATTCCGTATTCACCTTCAAGGTATGCGGCGCACGGCAGGATTTTTTTCTTGTCCTTCAATATCGCATCCACCATTTCGAAGACAGCGGCAGAAGGAGCGTAATAGGCTGAACCTGTCTTTAACAGGTTGACAATTTCCGCGCCACCTTTACGGGTGCGAGTTACGATCGCGTCAATTTTTTCCTTGGACAAAAGAGCGGGGAGAGGAATTCCAGCCACAGTGGAGTAACGAACCAGAGGAACCATGTCGTCGCCATGGCCGCCCAGAACGAACGACGTAACATTTTCTACCGAAACGTTGAGTTCCGCGGCGACGAAGGCGCTCATGCGCGCGGAATCCAGAACGCCGGCCATGCCGATGACGCGATGTTTGGGGAATTTGCTGAGTTTGAGCGCGGCGTGGGCCATAGCATCCAACGGATTTGTAACCATAATTAAAATGGCGTTTGGCGATAGCTTTACGACTGCCTCGACGACAGCCTTAATCACATCGTAGTTCGCTTTCAGCAAATCATCGCGGCTCATGCCGGGCTTGCGCGGAAAGCCAGCGGTGATCACGATAATGTCGCTGCTGGCGGTTTCCTTGTAATCTCCTCCTCCGGTGGAAATCCCGGTTGCGCGCGCATTGCTGCCGAAAATCGGTGCGGACTCCGCCATATCGAGAGCTTTGCCGGCGGGCGCGCCTTCCAAAATATCGGTGAGAACGACGTCGGCGAGTCCGGCGTCATGAATACGCTGCGCCGTTGTGGACCCGACAAACCCGCCGCCGACTACGGTAACTTTGTTACGCATTCAGAAAATCTCCTTGTGCGTTGATTTCAAGTCTAGCGCGCTGCGACTGACGAGGCTTGCATATTGTCGATGATGGCCGCGGCATACTCGGAAGTTTTCAGCCGAGTGGCTCCGGGCATCATGCGTTCCAAATCGTAGGTTACGCGCTTATCTTGAATGGTCCGCGCGATTCCTTCTTCGATGAGCTTGGCGGGCTCGCGCCAGCCCATAAAATTGAGCATCATCACTCCGGAGAGCATCACGGAACTCGGATTAATCACATCTTTGTCGGCATATTTCGGCGCGGTGCCGTGGGTAGCTTCGAAGACGCCACAGCCGTCACCGATATTCGCACCGGGAGCCATTCCAAGACCGCCGACTTGAGCGGCGCAAGCGTCGGACAAATAGTCGCCATTTAGATTGGGCGTGGCGAAGACCTGGTATTCGTCGGCGCGCGTGAGCACCTGCTGAAAGACAGAATCCGCGATGCGGTCGTTAATTAAAATTTTTTGTTTCCATTGGCCGCCGCCGTGAGAGCTCCAAAGAGTTGCGAGAGTGGCCTTCACCTCGGCGGTGATGCGCTCTTTAAAATCTTCGGTGGCGTTCTCGAAACCGGGCTCGATCATCTCGGCGATTTGCTCAGGGTTTAGATTGGGATCGCCATCTTTGTTACCGAGAATCCAGCTTTCGCGCTCGGTGACGACGTGGGCGCGAAATTCCTGAGTGGCAAGCTCGTAGCCCCAATCCCGAAACGCGCCCTCGGTGAACTTCATGATGTTGCCTTTGTGAACGAGCGTGACTACGCGTCGTTTTTCTTCCATGGCGTGTTGTATCGCGGCGCGCACCAGGCGTTTCGTTGCGGTGGGCGAGATCGGTTTAATGCCGATGCCGGAATCCGCGCGGACTTGTTTCTGGGTATCTTTCAACATTTCAAGATTCAGGAAGTCGATCAGGCGTTTTGCCGCAGGCGTTTCGGAGCGCCATTCGATTCCGGCGTAAACGTCTTCGGTGTTTTCGCGAAAGATAACGACGTTCATTCGTTCGGGGTTTCGAACGGGGGACGGCACTCCTTCGAAATAGCGCACGGGGCGAACGCAGGCATAAAGGTCGAGGACCTGGCGCAAAGTTACGTTGAGTGAACGGATCCCACCGCCGACTGGAGTGGTGAGCGGGCCTTTTATGGCGACGCGGAAATCGCGAAGGGCCTCCACGGTATCGGCCGGGAGCCAATCGTTAAACTTCTTATAGGCTTTTTCGCCGGCGAAAACTTCCAGCCACTCGATTTTGCGTTTGCCGCCATAGGATTTCGCCACCGCGGCATCGAAAACCTGGCTGGATGCCTTCCAAATGTCACGGCCGGTGCCGTCACCTTCGATGTAGGGAATGATGGGGCGATCGGGGACATTGAAAGCGCGGTCTGCGGTGTATTCGATCGGTTTGCCGTTGGGCGGTACGGCGACACCGTTGTAGGAAGCTTTCATTTTTTCACGACTCCGTTTGGGTGATACAGCGCGCCGGTGAGGTATGAATTGTCAGCAATAGACGACCCCCAACATTAACACAACCGTGTTGAGTCTTGAAGGAGACTGGGTGATAGAAAAAGAAGCGAACACAGCCTAAATCGGCAGGTTTGCGAACGAGATTCTGCTTCGCGCGGACGTCGCGAGGCCCATTGTTGCCAATAAGTTACGAGCCATAGAGAAATAGTTCCTTCCTGAGTGTTTTATCGGGATGATAGGAATGAGGGGAAAGTCATGAAAAAGATTTATTGGATGATTGTTCTCACGGCGGTATTGGCGGGGCTGTTCATATCGCGGATAGGCGCTCAGCAGAATCAGGCTCAAAAACAAAATCAAGCCCAGAGCGCACCTCCGAAATCGGATATGCCTGGAATGGATATGAGCGAAATGCAGCGCGACGATAGTCCCAATTCCCCGGGGGCAGCGGCGAATGATGAGATGTCGGACATGCATATGGGCATGGGTCCGCATATGCGAATGACGGATTTGCGTAAGCCGCAGCCGGGGGATGAACAGCGCGCTGAACAAATTCTGGAAAAACTGCGGCCAACGATGGAAGAGTACAAGGACTACCACAAGGCTTTGGACGATGGCTTCAAAATTTTCGGTCCACAAGTTCCGCAAGACATTTATCACTTCACGAATTATCGCTACGCGGCGGAGGCGCAATTTGTTTTCAACCCTGCGCATCCGACTTCATTGCTATACAAAAAAGTCGGGGATGGATATGAGTTGAAAGGGGCGATGTACACGGCTCCGAAGAAATTCTCGGAAGAAGAATTGAACGAGCGCGTCCCGCTCAGTGTTGCGCGATGGCACGAGCACGTAAACCTTTGCTTCCCGCCGAGGGGAACCCCGATCAGCCAAGCAAATTGGAAAGAATTCGGATTGAAGGGGTCCATTGCTACTGCGGATGCTTGCGATGCTGCGGGTGGGCGGTGGCTTCCATTGGTTTTCAACTGGATGG
Source organism: Candidatus Acidiferrales bacterium (assembly GCA_050012395.1). Taxonomy (GTDB): domain Bacteria; phylum Acidobacteriota; class Terriglobia; order Acidiferrales; family UBA7541; genus Palsa-295. The sequence continues at coordinate 51,516 of JBEKHG010000009.1, forward strand.
TACACGTCTATCCGTTTGAGACAGACGCGGCGAAAATCTGGGCGCACTGATTAAGAAAATTCGGCTCGCTAACTCGCAGGTTTTTGATAAATGTCGGGACGCAGAATTTCCATCATTGATTCGGGTTTGCTGAGCTCGCGGAAGCCGAATTGGCGATATAGGCGGTGAGCGTCACGGGTTGCGAGGGTGAAGCGTCGCAAGCCTTGCAATGCTGGATGCGCCATCACGCACTCCATTAGCCATTTGCCTAAACCTTTCCCGCGATGATCTTCGAAAACATAAACATCGCAGAGGTAGGCATACGTGGCGGAGTCGGTAATTATACGCGCGAAGCCGACCTGATCTTTGCCGTGGAATAATCCAAAGCACAACGAATTTGCGATGGCACGTTCGACTGTTTGGCGCGGAATGTTTTCGCACCAGTAGGCGCGGACGAGGTAGGAGTGGATTGCGTTGAGATCGAAGCGGGCTGGGTCGGTGGAGATGGAATATTCGCAGCGCTGAAATGTTTCAAACATATATGCGGACCTCAGAAATAAATTAGAATGCTGTAATTGTAAGGCTCGAACGGATATCTACAAGAGTGACGCGATTGCAATCAATCAGCCATATTGGCCTTAGGGGGTGAATGTTGAAGACGCCATGTTTGAATATCGTTTCGAGGCATAAGGCCGCGGCAGTGTGCTGCTTGGTGTTTGGGCTAGTTACCTGGGCCCAGGAAGCTCAGCAGAAAGAGAACGGGCCGGTTCTGAAGCTGACCAGCTCGTCATTTGAGGCCGATGCGGACATTCCGCCCAAGTATAGTTGCGACGGGGCGAATGTTTCTCCGGCTCTGGCTTGGATGGATGCCCCAGCGGCGACGAAAGCATTCGCGTTGATTATGGATGACCCGGACACTCCGAAGGGCACGGTGACGCATTGGATGATCTATGATGTGCCGGCGGGTACAAGTTCGCTGCCCGAGGGCGTTCCCACCAGCAAGAAGCTGCCAGACGGATCAATGCAGGGGAAAAATGTGCGTGGAAAGTCAGGCTACACGGGACCGTGTCCGGAGCGCGGTGGGCCGGCGCACCATTATTTCTTCAAGCTGTATGCTTTGGATGCGAAGACGAATCTCAAACCGAACGCGAAAAGGGAAGAGCTTGACGCGGCGATGAAGGGGCACATCCTGACGAGAGCGGAGTTGATTGGGCGATTTAAGCACTAAGAACGGCGCTAACTTCAGGGCGAGTGTGGGACCGAGCTTGGCTGCGACTTTGTTCACCTCCGCGCGGGCATAAACAGCAGGTCTCTCGGGTGGGTAACCTCCAGGGTTTGCCAACCGTACGGCGGGAACAAACATTTTTTTATTGTGGCGATAACAATATCCTTTCGATGAAACGTCGTTTTTGGGTTTGACGCTTGGAATCCCGGCGCGATACCCTACTGCGCTAATGCGGAGCCACCGAACAATCCAGCTACAAGGCACGGTTTACTTTTATCTCGAGGAGAGACATGACTAGCGAGCTGCGAAATTTTTTAGCAATTCCATACGATGAACTGGAAGAAATGAATTTGGAAGCGAAAGAGGCGCGGAAGAATCGCGCTCCGGCGGGCAAGATTCAAGAAGAACGGCTCAAGTATCTCACGGACGAAAAGCGCATCAAGGCGGTGACCGTTCTGTTCAGCGACCTGGAAGGCCGCCTGCATATGCTGGACTACGACAAGAAATTTCTAATCAAGAGTTGGGACAATTTGACGTTTGATGGGTCGTCGATCCGTGGTTTTACAGCACAGCGCGAGAGCGATCTGCGCCTAACGATGGATTGGAGCGCATTTTATTGGGCGCCGGCTGACATTTTCGGGTCGGGCAAAGTTTTGGTGTTTGGCCACGTAATCGACAAGGACGGGACACCTTACAGCGCGGATATGCGCGGCGTGCTGAAAGGATTTGCGGACGGGCAGCACAAAGCGGAAGGGTATACGCTGAACGCTGCAAACGAGATCGAAGGGTTTCTGTTCAACGGCGCGGACGCCGAGCGCCGCTATTACGAAACCGGTAAATTCGACTATGTGAACACCGGCGGTTACTATCATTCGCTTCCGGGCGATCCACTGCGCACGTTCATTGACACGACCGCCGAAGTTCAGCGCGCGATGGGATTTCAAAACGAAAAGGATCATCCGGAGGTTGCGCCGTCGCAATTCGAAATAAATTACAGCTACGGAGAAGTGGTGGCCGCGGCTGACCAGATTCAGCTATACAAGCTGATTTGCCGGCAGGTCGCGAACAAGATGGGTTTCACTGCGAGCTTTCTGCCGAAGCCGGTGGTGGGGGTGAACGGAAGCGGGATGCATACCAACATCTCGATCAGCAAAGGCGGGAAAAATCTTTTTTGGGATGCCAAAGGCGAAGAAAAACTCAGCAAACTTGGATGGACGTTTGTGGACCGCGTGCTGACGTACGGCAACGACATCTGCTTGATCATGAACTCCAGCGTGAACGCGTACCGGCGGCTGGATCCACATTTCGAAGCTCCGAATCAGATTAAAGCGTCGGCGGTGGACCGCGGCTCGATGATTCGTATTCCGATCGGGAACGAAAGAAGCATGCGCGTGGAGTTTCGTTCGGTTGCACCGGACGCAAATCCCTACATGGTGATGTACGCGCTATTTCGCACCGGTCTGGAAGGTGAAGCTGCCAAGCTCAAGAATCTGAGACAGGCTGAGCGCTATCTGCCGGACAACATATATACCGCCCTCGATGATTTCCGTAAGTCGAAATGGACCACGGAACTGCTGGGCGAAGACGTGAAGCATCGTTACGTTGAATTAAAGCAGGCTTCCGCGGACCGTTGCGCTCGGCTGCTCGGAACTTTCGTGAAAGCGCCGGAAGTTCAATATCACCACGAAGTGTACAACCAGTTCCTTTGGAACTTGTTTTAGACGGGACGCGGAACGAAAGCCGAAGATTCAGTTAACAATGAAAAAGTCCTGGCGAATTTGCCGGGACTCTATCTTTAGCAGAGCTCGAGGCGACGGGCGGACTTCAATAACGCCAGCTGGTCAAATCTGCGCCGGGCGGGGCCGTCTTTGCGATGCGATCCAGGATTTTCGGCAGATACATTGTGTTGTAATGCAGGCGGGAGAGATAATTTGGAAGGGTGGGATCTCCGTTCCAGCAGTGCTCGGCGCGATCTCCGTATTTTACTTCGCCGTCGTACGGCGGATTCGTTGTGCTCTTGAGAAAATCTTCCATCAGATAAACGGCATCATTGAGGAAGTAGGTATCGGCGCTGCCGCAATAAATATGTAACTTACCCTGAACCTTGGGGCCGAGAGTGGCCCAGTCCCGTTCCAGGATATAGCGAAGATCGTAGTGCTCTCGCCAGTACGCTGCTACCTCCGGATAAATTTCGCCCGTTTCTTTGTCGAAGATGGGCTGGGGGTAACCGTCCTTACCGACCGGCCCATAAATCGCCTGCCAAATATCAAATTGCTCTCCGGAACGTGTTTTGGTACCGAGCGCCAATTCGTAGTGATTGATGTCTTGGGTGGTCGCCATCACATGCCCGAGATAGTCGCGCGTCCCCGGTTGAAGGATTTTTTTGTGCGGGCCTTCGATATAAAACGCGTTCTTGTCCTTGTAAAGATCGATAGTAGTGAAGGCACGGAAATCGATGGGATCGGGGCAGGCGATGAAGGCGCCGTTGTAATGATCGGGATAAAACATTTGGACGGCGAGAGATTCCCAACCGCCCGTTGATCCGCCGTAGAGGAAACGTGCCCAGCCTTGCCCTAGTCCGCGAAATTTCTTTTCGATGTAGGGAATCAGCTCCGTTTCGATGGCATCGCCGTAGGGGCCGAGGTTCGCGGAATTAACCGCGTAGGAGTCGTCGTAATACGGGTTTGCGTGTTGGATTTCTACAACCAGAATCCTGGGGAAGCCCGGGCTAATCCACTGTTTGTAGAATTTATAGGCTTCTTCCTGTTGTATGCGGTTGTAACCGGCAATGTGAAAACGCTCGCTGTAATCGGGTTTCAGATTTGGGTCGGGCGGTTCGGTACGAAAGCCTTCAAAGTCATCAGGGAAGTGACCTTCGTTCGCAGCCATGGGGTAGTGCGCTTCGGGATGCTCGTCAAATCCTTCCGGCACCAAAATGTTTGCACCCAAAAACATCGGGCGCCCCCAGAATTTAGTTAGCAGGTCGCTTTGAATCTTTACGTGCTTGATGTATTTGGTGTCGGCAGGGGTAGGAATAGGGGGAATTTCCTGATCGAGGGTAATCTTGAACGAAGCATCGGCGCCGAGAATAATCTTCCGGGGCTTGCTATACAGATTGCCCGGAGCAATATTCCAGTGTTGTCCTTCGCCGCGATCCATGGGGAGTTTTATCGTGTGACCATCACTGCGATGGAATGTTTCGTAACGATGAAGCACAGCCTGCACGTAATATTCGCCAGGCTTCACGTCGCGCAAGCTACGCACGGGATAGCCGTAGGCTTCTGCGTCAACGACGGCGATTTTGTCGGGCGCCAATCCATCGACGTCGATGCCAAACACCATCTGCGTGTTCGGTGAAATATTGATTTGCATGCGTGGCTCTTCGGAAGGATCAGTGGAAAGCAAGAGCAACAAGCGTCCGTCGAGAGGCTGCGCGCTGCGTGCACGCGGGAACGCGATTTCAAACTTCGGCCCGGTTCCACTAGCTGCTGCAGAGACGGAGGGCAGAGTAATCGTCATCAGAATTGCTAGAAAAAATGCAGCGTTACGAACCTTGCGAAACGCAATTCGCATTTTATCTCCCCAGGCAATTATTTAGTCGTAGTATTCGGCGCCGAGGTGAGTGATCAGATCTTCGCCCATCATCCAGCGCAGGGTGTTTTTCAGCTTCATGGATTGAATGAAGAGATCGTGCTCCGGATACAACTCCCTGGCGCACATCGGCGATTTGAAATAGAAGCTGAGCCATTCCTGGATGCCACGCATGCCGGCGCGCTTCGCGAGATCAAAGAAAAGCGCGAGGTCGAGCACGATCGGCGCTGCGAGAATCGAATCGCGGCAGAGAAAATCGACTTTGATCTGCATGGGATAGCCCAGCCAGCCGAAGATATCGATGTTGTCCCAGCCCTCTTTGTTGTCGCCGCGCGGAGGATAGTAATTGATGCGGACCTTGTGGTGAATCTTGCCGTAAAGATCCGGATAAAGATTGGGCTGTAAAATATATTCGAGAGCGCCGAGTTTGGATTCTTCCTTGGTTTTAAATGAGCCGGGATCGTCGAGGACTTCGCCGTCGCGATTGCCGAGGATGTTGGTTGAAAACCAGCCATTCAAACCCAGCATGCGGGCTTTGAAGCCGGGAGCCAGGATGGTCTTCAGCAAAGTTTGGCCGGTCTTGAAATCTTTGCCGCCGATAGGGACTTCTTTTGCCTTTGCGTACTCCTCGAGGGCCGGGATGTCCACGGTAAGATTCGGCGCGCCGTTGGCAAAGGGAACACCTTCGCTAATAGCCGCGTAGGCGTACAGCATGGAGGGTGCGATCGCAGGATCGTTTGCGCGCATGCCTTTCTCGAAGGATTTCAAATCTTTATGCACGGCTTCGGGCTTCAGAAATATTTCGGTAGAGCCGCACCAGACCATTACCAGGCGGTCGGCTTTGCTTTTCTTTTTGAAATTGCGGATGTCTTCGCGAAGTTGTTCGGCAAGCTCGAATTTGTTTTTGGCTTTTTTGACGTTAGGACCAGAAAGATTTTTGACGTAGTGCTGATCGAAGGCAGCCTTCATTGGCTTGATGGTCTTCAGGAACTTTTGGACTTTGGACAGGTCCTTAGCGTCCAGCACTCCGGCTTTGGAGGCGGCTTGATACGCGTCGTCCGGGAAAACATCCCAACCACCGAAAACAATGTCGTCGAGTTTGGCGAGCGGAACGAACTCGCTGATCTTCGGCGTGCGGCCTTCGGTGCGTTTGCCAAGGCGAATAGTACCAAGCTGCGTTAGCGAGCCGACAGGCGCGGACTGGCCGCGACGCACCAGTTCGACACCGGCCATGAAGGTCGTGCTTACAGCTCCCATTCCCGGTGTGAGAACGCCCAGCCGTCCCTTGGGCGAAGCAATATTTACGGGCCTGCGCATTCAAGTTCCCCCAGTCAATGCGAATTTTCCCGCGTCGCAAACTCACGCGATGCGAAACCGAATCTCTTTCGAGGTGGAGACGATATCGGCGGTAAACGCGAGAAATAAAACATCTTATGATGCGGCAATGCCGGTGTTTTTGCAAACCGAATCAGCGCGCACAGACCAGCGAACGAAAACGGTCAGACGCGCGCGGATCTCACAAGCTAGATTATTTTGCCGCAGCGCCTTCGCGTGGGTTACCCGAGGGTGGATCGGGACGCGGCTGACGCGGGCGACGCGTCAATGAAGTGATAGCGTGCGAAATACACAGGAATGCCAGAAGAGCGAGAACTGCCATCATCATGAACGGAAGCATTTCTACCTACCTTAGGCATTTAACGACCGCGCCCAGAGAAGGGTAAGGCACGGAAAGTTCCAATCGGTCCAAGCCAGTATGTTAATGATTTCAAACTACTAACCGGAAAACAGCTTGGACGCGTTGTGTCAGGTTCGACCCAACCTTTTCTCTTTGCGGAACGCAGTGGAAAGTCCTTGCTGCTCTTGATCAGCCACACAGAGGGAATCCTATAACTTTTCGAGATGGATCGAGCCATCTCCGGAGCTAACGGAGAGCGTGCCGCCGCCTGCATTCAATTTTCCGTGAACCGAGGAGTGGCTCAACGAGCCGGACACGGCGAAATTCGGTACATCGAGAGTGATCGATCCGTCGCCGGTGCGGGCTTCGACGTTGGCATTTAGATCTGTCGCTATGCGCATATTGATGTGGCCATCGCCTGAGCGAATGGTCCAAGTGCTTGCCACTTTTGAACCGTTGGCAACCTCTGCTTCGATGTTGCCGTCGCCTGTCTTCAGCGAAAGGGAATCGAAGCGTCCGGCGATGCGCATGTTGCCGTCGCCAGTGTTTGCGTCAAGAGCGCCATCGAATCCGGCGCCTTCGATGCGGCCGTCGCCCGTGTGCATGCGGACGTCGCCACGAGTTTCTGTGGCAGCGATGTTGCCATCGCCGGTGCTGAAGTGAACATGGCCTGAAACGTTCTGGGCGGACACATCCCCGTCGCTGGTTTCGACGTCAACATCCAAGTCGCGCGGGACATGCAGTTCAACCTTTACCGACTTGTGTCGGCCGCCAAAGAAAGACCAGCCGAAGTGAGGCATCTTGACGCTGATAACAACATGATCGCCATTCTGGCTTTCTTCAATGCGAACGTCACTTGATCCGATTTTGTAGCCCTGGGTGGTGACGTGGGCGTCAATTTGTCTTTGACTGGAGCCGATAATAGTTACGTCGCCGTCGTCGGTGGAGACGCGCAGATCGGCGCGGCTGCTAATTTGATAACTTTTTGACCAGTCGTCAGCGCGCGCGGGGGTGGCTGCAATAGCCGCAAAGGTCATGGTGACAAAAAGTCCTGCGAGAAATGTTCGGTTCATGTGCGTCTCCGTTCGGTCATGGCTACTTAACCGTGTTTCGTTATGAGATACGCAGCTCCAGTTCCAAATGTTCCGTAAGTTGGTTCAAAACTATGCGCGAAATCAGGCGGACTTGCTCTTTACAGTCTTTGAGACCGCTCCGGCGGGCTTAGGCCTGAGTGCGGCCAGGAACTCAGTCAGCGGCAGAGTGTTGAGCACGTGTTTCTTTTCGAGCCAGCCGCGGCGAGCGGTGATTACGCCGTACTTCATCATACCGAAGTGGGTTGTGCTGTGCGCGTCGGTGGAGATCACAACCTTTACGCCGCGCTCGCGGGCCATGCGCAGGTGGACATCATTGAAATCGAGGCGGTCTGGATAGGCATTGCACTCGACGGCGACGCCATTTTTCTTTGCCGCGTCGAGAACTTTTTCCACGTCGTACGCGAAGGATTCACGGCGCAGAAGCAAACGACCGGTAGGATGGGCGAGTATTTGAGTGTAAGGGTTCTCGATAGCGGCGAGAATGCGGTCGGTCATGGCCTCGCGGTCGAGATTCATGAACGAATGGATGGACGCGACAACGACGTCGAGTTGGGCTAGGACTTCATTGGACAGATCGAGCAAACCATTTTTCAAAATGTCAACCTCGATACCGGCGAGCAGTCGGATTCCGGGGGCGCGTTCCTGAGCGGCACGAATTTTCTTGATCTGAGCAAGCGTGCGCTTATCGTCCATGCCATTCGCGACAGTGACGGCTTTGGAATGGTCCGTGAGCGCGATGTATTCGTAGCCCAATTTCTTGGCGGCTTCACCCATTTCTTCAATGGAATTACGGCCATCGGAGGCGGTAGTGTGCATCTGAAGGTCGCCCCGAATGTCTGCGAGCTTTAAAAGCTGAGGTAACTTGTGGTTTTCGGCGGCCTCGACTTCGCCGGTCATCTCGCGCAACTCGGGCTCGATGTAATCCAGGCCTAGCTTGGCGTAAATTTCCTCTTCCGTTTTACCGGCGACAACCTTGCCGCCTTTTACGGTGGTGAGCGCATACTCATTCAGCGTCCAGCCCATGTCGAGGGCGCGGCCGCGGAGTCCGACGTTGTGGGCTTTCGAGCCGGTGAAATAGAGCAGCGCGGCGCCGAAATTTTCTTTGGCGAGCATGCGGACGTCCACCTGGAGGCCGTTGCCGAGTAGAACGCTTACTTTATTTTCTCCGTGGGCGAGGGTCTGATCGATGCCGGGGTATTTCAGTATGTGATCGGCGACGGCATCGACGTCTTTTTGCTTTTCGCGGCCCGGGCGCATGGTCACGAGCAGATCGACGTCGCCTATGGTGTCGCGGCCGCGCCGCAGGGAACCAGCGGCGGTGACAGACTCGATGGCCGCGGCAGCTTTCGACAATTCCGCGTTTGTAATGTAAGCAGAGAACTTTTGCGCTTCGTCTTCCGCGGTACTGATTTTGAAGCGGCCCGATGAGCGCTTGGCCGATTCGGTGGCCTTCAAAATATTTTGCTCGCTCTTTTCGCCGAAGCCGGGCAGGTCTTGCAGCTTGCCTCCACGAGCCAATTTTTCGACGCCTTCGATGGTGCAGACCTGGAAGGTCTCCCACAGGAACAAAACTTTCTTGGGGCCGAGCGATTGCAAACGCAGCAAATCCAGCAGGGAAGCAGGATATTTCTTCAAAAGCTTTTGGCGCAACGCATAATCGCCGGTTTTCAGGATTTCGCAGATATGCTCGGCCATGTTCTCGCCGACGCCAGGCAGTTCGCGAAGCTTCTTGGGATCCTTGCAAATGTCTTCGATGCGTTCGTGCAGGCTGTAAAGGAGCTCCGCCACTTTTTCGTAGCTGCGGTAACGGCCAATAACGGCACCGTCAATCTCGAGCAGTTGCGCTGTCTCGCGGAGAATTCTGGCGACTTCTTTGTTTTCCATTTCTTTTCCTATCGGGCGAATCAACCAGCCTTGGAGCGCTAGTTTAAGAACTTGTCGTCACTACGCTTTTTGCTCGCTCAATATCTTTTAGAACTTGCGCGCGCAAGGCTTCCGGGCCGGAAAATTTCTGCTCGTCGCGCAGGCGCTTGAGGAATATTACTTCCATTTTGCCGGAGGTCAATTGCTCTGAGAAGTCGAAGAGGTGCGATTCAATGGCCAACTGTTGACCGTCAAAGGTAGGTCGCAAGCCAACGTTTGTGACGGACCAATATATTTTGGGGCCGAGTACACTAGCGGTCGCATAGACCCCATTTTTCGGCAGAGTCACTTGCTCGGTAAGGAGATTTAGAGTCGGCACAATGAGTTTTCGTCCCTGTCCCGTGCCGGGGCGAATTTCGCCTTTTAGCGAGAAAGGCCGGCCGAGCAGGGGTTCGGCATCCTCAACGCGGCCTTCGCGCAAAGCTTGTCGAACCGCGGTGCTGGAGACGATCAGGCCGTTTTCAACTACCGGAGGGACGATTTGGACTTCAAAATCCGAGCGCGCGCCAATTTCCTGGAGCAACTTCACATCGCCGCCCTGGCGATTTCCGAAGCGAAAGTTGTCGCCAACTAATACGGCTTTCGCCCGCAAGGCATCCACCAGAAATATTCTGGCGAAGTCTTCGGCGCTGACTTTCGCCAGCTCGGCATCGAATTGCAGCACCATGGCAGCCTTGACCCCCATGGCGTCAAATGCGGCGAGTCGCTGCTCGAGCGTCATCAGAAGCGTGGGGGCGGCTTCCGGCCGCAACACTCTTGCGGGGTGCGGGTAAAATGTGAGTACCGCGCTTTCCAGATCATTTGCGCGGGCACGCTGCGTGACTCCACTCAGAATTTTCTGATGGCCGAGATGGACACCATCGAAATTGCCGATGGTTATCACCGTGCGTTTGCGCGAGTCGCCAAATCTTTCGATCCAGCCTTCGGCGGAGTGTGCGATATCCAATCGCAGAGTAGGCGCGAGGCGCATGCGCTGTTTCGGAGTGTCGGCGAGCGTCAAACTTGCACCTCGAACTTCAGGCCGTCGTAGGACAACTGGACTCCTTTCGGCAATTTCGCGTTAGCTTGTTCGTGGCCGAGGTCGTGGCAGATGTGCGTGAACCACGCACGCTTGGGCTTTAGCTGGTTCACGAGGGTCAGGGATTGCTGGACGTTGGAATGCATCGGGTGCGGAGTGTAGCGCAAAGCGTCCAAAATGAAATCATCGAGTCCGTGCAAAAGCTCTTTGGAATCTTCGGGCACGGAACTGAAGTCGGTCAGATATGCGGCCTTGCCGAAGCGAAATCCGAGAACGGAGATTGGTCCGTGATTCGCGGGGACCGGAATAATTTCTAGGCCGAAGAGATCAAAAGGACCGTTGAGAGTGTGCATGTCCACTCGGGGAACGGAGCTTTCTGTTGGAGCAGCGTCGAATATATACGCGAACTGCCTGCGGATCGTAGCTTGGGTTTCTTCCGAAGCGTAGACCGGAATCACGCTGCCTTGTTTCAAATTGTAAGGGCGAATATCGTCGAGGCCCAAAACGTGATCGGCATGGCCGTGGGTATAAAGCACCGCGTCGAGCCGATCCAGTTTTTCGCGCATGGCTTGGAAGCGGAAGTCCGGCGTGGTGTCGATGACGATGTTGTGGCCGTCATATGAGAGCAAGATTGAAGGTCGGGTGCGCTTGTCGCGGGGGTCGGGCGACTCGCAAACCGCGCAGTGGCAGGCCAGCGTCGGCACGCCCATGGACGTGCCCGAACCTAAGACGGTTAGCTGGAGAGCGGGCATTTCAAAATGGCGGGCAGGAGTGGAGTTCGATTCATCGCTGGCGGTTTTACGTACGCTGTTGGGATTACCAACGCTAGATGCGATCTTCTGATTTATTACTTACCCTTGGCTTTCTTGGCCACGGCGTCGGCAGCGGCTTTAGAGATCTCCATAAACGTCAGCTTCAAGCTTCCCAAAACTTCCAGCAGAAGCTGATCGTCTTCCTTCGACAGATTGCCGCGAGTTTTTTCGCGCAGAGCGTCGAGCATATCGATCACTTCTCGCGCTCCTTCCAGATCGACGAAAGGTTGGCCGGTCCGCGGGTCGGCCATCCCGCCCAGCATGGCTGCAGCGTTGCGCGTGAGGAAATCCACGAGCATCTGGAAACTGCGCGAGGAATGTGCCTGCTCGCCGGTCGCGCTTTCGACGGATTCTAAAGGCGTCGTGTCGCCGGGAGTGACCAAGGTGGGTCCTGAATTGCCATAGGCGGCTTCTGCATCAGCGACAGCCGACTTGCCGCTCGAAGCGGCGTTTCCGGGGCCTGGGTTCGCACCACTTTTGGTGGTGGGATTCGGCTGCGCGCTCGCCGCCGGCTTCGCGGGAGGATTCGCGGCGGCCGCTGCTTTCTTCGCTGCGGCTTCTTTGGCCGCAGCTTCCTCTTCGCGGCGCTCCATTTCGACTACTTCCGGCCGCAGATTGCCCTCTTCCGTGAAATGGCGGCGGTCGATTACTTTAAAGGTTTCTTCGTGTTTGCTGTCTGCCACGCGGTATCCTTAGGCTTGCTGGAATGTTACTAGGGAAGTTTAGCACCCGCTGAGCACCGGGAACAAGCGAGGCGGGTCGCTGGCGGATTTTTGGCTAAGAAAGCAGAAGCCAAGGGTGCGCGCTGGCATCCAAAGCTTAATTCAACAGTAGAGGCGTCTGTTAACTGAGAAGCGCGGGCGTGGTTCCGGGCTCTGGTAGCCAATTTCGGCGGAGGCAAAATGTCGGGGGAAGTGAATCCGATTGGGATTTATTACGAGCATCCGCGCTGGTTCGGACCTGTGTTTGCCGAACTTGACCGGCGGGGCGTGCCGTATGTGCGATTGGACGCCGCGCGACATCGCTTCGACCTTCTGCCTAGCGGAAATCAACGCTACGGCCTGATTTTTAACCGCATGAGCCCTTCTGCATGGACGCGCGGAAACGCGAACGCGATTTTTTACACCATCAATTACCTGGCTCACCTGGAACGGCTCGGAACTCGTGTAGTCAATGGCAGCCAGGCATTTCGCAATGAGACTTCCAAAGCGCTTCAGCTTTCACTGCTGCAATCGCTTGGTTTGCCGTATCCGCGCTCTGCAGTGATCAACCATTCAAGTGAAGCTCCGGCGGCAGCGCGCGGGATGCGATTCCCGGTGATCGTCAAGCCCAACATTGGCGGAAGCGGCGTGGGAATAGTTCGATTCGATACTCCTGAACAATTAGAAGCTGCGGCCAATAACGGGATCGCGCTGGGGCTCGATTCTACCGGGATCGTGCAGGAGTTTATCCCGGCGCGCGGAGGGCACATAACTCGCGTGGAGACTATTGGCTATAAATATTTGTACGGAATCAAAGTATTTACTTCAGGTGAGACGTTCGATCTTTGCCCCATGGACATCTGCAAGACCAGCGATGGCGCGGAGATAAAAACTTTGTGCGTGGTGGAAGGGCCGAAGACAGGGTTGCGCTTGGAGGGATGCACGCCTCCGCCGCAGATCATCGCGGACGTGGAGCGAATTTTCCGCGAAACGAAGATCGAGGTAGGCGGCGCGGAGTATGTGATCGACGATCGCGACGGACTGCTTTATTACTACGATATCAATGCGCTCTCAAATTTTGTTTCAGACGGCCCGAAGATCGTGGGATTCAACCCATTTGAACGGCTGGTGGATTATTTAATTCAGGAGAGGCGCTGATGCGTTACGGATATTGGATGCCGGTTTTTGGCGGATGGCTGCGCAATGTGGAAGACGAACAGATGCAGCCAACTTGGGATTACGTTTCGCGTCTGGCTCGCCGCAGCGAAAAAATCGGATTCGACCTTACGCTGGTAGCAGAGCTGAATTTGAACGATATTAAAGGCGTGGACGCTCCGGCGTTAGATGCTTGGTCCACGGCTGCGGCATTGGCTGCGGTCACGGAGAAGCTTGAGTTAATGATTGCCGTTCGACCTACATTTCATCTTCCTGCGCTGCTGGCCAAGCAGGCGGCGAACATCGACCATATCAGCGGAGGGCGAGTGTCGCTGAACGTGGTTTCGTCCTGGTGGTCCGAGGAAGCAAGAAAATATGGTGTGCAATTCGACCAACACGACGATCGCTACGCGCGCACGTCGGAATGGCTTGATGTAGTGGACGCTGCGTGGAAGCAAAATCATTTCTCTTATTCCGGCAAATATTATTCGGTGCAAGATTTGGTATTGGAGCCGAAGCCGGTGTCGCGGCCGCGTCCGACGATTTACGCCGGCGGGGAATCGGAAACCGCCAAGGAACTGATCTCGCAGAAGTGTGACGCGTATGTGATGCACGGCGACTCGCCGGAGAAAGTAGCGGGGAGGATACGGGATTTGTCGGAGCGCCGCGAACGCAAGGGGCTTCCACGGATGAAATTTGGGGTGGCAGGCTACGCGATCGTGCGAGAGAAGGAGCAGGAAGCGCAACGCGAGCTCGCACGCATTACAGACGTGAAGCAAAATGCAGCGGGGTACCAGAATTATCAGGATTGGCTGGCGAATACCCAGCTCGAGCAGCGCGTTTCTTTGGAAGACTATTCGGTCTCGAATCGCGGGCTGCGGTCAGGCTTGATTGGCACGCCGCAGCAAGTCGCCGAGCGCATTGGAGAATTTGAGAAAGCGGGCGTAGATCTATTGTTACTTCAGTTCAGCCCGCAGATGGAAGAGATGGAGCATTTCGCAAATAGCGTTATTCCGCGGCGCGCTGTCGCTTCGGCCTAGCGGTACTGGCCAGGCGCTTCCGGCCATGACTGCGATTATCCCCACTTAAAAGATCCTCCCATTGAGTCCTGCTAACTTTTTCGTTGACACGCCGTCTCATGTACGTTACAAGCTGTAACGCTACAATGAAGAACACACAGAACCCGCGTCCCAAGAACATCGGCGAAGTTGAGCAGATGGTCATGGATTACGTGTGGTCGCACGGGCCGGTGACCGCGGAGGCTTGCCGGGAAGCGTTGACTTCGAAGCGGCCGATGAAGGAATCGACCATTCGCACGGTTCTGCGGCGGCTGGAACAAAAAGGCTACGTGACCCACGAGGTGGACGGACGGACTTTTGTCTATCGCGCTGCCGAGCTACGGCAAAATGTTGCCGTACGCGCGGTGAAAAATATTATTGATCGATTTTGCGGGGGCTCAGCAGAGGAGCTGGTCATAGGTATGGTGGACAACCGAGTTCTGGACCGCAAGCAGCTTGAGCGATTGGCTCAGAAAATAAGCCAGCGCAAGGGAGCGAAGCCATGAGTTTTCCCTGGATGCCTCATGCTATGGGGAGTTTCTTAAGTCTTATGGCTGATTCGGCGGCTCGTTCTCTGGCTCTCGGTTGCATCGCTGGGATTGCTCTGGGTGTTCGGCGTGTGAAGAGCGTCTGGTTGAGGCTTCATCTGTGGAGAGCGGTGCTTTGCGTGGCGCTACTGATGCCGGTTTTGGGTGCTTTCTTGCCTAAGATTTCATTAAGAGTCCCAAGGGGGATGGCTGAGCGTTTAGAGCAATTTTATAAGGTGTCTCGCGGCGTGGGCGCGGCGTTGAATGAGAGAACGCTAACGCGTCAATCGGCTGGTTTTGCAATAAATCGCAAAGTTTCCAACGTCCGCTCATTCAATAACCTTGAGGAACGCACCGTATCGAACTCGAGTCCGACGTTCGTTCTTAGCGATGTTGCAAATTCTCAGACGTCGGTGAATAAAAGCTCAAAGCTGACGCTGGCATTCGTTTGGCTGAGATTGCTGCTCCGCACTACGGGGTGGTCCGCAATAATCACCGCAGCTTATTTCGTCGTAACGTTGAGTTTCCTGCTTCGGTTTGGGTTTGGCTTAGTTCTCAGTCTGAGGCTAAAGCACAGAGCCACTGCGATTCGCGATTCGAAGGTGTTGACGCTCGTTTCGAAAAATGCGCAGACAATGCGAACTAAACGTTCGCCGCGTCTGGCGGAGTCTGAATTCCTTTCGGTCCCGGTAACCGTAGGCGTTGTACGCCCGGCGATTTTGCTTCCGCCGGGATGGCGCGAATGGGATGAAGGTGAGTCGGATGCGGTGATCGCCCATGAAATGTCGCACGTGGCGCGCTGGGATGCGCTTGTAGATTGCTTGGCGCTTCTCCATCGGTCGATATTCTGGTTCAGCCCGTTGAGCTGGCATCTGGTTCGCTGTCTTAGGGACTTGGCGGAACAGGCTAGCGACGAAGCGGCGCTGGCAGCCGGAGCCGACCGCATGCGTTACGCCGAAACTCTTCTTGGCTTTTTCTCGGATTTAGAAGCTGCCCCTGGTCGAGTTTGGTGGCACGGCGTCGCAATGGCCAAGACAGGACAGGCAGAAAAAAGATTGGATCGAATTCTCGAGTGGAAAGGGAGTATCGCCATGCAACTGAAGAAATCCGTAGTTGCACTTGTTGTGATGACTGCAGTTCCGGTGGTGTATGTCGCGGCGGCGTTGCGTCCGGGTGCCTACAGCTTCCATTCGACCGATTATCACGAAGTCCAAGAACAAACGGCGACTCCGCCGCCAGCGCCTGCGTCTCCGGCCGCGACGCCGATGCCTACTCCAACGCCGAGTGTGATTGCTGTGGCGCCGCTGCCAAACGTATCGCCACTTCCACAACTCCCGAGGGTCATCTCCGTGGCACCACTCGTATCCGTGGAGCCCGTCGTGACTTTAGCGACTCCCGTCCGCGTGCTGGCACTCGCACCTGTTGTCCGTATGGCGCAATCCTCGCATTCAGGTTCCACGGTGTTCGTGCGGGGAACGGAGGGAGACGGCCAACAATTCGTGATTTCGTCCGGCAAAATGTACGTCAGCGTTTCTGGCGACAGCGAAAGCTTTGGCATGGACCACCCGTCCGAATTCGTTGAATTCCTGCAAGAGAAGATTCCGGGAGATTTCATATGGTTCCGGCATGATGGCAAGTCTTACGTGATTCACGATCAGCAGACCGTAAAACGAGCGGCTGATTTTTTCAGTCAGGTCCATGCGATTGAACAGAAACAGGAAGAACTCGGCAAGCAGCAGGAAGCGCTTGGGGAGCAGCAGGAAGCGCTAGGTAAAGAGCAAGAAGGAATACGTGTCGAAATTCCCGATATGACTGAAGACTTGCACAAACTGGAAGCGGAGTTGAAAGCTCTTGGAAAGACCGGCACGGAAGAGGATCTTGGGCGCATTCAGGAAAAAATCGGCGACCTGCAGAACAAGCTTGGCGACCTGCAATCCAAGGCGGGGGAAGCTCAGGGAAAGCTAGGAGAGAAGCAGGGAGCGCTCGGCGAAAAGCAAGGCAGACTTGGCGAGCAACAGGGTGAGTTGGGCCGTCAGGAAGAGCAGATCTTCCGGGATGCTTCGCGCCAGATCAAGAGCCTGATTGATGACGCGATTGCCCGTGGGTTAGCGAAACCCGAATAACAGTTCCGGCCGTCGGCCGTTCTGCTGGTTATGGTCACGAACAAATTTGCGAGAACGAAAACGCCTGCCTAAGAGCGGCCGTTACAAATTCACTTCCCGCGCTTGTCACTCCGTGTTCTTCCCTGTAGATTAATCGTTCATTAAAACAGCAGAGAGATCCTCTTGCCTCCGCGCAAAAAGCAGTCTTCGAAGATGCGTCGCAAACTGCGCGAGCGCTCCAGTTCGACTCTCGCCGCGAATGGGCGTGGAGGTCCAGCCGGCGCCGATGTCCGTATTCCTCTAAGTCACCGAGATAAACTCGCGGGAAAATGGTTCGAAAAGCTGGTCGCGCTACAGGCACGGTTGCGCGCGGCCAACGGCTGTCCGTGGGATCGCGAGCAGACGCACGAATCATTGCGCAAATATCTAATCGAGGAGACCTATGAGGTACTCGACGCAATGGAAACGGGCCATGCGCGGGAGTTTTCCGGTGAACTTGGCGATCTGCTGCTTCAGATTATCTTCCATTCGATCCTGGCGGAGGAAGCGGGAGACTTCACAATTATCGACGTGATCGAATCCGTTCACACAAAGATGGTGCGAAGGCATCCACACGTTTTTGGTGACACGAAAGCGGCGACTTCCTCCGAGGTGTTGAAAAATTGGGAGCGGATCAAGGCATCCGAGCGCACGGAGGCGAATGGCGAAAAGAAAAAGTCGCCGCAAGATACGAACAAAACAACCGACGGAATCCTGGCGGACGTACCGCGCTCGTTTCCCGCGGTGTTAGAGGCTTACCAACTTACTCGACGGGCATCTCGCATCGGATTTGACTGGCCCGATATTTCCGGCATTTTAGACAAGCTGGACGAAGAAAAGGGGGAGCTGCAATTTCTAATCGCGGCTGATGCAACGGACTCAGCGCACGGGAAACAAAAAGCTGACTCGAGGATCGAGGAAGAAGTTGGCGACCTCCTTTTCGCAGGCGTAAATATTGCGCGATTTCTGGGAATCGATCCCGAGATTGCGCTGAAGAAGGCGAATCGTAAATTCAGAGAACGATTTAACTATATGGAGGAGGCCGCGTCCGCTGAGGGTAAGCCGTTCGCTGACTTGTCTCGCGAACGCAAAGAAGAGATGTGGAATCGCTCAAAGATGGCCGAACGAGACAAGTATTCAAGAGCTAAGAAACCCGCGGCGGCTAGGAACGCACGATGAATGGCTCCGCGAACCATCCAGCCACCCCGCCGCAAGACATCGAAGTCCGCCATTGCGAAACGCTGGCTGAGTACGAGGAATGCGTCAAGATGGAACTGCTTACATGGGGCGAGCACATCACCGTCCCCTCGGCTATTTTCGTCGTCGCGCACCACACGGGTGGTCAAATACTCGCGGCGTTTGACCGCGGGAAGATGGTCGGATTCACGCTCGCTCTGGCCGGGACCCGCGGCGGCAAGCCGTTTCTGCATTCGCACATGACGGCTGTACTGCCGGAGTACCAAAACCGCGGGGTTGGAAGACGTCTAAAGCTTTTCCAACGCGTGGACGCGCTGAAAAATGGCTTGCCGCTTGTGGAATGGACGTTTGATCCGCTGGAACTCAAGAATGCGCATTTCAATTTGAATCGGCTTGGCGCGGTCGTTCGCCGCTACATCCCGAATTGCTACGGTGTGACAGAAAGTCCGCTTCACGCAGGGCTTCCGACCGATCGGCTGGTGGCCGAATGGTGGCTCGATTCGGATCGCGTGCGCGGAATTCTTGCTGACAATCCATGTCCGCTCGGCGAAACTACCGAGCGCGTTCGGATCCCCAGCAACATTGGTGCCCTCAAGGCGAAAGATCATGAAGCCGGCGCGACGGTTCAGAAGCAGACGCGCGAATCGTTCCAGAGATATTTTCACGAGGGATACGTCGCGACGGGCATCGAAGCGCGCGACGATTCCACCGATTACATTCTGGAGCCAGCTGCTTCCATTGGGGGATTGCGCCTGCCAGAATACCGTCCGGAAGAGTTCGAGGACTAAACGACAAAATAATGAGGGTCAGAAAAATCACTTTGAGGGAGATTCATCTCCCGCTGATCACTCCGTTTGAAACCAGTTTCGGCGAGACTTCACTTCGCCGCATTCTGCTGGTCGAAACGGACGTGGACGGCGTTTCAGGTTGGGGCGAATCGACTGCGGGCGAAGACCCTTTTTATTCTTACGAGACGGTTGAAACTGCGTGGCATATCCTTCGTGATTTTCTGTGGCCCATTCTGAAAGATCAAGAAATTGCCAGCGCTTCAGAAGTTTGGGACATGCTCGCGCGCGTTCGCGGGCACAATATGGCCAAAGGCGGGCTCGAAGCCGCCGTCTGGGATGCCGAGGCGAAACAGAAGAATATTCCGCTAGCCAAACTTCTCGGCGGCGTACGCGACGAAATTTCTTGTGGCGTCTCAGTAGGAATTCAGCCGACGATCCAGGACCTTCTTGTGAAAGTTGAAAAAGAGCTGGCGGCTGGTTATCAGCGCATCAAAATTAAAATCAAGCCGGGTATGGACATCAAGCCGACGCGGGCGATCCGCGAACGGTTTCCGCGTATTCGGCTGATGGTTGACGCAAATTCTGCATACCGTTTGGAGGACGCTCCGCTGCTGAAGCAGTTCGACGCTCTCTACCTCATCATGATTGAACAGCCGCTAGGGTGGGACGATATTTATTCACACGCGCAACTGCAGCGCCAACTTGACACGCCGATTTGTTTGGACGAATGCATACACGATGTGGAACATGCGCGCGCGGCAATTGAGATCGGCGCATGCCGCATTATCAATATCAAGCTCGGGCGCGTGGGCGGACATACCCCTGCAAAGCGCATCCACGATATTTGCCAGGCGAAGTCAGTTCCGGTGTGGTGCGGCGGCATGTTGGAATCCGGTATCGGGCGCGCGCACAACATCGCCATGTCGACGCTGGCGAATTTCAAGCTTCCAGGAGATGTGTCTGCTAGCCGCCGGTATTGGGATAAAGATATCATCGAGCCTGAAGTCGAAGTCACGCGGCAGGGAACTATCCGGGTTCCATCGGCTCCGGGTATTGGTTACACACCCCGGCTCGACCGCATTGAATCGCTTACCCACCGCATGGAAGTTCTCGAGTAAAACTTTGAATTCAACTTCACCTGAAATGGCCGCGTCCCTTCCCAATACCCTGGCGGGTTCTGAATCGTCCGCGAAGCGTCCGAGCTTTTGGTTTCTCGTGTTCATGCTCGCGCTGATGTTGACGCTCTGGTCATTCAATTACGTGGCCGGGAAAATTGCGTTGCGCCATTTGGATCCGATTTCGCTGGCTTGTTTTCGGATCGAACTGGCCGCCGTGACCATGCTGGTGATTTATTTCTCACGAGGGCCGCGCGCGAGGCTTCACGTACGAGATATTTGGCCGTTTGCATATCTGGGATTTTTTGGAGTAGTGATAAACCAGGGGCTTTTTACAGTTGGCCTGAATTACACCACGTCAAACCACTCTTCCGTGATTATCGCTATCGGGCCGGTCATTGTTCTCCTGTTGGCGCGCGCCCTGAAACTGGAAGCGTTGACTCCCGGAAAAATACTGGGGATGGCCGTGGCGTTCACGGGAGTCTTTCTCCTTGAAGCGGAGCAAGGTTCGCCGAGAAACTCTCCTTTTCTGCTGGGCGATTTGATCACGTTGGGCGGAACCATCGGCTTCTCGATTTACGCCGTGCTCGGGAAAAAAGTGGCAGGGCAGTATGACGCCATTGCGATGAACACTTTCAACTGCGTAGCGGCCGCGATCATGCTATTGCCGTTAAGCATCCGGCAGGGGGTTCACCTCGACTGGCACGCCGTGGGATGGCAGGGCTGGCTTGGTATGATTTATATGGCGGCGGCAAGTTCCGTAGCGGCATACACCATCTTTTACTGGGTCCTGCGTTACATGAGCGCGTCACGCGTGGCGGCGGTCAGCTATTTTCAGCCGATCGTGGTGATTTTGCTTTCGGTGGCATTTCTCAGCGAAAGCCCCACACGCAATTTGCTTTTGGGGACTGCGCTTGTGCTTCTTGGCGTCTATTTAGCGGAACGGGGGACGGCGTAGAGTTTCACCTGAAGTGACTGCTCCTCAAGATACATTCGCCACGATAGTTCAGTATTTACCATAGCTATGTCAGCGTTCTACGCTTCGTTCCTCCGGCGAAGCTCTAATGCTAGACTCTCAAAGTGAAGAATACGCCTCACTCATTAATCGTGTTTGCTATTGCTGCGCTGATTTTGCTGGCGGCTGTGCGAGGACCGATGCACGCGCAGCAGCCGGTGGCAGAAGCCACTCAGATTTTCGCGCTCTCGTCGAGCATTTCGATTGAGTTGCCCACGAGCTGGCACGCGGTTAAGTCCGATGAAGTTCCGTCACCAGGAGCGCTCGCTCCTTACGCCCCTCCTTTCCATTTCTCGCAAGTTGCTACATTCACGAATGAACCAAAAAATTCGATCCTGCTTTTGGGGCTCTCCGATAATCCGCTGTTGGGACACGACTCCTATTGGCTAGATGCCCAAATGCACGCCCCGAGCGGTTCGGGCATGAGCGTCCTCGATCTTCTCTTCTATTTCTTCTTCCCGCCTTCGCAGGCTTGTATGGATAGCGCGCTGCAGAACTATACCGACGCGACCATGACTCCCAGCTCGGAAGACGCCCCGCCGCGGCTGCAAGTGACCTATGCATGCCCCCATTCTCCGACGCTCTCTGGTTTTTATTCAGCGCAGGTAAGTTCCGGGTTCACATTTGAGCAAACCAATAGCGGACCAAAGGCGTATGGAGTAATCCGCGACTTTTATCTGAGCCCTATGGAGCAGGCCGATATCTCAGGTCTGACGTTCTATAGCTTCGAGGCGCAAAGGCAGGGCCAGATCAGCAAAGCGGCGGCGGGGCATTACAATCTGCCCGAGAACTTGCAGGGAAGCCGCTCCGACTTTTTCTGGGCTATCGGTGCGCAAAGCCCGTTTCCGTTCGTCGCAGATGGACGCAGCATTCCGCTTTTTCATGTTGGATATGCCACTTCCGCCGCAGCAACCAACAACGGGCAGGAATTTAGCGGCCTTCTGCACAGTATTCGGACGAAGTAAGGGCGCCAGAACCCATTGGCTGCCTGTGATTTTGGCGATGGGAGACATCTCAGCGTTAAAAGGACTGAACCACCGAAACTTTATTCCGATAGTGGTGTTGTGTATTTTGTGGCGTTTTGGCCATGACAGCTTTACGCGGAAAGAATGGAGTAAATAAACGATTTAGGCTCGGCTGCAACCGAGCATACACTTTTGGAATCATATATGATAAGACGGTTAGCGGTACTCCAGCCGTCTCCTTGGTGTAGCGGCAAAGCGGTCAGCAAGGGGGCCCCAATGAAAAGTTCCTCTCTTTTGAGATTGATTCTAATTGCGATGGCGGCGGTAGCGTTCGTGTTCCTGCCCGGCTCTGCTTTCGCACAACGTGGCGGCGGTGGGCATGGTGGCGGCGGGGGCGGCTTCCACGGTGGTGGAGGTGGGTTCGGCGGCGGCGGACACTTCGGCGGCGGAGCTTCGCGCCCGAGCTACGGAGGAGGAGGCGCGCGTTCCGCAGCCCCCGGAGCTTTTCGGGGCGGAAGCGCTCCGCGTTCCTATGGAGCCTACGGACCGGCGCGATCCGGCGGAGCCTACGGATCGTCGCGATCGGGTGCTTACGGTGGCCGGGCGTATGGCGGCCCGGCTTACAGTTCGCGATACTCAGGCGCGTATGGTGGCAGGTCTGCGGCCCCGTCAACAAGTTCACGTTATGGTTCAACTTCTAATAGCCGCACAAACTCAGCGACAACCGCGCGCAATTATGGCGCTTCCGGCGCTACCACCAATCGAGGCACCTCCGGAGGGAACGCCGCGACGGCGAACAACCGTGGAAACGCTGCGACTTCAACATCCCATTCCTCTAGCGGGATGGTCGCTTCCAGTAGATCAGGTTCTGCTGTAACTACTTCTCATGCTCTTTCCAGTATAGAAGGTTCACATTCCAGCACTTTCAGTTCGAGAAGTTCAAGTTTTGCCGGAAGCCACAGCGCCGCAAATAATTCAACCTTTGCTAAATCCCAATTTAGCAATCGCGCTGCCGGCAACGCGGGCGTAACAAATGCTCGATTCGGAACGAGCGCGTCCGTGGTTTCCGGAACTCGACTCGGCGGGCCTCTCAACGCCCACGCCGGGTCTTCGTCGTTTGGTCGCGGCGCAGTTGGTGCTTCCACCTACCATGTGGGAAATGCCAGCTGGTCGAGCGGCAGAGGCTATGGCTACGGGCACGGTTACGGTTGGGGACACGGATATGGGTGGGGGCATGGATACGGTTGGGGCTGGGGTGGTTGCTGGGGTTGCGGGTTTGGTTGGGGTTGGGGCTGGGGTTTCGGCTTCGGCTGGGGTAGTCCGTGGTGGGGCTGGGGCTGGGGATATCCCTATTATCCATATTGGGGAATAGGGTACAGCTGGCCGGGATACTACGACTACGGCTCCTACAGTTCTGACATGGGCTACGATAATTCTCCATCGTACAACGCAGGCGCCGATTACAATTATGACGCAAACAGTAATTACAACTACGACGCGGACAACAATTCTGACGTAAATCAAGCGCCGCCGGATCGCGATTATCAGCGGTACGATAATGACAATCCGAACCCGGTAACTGGAAATGTCGCGGCAACCACGCCAACCGTTTTGATCTATCTTAGCGACGGAACCTTGCTGGCTGCGACCGACTACTGGCTAGCAGACGGCCAGCTGCATTACTACGTGAACTATGGCGGCGAAAATAGCGTCGACATGAGCCAGGTAGATTTGCAGCGCACAGTGAATGAAAACGCGAAGCGCGGTATACGATTCTCCTTAAAGCCGAATCCGGACAGCGCGAATCCGGCGCCGTCTTCAAACGACTACAGGCCGCGCTACCAGAACACACCTCGGAGTCCGAGTCCCAATCCGAACAACCCGAACAGCACTACTTCAAACCAGAATAATAACAAGCAGACTGCACCGGCCACGAATCCCACTGCGCCCGCTCAGCCTGAGCCGCGAATGGAGACGACCTCTCAAACTGCGCTTTCGCATTCGTAGGCTGAATGCTTAACGAAAATAAAAGGCCTCACATCCGTTTCGAGATGTGAGGCCTTTTTATATAAGGACCAAATTTAGATCAGAACGTGTATCGATCCACAGATTCGCCGGCGACCGTTATGTGCTTAAGTCCAACCAGAGTTCCGTAAACGTGCCAGAAATCGCCTTCGGTGTGAATGAATTCAACTCCGATTTTATTCTGACCCCAAAGGCTGCGGCCTACAAAGACGACGCGACATTCGCGCTCTTCTTCCGTGACACTATTGACGAGCAGAAGCGTTTGGCCGGTTTTTACTTTTACGCCGAGTGACAACAGCCCGCCATGAACGCTCACGGCTTTTGTCTGAGCCTCGCGCCGGAAGGGCCGATCATTAGAGGTGCGTCCATACACTCGAACCGGGATGGATAAAGGTAAACGCTTGCTGCGTCGCTGCCTCCCAAGAGACGGCGCCATTCATCCTCCTTTGCCCAATGAAGGATTGATGCTCTACTTAAAATAATGGGGTGAGCCGCCCAACGCAATAGTACTTTTCCGGGAGAAGAAGTAACCAGACTACGGTATTGGCAGTCTTATCATTTACAGCCAATATAAGGCTTCCAGACCAATCGAGCGAAATGCAGAATAACGCCATCATCGTATTTCTCAGTCTCCAAGCGACGAAGAAGGTCTCCCATTGGATTTTCCACCTCGGCGCCTTTGGCCTGATTCCGCTCGGTCTGCTGGATGCCTCGGTGGTTCCGCTACCCGGAAGCATGGACGTGCTCACGATTGTGTTGGCTACGAAGCAGCCGGACTGGTGGTTTACTTACGCGGTAATCGCCACAGTCGGATCTGTACTGGGCAATTTCTTAACTTATCGGCTCGCTCGAAAGGGAGGCAAGGCAACGCTGGAAAAGAGACTTTCGCGCAAAAACATGGATCGTGTGACGAAGACTTTTGAACGTTGGGGCTTCGGCGCGATTGCGATACCGGCGTTATTGCCCCCGCCCATGCCCATGATTCCGTTCGTACTGGCCGCTGGCGCCGCGAAATATTCGCTGAAAAAATTCCTCCTAGCGATGACCGTAGGACGACTTGCAAGATACAGCATACTTGCGCTGTTGGCAGCTCGATATGGCCACGCAATTATCAGGTTTATCCACCAACACGGACATCCGGTGGTGCTTTCAATCATAGGAATCGTAGCGGTTGTAGTCGTAATTTTCCTCGTGCTTCATTACGGGAAGAAAGACACGGCGGCGCGTTCGCCGAAGCAACGAGCGATAAAAAGCAAAGCATAATTTCAAAATCTACGCTTATGAAGCCTCGCCTCGCAGGGTCATCATGATTTATCAATTCTTCTTGTGAATTCGACAATGGTGAATACAGGAATTGCGGTATGGGCATATCGATGGGCTGACCCATAAACTTTTCCGCGTGGTCCGATTTGAAAATGGAGCCGCCGAGTCCACAGGAGGATTACGTGAAGACAAGGCCTAGTTGGAATCATCGCGATTTGACGCGCACGTTAGTCGCCTTCGCGACTATGAGCGCGTTGTTGTTTCTGGTCGGAGCTCCTCGGGCAAATGCTGATGAGAGAGACAAATGCCGTCAACATATCGAGAAGGCCGAAGGCAGGTTAAACGCGGCAGTCGCGAAACATGGTCCAAACAGCTCTGAAGCTCGTGATCGTTGGCATGATCTACGATCTGAACGAGAACATTGCTGGAATGCTTACCATGAGTGGTGGTCGGTGGCATACCGATCCTAATTGGAACCATGATGATCGCTGGCCCGACGAACACTAACGGCATTTAAAGTTTCACTTTATGAAGTGATTGTCGGAAATCGTGCGCGGGCCCTGGCTTTTCCGGAAAGTATCAGAGTCCGCGTCTTTGTTTTTGCATGACTTATTTTCTCGCGGCATTTGCCTGCGTTGACACTGCTTGGGTCGCGTGTTAGTTTCGCGAACCATGGCAAAGACGAGTTCATCTTCTCCGAATAAAAAGCGCATCGCAATCATCCCCGGGGATGGCATAGGAAAAGAGGTTATTCCTGCTGCGGTTCAGGTTCTAGAATCCGCTGCCGCCGCGGGAGGGCGCGAAATTGCGTTGACCGAGTTTGACTGGGGCGCCGATCGTTATCTTCGCGATGGCACTACCTTACCCTCCGACGCGGTGGAAATGTTCCATCGCGATTTCGACGCCATCCTGCTCGGCGCTATGGGGGATCCCCGCGTCCCGACAAACGTGCATGCTGCCGATATTCTGCTGGGCTTGCGTTTTAAGTTGGACCTCTACGTTAACGCCCGCCCCTGCGTTCTTTTCGACAAGCGTTTCACGCCGCTGAAAGATCGCACCGAGAAAGACATCCACTTCATGGTCTTTCGCGAAAACACCGAAGGCCTTTACGTGGGAATGGGGGGGATTTTCAAGAAGGGAACCGCTGACGAAGTCGCAGTACAGGAAGATTTGAACACGCGCAAAGGCGTGGAGCGCATCATTCGTTACGCATTCGAGTATGCGAAGGCCCGCAACCTCAAGCGCGTGTGCATGAGCGATAAATCCAACGCGATGACCTTTGCTCATGACCTCTGGCAGCGCGTGTTCAAACAAGTCAAGGCGGAGTATTCGGAGATCGAGTCGAGCCACCAATACATCGACAATCTCTTGATGCAAATGGTTCGCGACCCTTCGCAATTTGACGTGATCGTGACTTCTAATTTGTTTGGCGATATCGCCAGCGACTTGGGCGCGCAACTTGCTGGTGGCTTAGGCCTCGCCCCGTCGGGCAATATTCATCCCGGACAAGTTTCACTATTCGAGCCCGTACACGGTTCTGCTCCAGCGATTGCGGGAAAAAATATTGCGAATCCGATGGGAGCCGTTCTCACCGTGGGGATGATGTTTGAATATTTGGGCTGGAAGCCCGAGGCTGAAGCAATAGTAGCTGCAGTCCACGCTGCTCTGCGGGAAGGGAAGACGCCCGCCGAGCTAGGTGGCTCGATGGGTACGCGCAAGGTCGGAGACTGGTTGAGTCAGTTTGTTGCGAAGGCCGGCGTGCGGTAACCGGTCGCTGGCTTGACTATTCTTGGTCTTTTTAAGAAGTGGCCGACAAGAATCAAACGTCAGCCTCCGCTCAACTTCGGCTTAAAGCGCAACTTTAATTCTGCTTAATTACAGGGGGAGCCTGCGTGATGCTGCCGGCGACTAAGTCTGTCTTTAATGTTATTTTTTGTTTCGGCAAAAGCTTCACATCCGTATTGAATTCCTGATATCCGGCTAACGCAATCTTGATGTGGTGGTCGCCCGGGCTCACAAGCATTCCTCGTCCCATACCGCTGAACTGCTTCACGTAGCCCGCGAAAGCGCCGTCGACAAATACGGCCGCACGATCGGGCGTAACCTTGAGCTTTATTTCCGAAGTCACGACCGGATATTCGGCTTTGGGATCTTTGTCCAGTCTCACGGTAATGACCAGCTTCTTGCCGGGCTCGACAACGAATGATTGCGTGGAGTCCAAATAGCCTGTTTGGCGAAAAGAAATTTCATGCGTGCCGGGAAGCAGCATCACCTTTTTGTCATCTTTCAGTTCTGCGACGTAGCCGACGTACTGGCCGTCGATCCAGACGCCCGAAGTTTTCTCGGCTTTGTCGGGCCCGACGAATTGCACCTCGCCTAGCACTTGGTTTTGGCCCGGCGGTTTTTGGTTCTGTGCCGATCCAAGGAGGGGAATGAGAAACAGTAAAAGAAAGATCATCGGGACAGCTATGACTCTACGCTTGTTGGGTTTCATGGCAGCTCCCTGTAATTCAAAATCGAACTGAAATATCTAATCATACTTTCTGGCGTGCGAAGCATAAAACTACAAACTGGAAGTATTTTCTTAATTTGTTCCCGCTGCATCCAATCTCAACTAGCGGTCGAACTGTCGGCGATACGACTGAAAACCTCGAAACCTCTTGACCTGGAATTCGCCAAAATGTAGGGTCTGCATGCGCGAACCGGATATCTCTTGGAGGCGAACTTGATGCGACGTTCGGCGCCTTATTTGATCTTCATCTTGATGCTTGTGTTTGTGCCCCGCGTATGGACGCGTGCTCATACGGACACTGCTCCAGAATTTAATGTAAAGGAACACTACACAAAATATGAATTCCGCATTCCCATGCGCGATGGGAAGTCGCTCTTCACTTCAGTTTACATTCCCAAAGATTCATCGCACAGCTATCCCTTCATGGTCGATCGCACGCCCTACAGCGTGGCTCCTTACGGCGTCGATCAATACAGAAAGACGCTGGGGCCCTCTGACGAGTTTCAGCGCGCCGGCTATATTTTCGTTTATCAGGATGTGCGTGGCCGGTATATGTCGGAAGGGGCTTTTGTGGAGATGCGGCCGCACATCGACAACAAGAAATCGAAGGATGATGTGGACGACAGTAGCGACATGTATGACACGGTTGAGTGGCTGCTGAAAAATATCCCGAATAATAATGGCAAGGTCGGTATATGGGGGATTTCCTACCCAGGTTTTTACACGTCAGCGAGCATTATCGACTCGCATCCCGCGATTAAAGCCGCGTCGCCTGAGGCGCCCATGACCGACCTTTTCATGGGTGACGATGCGTATCACGGTGGCGCGTTCATGCTCGCCGCAAATTTTGGCTTTTACACTTTCTTCAGGCCGCAATCGGTCCCGATCCTACCGCAAAAGAACTCGCCGCGATTCGACTTCGGAACAGCCGACGGATACGATTTCTTCCTGAGGATGGGCTCGCTGTCAGACGCCAAGGCTCTTTACTTCAAAGATCCCAACTGGCTTTGGGAAGATCAAGTAACTCACGATACTTACGACGACTACTGGAAAGCGCGCAATCTCGCACCACACATGAAGAACATCCACTGTGCGGTGCTCACGGTGGGAGGGTGGTTTGACGCGGAGGATTTGCAAGGACCTTTTTCGACACACACCGCGATCGGCCACAATAATCCGGACATCTACAACGGAATTGTAGTTGGGCCTTGGGTGCATGGCGGGTGGGCGCGTTATGACGGGAATCATCTTGGTAGCGTAAACTTCGCGTCAAATACGGGGCAATTTTTCCGTAGTCAGATTCTTTTTCCGTTCTTCGAGCAATACTTGAAGGGTGGTGCGGACGCGAAATTGCCGGCAGCCTATGTCTTTGAAACGGGAACGAACACTTGGAGAGAATATCCAACCTGGCCACCTAAAAACACTGAACCTAAAACATTGTATTTTCGCGCTAACGGAAAGCTTTCATTCGATGCGCCGGGCGACGCGACGGGAGCGGCGGACGAATATGTTAGCGACCCGGATCGGCCCGTGCCGTTCGTAGGCTATCCGGCGACTTCCGTGCCACAGGAATACATGGTCGCGGACCAACGATTCGCGACGACCAGGCCCGATGTTCTGGTATATCAGACCGAGCCACTCGAACAGGATGTCACGATCGTGGGCCCGATATCTCCGAACCTCTTCGTATCGACTTCCAGCACCGATTCGGACTGGGTAGTGAAACTGATCGACGTGTACCCCGACGATTATCCTGATGAGGCCACACCCAACGCAACGCCACCCAATGACGTGGGCCCTCCAACAATCAAGGTTGCCGGCTTCGAGCAGCTAATTCGCGGGGAACCGATGCGTGGGAAATTTCGCAAGAGCTTCGAGAGTCCCGAAGCGTTTACACCCGGAAAAGTTGAGAAAGTGGATTTCACGATGCCTGATATAAATCACACTTTCCGTCGAGGGCATCGGATCATGGTGCAGGTGCAAAGCTCATGGTTTCCGTTGATTGATCGTAATCCTCAAGTATTCGAAAATATCCCTGACGCCAAGCCTGCAGATTTTCAAAAAGCTACCGAACGGGTGTATCGGAGTAAGGATCAACCCTCGGGAATCGAAGTTCAAGTGTTGCATTAGGTCGGCCCGAGCGACGGCGGCGGTTAGTCTTTCTCTTCGATAGTGGACAAGCCGACGCGAAGGATAATCGCCGAGCGAGCTTCCCTGAGTTCAAGTAAATGTTCGAATGTCATTTGGTCACTTGCGCTCGGCTTTTCAAGCTTGGAATTTTTTTGTGACTCGATCTCTTATTAAACCGTTACCGCAACTGTCGGCGTGGCGACTGTGCTAGTTGTAAATCGCGCGCCGCTCCGCTGGCCTGAATGCCCTAGCTAGCAGCATCCCCGTGAGAAATCCACCTACGTGAGCCCACCAGGCCACTCCTCCCAGTGAGGCGGCTCGCGGATCGTTTAGCGAACCGATTCCGCTCATGAATTGAATCAGGAACCAAAGCCCGATAAAAACCAGCGCCGGAATTTGCCAGGTAAACCAGATGATGAATAGCGGGACGAGCGTCAGTATGCGAGAAGAAGGGAAGAATACGATATAAGCGCCGAGGATACCGGAAATTGCTCCACTGGCGCCGATGGATGGCAAGTGCGAGCCCCAAGAAAAGATCGTCTGTATAAGGCCGGATGATATTCCGCAGACAAGGTAGAAAGCCAAATACCCCAGCGAGCCAAGCCGATCCTCAACATTGCCGCCAAAGATCCACAAAAACCACATGTTGCCGATGATGTGAAGCCAGCCTCCATGGAGAAACATACAAGTAAATAGAGGTATCAAGGCGTCGGCCAAACTGTAGTGCCGCCCGGCAAGCGCCAGCTGGATCTTCGCCGGGACCAATCCATAGACTCGAACAAATGCTTCAGCTTGCGCGGGCGGCAACGACACTTGATGAAGAAACACGATCACGTTGATGACGATAAGCACCAACGTCATCGCCGGCACGGAACGGCGCGCGGTCATGTCTCGAAGCGGTATCATTTGCTCGCCATGGTGCGGCGTCCCTAATTATTAGAAACAAACCAAGCGACATCAGTCTGATGTTTAACGTTAGTTTCTAACCGTGACTGATACACAATCGAGGTTAGCACTGTAGCCGAGGCGCTGTAGATTTCAAGTCAAGAAGCGGCTAGCGCGAATGTTTAGCGATTGCGTGACGTGCGTCGCTGTGATAAACATTTTTGTTTCACATGCGAGCGGTAACAGCAGTGGGCGCATTACGTCGGCTCAACGGCGCACCCTGAGTTGCCACCACGCGGATGCTGATGCCATTACGCGAATCCGAAGCAATTGTCTTGCAAAGTTATCCGCTGGGTGAGGCTGACCGCCTGGTGAGTTTTTTGTCGCGCAGCATCGGAAGGGTGCGCGGTGTGGCCTCCGGCGCCCGCAGGACGAAGAGTCGTTTTGGCTCCACGCTGGAGAGTCTTTCGCACGTGCGCATATGGTTTTTCGAGAAGGAAACGCGCGAGCTTGTGCGCATCAGCCAGTGTGAATTGATCGAGTCGTTCCTCGACGCATTCAAGGATTACGAATCGGGAGTCGGGTTGGCCATTATTAGCGAGGTAACTGAAGCGGTTTTACCGGACCGCGAGGCGTCGGATGCGAATTTTCGGCTTTTACTGTTAACTGCGCAAGCGGTAAAGCGCACGGGGAACTGGGAAGTGCCGCTGGCTTATTTCGCGCTCTGGACTGTAAAGCTTGGCGGATGGCTACCGCCGTTGGATGCTTGCTCCCGGTGCGGGACGGTGATTACCTCCAACGAGCCGGCATATTTTTCGCGAAGCTCCTCGGCGCTATTTTGTGCGAAGTGTCGCAAGCCGGGGTTACGCGTACTCCCGGCAACAGCGTTGGTAGCTGCGCGCAAGATGCTCGCACAAAGGTTGGATAAGGTCACACAAGGCGAGATTTCGGACTCCGTCGCGCGAGAGTTGACCGATATCGCTCTCGACGTGATTGAGCGGCAGATTGATCGCAAGCTGAAATCTCGAGAGCTTCTGGAGCCCACGGCGTGAAGACGCAAGTTTCTGAAGTAAAAGATAAAGTTGTCCCGGCCAAACGGAATGAAGGAGGCAAGGGTCTATCCTTTCAAGACCTTCTACTAACACTTGAACATTATTGGACGGGTCAGGATTGCATTCTGCAGCAGCCGTATGATGTGGAAGTCGGCGCTGGCACAATGCACCCGGAAACTTTCTTGCGCGTTCTTGGGCCTGATCCGTATCGAGTCGTTTATGCACAACCGAGCCGGCGTCCCGCCGACGGTCGATACGGCGAAAATCCGAATCGCTTGTACAAACACACGCAGCTTCAAGTAATACTTAAGCCATCGCCCGCGAACGTGCAGGATCTGTATCTTAGCAGCTTGGCCGCAGTTGGAATTGATCTGAAAGAACACGATATTCGTTTTGAGGAAGACAACTGGGAATCGCCGACACTGGGAGCGTGGGGGATCGGCTGGCAAGTCCTTCTCGACGGACTTGAGATAACCCAGTTCACGTATTTTCAGCAGAGCGGCGGAATAAATCTCGATCCCATATCTGTCGAGCTGACCTACGGGCTAGATCGCATCGCCGCCTACCTGCAAGGTGTGGACAATGTTTTCGACGTGCGTTGGTCGAAAAACAAAACGTATCGTGAAGTCCGCTTGGCTGAAGAGCGCCAGTTTTCCGCCTATAGTTTCGATCACGCGGACGCAGTGGCCACCCGCAAGCAATTTGAGCTGCATGAAGCCGAGGCCAAACGAATTCTGGACGCGTGGCCCAAGTCCGAAACCGAGAATCTGGACAGGTTTCCGATTCTGGCGGCTTACGATCTGACGCTGAAGTGTTCCCACCTTTTTAATTTGCTCGACGCACGCGGGGCAATTTCGGTAACCGAGCGCGCGGCGATGATTGGCCGAGTTCGTAAGCTTGCAGTGCGCGTTGCTGAACTTTGGTTGCGGCAGCAGTCGGGATCTGTGCTCGCTCCTGAATTCGTAGGGAGGCGCGGATGAACACGCGTCCCAAATCAAAGTCCATGAAACCCTCCGCTTCGAGAGCTACGGGAGATCTGCTTTTCGAGATTGGGTGCGAAGAAATTCCTGCGGGAATGATTTCGAAAGCGTCGGAGGAGCTTAAAGCGATACTTCAGAAATATTTTGTATCGCACGGACTGTTGGCGGAAGAGCAATCCGGAACTTCGATTGATACTTTCGGTTCGCCCCGAAGGTTGGTTGCAATTGTTCGGAAGATTCGTATGCGTCAAGAAGACATAACTCGCGAAGTTACTGGTCCACCGAAATCTGTCGCTTACGATAATGTCGGCGAGCCGACGCGCGCAGCAATGAGCTTTGCCGAAAAGCAGGGAATTCCTGTTTCCAAACTCTCAATCGTGAACACGCCCAAAGGCGAATACGTCGCGGCTAAGCAGTTTGTAATCGGAAAGCCAGCCGCGGAACTTCTTGCCACAGTCTTGCCTCAAGCCATTCAAGAAATATCCTGGCCGCGCTCGATGTACTGGACGAGATCAGACTCCCCTCGATTCATACGCCCCATTCGCTGGATCGTGGCGCTGCTCGGCGGCCGGGTCGTACCGTTTTGCTTTGCTGGCGTGCACGCAGGCAATCACACCGAGGGGCATCGCTTTCTCGGAAAGAAAAACATTGCAGTACGCGGGCCGGGCGACTACGAAGAAAAGCTAAAGAAAAACTTTGTATTGTGCCGCCCCGAAATTCGGCGAAAGAGAATTGAAACAGAGGTTCGCACGTTGATTGCTCGCAAACAGCTGCGCGCACATGAGGATCCGGATCTCCTGAACCTCGTGATTTACTTGAACGAATATCCCAGCGTCATCATGGGAGATTTTGATTCTTCTTTCCTGACGCTGCCGGAAGAGATTCTTATAACCGTCATGCGTGGACACCAAAAGTACTTCGGACTGGAAACTCGTAACGGAGAACTCGCGCCACATTTTCTCGCCGTGATCAATTTGCCCGGCGACAAGAAGGGCATAGTTTGTGCTGGCCACGAGCGCGTGCTGCGAGCGCGTTTTTCTGATGCGCAGTTTTTCTGGGAGACCGACCTCAAACGTCTGCTGGGAGATTATTTGCCAAAGCTCGCAGCCGTTACTTACGAGTCGCGCCTCGGCAGCTACGGCGACAAAGTGGAACGCATGCGCGAACTTGCGCGTTGGATCGCGGAGCAATGGTTCAGTGGCGGCGTTTCCCGGGCAGACGTAGCGGGTTCAGATCGCGCTGCGGAGCTTGCAAAATGCGACCTAGTCACGGAAATGGTGCGTGAATTCCCTGAATTACAAGGAATTGTAGGAGGGCTCTATGCCCGGACCCAGCATGAGCCCGAAGAAATCTGGCAGGCTGTTTACGATCATTACAAACCGCTGGGTATGGACGATGCGTTGCCGCGTAATCTAATAGGTTGTGCTGTTTCGCTGGCCGACAAGCTCGACTCTCTGGTTGCATGCTTTGCGGTGGGTGCAATCCCGACGGGGTCAAGCGATCCTTTTGCCTTGCGGCGGGCGGCCTTGGGAGTTGCGAAGATAATCTTGGAACGAGAACTGCCGTTGTCCCTTTCTGCCGCCATTTCCGCAGCAGCAAAGGCGTTGAAAGAGCACGCTCCCAAGATCGAAGTCTCGGATGCTGCGCAGAAGCAAGTTCTCGATTTCCTGTTGGAACGCGCCCGTTTCCTGTTGAAAGAAAAGCGCGGATTCGCCTATGACGAAATCAACGCGGCGTTCGCAGCCGGCGCGGACGATCTGGTGGACGCAGCCAAGCGAGTGGTTGCAGTAAAAGCGATTCGCAATACGAAGGATTTCATTCCGCTGGCGGCTTCTTTCAAACGCATTCGCAACATATTGGAAAAGTCAGCGGGCAAGCTTGATAAAGCGCAGGCTGAAGTGGAACCTGAGCTTCTATGGGAGCCCGCGGAGCGTGAACTTTACGCGTCCTCACAGAAGATCGGAGCCGAAGCGACACGCCGAAAGAAAGCTGGCAAGTATAGAGAAGCGCTTGAAGTAATATCCGAGCTCCGGCCATCAGTGGACAAATTCTTCGACAATGTTCTAGTGATGGTTGAGGACACGAGAGTGCGAAAAAACAGGCTCGCGCTGTTGGGGAGTTTGCTTAAGGAGTTTTCGACGATCGCAGATTTCTCCGAATTGGCGCCAGAGGATGCTAAAGATTTATCTCAACAAACGCATTAAGGAGTAAGCTCCGCCTTGTCGCCTTAAAGCAAGAGCTTAGCTGTTGGCGCGCCGACAACTTTTCTCACGGGATCGGCCACGTGCAACTTGAAGATCAAGATTCGTAGCGGAAATTAAAATCTCGAGGCGAATATGAAATACGTCTATTTCTTTGGTGCGGGAAAAGCGGACGGCGACGGCGAAATGAAGGACTCGCTCGGCGGCAAGGGCGCTGGCTTGGCCGAAATGACTCGCATCGGCCTTCCGGTTCCCGCGGGATTTACGATTACGACGGAGACCTGCGACTATTATTTCAAGCACAACCGCCAGTTTCCGAAAGACCTGCGAGCCGAGGTCGAAAAGAATCTCGAACGCCTTGAGAAACTCACCAAGAAAAAATTGGGGGATGCGAAAGATCCTTTGCTCGTAAGCGTTCGCTCCGGCTCGGCCCGCTCCATGCCGGGAATGATGGAAACGATTTTGAATCTCGGGTTGAATGACGCCTCGGCGGCGGGCCTAGCTCGAGCCACCAAAAATGAGCGTTTCGCCTTTGATGCCTACCGGCGCTTTGTGCAGATGTATTCCAGCGTAGTCATCGGACTGCCGAAAGATGATTTCGAGTCCCGCTTGCGCGCATTGAAGAAAAAACTCGGAGTAAAGGACGATACCGAGGTCCCCGCCGAGGGCTGGCGCGAATTAATCGGTGAATATAAACGACACTTTCAGGAGAAGACCGGGAAGCCATTCCCAGAAAATCCGCGCGAACAGCTCTGGGGTGCTATTGGCGCAGTTTTCGAATCCTGGATGGGAGAAAAAGCGCAGACCTATCGGCGCGTAGAAAAGATTACAGGTCTTCTGGGCACAGCCGTGAACGTGGTCCAGATGGTGTACGGAAATACTGGCGACAATTCCGGCACGGGGGTCTGCTTTACACGCGATCCTTCCACGGGGGAAAAGACTTTCTTCGGCGATTTTCTCCTCAATGCTCAGGGAGAAGATGTGGTGGCGGGAATTCGGACGCCCATGCAGTTAAGCGAGATGTCGAAGCGCATGCCAAAAGTTTACAAGCAACTTGAACGTGTTCGACAGACGCTGGAGAAACATTATCGCGACATGCAGGACCTGGAGTTCACGGTCGAAAACGGCACTTTATATATGTTGCAAACGCGCACCGGCAAACGGACTCCGTCGGCCGCGTTTCAAATCGCCGTGGATATGGTTGACGAGGGGCTGATAAAAGTTGAAGAAGCACTTGAAAGAATCAGATCGGATGATGTCGAGCGACTCTTCTATCCTGTGATCGATCCGCGAATGAATCGCGCCGAATTGTCGTCTCGCAAAGTCGTCCAAGGCATCAACGCGGTCCCTGGCGCGGCCGTGGGTAGAGCTGTCTTCACCGCCGAGGATGCCGAGTCTTGGGCGGCACGCGGCGAGAAAGTGATTCTCGTGCGGCACGAGACTAGTCCCGAGGACGTTGGGGGCATGAACGTCGCGCAGGGAATTTTGACCGCCACCGGGGGCAAGACGAGTCACGCCGCAGTGGTAGCGCGCGGCTGGGGGAAATGCTGCATCGTTGGGGCCGAGCATCTTGACATCGACCTGAAAAAGAAAACGATGAGTTCAAATGGCCATACGGTCCGCGAGGGCGACTGGATGACGTTGGATGGCAGTGATGGAACCGTGTACGGTGGCCAAATTGATCTGATACGGCCCCAACCGCCGAAGGCGTTCTATACGTTACTAAAATGGGCGGACAAGGTTCGCAGACTTGGAGTTCGCACTAATGCCGACACTCCGCAAGACGCGCGAGTCGCCCGCGAAATGGGAGCGGAGGGTATCGGTTTAGTCCGCACCGAACATATGTTCTTCAAGGATTTTGAACATCCCGAAAAAAGCGCCGAGCGGCAGCAGGCGATCCAGGAGATGATTCTGGCCGACACATCCGACGCTCGCAAAGCGGCGCTCGCGAAATTGCTGCCGTTTCAACGGCGAGACTTCATCGGAATCTTCAAGGCCATGGATGGCCTTCCGGTCACGATACGGTTGCTGGATCCTCCGCTTCATGAGTTTGTCCCGCACGATCCAGCGAAGCAAGCCGAGCTAGCGAGAAAGATAGGGATGTCTCCGGAGGCGGTTGCGCGGCGCGTGGAGCAATTGCACGAAGCAAACCCCATGCTCGGTCATCGCGGTTGTAGGTTGTGCATTACATATCCGGAAATTCTCGAAATGCAGATTCGTGCGATTATTGAAGCCGCGATT
Source organism: Candidatus Acidiferrales bacterium (assembly GCA_050012395.1). GTDB lineage: Bacteria > Acidobacteriota > Terriglobia > Acidiferrales > UBA7541 > Palsa-295. The sequence continues at coordinate 88,784 of JBEKHG010000009.1, forward strand.
GAGTGTCAAAAACAAAAAATTAAAGTGATACCTGAGATAATGCACCCGCTCACCATGGACAAGAAAGAGATGCAGATCCTCGATCAGGCCACCCGTCGCGTGGCAGACGAAATTATCGCTAAGGCTAAAGTAAAAGTTGAATACACCGTGGGCACCATGATCGAACTTCCACGAGCGGCTTTACTCGCGGACCAGATTGCCGAAGTCGCGGAATTCTTTTCGTTCGGGACGAACGATCTGACGCAAACGACCATGGGTCTCTCTCGCGATGACGCAGGAAGGTTCCTTCCAGAGTACGTGGACGAGCGGAAGGCTGGCATCTTTACCTCTGACCCATTCCAAACGATTGATGAGGCCGGCGTCGGCATGCTTGTGGAATGGGGAATCGAACGCGGACGAAGCACCCGGCCGAACTTGAAAATCGGAATATGTGGCGAACATGGCGGCGACGCTGAGAGTGTGAAATTCTGCCATCGCGTGGGCATGGATTATGTGAGTGCATCTCCGTTTCGTGTTGGCGTCGCGAGGTTGGCTGCGGCTCAGGCTGTTCTTGAAGAACGGAAAAAAGGCAAAGCGAAGAAATCCAGGAACTGAGTCACACCACAGTGTCGCGGCGAGGCGTGACATAGCCGAAAGCCGGAGCAGATATTACCCACGGGGAAATGCACCGCTAATAATTGGCATATGCGGCGGCTCGGGATCGGGAAAGACCACGTCTACGCGCCGAATTATCGAAGCACTCTCTTCCAGCAATGTCATCGTTCTACAGCAAGACAGTGACTACAAAGATTTTCCTGACCCGCCATTCGATTTAAGATTTATCGGGCGCTTAGTTAGGGACATCAGCGAGCGTGGGCGCACTATGGAGATGGTTGTCGGGCAATACATGGCGACGGTGAGGCCCAAGCACATGGAAATCGTCGAGCCTTCAAAGCGATATGCCGACATCATTATTGCTCAGGGCGGATACAGCGAAGTGGGGATTGATCTCGTGATTCAAATGATCAAATCGCTAGCGCCTAGGGGGCTAGCGACTAGAATGTCTGCTCCCAAGTAGCTCAACCTCGGGATTGCAATCACGACCGCCGCGGAACGAAATCATTAGCCAATGCGTATCATCTAAGAGAGTCGAGCGCAGAGATACAAACTAGGAGGTGCGATCGTGGGGTTTTTGCTTTGGTGCATCTTGTTGGTCTTATGCTGGCCGCTGGCACTGTTAGCCTTGGTAATCTATCCGATCATTTGGCTAATCATGTTGCCGTTTCGTATTTTGGGAATTGCGGTTGAAGGAGTGCTTGAAATCGTTCGCGCCGTTATTTTGCTTCCGGTGAGAATTCTGCGTGGGCCACGCACAGCTAGAATTTAAGCGAAGCCTAGATGGAGAAACACCGAAACTGTGGGACGGCCGACAATTGCAGTATGGCTTCAGACTTTTTCTTGCGATAAAGAGAAGCTTGCAATTCAAAGGACCAGATTTAATCCGCACTTTTCACGACCCTTATTCAACTAAAACTTTAATAAGTCTAAGTCGGCATCTTCAAGAAGAAGTAAACCGCCAGAAAACCAAAGATCGCATCCGGCGCCCAGCCGGCAAGCAGTGGCGGCAGCTGTCCAACCGACCCCATCGCTTCGAAAAGCGCCGCGGTAGCCCAATAGACAATTCCAATGCAGACGGCCACCGCGAGGCCCCCGACCGCGCCACGAGTCCCGACCAGAAACGCAAATGGTGCACCGAGGAACACGATAATCGCGGCGATAAGAGGAAAAGCGAACTTCTTCTGCCACTGAACAGACAGCCGCGAAGTATCGAATCCCGCCTGACGTAGACTGGCGATGTACTGACCCAATTGCCGCCAATTCATCTGCGCCGATTGGCGAACTTCTCGACGGAAGTAGCTAGGTGCTTCAGTCAGTTCAGGGAGCGAATTGACTTTAAATGGTGTATACCGTGTGACTTTGTTGCCATTGAAGTCACGAATCCAGCCTCCCGTAAGTATCCAGGCGTTCTCACTGGCTTCCCAAGTTGCGCGTGTTGCAAACACGCGGCGGTGCATTTGGAAAGTGTTCGGGTCGAGCTCGAAGATGCTTAGGCCACCGAAAAGTTGGCGCTCCCAATCGAAAAGTTCGTAGTTAAAGATCTTGTCATTTTCCCCGAAGATCCACTGATGGGCAGGTTGAAAGTACGTCTGGGCCGGACGGCCCTTGATTTCGTTGCGAAGAGCGTCCTGCCGCTGATTCGCGTAGGGGAGAAAAGTATCATCCAAAAGAAACATGCCAGCCGCGATGATGCAGCCCGCCAGCGTAAGCGGAAGCACGATTCGGTAGAGGCTCACACCGCTGGCCTTGAACGCGATTACTTCATTATTCTTCGCCAGAACAGCCAGGGTCACCAGCGTGGCCACCAGTGACGCCAATGGCGAAAGCTGATACACCATTAGCGGCACGAGATACCGAAAATAATTCAGAACCATCAATGCCGGAATGCGGTTTTTGGAAATATCACCCAGCAGATCAAAAAGTGTGAACGCATCGAAGATCAGCACGAAACCTGCGAGCAGCACGACAAAGTAGTAAAAGAACTGGCGCACTAAATACATGTCCATCAACATTGGAAAAGCGACAGCAGAACCCGCTCCTGTTTCTTGTCGCGCTTTTAGTGCGGGTGCAACGAAGTTCGCTGGGCCATTCGAGATCGGCCCATTGGACACACGGATTGGCGCGGCATCGGATTCCAGACGTTGTGACCTTCGCTGCCGCGAGAAAATCGATTCTAACGCTGCGGTGACGCGATTCGGCTTGCGAATATTTTCAATTCGCCGCAGAAATATAAATCCGACAACCGCAGCCACGATGTTCGCTCCCCAAATTCCCGCCCACGGAGCAATCGATCCTTGCTGAGCCATGTGCGCGCCGGTAACGAAAAGAAAATAATAGCCGCCGATCAGCACCAGCGTGAGCACGAGTCCGGCTGCTCGACCCCCTCGGCGAGGTCGCACTCCTACCGGTACGCCCAAGAGCGCAAAAATCAGGCAGGCGGCGGGGAAGGCGATTCGCCGATGAAACTCCACACGCGCGTCGCGCCAGCTCGGCCCGTTATCTGCCAGGAGCCCGGAAACGGATTTCTCAGCATCGGTAAACGCCGTAGTCTTGGTGGCGCTTGTAGAGGCCGAAATGTCGATGGGAATGTCGCTTTTGCCGAACGTGGTCACACTATAATGGTCCGGTTCGTGAGGATCGTAGTCGTGAGTGCTCCCCGAGCCGAGATGAAGTTCTATCTGGTCGCGTTCCGGTCCCGCCACCACTTGCGCGTCCTGAGCGAGCGTTATGTTCGATGTAGCACTAGCTTGAGCGGACGAGGCCAGGAAAACGCCGCGCCAACGCGTGGCCGCGGCTTCCACATCTTGTACGTATAATACAAAGTGCGGAAAGCGTTCGTCGAACACACGCGGCTGCACGGCGAAAGGTACCTGAGAGGAGAGTACTTTTTGTTCCAGCTTTCCGAGCGTGCGCCACGATAGAGGAATTATCCAGAACGTGAGCACCAAAGTCAGGAGTCCGCAACTTGCGGCCACGAATCCGATAGGAAGAAGCAGCCGGCGCATGCTGATACCGGAAGCGTGGATGGCGACGATCTCGCTATCGGCCGAAAGCCGGCCAAGTCCGATGAGAACTCCGACCAACACAGCCATCGGAATAGTGAATGCGAGCACCGGCGCCAGAGAGCAGAGAAACAAAAGAGTCACGGTTCCAAGACCGCCGGAGTGGCGAACAACCAAATCCATCAAACGCACGAGTTGCGGTACGAAGAAAACGAAAGTGAAGACAGCGAGGCCAAGGATCGAATGCGAGGCTACTTCGCGGCCAATATATTTATCAAGCAGGCGCATATTTGCGCGCGGCCATTCTAGCATGGTAAGAGAATGGGGCGCAGGCATGGGAAGTTACTTTGAATCGTGCGACGAATTTATTGAAGTGTTGACGCAAACGGAAGGTCCCCTCCTTGAGCCGCGTTAATCTCGCCATCCTTTGGCACATGCATCAACCGCAGTACCGCGAACCGTTCACCGGACGCTACATGTTGCCATGGACGCGTTTGCATGCACTCAAAGACTACTGGGGCATGGTGAAAATCCTGGGAGAATTTCCCGGGGTACACGTGACTTTCAATTTCGTCCCGTTACTCGCGGCCCAAATTGAGGAGTACGCCAGCGGCAACTTTCAGGAACCGTGGTTCGAGCTAACCTTTGCCCCCGCGGAATCGTTGGAGCCCCAGCAGAAACGCGAAATACTCGAGCGCGCATTTCAAGTGAACGAAAACTTCGTGCGACGCTGGCCTCGATTTGCCGAGTTGCAAGCACAAGTTAGAACAGCCGGCGTGGAATCCTGCGTTGCGCGGTTTGACGTGCGAGATTGGCGCGATTTGCAATTGCTTTCGCAACTCGCCTGGATGGACGAGGAGTATCTCGCGAAAGATCCGGTAGTGAACGAATTGTCGCGGAAAGGCGCCAATTACTCGGAAAAAGACAAGGCCGCTCTGCGAGACAAGCAGCTCGAATTGCTCGGCGCTGTGTTGCCTGAGTACCGGCTGGCAGCGGAGCGCGGTCAGATCGAAATTTCTACCACTCCCTATTACCATCCAATACTTCCCTTACTCTGCGACACGGATATCGCGCGAGTATCGAATCCGCAGTCGCCGCTGCCGCATCCGGCGTTTCGGCGTCCGGAGGATGCGCGTGAGCAATTGCTGCGCTCGCGTCAATACCACGAGCGCGTTTTCGGCAAGCCCCCTGTAGGGTTGTGGCCTTCGGAAGGATCGGTTTCCGATCAAGCGCTCGAAATTGCCATGGAACTGGGCTTCCAATGGTTCGCGACGGACGAAGGAGTGCTCGGTCGGACGAGAAACATAGGTTTCTGGCGTGATGCTTCCGGATACCCGCAAAACGGTCCCGATCTATATTCGCCGTGGGATTTGCAACGTGGCGAAAAAAGTCTCACTGGGTTTTTCAGAGATCACTACGTGTCCGACCTGGTTGGCTTTGTGTACAGCCGCATGGGAGCGACAGCAGCATCTGAGGATTTACATCGCAGAATCCGCGCGATTGGCGATCGCCAGCCTGCCGGAAGCCCGGCGACCGTCAGCATTATCCTGGACGGAGAAAACGCCTGGGAATTTTACGCGGAGAACGGCCGGGATTTCTTGCGTCAATTCTACCGTCGGGTGCAGGACGACCCCGAGATTCATGCCCTAACGATGAGCGAAGCAGCGCAAGCGCGTCCCGATGCTCCGAAACTTGACGGAATTTTTCCGGCTTCCTGGATCAATGCGAATTTCGACGTGTGGATCGGCCACTCGGAAGACGTCCGCGCCTGGGAGTTGCTTCGCGACGCGCGTGACACTTTTGAAAAGGTCGTTCAGCGGGCCGCTTTGAACAATGCAGCCACGCCTGGGAACTCCACAGTATCCGGCACCTCCGAGAAGCGCGCTTACGAAGCATTGCTGGCCGCTGAGGGCAGCGACTGGTGCTGGTGGTACGGTCCGGAACATGCTTCCGCTAACGACGCCGAATTCGACGAGCTATATCGTCAGCATCTTAAGGAAGTTTACATCGCGCTCGGTGAACATGTTCCCGACGCCCTCCTGCATCCCATCAAACGTGCACCGGAACGCGCGCATCGTGAATCTCCGCAAACCTTCTTGGACGTAAGAGTCGACGGCCGCGAGAGCAGCTACTTCGAATGGCTCGGCGCTGGACTTTATGTAACCGACCGGCGGAGCGTCAGTATGCACGGTCGCAGTTGCGTCCTTGGTCAATTGCGTTACGGATTTAGCCCCGAGCATTTCTACTTGCGCGTCGATCCCACCGAAGCTATCGCCGACATTGCCGATTTTCAATTCCGGTTAACCCTGTGGGATTCGCGAGAGACTCGCCTCACCGTACGCGTGACCAAAGGCAAATTTGCAGTCTGCATTCTGGAACAGGGGGGAGCTTGTTTGTTGCGTCCGGAATCTGTAGTGTCGGCGGCCTACGACAAAATCATTGAAGTGAGCCTGGCACGCGAATTGTTCGACCTGAAGAATCGCAAATCTTTGTTACTAAGCGCCGCATTGTGGGAAGGCGGCCTGCCGATTGATGTTCTGCCTATCGATGGGATGCTCGAGCTGAATTTGGGCGAAGAGAATTTCGCATGGAGTCCAACCTGAGCTAGTTCGAATCTGCGACATCACAGTATTAATACCGCACTCGCATTCAGTATTTAACATCCGCCGTTCGCGCCGAAAATTCCACTATTGAATTGACATTCAGTTCCTTCAGGAAGATAGTTCGCCTAACCCTTTCAGAAGCACCTGAAATTTCAATCCAAAACCACCCTGGGCTCAGCGTGTGAGCCGCAGCAGCCGGGAACGCATTTCCGTTCCGGCGGAGAAATTTATGCGCTTGAAAGGGTATTTTGTCGGCATATTTTTAAGTTCGGCAATCGCCTGCGTTCTGATCCTGACGCATCTGCCGGCGAAATCTCGGTCACCGTCAGTTTCCAGGCGGTTGCCCTCAACTATTGCTCGTGTACAAACTTCCTGCGCTAACAGCTCCGGTTGCCTTTCGTCCCTTTCTCTACCGATGGTTTTGGAAGCAAACGAAGGCCAGGCCGACCCACGCGTAAGTTTTATCGCACGAGGAAACGGAGCCACCATTCTACTGACCCAGGCGGGAATCGAAGTAGTCATAGCTGCGGCGGAGAAGAATACACCTTCCCGTATCGTCGAAATTCGATTTGAAAGCCAAAATCCCAAGCCCCGTTCTCGCCGCAAGGGCCGGAGCAGCAGCGCATCGGGTACGCATCGAAATCGGCGCGCGAGGAAGGGAACTGGCCGGCCGAGAAATCGCCGAAGTCACGCTGCCGGCGATCGCGCTCCGGTGCAGAAACAAGTTCCGCACCAAAACGCCCCAAGAATGCCCACAACTCCTCGCGAAAATAATCCTCCTGGTAACGATGCCGGGAATTTGCAGTGGCAAGGTGACGAAAAATTAGCCGGCGAGACGAATTATTTTGTCGGAAACGACCGTACAAGATGGCGGACGCACGTTCCACATTTTTCGCGAGCACTGGCCAAAGAAGTGTTGCCCGGTATGGATGTGGTCGCTTACGGAAGTCCGGGCGCATTGGAATACGACATGCGCCTGAGTTCGCGAATGGATTCGCGAAGGCTGCGCCTACACATTTCGGGAGCTGATGCGATTCGCCTCGGTGCGAATGGAAACCTACGGATTTTGGCGGCCGGGCGAGAGATTCTGATGCAGAAGCCGTCGATGTACACGGAGCTGGCAAAAGGGAAACGGTCAGTGCAAGGAGGCTACGCAGTCAAACCGGATGGCACAGTAGCTTTCCGCATCGACGGGCAAGAAGACGCCGCGCAGTCAGGAATTTTGGTAATCGATCCAACCCTAAGCGTGCTGTATTCGACTTTCTTGGGAGGATCTGGCGACGACGTAGCAACAGGTCTCGCCGTGGACTCCTCCGGAAATCTGTACGTGAGCGGAACGACAACGTCGGCCACCACATTCTCGGAGCCCGCAACAAAACTCGGGCCCGGTGGCGGGAATTCGGATTATTTCATTGCAAAGATCGACCCGACGAAAAGCGGATCGAATTCTTTGGTGTACTTAACATTTATTGGTGGCAGCGGAGATGAAGAAGGAGGGGCACTCGCGGTTAACTCAAGCGGGGAGGCCGCGATAATTGGCACGACTACGTCGAACGATTTTCCCGTTACTGATGGCAGCACGCGAACCTCCGGCAGCAATGACGCGACAATTACAGAGATAAGCGCGACGGGTTCTGAACTTCTTTTCTCTACCCTTTTCGGCGGAAGCGGCGCAGAAGCCATCCAAGGCCCCGGAGGCATAGCTATGGATAGCTCGGGAAATATTTTTCTCGCCATGGACACCAGCTCCGCAGACCTGAAGACCACCACCGGTGCATTTCAAACTGTCTATGGAGGAGGAATCAGCGACGGTTTTCTTGCAATTTTTCAGCCTACGGTCACGCCCAACTTAAAATATTGCACGTTTCTCGGTATCGACGCGCAAGCGACCCTCTCAAGCGTCGCGGTAGATACGTCTGGTAGCGCTTTTCTCGCCGGATTTACCAGCAATCCCGGCACCAGCTTGAACACCACCAACGGTTTTCAAACGACCTACGCCGGAGATCCCTTCGATGGGTTCGTAATGAAGCTAACTCCGACGGGGAATGGCGCGGCAGATTTGTCATACGGCACTTTTCTTGGCGGCGCAGGCTCGGATCAAGCGCTCGGGATCGCGGTGGGAATGAACCTGCCCGCCAGCGCCTACGTGACCGGCTCAACGCAGTCGTCAAATTTCCCGATCAATGGATCGGTGGCGCCTTTTCAAACGACTTTGAAAGGTACTGCCAACGCCTTCCTTTCCGTGATCGCTCAGGACGCAACAACGGGAGCCACATCACTCGCATATTCGAGCTACTTGGGCGGGTCTGAGACCGACTCCGGGCAAGGCATATGGTTCGCCGCCGTGAATCAGGTATATGTCGCGGGCACCACAACGTCCTTCGATTTCCCCCGACAGAATAATTTTCAGCCATACAACGGCGACTCGGATGCGTTCGTCACCAAGCTTGATCCCACTTCACCAGCGGCAGCATCGTTGCTGTATTCCACACCATTAGGAGGCACCGCGCCCGTTGGGGTAACTGCTGGATCGCAAGGGAACGCGATTGCAGCCGACACGTCCGGCAACATTTACATCGCCGGGGCCACAACCACCGGTGATTTTCCGCGAACCGCGAATCCCGGAAACGGATTACAGCTTTTGTGCGCCAGCTGTCAGTTAACGCCTCCACAGAACGACGCTTTTGTCGTCGAAATTGGTTCGAATGCGTCAGCCAGTCCAAGCGTGTCGTTCAGCGCGGCGAATTTGAATTTCGGACCCCAACCCGTCGGCATGCCGAATAATGCGCAGTTAGCGGTTGCGATTATCAATACAGGCGACTCTCCGCTCTCACTTTCTTTCATCGGCGTAACCGGAATCAATAGCGGCGACTTTTCCGCTATCGACACTTCTGCTTGCTTGGCCTCACCCATCAGTCCAGGAACATTCTGCAGTTTTGAAATGCAATTCGCTCCGAGTGTCGTAGGCATCGAAGGGGCCGCACTGAGCATTTCCAGCAATGCGCCGGGCAGCCCACAGGTCTTGGCCCTGTTTGGTATCGGATCAGGACCATTGGCCGTGCCTTCGCCGCTAAACGTCAATTTCGGGAATGTACCTTCCGGAACTACGTCATCGTCACAAGAAATTACGGTGACAAATGCAGGGAATCAGCCGTTGCAAATTACAAATTTCAACTTTTCCGGAGACGTCGCTCAGTTTTCGCTGGGGCAAAACTCCTGTACGTCCGGAAATATGGTTTCGGCGGGGTCAAGTTGCACCGTGCAAGTTTCTTTCGTGCCATCTACCGCCGGCACGTTTAATGCCGTCCTTAATCTTACGGACAACTCAGGGAATGTTATCGGCAATGTGCAATCAATTCCTCTCGCCGGTGTGGGAACCCCGCCGGCTCCGATATTAGTTATTTCTCCCACCGCTTTGGGATTCGCGGCGCAGTCTGTGGGAACCACCAGCGCGTCACAAACAGTGACGGTTTTTAACAATGGAAGCGCCGCTCTGACCATATCGAGCGTCGCGACAACAGGAGCGGACGCAGGAAATTTCGCAATTATTCAGGGAGGAAGCGCACCTTGCGTCGCCGCTGGGAATGTTGCAGCCGGCAAGAGCTGTACGGTAATGATTGCTTTCACCCCCGCATCAGTCGGCGCAAAAAATGCCACGTTGAATCTTAGCGACAACGCTAGCGGTACCCCACAGATGGTGGCATTGACCGGCACCGGGGTTTCGTCGTCGATTACGCTTTCTGCTACAAGCCTCAATTTTGGTTCTCAACCAGCCGGAACAGCAAGCGCCGCGCAGCCTGTGACGCTTTCGAATACCGGAAACGTGCCGCTCGGTATCGTAGGGATTTCGATGACCGGCTTAAATTCGGCCGATTTTATCGAGACGAACAACTGTCCACCGAGCTTGGGCCTAAACTCTTCCTGCCACATCATGGTGCAATTCGATCCGGCTGCTCCAGGTGCAACAAACCGCGTCGCCTCGTTAAACATTGCTGACAACGTAGCTGGAAGTCCTCAAGTTGTGAGCCTTGCTGGGACTGCGGTTGTCGCGGCGGTATCACTCTCGCCCACGACCGTAAATTTCGGGAGTCAGGTTGTAGGAGTCGCTGGCTCATCAGTCGCTGTCACGCTGACGAATACCGGGACGGCTGCTTTAACCGTCAGCAATGCCACCGTCAGTGACACCGCGGATTTCGCCCCGCCAATAAATGATTGCACCGGCATTCCGCCGGGTGGGACTTGCAAAATACAAGTCAGCTTTAGCCCCGCTGCTCCCGGCTCCGGCGCGCAGTGCGGTTCAACTACCGGCATGAAGACCGCGAATCTGATTTTGACGGATAACACGACCACTAGTCCGCAGACGGTAGCTCTGACGGGTACGGCCACGGATTTCTGCGCCGGTCCATCGACGGTAGGGGGTAACACGGTCACGGTCAGCCCCGGCTCGGCGGCAACATATCAACTCGACATTACATCTAGCGGAGGATTTTCAGGCCCTGTTGCCATCGCATGTGCGGGCTCGGTTCCGGGAGGCACATGCACCGCGTCAGCTACGTCAGTCAATGTGGCGGCGAATGGTCAAGCTCCTTTCCAGGTAACTGTGACAACAGCAGCGAGCACATCGCCGCAACGGAAACGGTGGCCTGTTGCGCCTTTATGGCAATGGTTCCTGTTCCTTTTCGCGACGCTGATTCTGTTTGCGCTGGCCACAATGAATCATGGCACAGTAAGCGGTCGCCGATCGATGTTGGCAACGCAATCGTTCGATGCATTTGCAAGCTTGGCATCAGGCCGAACGATTTTTATAGCGCAGGCGTTTCTACTGCTCTCGATATTTGCCTTTATGATGTCGGCATGTGGTGGGGGTAGTGGTTCCACCGGCACGCAGGCCACTACTTATTCTCTGACGGTGACCGCAACTTCGGGTGGAGCAACTCGCACGGCCGCGTTGACCCTGATCGTCCAGTAGGGAATCCGCCGTCGAGCGAATGAAAAATATAGCGAACTAGAAAACTTTAATCGCCAAATCCCGCGGTCGTCCGCCCACGGGAATCAGCGTGATTAACGCGGAAGTCTTCGCGCGAATCACCGCCAAATCATTGGACGCAACATCCACAACCAAAAGAATGTCGCCTCCGGGCGTGAGCAGGCATGTGCGAGGGTTTTGGCCAACCGGGATAGGACGACCGGCTTGGCGTGCATCAACCGCGATTGGAATCACGTGCCCCGATGCCGAGTCTGAAATGTAAAGCTCCTGATCGTGATTAGAAAATGTACCGGACGCGGGAGACATTCCCAGCAGCATGAAGTCACCAACCTCATTCGTTAACGTGTTGACGATCAAGAGACCGTGCGCATCGGCTGACGGGATGTAAAGCTCCCCACCATCCGGCTTCATTATTAGATCGCCTGGTGTTCCGCCCAGCGAGAGATTTGTGAGCAACACATTCCGATTCAGATCCACCACGGAGATTTGGTTCGTTGTACCGGACGTAACAAATACTTTGGAGCTGTCCGGGAGAATAGCCAACTGCTCCGGCTGCTTCCCCACCGGGACTACAGCAAGCGAAGCCAGGGTCCTGGCGTCAAGAATGGAAATGGACGAATCATCTCGGTTCGACACGACTACGATTTTCCCCGACGGAGCTACACGAGCTATCCACGGGCGGCGTCCCGCGCTTCCGCGTGCCACGATCTGCCGCGAAGCGCAGTCAATCGCGATGATGGTGTTAGAGCCCGAGGCTGCGATGTAAGCACGGCGACCATCGGGGGAAAAATCCAGCGCGTAAGGTTCAGAGCCGACCGGGATTTTTGTCACGACGCGGTTCAATTTTGCGTCGAGCACCCACACGTAGCCGCCCGCCGAGCTCAAACCCCAAATTTCATCGCGAGTGGGATGTGCGCGCAGGCCACTGGGTCCTGGCCCAACCGGGATCGTCGATATCGCTGACAACTTCACCAGATCGACAGCCGTCAGCGTTCCATCGGCAGTATTTCCTACATAGGCGAAGAGATGAAGTCCCGGCCTGAGGAAAGACGGCCGCAATTCCAGCGCAACTTCGCGAAAAGCCAGCCCGCCGAGGAGAAGCAGAAGAAAGATAAAGCGAGCATTGACGTGGAGTTTCATCTCAATCGCGGAAGTATATGTGGAGAGGCCCGCTAACGGACAAAAAATCGCTGGGTGCTCAATTGATTGTGCGCCCCAAAACTTCGGCGATCTGGCGGACTTCGTGGATCAATTGGTTAAGCTCGTCGGGCAGTATGGACTGAGGTCCGTCCGAGAGCGCGTGGTCCGGATCGTGATGAACTTCCACAAGAATTCCATTGGCTCCCGCCGCCACGGCGGCGCGAGAAAGCGGCAAAACTTTATTCCGCCTCCCCGTCCCATGCGAAGGATCAACCACGATCGGCAAATGGCTACGTCGTTGCACCGCGGGAACGATGCTCAGGTCGAGAGTGTTTCGCGTGTAGTCGGAAAAGGTGCGCACGCCGCGCTCGCACAGGATTACGTTGTAATTGCCTTCGGACATCAAATATTCAGCCGCCATCAAGAATTCGTCCAGCGTGGCGGACATTCCGCGCTTCAGCAGCACAGGCTTTTGCGAACGCCCGGCGCGTTTCAGCAATGAAAAATTCTGCATGTTGCGCGCGCCGATCTGGATCACGTCCGCATATTTTTCGACCAAGTCGAGCGATTCGTTGTCGATCGCTTCGGTGACGATGCCGAGCCCGTATTCCTCCCTCACCTCCGCCAGAATTTTCAGTCCTGGCTCGCCAAGACCCTGAAAGCTGTAAGGAGAAGTGCGAGGCTTGTAAGCGCCACCTCGGAACAGACGCGCACCTGACGCGCTGACGTGCCCCGCGATTGTAAGAGTTTGTTCGCGGTTTTCCACTGCGCAGGGGCCTGCGACTATGGCAACTTGCGTTCCCCCGAAGACCACGTCGCCCAGATGAGTGGGAATTCGTACGACCGTGTCCTCTAGTTTTACGTCTCGGCTAACCAGCTTGTAGGGTTTGCTGACCGGAATGCATTCAATTACTCCAGGCATGCTCTCAACCGAAGCGATGTCCACGGTGCCGGTATTTCCAGTGATTCCAATCGCTGTTCGACCAGCCCCAGGGATGGGGTGCGCCTTATATCCCAACGACTCGATGCGCTCGCAGACCGCGCGGATCTGCTCCTCGGTCGCCTGAGATTGCATCACCACCAGCATGAAAGCCCCCTGTGCTGAATCGAGTCGAGAAGTTTACTGTATCGGGGAATCAACCTGCAAATATCGCGCCGGAGTTTATTTTTCCGAAGGTTATAAAAGCAAAGGTAAAATGTGGGTGAGCGCTTTATTCATGAAAACCCCCAACCACCTCAAAGGGTCTCGAATGTTTGCCCTCAAGATAAAAACTTCGCGTCGAACAGAACTCCAGGATGTAACCGAACAGGTCCGGGCAGTCGTGGGCGAGTCCAATTGCCAAAATGGCGTCTGCTACCTTTATGTACCTCATACGACTGCGGGCGTGCTGATTAACGAAGGCTACGATCCGGCAGTAGCCCGAGAAATTGAAGCGGCGTTCGATCGACTGGTGCCGAGAGTTCCCGATTCCAAACACGACGAAGGAAATTCCGACTCCCACATTAAGACCGCCCTAACCTCCTCCTCGCAAGCTCTTTGGATTCAAGACGGGAAATTGTTGTTCGGGCGGTGGCAGGTTATTTTCTTTGCGGAGTTCGACGGGCCGCGAACCCGTGAGCTTCGCATCAAGATAGTTTCGGACGCCTAGCGCAACCGTGGCAACCCCGCCGGCTTAGCCGCGCTGAGATTGTGCCGGGCCGCGCTTGAATGTAGCTGATGTACAATCAATCGCGAGCGATGACGCTAGGTATATACATTCAGGTGCCGTTCTGCCAGACGAAGTGCACGTATTGTAATTTTCACACGGGTGTAGTGTCGCGCGACCGTTATCTTCCTTACGCTGAGGCAATTTGCCGCGAAATTAAGAATTATGGATCGCAGCGAGATCGCACTGGCTCTGCCGCGTCCGTCCCGCAGATGGATCATTCTGCCGCGCCGATCTCGCTGACAGTCGATACCGTTTACTTTGGCGGCGGGACCCCGAGTCTCCTTGACGCAACGCTTCTGCGAAAGGTTCTCGATACACTTCGACGCTACCTCTCATCCGAATCGGTGGAATTTACGTTGGAGGCTGATCCGGAAACCATTACGCCGGAGAAAGCCCGCGCGTGGAGAGACGCGGGATTTAATCGAATTAGCTTGGGGGCGCAGTCGTTCAACGACGTTGAATTGCAGACAGCAGGGCGCATGCATCGGCGCGCGGACATTTTTTCGGCTAACACGATTTTGCGGGACGCCGGGTTTTACAATATCAGCCTGGACCTGATTGCGGGATTGCCTCACCAAACCGCCGAAACGTGGGAAGAGTCACTCGGACAAGTTTTGCAAATGCGGCCAGAACATATATCGATTTACATGCTGGAAATTGATGAAGGCAGCCGGCTCGGTGCGGAATCCCTGGCCGGCGGGAAACGGTACAGCGCGGATGAGATTCCTGCCGACGATTCGATTGCGGATTTTTACGAGTCGGCGTGCGCGCGGCTGGCGAAAGCAGGATATGAGCATTACGAAATTTCAAACTGGGCGTTACCGGGAATGCGATCGCGGCACAATTCGAAATACTGGCAGCGCAAACCATATCTTGGCTTCGGCGCCGGGGCGCATTCGTTTGACGGCGAGAAGCGTTGGTCAAACGTCCACGATTCAGCACGATACGTGGCTTGCATCGAGCAGGGAACCTCGCCGCGCGAACAGATTGAAATCGTCTCGCCAGCTCAGGCGCTGGAAGAGGAATTATTCCTGGGTCTGCGGCAACTCGATGGAATTGACCTGGAGCGGATCGAGCGTGAGTATGACGTAAACTTACGGAATCGCATCGCTCCGTTGGCGAAGCAAGGGTTTTTGCAATTGAATGGCGCGCGGTTGCGGCTCGCTCCTGATCGCTTGTCCATCTCGAATAGTGTTTTCGTGGAATTGCTGGGATAAGGAGCTAGCGTGTACATAGCCTCGGAAAACAAAAACACGGCGGATTTAGTAGATCTTCGCAGCGACACGGTCACTCGACCATCCGTCGCGATGCGTCGCGCGATGGCGGAAGCCGAAGTTGGCGACGATGTTTATGGCGAGGACCCCACGGTCAATCGCTTGCAAGAACGCGCTGCAGAAACCTTCGAACGAGAGGCGGCGTTGTTTGTCCCCAGTGGATCGATGGGAAACCTGATCGCGATCAAGACGTGGACGAAACCCAGCATGGAAGTAATTTGCGAGCAGCGCGCACATGTCAATCAGTATGAACTCGCGTCCATGTCTGCGATTGCCGGGTGCATGCCGCGGACGACTCCAGCGCCCGATGGAATTCTTACGTGGGACTTGATTGAGCCGCTGATCCGTCCCAAAACCTACTATTACTCCCAAACCGCGCTGGTCACGCTGGAGAATACCCACAATATGCATGGCGGCACGGTGTATCCGTCATCTGTGGTGGATGATGTATGCCAACGAGCGCATGCGGCGGGACTCAAAGTGCATCTAGACGGTGCGCGAATTTTCAATGCTGCCGTCGCGTTGGGGAAAAGCGTCGCATCTCTTGCTAAGGACTGTGATTCGGTCATGTGTTGTTTGTCTAAAGGTTTGGGCGCCCCTGTGGGGTCGATGCTGGTTGGATCAAAGGAGTTTATTCAAAAAGCGCATATCGCGCGCAAGCTGTTGGGCGGAGGAATGCGGCAGGCAGGGGTGCTGGCGGCGGCTGGACTCATTGCGTTGGAAGAGTCTCCCCAGAATTTGCACGTCGATCACGAGAATGCGAAGTTTCTGGCAAACGGACTCGCGAGCATAAAAGGGATCTCGCTGGACCCGAAAAAAGTCGTCACCAATATAGTGATATTCGATGTTCGCGGAACCGGACGCACAGCGGCGGAAATCTCGACAGACCTCGGCAAGAGCAAAATCCTCTGCGGCCCGACAGATAAATATTCCATTCGCATGGTCACACATTGCGATGTGCGACGCGACGGGATTGAAAGGGCGTTAACGGCCGTCAGCGATCTTCTGACCGTGAACGCAAGTGCGCCCGCAGCGGCGCATTCTTAATCAGTTCTAAATTCGGCTAGTTGGCTTCATCGGAGAGAACATAGCGATGAGCGCGCAAAGGTTTTCCAAGCAGGCGGCAGCAAGTGTGGGGATATTTTGCCTGATCATCGCATCCGGGATACTAGCAGCGAGGAGAAATAACAACGTAATGACGGTCGAAACCGGAAATCCGAAGACCGCGGCAGCAACTAAACCCGCGCAAATGAAATCAGCGGCGCCCACGGCGGAAGAGGCCCGCCAGTTTGTGGATGGCGCGGAAAACCGTCTGCTGCCGCTATGGGTCGCGGCCCAACGCGCGTCCTGGGTACAAGAGACATTTATTACGCCGGATACGGAGGAGATGGCCGCCGAGGCGGACCAAGCCGTCAAAGCGGCGACCGCGGAACTCGCGGCACAGGCTCGACGTTTCGAAGACTTGCGACTTCCGGAGGATGTCGCGCGCAAGCTGAAGTTGATAAAGTTTTCGGTCGACATTCCCGCACCGCGCGACACCGCTGAGAGCACCGAACTTTCCCAACTCAACGCGTCGTTGCAAAGCGATTACGGAAAAGGGAAGTGGTGCCCCGACGGACCGCAGGGGAAATGCCTCTCTTTGAGCGACCTCGATAACTTGATGGCCACCAGCCACGATCCCAAGGAACTTGAGCGTGCTTGGGAGGGCTGGCACGCGATTGCGCCGCCGATGCGCAAACGTTACACGCGGATGGTCGAGCTGGCTGATAAAGGCGCGCGCGAAACAGGCTTCGCGGACGTTGGCGCAATGTGGCGTTCGAATTACGACATGACTCCCGATGCTTTCGCCGCGGAGCTCGATCGTCTGTGGCAGCAGGTTCGGCCGCTCTATGTTTCGCTTCACGCCTACGTCCGCTGGAATCTCGAGAAGAAATACGGTCCGGGGGTGGTCAGTGAAGACCGTCCGATTCCGGCGCACTTGCTGGGAAATATGTGGTCGCAGGATTGGACTAATATTTATCCGCTGGTGGCCCCGGCAAACGCCGACCCCGGTTTTGACCTGACAGAAATTTTGAAGGCCAAACAAATCGAACCGGTGGGTATGGTGCACTACGGCGAACGCTTCTTCATGTCTTTGGGCTTTGCCGCGCTTCCTCAAACATTCTGGCAACGGTCGATGTTCACCAAGCCACGCGATCGTGACGTGGTTTGTCACGCCAGCGCTTGGGACATTGATTACGTTGAGGACTTGCGCATCAAGATGTGCATCGAGCAAAAGTCTGACGATTTCACGACCATTCACCACGAGCTGGGTCACAATTTTTACCAACGCGCATACGACACACAGCCTCCGCTATTTCGCAACAGCGCGAACGACGGCTTCCACGAAGCCATTGGCGACACCATAGCGCTGTCCGTTACGCCGGAATACCTGAAGGAGATTGGTTTGCTCGAAAGCGTTCCGCCAGTTTCGTCAGATATTGGGTTGCTGATGAAACGCGCTTTGGACAAAGTCGCTTTCCTGCCGTTTGGTCTGCTGATCGACAAGTGGCGCTGGGAAGTTTTCTCCGGCAAAGTGACGCCGGAAAACTACAACAAGGCCTGGTGGGAGCTTCGCGAGAAGTATCAAGGGATTGCACCGCCCTCTCCACGCAGCGAGGAAGATTTCGATCCGGGCGCAAAGTATCACGTAGCCGCAAACGTGCCCTACGCGCGTTATTTCCTCGCGGCAATCCTTCAATATCAGTTTCATCGCGCGCTTTGCCGCGAGTCGGGCTACAAGGGACCGCTGCATCGCTGCTCGATCTACAACAATAAAGAAGCCGGCGCGCGCCTGAACAAAATGCTGGCGATGGGACAAAGCCGCCCGTGGCCGGAAGCTTTGGAGGTATTAACCGGCGAGAAGCAAATGGACGCAACCGCAATCCTGGAATACTACGCGCCGCTGAAGCAGTGGTTGGACGAGCAGAACAAGGGTCACAAAATCGATTGGTAAATTGGGCGGTGACGTTTGATGATTTCCGTGGTCTTTGGCGATAAGCGCCGCCAGCCGCGCGGTTATCGGCGCGCAAACTCCTATGGTATAAAAGACGTGCATCCTGCTGCTGATCGCGCAGGGTTGTGCGAGGTGACGTGGAATTTTCACTTACTGACGAACAGCAGCAGCTTCGGCGAACGGTTCGAGCGTTTGCCGAGGGTGAAATCCTTCCTCACGTAATGGAGTGGGACGAGACATCCCATTTTCCGTCTGAGATCATTCCCAAACTAGCCGAGATGGGTTTTCTGGGTGTGATATTCCCGGAAAAGTATGGGGGCTCGGGAATGGGTTACATCGAGTACGCCATCATTATCGAAGAATTGTCGCGAGTGGATGGTTCTATCGGAATTATTGTGGCCGCGCACAATTCGCTATGCACTAATCACATCTATAAATTCGGTACCGAAGAGCAGAAGAAAAAATACGTAGTGCCGTTAGCGCAAGGGAAGAAGCTGGGTTGCTGGTCGCTTACCGAGCCGGAAGCTGGCTCGGACGCCGGCGGAACGCGTACGTCCGCGGTAAAGAAAGAGGACGGATGGCTGATCAACGGCTCAAAAACGTTCACTACGAACGGCCATTATGCGGATGTGTGTGTCGCCATGGCTGTAACGGAACCTGCGAAGAAAAGTCATGGAATTTCCGCATTCATCATCGAGAAAGGCACTCCGGGATTCCGGCCTGGGAAAAAAGAAAACAAGCTTGGTCTGCGCGCCAGCGATACCAGCGAAGTCGTTTTCAGCGATTGCAAAGTGCCGGCGGAAAATCTGTTGGGAAAAGAGGGCGAGGGCTTTGTAAATAGCCTTCAAATCCTGGACGGCGGCCGCATTTCAATCGCCTCCCTCGGGCTTGGGATGGCGCAGGGTGCCTACGAAGCCTCCGTGCGCTATGCGAAACAACGCAAACAGTTCGGCAGGCCTATCGCGGAATTTCAGGCGATTCAGTTCAAGCTCGCGGACATGGCCATGGAGATTGAAGCGGCGCGGCTGCTGACTTATCAAGCCGCCTGGCTCGCGGACCAAGCGATTGCTGCTGGAAACTATGATGCGCGTTTTACGCGCGAATCAAGCATGGCGAAGCTCTATGCCGGGGAAGTCGCCGTGCGGGTGGCGAACGAAGCGGTGCAAATTCATGGCGGTTACGGGTTCATTAAGGATTACCCCGCCGAAAAATTCTATCGCGATGTGAAGCTGTGCACCATCGGTGAAGGCACCAGCGAAATTCAAAGGCTGGTAATCGCGCGGCAGATTTTGGGAAAAGGTTAAATTTGCTGCCTGCAAAAACCACGGCTAGTTCCACTTCGTTCGCTCTGCGCGACGAATTCCTCTCTGAGCTGCTCGCCTAAACCTTATGCCTGTTTCCGTTGACAATTGGGCCGAGCAGGTGCGCGCGGGAGATGTGCGCGCGATATCGCGAGCAGTTTCCGCGATTGAAAACCGCGCACGCGAGGCCGAACAAATACTTCGTCAGCTTTTTCCCTACACCGGGCACGCATATCGCGTTGGAATCACAGGTGCGCCGGGAACCGGCAAAAGCACATTAGTGGATCGGTTGGCAAGCCATTATCGCGGCGAGAAAAAGACTGTCGGGATTATTGCCGTGGATCCCTCCAGTCCTTTCACGGGCGGAGCCATCTTGGGCGACCGCGTGCGTATGCAGGGGCACGCAACCGACTCGGGTATATTCATCCGCTCGATGGCGACGCGAGGTTTCCTGGGCGGCTTGGCGCAAGCGACAAGAGACACCGCTTTGCTGATGGACGCGGCCGGCAAGCAAATGATTTTGATCGAAACCGTGGGCGTGGGACAGGGTGAAATCGAAATCGTACGGCTCGCGGATTGCACCATCGTTGTACTGATGCCGGGCATGGGCGACGATGTTCAGAGCCTGAAGGCTGGCTTGATGGAAATTGGCGACATTTTTGTGCTGAACAAATGCGATCGCGAAGGCGCGGACCGTTACGAACAGCAGCTTCGGGGCATTTTGCAACTCGTACCTGAACGAGAAGGATGGAAGCCGCCGGTTGTGCGCACGGTCGCTACGGAAAATAAGGGCATCGCCGGGCTAGCACGCGAAATTTCGCTTTTCAAAGCGCATTTCGAGCAAACTCACGACCGGAAAGCGCGCGAAGTCTCGCATTGGAAAGAATGGATTCTCCAGCTTCTTGAGGCGCGATTGATGGAACGCGTAGTCGGCGAGCAGCTTGGGGAACGCGAGTTGGATAGCATTGCTTCGCAAGTGGCGGAACGAAAAATGGATCCTTACGGTGCGGTGAATCAAATTCTAGCGCGCGCGGGACTCGGAGATAAATCTTGAAACTTGGGCAACTGGAATTTCACGTTTTGGTGGACGGACATTTAGGGCTGGACGGCGGCGCAATGTTTGGCGTCATTCCAAAGCCTATGTGGGAGAAGAAAATTCCGGCCGATGGCAGGAATCGAATCAAGCTGGCCATGAATTGCCTGTTGGTGCGAGCCGGCGGCAAAACCATTTTGGTGGAGACCGGTGCTGGCGAAAAATGGGATGAAAAGCGGCGCGATATTTTCGCGCTGGACGGCCCACATTTAACGGAGAGGTTGCGCGATTACGGCGTGCATCCCCACGAAATCGATATCGTGATCAACACACACCTGCATTTCGATCATTGCGGCGGAAACACGCGCGTGGAGAAGGACAAAGTTGTTACGGCTTTTCCGCATGCGCGATATGTGGTTCAGCGCGGCGAGTACGAGCACGCGAAAAATCCGAACGAGCGGGATCACGCAAGCTACATGCTCGATAATTATGTCCCGCTCGAGGCGGCGGGGAAATGGTCCCTTCTTGTCGATGACCGTGCCATCGCTCCGGGAGTGGAATTGATTCGTGTTCCGGGCCATACCGCGAACATGCAGTGCGTGAAACTCAGCGGTGGCGGTCAAACGGCGTTTTTCTTCGCCGATCTTGTGCCTACCACGGCTCATCTGGCGCTGCCGTGGATCATGGGCTTCGATTTATATCCGGTGACTACGCTCGAAAACAAAAAGAAATGGATTCCCGAAGCCATTCAAGAGGGATGGATCGCGCTTTTCGCTCACGATGCGAACGTGCCGGCGGCCCATTTGCGTGAGCGCGATGGAAAATGGGAAGCGGAACCGGTAACGATTGATTAACGCGACGGATCGAAAGGTGGAAATGGCAAGAAAGCTGAAAAAGAAGGCGAGGAATACCGCGAAAGAATCAGTTCGCATTGGAATTATTGGGGGAAGTGGTCTCTATTCGATGCCGGGACTCACTGATACTCGCGAGATTCGGGTGAAAACGCCGTTTGGCGATCCCTCGGACGCAATCGTGACTGGCACGCTCGAAGGCCGCCGCGTGGCCTTCCTCGCGCGACATGGACGTGGTCATCGCTTAACGCCAAGCGAGATAAATTATCGCGCGAATATATGCGCGCTGAAGATGCTTGGAGTAGAAAGAATTTTGTCCGTCAGCGCAGTCGGTTCGCTTCGCGACGATTTGCCGCCGCTCGATTTCGTAATCCCCGACCAATTCTTCGATCGCACACGCCTGCGTGTCGCAACGTTTTTTGGCGGTGGAGTCGTAGCTCACGTGGGATTCGACAAGCCGACTTGCACCATCTTGGCCGCGCACATCGCTGAAGCTTGCGATACGGCCGGTGTGAAAGCTCATCGCTCCGGAACATACGTTTGCATGGAAGGGCCGCAATTTTCCACCTTGGCGGAATCGCATGCATACCGGCAGCTTCGCTTCGACGTGATTGGCATGACTAATTTGACGGAGGCCAAGCTGGCACGCGAGGCGGAGATTTGCTACGCAACGATCGCAATGGTCACGGATTACGATTGTTGGCATCCTGACCACGACGCCGTCACCCTGGACGAAATTATTCAGAATTTAAATCGCAATACTTCAAACGTGCAGCGCGTGTTGCGCGAGGTAGTGCGCGAACTGCCGGATGCGCGAAACTGCAAGTGCGGGTCCGCGCTGCAACACGCGATTATTACCGACCGCGCAGCGATCTCAGCCGCCACGAAGAAGCGCTTAGCTCCCATCATCGGCAGATATATTTCCTAACGGAGAATGAATGTCACTACTGGTTGTTGGTTCGGTCGCTTTCGACGCCCTTGAGACTCCGCACGGCAAAGTGGAACGCACCTTGGGAGGAGCTGCGAGCTATTTTGCGCTTGCCGCCAGCTATTTCACGCCGGTTCGCGTCGTCGCTATCGTTGGGGACGACTTCACCCCTAAAGACAAAGCTGTCTTCCGCGGACGTAAAATCGATCTGGAAGGTTTGGAGCACGCAACGGGGAAGACCTTTTTCTGGTCCGGGCGATATAACAAGAACATGAACGAGCGCACTACGCTCGCGACCGATTTAAATGTGTTTGCAAATTTCAAGCCTACCTTGCCGGGAACGTATTGCGATTCGTCTTTTATTTTTCTAGGCAACATCGATCCCACGCTGCAGCGGTCCGTCCTGAAGCAGATGAAATGTAAGCCAAAAGTGGTCGGGCTCGACACCATGAATTATTGGATTGAGCGCACGCCCGCCGAATTGCGCGAAACTCTTAAACACACGCAGATATTAATGATTAACGACGATGAAACTCGCCAGTTGACCGGCGAGCATAATTTTATGCGCGCAGCCAAGCAGGTTTTCAAAATGGGTCCGCGGACCCTGGTGATTAAACGCGGTGAACATGGCGCTCTGATGGTGCACAATAACTTTCTGTTTTCGGTGCCAGGGTTTCCGTTGGAAGAGGTGCATGATCCGACGGGAGCAGGTGACAGTTTCGCGGGCGGTTTCATGGGTTACTTGGCGAGCGAAGGACGAATCAATGACCAAACGCTTCGCCGCGCGATGGTTTACGGCTCGGTTCTCGGAAGCTTCGCCGTGGAACGATTCGGTGTAGAGCGCCTGACAAATCTGACGCGCCGCGAAATAACCGAGCGGGCGCGTCGCTTCCTGCAACTTACAAGGTTCAAGCTGTAATTCATTGAACTTATGCTGCATGATTTGAATTCGTACATCGTTGCTCGGCTCCTGCTGGCAGGTGTGCTCGGAGGATTGGTCGGGCTCGAACGTGAGTTACGTCACAAGCCCGCCGGCCTGCGCACGAACATGCTGATTTGTTTTGGCGCCGCTCTGTTTACGATTATTTCCTACGAAATGGCAGGAAGCGTGGGCGGCGATCACACGCGCATTGCTGCGCAAATTATTCCGGGAATCGGATTTATTGGAGCTGGAGTGTTGATTCGCGGCCGCGGTGGCGTGGTCGGAATCACCAGTGCGGCGACGATTTTCGTAATGGCCAGTGTGGGCATGGCGGTTGGCGCCGGCATGTTGATGACCGCCATTTTCTCGACGCTAATTCTTCTGGTCGCGCTTGTATTTCTTGGCGTCGCGGAAGAGCGCTTCGGATTGCACGTGCGTCTGGTGACGTTCCGATTGATCACCGAGGATCCCACAGTGCTACCGCGTGCGCATCAGATCGTTGAGCAGTCCCGGGTAGAGGCCCATCGCTGGCACAGTCATCGCAGCGACGACGGAAACGTCGTAGAGTTCGACGCCGACGTGACCTACCCGCAAGAACGCGATTTGATGGAAAAGCTAGCGACGTTGAATGCTCGCTGCGATGTGCGCGCTGTTTGAAGGCGGATTGTTGAGATGTCTCTCCTGGACACAGATACTATGACGGCCAACCAATGCCGGAAAAATTGAATCCGAGTTGACGGGCTGCGCATGGGGTGCTATCAATTCTAAGTCTTTCTTAAATTTTCAGAAGTTTCGGTTTTCTCGTTCCGCTCGATCAGCTTGTCGCCTTGAGCGGCCGCAGGGTTCCGCGCTAATTATAGGAGGATGTAACTGATGCGTTTGCGGTGGACTGCTTTGCTGGCACTCCTGATCTGCGTCCTCCTGCTCGGGAGTTGTTCAAGCACCGGCACTTCAGCGACGGTATATCCTACGCCGGTTATCACCGGTTTATTTCCCTCGAGCATTACAGCGGGCAGCCAGACGTTCACTATATTTATTTCCGGCACGGGTTTTATCAGCAACCCTCAGTCGCAAGTATTCTGGAACGGTTCAATGCGCACCAGTGTGTTCAACAATACGACGCAGCAGCTGGCGGTCACGATTATGGCGTCCGACGTCGCCACTGCTGGTGTCGGCGCGGTCACTGTGTCGAATCCGGAACCCGGTGGGCCTTCTCTTGCGTCCAGTTTTGTAATTAATCCTGTCCAAAACGGCACACCTTTCATCGCGAGTCTCTCGCCAACGAGTGTTTCTCCTGGTAGCGGCGATTTCGTTCTTACGGTGAATGGTTCGGGATTTGTAGCGCCCGTCGTTGTAAACGGGGTGACGCAAATAGCGGGTTCAACTGTGGCGTGGAACGGCGGGCCGCTGACGACTACCTTTGTAAATTCCACTCAAGTAACAGCGAGCGTGCCGGGGTCTAATATTGCTTCTCCGGGATTCGCGAGTATAAGCGTTTACAACACGACCCCCGGCGACACCCAGCTGTATTCACCTTCAGTGGATTTCAATTACACGACAAGCGGCTCTGCTTTTCCCAAGGTCGTATCGGTGAGCCCAACGAATGGTGCCGCCGACGGTGCGAGTGCAGCGCCAGCGATGAGCACCGACGGCCGATACGTCGCGTTCTTCTCAACGGCAAAAAATATAGTGGCGCATGGCGCGCATGGAAATATTTTCGTGCGAGATACGTGCGCGGGCGCTAACGGCTGTACCGCTAAGACCATTGCTGTTGATCTCGCGGCGGATGGGAGCGCGCCAAATGCAACGGCGGCCGATCAGGTGGCAATGAGCGCGGATGGCAGGTTCCTCGTCTTCGAATCCAAAGCCACGAATCTCGTCTCAGGCTTGCTTAACCCTTCAGAATCCTCCGCTAGCACGCTGAACCTTTTCGTGCGCGACCTTTGTAACGGAGCTAACGCGTCATCTGGATGTACTGCACATACCGAAGCGGTATCGCTGGACGCTTCAGGCGAATTAGCCAGCGGTGGAGATAGCGGATTCGCCGCGATTGGCGCCGACGGCCGCTTTATCGCGTTCGCTTCATCAGCTCCAAGTCTGGTTGCTGGGCAAACGGGCACGGGTTCTCAGGTGTTTGTCCGTGACACATGTGCCGGTCCGACCGCCGCGAAGTCATGCGTTGCACGAACTGAAGAGATTCCGATCGAATCCAAATATTCGGCCAGCGGATCTGAGGGCGAAACTCCGTCAATTTCCTCCGACGGGCGATATGTCGCGTTTGTGGTTTTCCGAAGCAATTCATCCTCAGCGCCGTCTCAAGTTCTGCTCCACGATACTTGTGCGGGATCGAATGCTCCGGCGTCTTGCGTTCCTTCGACTGTCGAAATTTCAGTTTCTTCCACCGACAAGCCTGGTAACGGGCAAAGCTCTGCCCCTGCGGTGAGCGGTGACGGCCGTTTCGTCGTCTTTCAGTCGAGCGCCTCCAACCTCGTGGCCCAGAATTCACAATCAAAGACGAATATTTTCCTGCGCGACACTTGTTTGGGCGCTACTGCGCCAGACGGATGTGCTCCCGCGACTACCTTAATCGGCCCGGAAACTGCCGGTATTCAGACCAATTCTTTCGCGTTCGCGCCATGGATCAGCGCTTCGGGCCGGTACATAAGCTTTATTTCCGGAATCTCGATGAGCGCGAAGCTCCAACATTCTGTGGATACGTATCTTTTTGTCCGTGACACCTGCTTCGGGGTGACAAGCTCTTGCACAGCCCGCACTGTCGCGGTTGCAACTCCGTCGAATGCGTCTCACGCCTGGCCATTGAGCGTGGATCAATTTTCGCCCGTACCAATTATTTCAACCGGGCGCGTGGCGGCCTTTTCTTCCACTTCGCCAGTCCCCACAAGCCCCACCAGCGGCTACGGGGACGTAATACTCACTCTGACCACCTTTTGATCCCACCATATAGAGCGCTGCTGGCATGTAAACCTCACGCGCTTGCTGGCTGGACTACCTGTCCGAAATTCCTTATTCTCATTTCCACCCATGCCGCAGACACTTAAGCCTCCCGCGCTTGAACCCGAGAATGTTGTTCGTATCATTTCTCTAGCAAGTCCCGTCGATGGCAGTCGGCTCGAAGCGGGAAGTCGGGAGCTTGTGCGTTTGGGATACAAGATAAAATTTGACGAAGCCGGCACGCTGGCTCGCGATGGTTTCTTTGCGGGTCCGGCAGTCGACCGCGTGGCGGCGTTAAAAGAAGCGCTCACAGAAACGGATTCGCGGGCTATTTTCTGCACTCGCGGCGGCTATGGTTCGAATTACTTGCTCGACGGGTTGAGCGTGGCGCTCGCTGCGCCAAAAATCTTGCTGGGCTACAGCGATCTCACATCGCTGCAAATTTTTCTGTGGCAGAAATTTCGCTGGGTTACTTTTTATGGACCTATGGTTTCTTCCGGATTCGACAGGGGAGAAGGAGCCGCTGAAGGGTACGACCGCGAAAGTTTCATTCACGCCGTTTCTGAAACGCGCCACGGCTGGGTAATCGACTTGAAGGGTACGGAAACGCTGGTTCCGGGAAAAGTTGACGGCACGCTTTTGGGCGGCTGTCTCACTCTAATTGAAACGACTCTGGGTACTGCTTGGGAACTCGATACGCACGGCTCCATTCTTGTTCTTGAAGATCGAGGGATGAAGCCCTGGCAAGTCGATCGCGCGCTGATGCACCTGAAACAGGCAGGAAAATTTCGAGGAGTTTCCGCGGTCGTGCTCGGAGAATTCCCCGAATGCGAAGGTCCAGACGGAACAGAAACCGTGAAAGACGTCGCGCAGAGAATTCTGAATTTTTTTGGATTTCCTATCGTATGGGGCGCGGCAATCGGGCACACCACGCGGCCGATGCTCACTCTGCCGTTAGGTGTTCGCGCTCGACTCTTCGCGAACGATGCGGAAGGCAAAGAAGCAAGACTCGAAACGTTGGAGTCGGCGTGCGGCGCATGAGAACACCACTGTTACCGAGGCTGGGATGATAGGCCGGAAGCCAGAACACGTGCACGTGCTCGGCGTGGCCGGTTCAGCGATGGCGCCGGTGGCGGGCATGTTAAAGGAGAGCGGATTTCGCGTCACAGGCTCCGACGTGAACGTGTATCCGCCCGCTTCCACTTTGCTGGACTCCCTCGGCATTCGATGGAACGAAGGATTTCGCGAGGAGAACTTGCAGCCGGCGCCAGACTTGGCGGTGGTTGGCAACATCGTGGCGCGAGGAAATCCTGAAATCGAATACATTCTGGACGAAAAAATCCCGTACTGCTCGATGCCACAGCTTCTGGAGCAATATTTCATCCCCGGGCATTCTTCTATTGTGGTGTCTGGAACGCACGGTAAAACCACGACCACCGCGATGCTCGCCTGGATTTTTCAGGTGGCGGGCCGTCGGCCGGATTTTCTGGTGGGTGGCGTGGTCCCGAACTTCAAGGACAAAAGTTACGGACTCGGCGGCGGGGAAGAATTCATCATCGAGGGCGATGAGTACGAAACGGCATTTTTCGATCGCGGTCCCAAATTTCTCCACTATCATCCTGACGAATTGATTCTTACTTCGCTGGAGTACGACCACGCGGACATCTTTCCCGATCTAGCTGCCATCGCGCTGCAATTTCGTCGTTTGGTCAACTTGGTGCCTCGGCGTGGACGCATATTGATATGGGGTGAGAGCGCCGAGCTTCGTGACGTCAGCGCGAAAGCGTTCTGTCCGGTGGAAACATTTGGACTCACGGCCGAGTGCGACTGGCAGGCGGGCGATATTTTGTGGCAGGACTCCGCCACGGAATTTCGCGTCGTTTTTCGCGGAAGTGAAGTGACACGCATACGAATGCCGCTGGCCGGAAGACATAACGTGCTGGACGCTCTTGCGGCAACAGCTCTGGCGTATGGGCGCGGCGTTGAATGCGAGGCCATCGAACGGGCGCTCGCCACATTCCAAGGCGTCCGCAAGCGGATGGAAATCAAAGGCGAGGCGCGGGGTGTGCTGGTGGTGGAGGATTTCGCGCACCACCCTACAGCTATCAGGCTAACGCTGGAGGCCACGCGCACACGTTGGCCGGGACAAAAGATTTGGGCTGCCATTGAGCCGCGTTCGAATACCATGCGCCGCAAAATATTTCAGAAGGTGCTCCCGGAGGCCCTGATGATTGCCGATGCAGTGCTGATTGGCCCGGTAAATCGCGCACAGCTTCTCGGGGAAGACGAGCGTTTATCACCCGAACAGATTGCAGAATCGTTGCTCGAGCGCGGACGTCCTGCCAAGGCATTTGAGTCCGCTGACGCAATTGCTGACTATTTGGCGCAAAATGCGAAATCCGGAGATGTGGTTATGGTCATGTCGAACGGCAGTTTCGATGGCCTTTCAGGTAAGGTCCTTGAAAGATTCAAATCGCTCGCAGGTACCCGCACATGAAAAACGGCTCCGTTTGGGTTCTATCTTGTTGCTGCTTTTTCATTTTTCTTCTCAGTGCGCGCACCGCTTCGGGAACGATCGAGTACAACATTTCGTTGAAAAATCCCGAGCAGCACTGTTTTCAGGTGACCATGACGATTCCACATCCGGCCACTGGCACTAAACTGGCCATTCCCGCATGGAACGCGCTGTACCAAGTGCGCGATTTTTCGTATCGAGTGCGCGACGTACAAGCCAATACGTTGAGTGAGTCCGGAAATGCCGGCGAGAGATTACGACTCCGCAAGCTGGATAAACAGACATGGGAGATTGATGAAGCTAGCTCAGGTGCCGGCCCGCTTTCTTCCATTAAGGTTCGATATTCGATCCTATGGGACGACGCGGGGCCATTCAATTCGCAGTTGAACAACAAACACGCCTTCGTGAATTTTGCAGAAGTTCTGATGTACATCCCCGACCGGCGCGGCGAAGACCTGGCGGTTAAATTTGACGATTTGCCGGCGGGCTGGCGATCAATAGCGGAATTGCCGGCGGGTAAGGAGCCTAATTCGTTTTCTGCCACGAGCTACGACACTCTTGTGGACGCGCCAGCGGAAATTGGGAGATTTGAAGACTTCGGATTCGATGAAGGCGGCGCGCACTTTCGCGTGGTAGTGGATGGGAAAGAGTGGCGTCGCGACCGCTTGGACAATTATCTGAAGCACATTGCTTCGTATGAAATGAAGTTGATGGGCGGGGCGCCGTTTCAGGAGTACACATTCTTTTTTCACATTGGGCCGTATCCGGAAGCCGGCGGGGGCGGCATGGAGCACGCCAATTGCACCGCGATTGGAGCTTCCTCGGTTGAAAGCGCGATCACTATAGCGGCGCATGAATTTTTCCACGCGTGGAACGTAAAACGTATACGTCCGCAGACGCTTGAGCCCGTGGACTTCACAAAGGAACAATACACGCGAGCGCTGTGGTTTGCGGAAGGCGTGACAAATACTTACGCCAGTTACACCCTTGAGCGCTCGGGAATTTGGCCAAAAGAAAGATTCTATGCGGATTTGGCTTCGCAGATTAGCGAACTGGATTCGCGCCCGGCGCGCCTCTGGCAGAGTGTGGAAGAATCCAGCCTGGATGCCTGGCTGGAAAAGTACGACGATTACCGGCAGCCCGAGAGGAGCATTTCGTACTACAACAAGGGACAAATAATCGGAGAAATGCTTGACCTGGTGATTCGGGATGTCACCGATGGACACAAGTCTCTCGATGACGTGATGAAGAGCATGAACGACACATACGCCAAGCAGGGAAAGTATTATGACGACACCCAGGGCGTTCGAGCTGCGGCTGAGGAAGTGGCCGGTCAGAGTTTGCAAGATTTCTTTCGCGGATATGTGGCCGGCGTTGACGAGATACCGTATGACAAATTTCTAGGTGCTGCCGGTTTGGAATTAAAAGTGGAAACGCGCAATATGGCAGACCTTGGTTTCTGGACCGTAGGCGGACGTGGCGGCAGTGCAACGGCGACAGTGTCGCAGGTTGTCCCTGGCAGCACAGCGGAGGCGGCGGGGCTTCAGGTCGGTGACGTCCTGCTGGGAGTCAATGGTGAGCCGGTGCCGCCGTTTTTTCCGCAGTGGGTGCGGCAGCATTCGCCGGATGAAATCGTAAAGTTGCGCATACACAGAGACGGCAAAGAGCTGGATATATCGTTCGCGCTCGGATCGAATGAAACCAAGAAATATTCGATTTCCGAGCTCGCGCACGTTTCTGACAGGCAGAAACGAATTAGGGAAGGCTGGCTGCGCGGCACCGTAAATTAAGCACGATTCATGATTCGCACAATCCTCGCTGTCGTTTACCTCGCGCTTGGAATCCTTCTGGTGATGCCGTGGCTGATTCTGTGGAGCCTTTTCACGGGCAGCGCAGATTTTATGTATCGCGCCACCATGAAGGTCGTCGCCTCATCGGTGCGACTCGCGGGTGTCCACGTGCGGCTCGAAGGCACGGAGAATATACCCGCGGGTGTCTGCATTTTTGCGGCGAACCACGTTTCGAACATGGATCCGCTGGCATTCGTTCCGCTAATCCCGAGGCGGGTTGCGCTACTGGTAAAAAGCGAATTGTTTCGCGTCCCAATCCTTTCGAAAGCGATGCGCATGGCACACTTCGTTCCGGTCGAGCGCGAAAACAAGGAAGCGGCCGCGGCGAGTGTCGAAACCGCATTGAAATATCTGAAAGAAGGCTTGTCATTTGCCGTGTATCCGGAGGGAACTCGGAGTCGTGACGGGCGCATGTTGCCGTTCAAGAAGGGAACCTTTCTTATGGCAGTCCGCGCAAAGGTTCCGGTAGTGCCGGTATCGATTGTCGGAGCACAGGATTTAATGCGTCCGGGAGAATGGGCCGTGCGTCCGGGACAGGTCATCATACGCTTTGGCCCTCCTGTGGACGCCTCAGCCTACACTTTGGAGCAACGCGCAGATCTACTCGCACACGTGGAAGAACTTGTCGCCGCAGGTTTGCCAGAAGAGCAAAAGCCCCGTAAGGCAGCGCATAATTCGGTCAACGAATAAGGTTACTGACGGCGCAGGTCGCCGCTACGCCCATAGCTGTTCTCTTAACTAGCGCCGCTCAGTTAATTTTGAGACGACCTCGCGCAGCTCACGCACTTCTTTCTGAAGATCAGGAAGCCGGTTAAAGACCGTCACCGATTTGCGCCAAGCCAAATTGTCCATAGCCGGATAACCAGAATAAACCACACCGGCCGGTACGTCGTTCGGTACTCCCGTCTGCGCCGTCAAGGTTGAGCCATCACCAATTGTGAGATGACCGGCGACGCCCACCTGGCCCGCTAAGATACATCCGTTGCCTACACTAGTTGTGCCGGCAAGTCCCACCTGTCCGCAAAGCAAAGTATCTTCGCCAACTTTGCAGGCGTGGCCCACTTGCACCAGGTTGTCAATCTTTGTGCCACGTCCGATGTGTGTTTCGCCGATAGTCGCGCGGTCTATAACGCTGTTAGCTTGAATCTCCACATCGTCCTCGATCACCGTTACACCAGATTGGCGGATTTTGTACCAATGTCCGTCCGCTTGTCGCGCGAACCCATAACCGTCGCTTCCGACCACGACGCCGTTTTGCAAAAGCACGCGATTTCCAATACGCGAGCTTTCGCGTACGGTTACGTGGGAGTGCGCAAAGAAGTCATCGCCGATTTTTGAGCCGCGATAAATGGCGACGAAGCTATGCAGCACTGCGTTCGACCCGATTCGGACTTCTTTGTCAATAAAACAGTAAGGACCTACATGAGCTCCAGCGCCAATTTTCGCGGATTTTGCGATTACAGCGGTCGGATGAATGCCCGCAGCGTAGGCCGGAACGGCGTGGAACAGCTCGATTGCTTTTGCGAAATCCAATTGTGGATTCGTCGAAAGCAACCTAGCGACGTGACCCGAGCCGGAATCTTCCTTAGCCACAATGATGGCGGATGCGCCAGTAGTTGCGAGCAGTGGACGATATTTGCGGTTAGCAAGAAATGTCAGCTCACCTTCTTTCGCATCCTCGATTCCCGCGACGCCGCTGATCTCGATTTCCGAGTTACCGCGAAGTTCGCAGCCCAGCTTTTGGGCGATATCGCCAAGTTTCATAATTCATTCTCCTCGTAAGCCCTTTGCCCAAAGCCAATGTACAACAAGAGGAACGCCCGCGGCTAAGCGGCCATCACGAGTGGCTTCAGCCGTTACTCTGTAAACAGCTTGGATTGAAATGTGGCAACACGGGAATCCGCAGGCGCTCGGCGAGCAACGCCCACCACGCCCAGGACTTTCACTTCCGCGAGTGCTGAGCGCGGAATGAAAATACGCAGAGTGTTACCGTGTAGGTCTGGGGGAGTGAGCTGAACGCCTTTGTCTAGCAGGTCGAGCAAGTCGTTGGCGACGATACCTTCCATTACATCCTCATCGCGAAAACGCAGACGCACCCAAAGCCCATCGAGTTTAGGTCGGCTTAAAAAAGTCTTGCGCTCAGGCGCTGGCGCATCAAGGAACTCACGGACAAAGTGAATCGACTTAACGTCCTGTAAATCGATTGAGCGATGCTCTCCGTCAGCAGTTAGCAGGTCAATATTTTCCTCAGGTCCCAAGCTACCCGGATTCAGATAGCCTCTCATAGAGGAGCGGTCGAGGAGCAGCACGATGACTTTCTTATGAGTAGAGGCGGCGACAGGGCTTTTCGCACGTGACATGCCTTTGTTCAGTCTAAGGCCAGTTGCGGCCTGAAAACGCTGTTTTTGGGGCATTTTATTGCTATGGTCATCCAGGTTATGTTATCCTTACGTGGTTTTTTGTCAAGTTATTGGTGTTTAAAGGGTTAGCGACGGAGCAACCGCCGATTGACCGTTAAAGGACAGATTCTAAAGTCTGCTTCCCTGATCGCCGCAATCACCGTTATCAGCCGCATTTTCGGCTACTTACGGGATCAAAGGGTGGCATTGTTACTAGGTACGACGCCTGCGGCTGACGCCTTCATACTGGCTTTCCGTATTCCCAATATGATACGCCGAATGACCGGGGAGGGAGCGCTGGGAGCGTCATTTATCCCGGTTTTCACCGGATACCTGCGGGACAAGTCTAAAGCCGAGGCTTGGGAGTTCGCGCAAAGGATCTTTTGGGATATGGCGGTGATTTTGGCCGTCATCGCAGTGCTTGGTTGCGTGTTCTCGAAACAGTTAATTGGAGTTTTTACGTTGCTGGGGGCCAGTAGTCTTCACTGGGATTTGGCAATTTTTTTGAATCGCATCATTTTTCCGTGTGTTTTTTTTATGGGGCTGGCAGCGCTGGCGGCGGCAATTCTTAACAGCTTTCATGTGTTCGGACTGCCCGCGTCCACTTCGGTCCTGTTTAATCTGGTCTTTATTGTTTTTTCGCTCGGCATTGTTTACAAGCCGATCCTTCGCCTGGCTCCGCAAGCCTACCGCACGCCGGCGTTGGCGTTGGCGATTGGAATACTGCTGGGATCAGCTTTGCAACTTGCGATGCAAATCCCGGCGCTGCGGAAGCGCGGGATGCGCTTTCGGCCGAATCTTTCCTTCCAGGACCCGGGCGTGCGCAAGGTGGGGAAGTTGATGGCTCCGGTTTTCTTTGGCATGGGCGTTTTTCAGGTGAATTTTTTCGTGGACACTATTTTTGCAACGTCTCGCCGGATGCCGACGGGCAGCGTTACATCGCTGTACATCGCGGATCGTGTGATGGAACTGGTTTTGGGCGCCTATGCAATCGCGTTATCGACGGCTATTTTCCCGACTATGGCGCATCAAGTCGCCGACGGCAAATTTGACGAGATGAAGCGTACATTTGAGTTCGCAGTACGCGTGGTCTCATTCATCACAATACCTGCGGCCGTCGGTTTGATTCTGCTTCGTGTGCCGATAACCAAAGTTCTGTTTCAGCACGGCAAGTTTATGGCGGAGTCAACGGCCCTCACCGCGCATGCGCTGCTGTATTACTCGCTGGGGTTGCCGGCATTTGCCGCCATCAAGCTGATTACGCCCATGTATTATTCAACGCACGATACGATGACGCCGACGCGCGTCGGCATTTACTCCCTCGGCTTGCACGTTGCGCTGAACGTTATTCTGCTATTTGCTTTCTCGGGCTATTTATGGAACGCAAGTCCGGCGCTGGCCAGTTCGCTCGCTGCGTATTTTAATTTTGCGCTGCTTTTTTATATTTTCCGAGGACGCTACGGAAGATTAGGAGCGCGCGCGATCGTAGCCTCGATTGCGAAAATGGGTATCTGCGCCGTAGTGATGGCCGGAGCGTGTTTCGTTGCGCTTAGGTTTTCTGGCTTTGCAAGCCTGGAGCGCGTTCTGTCGCAGGCCGGCCTGCTGGCCGCCATGATCATCGGCTCAGTCGCGATTTACTTTGGCTTGGCTTGGATTTTGCGCTGCGAAGAATTGCCCGAATTATTTCTGATGTTGCGTCGTGCTGGCACCGGAGCTGTTTCAGCCGGTGGAATTGAAGTCTGATCTAAACTTTGTGAAGGCCCCGTGAGGGAAGGAAGGCTAGACGTTGGAATCCGAGATTCGATCGTTCTTAAACTACCTGCGCGTCGAAAAGGCGCTTGCGCAGAACACCATCGACGCCTATCGCCGAGATCTTGATAAATTTACAGAATACACAACGAAAAAGGGCTTGCAGAAGGCCGCCCAGGTAAAGCGCAATGACATCGTTGATTTTCTTGGCACTCTCTACGCGCGGAAACTCGATGCGCGGTCCGTGGCTCGTCATCTCGTTTCAATACGCCAATTCTTCCGCTTTCTTTTGACTGACGAATTGATCCAGGACGATCCAGCCACCAGCGTGGAATCGCCGAAATTCCGCCAAAGCTTGCCGGAATTCCTGAGTGTGGAAGAAGTTGAGCGGCTGCTCGCACAGCCCGATGTGTCCACGGCGATTGGCCTGCGCGACAAAGCGATGATCGAACTGCTTTATTCGGCGGGCCTGCGCGTTTCAGAACTCTGCGGCCTCGCCGTAGATGATTTGCACGCGGAAGCAGGATCGTTGCGGTGCATTGGAAAAGGGAACAAGGAGCGCCTGGTACCGGTTGGACGCAGGGCGCTAGCCGTGATTCGGGAATATTTGAAAAAAGCCCGGCCGGAAATTCTCGGGGAGCGCAGCTCAAAATATCTGTTTGTGAATCGCAAGGCCAACAAGCTAGATCGCATAGGCTTTTGGAAATTGTTGGCACTGTATGGACGCAAGGCGGAGCTTCGAAAGTCGCTGAAGCCTCACATGCTGCGGCATAGCTTTGCCACGCATCTTCTCGATCGGGGCGGCGATCTTCGCTCCGTGCAATTGATGTTGGGCCATTCAGATATTTCCACCACGCAGATTTATACCCACGTGGTCGAAGAGCGATTGAAGAAAGTTTACAAAGCGCATCATCCGCGCGCCTGAATAGTTGGCGTGCCCTTAGGAGGCATAGGAACTCATGCCCGATTACATGTACTTACTGGAAAGCCGCTTGTCGCCCGAGCAGCGCGCTGTGCTGGAACGCGTGCAGGAGCTATCGCGTTCCCAGGACGTGAATATTTATCTTACCGGTGGCGCCGTTCGCGACTTGATTTCCGGTATGCCCATCCGCGATTTGGATTTTACTGTTGAAGGGAATCCACTCCGTATGGTGAAAGAATTGGAAAAGGGCGGAGCTCGCGTCGTTTGGGAAACTGAGAAACTCCGGCACTACGAATTGATTTTTGCCGGAGATGTGGACGGGTCCATTTGTGGCGCGCGTGAGGATGTTTACGAACGGCCCGGCGCCAAGCCGGAATATCGCTTCTCCAGTGTGATGGAAGATCTCCGCCGCCGGGATTTCGGAGTGAATGCCATCGCCATTTCGTTGAATACACAATCGCGTGGACTTTTGCTCGATCCGATGAACGGACTTGCCGATCTGGAGAAGCAGGAAATTCGTTCTTTATCCATTCACGGATTCACGAACCAGCCCATTCGTTTAATGCGCATCCTGCGTTACTGCGCGCGTATGGGATTCAAAATGGAGCCGCGAACTCAGGAGTGGTTCGATCTCGCCATGCAGCGCGCCATGCAGAAAAATATTCAGCCAGAGGACGTTGGACACGAATTGCGCGCGTTGGCACGCGAGGACAATCCGGTAGCGACGCTGAAGGAGTGGGAAAAGCACGACCTGCTGGGGTTGATTCATCCAAGCCTGCCGAAGCGCAAACCAGACTACGACAGCCTGAACAAGCTGGCGAAAGTCCGCGCGAGTCTTTACTCCGCAGGTCTGCGTCCACGTCTTCAATATCCCGTGCTGTACTACACGCTTGGGCGTTTGAAGTCGCGGGAAGCGGCATCGGCGATGCGTAATTTGCAATTTCGATCGAGCGAGATTGAGGCGATTGCGAATCTCGTCCCCGAGGCCCAGAAAGTGGTCAAGATATTAAAAGGGCGGAAAACGAATGCCCCAAAGGACGCTTACTTCTACATCGCGTCGCTTCCACCCGAGATGGTGGCTTTTATCGAAACCGAAATGCCCAATCCGAAAGCGGTGTCAAAATTTCGCAGTTACGTCCAGAAATGGCGTCCATTGCGGCAATCACTTCCGATGGCAGAACTCGACGCGCTGGGCGTTGCGCGCGGCCCTAAGTTTGACAAAGTAATCGAGCAACTGTTTGAGATGCAATTGCGCGGGAAGGGCAAGTTGCCCGAAGAGCGCACAAAAATTCTTCGCAGCCTTTCGGGGATCAAGGACGAACCCAAGAAAATCGAGAAGCCGGAAAAGAAGCGCAAGGGAGACAAGGGCGAACGGAAATCTCCTGCTGCCGAAACAAGAGAGCGCGATAAGTCTAAGCCGGTGCTGGCCACAACTCCGGCATCTGCGAGCTCAGCCAAGGGCGCGCCCGATGCTGCCAAACAATCGCAGTCGGCTTCTGCGGCGATTGGAGCCAGAGCCCGCGCCAAACATGCTGAGGCTGAAAGCGAATCGAAGGCAACGTCTGGCAAAAAGCGAACGCATGGAAGCGCCAAAGGGAAATCGCGCGCAGCGAAAAAACCGGGGCGCCGCTAAAGATGATCACGTTGCAAGCCCCATTCAAGAAGGCAATTTGTTAACGGCTCAATTGACGATGCTCGAATCTGTTAACTGGTCTACAATAGTTCACGCATGAATTCTTCAAATTTTGTTCACCTTCATTTACACACGGATTACTCTCTTCTCGATGGCGCCTGCGAAATCGGTGAATTAACGACGGAAGCAGCGCGCCGCGGAATGCCGGCCGTAGCGGTGACCGACCACGGCAACCTGTTCGCAGCGGCGAATTTCTATCACGAAGCTACGACCCATGGCGTTAAGCCAATCATCGGCTGCGAGATGTATGTCGCCCCCGATAATCACAAGAACCGCGGGACAGAAGCGGAGCGCTCCAACCATCTCGTTCTCCTTTGCGAAAATGATGAAGGCTATCGAAATTTGATGAAGCTGGTTTCGACAGGCTATCTAGACGGTTTTTATTACAAACCCCGCGTCGATCACGAACTTCTCGCGAAACACAGCAGAGGTCTCATCGCGCTTTCCGCGTGTCTTCGCGGCGAAGTAGCCGATGCTCTGCTGTCGGACAAGTACGAACAAGCCAAGACCAGCGCGTACCGCCTTCGCGACATTTTCGGAAAAGGCAATTTCTTCCTCGAGGTTCAGGATCAGGGCCTGGAGCAAGACATTCGGGTAAACCGGGAGTTGGTCAGGCTCTCCAAAGAAAGCGGCATTCCACTGGTGGCCACAAACGATTGCCACTACCTCACTCAGTCCGATTCGCACGCACAGGAAGTTTTGATGTGCATCCAGACTGGCAAGACCATGAGCGACGGCCAGCGCATGAAGTTCGCAACAGACCAGTTTTATTTCAAGACCGCCGAAGAGATGGCACAAGTTTTTCGCGAATTGCCGGACGCTGTCACGCGCACCGTGGCAATTGCCGAACGCTGCAACGTCAAAATTCAACGCGTGAACAATCCGTTCCCAGAGTTCAAAGTGCCGGAAGGCGATACCTCGGATTCCTACTTCGAAAAAAAGGTACGCGAAGGTTTTCAATCACGTGGGCCTCAAATCGATCGCCTGGTGAAAGAAAACCGCCTACGGCATTCGCTTTCGGAATACGAAAAGCGGCTTACGGACGAAATTGAAATGATCAAGATGATGCGCTTTTCCAGCTACTTCTTGATCGTTTGGGACTTCATTCATTACGCGCGAGCTCAGGGTGTGCCGGTGGGTCCCGGGCGAGGGTCAGCCGCTGGAAGCTTGGTTAGCTATTCGCTGCACATCACTGACGTTGATCCTCTGCAATACGATTTGCTGTTCGAGCGCTTTCTAAATCCCGAACGTATTTCAATGCCTGATATTGATATTGATTTCTGCATGCGCCGTCGCGGCGAAGTGATCGAGTACGTGCGCCAAAAATACGGCTCGGACAACGTAGCGCAGATTATTACGTTTGGGACCATGGCGGCCAAGGCCGTGCTGAAAGATGCTGGCCGCGCGCTGGATATGGCGTACGGCGATGTGGATCGCCTGGCCAAATTTATCCCGCTCACGCTGAATATTTCGCTGGAAGAAGCGCTGAAACAATCGCCGCAGCTAGAAGCCGCGCGAAAAGACGAAAAGGTAAAAGAGTTAATCGAAGTTGCGCTGCGTCTGGAAGGTCTGGCGCGACATGCCTCCACACACGCGGCGGGGGTTGTGATTTCGCCGCAGCCGCTTACGGAAATCGTCCCGCTATACAAGTCCAGCAAGGATGAAATCACCACGCAGTACGACATGAATGCGCTGGGGCGCATCGGGCTCTTGAAGATGGATTTTCTGGGCCTGACTACTCTGACGATTCTTGAAGACGCCGTTTGCATGATCAAACAGAATCGTGGCGTTGACTTCGATTTGAGCACCCTTCCACTTGATGACGCGGAAACCTACGCGTTGTTCGCGCGCGGCGATACCAGCGGAATATTCCAGTTTGAGTCCCACGGTATGCGCGACATCCTTAAGCGCTATCAGCCCTCTCGAATCGAAGATCTCACTGCGCTAAACGCCTTGTATCGCCCGGGCCCGATTCAGGGCGGAATGATTGACGAATTCCTCGCTCGCAAGCATGGCAAAAAGAAAGTTACCTACGATCTCCCCGAACTCGAGGAAATCCTTTCGGAAACCTGGGGGGTGATTGTTTTTCAAGAGCAGGTGATGAAGATTGCCAACCAAATCGCCGGCTTTACGCTTGGCGAAGCGGACATTCTGCGCAGCGCCATGGGCAAGAAAAAAGTGGAAGTGATGGCGGCGCAGCGCGAAAAATTCCTGACAGGTTGTGCCGCGCGCAAAGTTCCTGCCAAGAAAGCAGAAAAACTATTCGACCTGATGGAAGAATTCGCGCGTTACGGCTTTCCCAAAGCTCATGCTTGCGCTTACGCTCTGCTGGCTTATCAGACGGCGTATCTGAAAGTCCATTTCCCGGTTGAGTTCATGGCTGCGATGCTCAGCTCCGAAGCGGGGAACACCGAAAAAGTTGTGAAATACATCAATGAGTCTCGCGGCCTGGGAATCCGCGTGTTGCCACCTTGTGTCCAGGAAAGTGGACTGTATTTCACTCCCGTCGGTGACGACATTCGGTTTGGGTTGGCGGCGATTAAGAACGTCGGTGAGAACACCGCCAAGGCGATTTGCGAAGCTCGAAAAGACGGCTTTCGTTTCCAAAGTCTTTTCAGTTTCTGCGAGGCCATCGAGCCGAGATGTCTAAACAAGCGCGTTCTTGAAAGCCTGGTAAAAGCGGGCGCGCTCGATTGTTTGGGAGCTTCACGGGGCCGGCTTTTCGCCGCGATCGACCAGGCAATCACGCGCGGCCAAAAGAGCGTACAGGCGAAGGCTGTCGGGCAAGGCGGACTTTTCATGCCTGGCGTCGGCTCTACCCAACGTGTCTCTGAATCCTGGAATGAAAATTCCTTGCCCGAAGCTGCCGAGTGGACTGAAGAACAACTTCTCGCCGGCGAATACGCGACTTTGGGCTTTTACATCTCCGGACATCCGATGGACCGCTATGCCGGGCGTCTAAAAGACTTGAACGCAATCGAACTGTCCACTATGGAAACCCGGCGCAACGGCGAAGATGTGGTTGTCGCCGGCATCATAGTTCAATCGCGGCCCATGCGTTCGAGACGCGGCGCGCGCTGGGTCATTCTAACTTTGCAAGATCGCACCGGAGTGATCGAAGCGCTCGTTTTTCCGGAGGCTTATCAGAAGCTGGAAATGATTCTGAAAACCAACACTCCTTTGCTCGCCAAAGGACGTGTCGCGATCGAAGATGTTGGCACGCGCCTGATTGTTTCCGATGCGCGTCTTCTCGATCAAATCACAGACCGCGCTCCCAGCTTGCTGCGCGTGCGCGTCGATCTCGGGTCTGTGGATCCCAGCGCGCTCGAATCATTGAAGGACCTTTTTTCAAGCAGGCCAGGACGTTGCCGCGTGGCGTTTGACTTGGTGAACTCGGACGGCACGGAAGCCACCATGGAAACGGGAAGTGCGGTCCAAGCCGATCGGGAATTGTTGGAACGCGTTCGCGAGATCTGTGGCACTGATTCCGTCGCGGTGGTGCAATGAGCAAGCGCCGGGAAGCTCGGGAACGGTTGCGACGCAGGCGCGAGCTCGCGAAATCGCGCAAACTTCAGGCCAAGACCGAGCAATTTGCCTCGCCCAAAACTGCGGAGCCTCGCGATAAACTGAACGCTGCCGCGGTCACAAATAAAAACGCGGTTGCCCGCGAGCGTCAGGCGGAGATCGACGCTCTCGAACGTGATGTAGCGGAACTGAGCAGGCTCTCTACTCCCAGCGGGGGGACCACCGTTGAAATAGAACGCATTCGCCGCGAGGTCGAAGAATTGAAACGTGATTTTTACACGCATCTCGGAGCCTGGCAGCGATTGCAACTGGCTCGGCATCCACAGCGCCCTTACACTGATGATTACATTCGAATCCTATTTGAAAAGTTCAGCGAAATTCATGGCGATCGCAATTTTTCAGACGATTCCGCGTTGATCACCGGCATGGCTACCTTTCACGGCAAGCCGGTAATGATCGTCGGAAACCAGAAAGGGCGCGACACAAAGCAACGTCTCGCTCGCAATTTCGGTCAGGCCAAGCCCGAAGGGTATCGAAAAGCTATGCGGGCGATGGAACTCGCGGCAAAATTCCACCGTCCCATTTTGATTTTCGTGGATACCCAAGGCGCCTACCCCGGTGTGGATGCGGAAGAGCGCGGCCAAGCGGAAGCCATCGCCTTCAACTTGCGCGAAATGTCACGTCTGCCTGTCCCGATCATAGTCACAATTACGGGTGAAGGTGGTTCGGGGGGCGCTCTGGCCATCGCGGTGGGCGATCGCGTTTACATGCTGGAGAATTCTGTCTATTCCGTCATCTCGCCGGAAGGATGCGCTTCCATCATGTGGCGCGACCCGAGCAAAGCCGAAGTTGCTGCCGAGGCGCTGAAAATTACTGCCCCCGACCTGCTTGAAATGAAGTTGATCGATGAAATTGTCCCAGAGCCGGATGGCGGCGCCCATAACGACCACCAGGCTGCAGCCAAACTTCTGGAACCAGTGCTGGCGCGTTCGCTAAACGAATTGTCGCAACTAACACCTGAACGTCTAGTGGAGCAGCGTTATCAAAAGTTCCGTAACATGGGCCAGTTTTTCGCCTAAGCCAATGGAGGTTGCCCGCAACCGTGCCTCGTAACCTTCGAACGAATAATGTCCTCTAATGATAGGGAAATGTAGCTTCGCGAAAACTGGATGGTTGTAATGCCAACATCGATTGAAGCTGACGGGACATACCGCACTCTCGGCGTACTCTGGCTCCTCTACGCCATTCTCAGATTTGCTGGGACTATCTTTATTCTGGTGTATACCAACACACTCACACTCATGTGGGGAGCGCTGATCACGCGCGTGCCCAACCCTTTCGCGCTCATGTCGTTTTTCCATGTGTTTCTGGTGTTCGCTATGGTGCTCAACATCATCGCCGGAATATTTGCGCTTCTTGCCGCACTTGCGCTGCTAGGGCGCGCCGGCTCCAGCCGCACGATGGCGCTCGTAGCGAGCTTCTTCGCTTTGATCGACGGGCCTCTCGGCATCGCCCTAGGGGCCTACACCCTCGTAGTCTTTGTCCCCCGTCGGTAGTTTGTAAGGAACCTCGCTTACACTGAATTAATCATCGGCCTCCGGAAGGAGCATAATAGACTTGCCATTGGAGTATTGAACACGCCCTAGCCTGTTTCCGTTGCTCCGCGCCTCCCCGTGATTTAGTTTCGTTACACAACAAAATTAACGGGGTAGGGAGCAGCCGGTGGCAAACACGGGGACACCTCTCATGTCGGACGTCTTTCGACCGTACGAAAAGCTTGTTGAGATCACCATTCTGGGAAAAACGTTCCTGGTGCCCGAGCGCAATTCGCTC
The DNA here is from genome assembly GCA_050012395.1 of Candidatus Acidiferrales bacterium. Lineage (GTDB taxonomy): Bacteria > Acidobacteriota > Terriglobia > Acidiferrales > UBA7541 > Palsa-295. The sequence continues at coordinate 131,564 of JBEKHG010000009.1, forward strand.
CTGCGCGCTTTCCAATTCATAAGCCCTGAAACAATTCCGTATGGCCGTTTTTGTTGGAACCAGGATTGTCAGTATTGCCGAGTAGATTGCCAACTATCTGATGACGATCAAGCCCGCCCCATCCTGAGCTGCAAGTTCCTAGTCTCCGAAGGCATGGCCATTTCAAACCTGTCGCCTGAACTGGTGGGTTGCCTCCGGGCAAAACTGGGGAAGATTGCGACCAGCTCAGAATCGTTGCCTGAACCTCCCGCCATTCCCGCCGCCCCTCGCGACGAAGAAAGCCACTAGACCGGGGCCCCCTCATAAGTCCGTTTAACCGGCGCGTTTGCGCAAAATTCCTGGTCGTGCGATCCTTCGTATTTGGACTTCATCCGTGAGGAGCAAAATGCCCGTTTGCGACGGTTGCGGTGTGCAAGCCGACGATGCTCACATCCGTCGTCGAATCGTACGATTGGAACTCGCCACGCGATTTCGTCCCATTCATATACACGTGCTTTTAATTGACGCCGCTCCGCCGCCGCGCCTAGAGGATTATTTTTATCGCCCCGCTGGCAATCGCGAGGAACGTTCGGTCAATGCGCGTTACTACTTAGATGAGATTGTGAAATGTTCCGGCTTTGCACCTGATTCCGAAATGGCGGAAGAAACCGCTCTCGCTGAATTTCAACATCGCGGATTTTATCTTGCTCACGCCGTGGAATGTCCAATCGAGCCCGCAGATGCGCTCACCCTCGCCATCGAACGCGCCGGACCAGTCTTGATCCGAAGGATCGAAAAATCATATAAACCCAAATATGTCGCGCTGCTCTCCACTCCCTTAGCCAAAGTGATCCCGCTTTTCGAGCGAACTGCACTGCACGATCGTCTGCTGCTGAATCATGGTGAACCTTTTTCGCAGCCTATCGAATTGCCTGAGGTAAGTACAACCGGACTCGCTCCTTCGTTGAGCGATGCGCTCTCTGCCGTGCTGCCTCACTCAACATAATCGCGCTCCTTCTGTGCGTCTCCGCTATTTGACGATCTCACATGTTTCACGCTGCTATAATTGCACGCTTGTTTAGATGTTGATCTCTCACGTTGTGATTGAGGAGACATCGTGGAACGTTCCCTGCACATGACTTCGCAACAATTTCGGGACGCCGGCAAGCGCTTGATCGATTGGATCGCGGATTACTATGACCAAGTCGACAGCTATCCGGTCCTGGCGCAAGCCGTACCCGGTCAGATCCGCAAGTCGTTGCCGCCCGACCCTCCCCAGTCAGGTGAGAATTTCGACGCGATTCTCGCCGCTGTGAGCGCGAAAATCATGCCGGGCATCACACATTGGCAATCGCCGAATTTCTTCGCGTACTTTCCGGCGAATACTTCTGAGCCGTCCGTGCTCGGCGATCTACTCTCCTCCGGACTCGGAATTCAGGGAATGTTGTGGGCCACGAGTCCCGCATGCACCGAGCTCGAAACGCTGGTTCTTGATTGGCTCGCGAAAATGCTCGCTCTACCTGAAACGTTTCTCTCAGGTGGAAAGGGCGGTGGCGTGATCCAGGACTCTGCGTCGAGTTCGTCGCTCTGCGCTGTCCTGGCAGCGCGAGAGCGCGCCACAGGTTTTCGCAGCAATGAAGAGGGGTGTCGCGAAGAATTGGTAGCATACACCTCCACCCAAGCCCACTCCTCAATCGAAAAAGATATAAAGGTTGCCGGAATCGGAAGGCGCAATCTTCGTTTGATTGATGTGGATGCGGACTTTGCCATGCGCCCTGAATTGCTTCAGAAAGCGATCGAGGAAGACAAGCGTGCCGGCAACGTTCCGTTTATCGTATGCGCGACGACCGGAACGACTTCGTCGCTGGCATTCGATCCCTTGGAACTCATCGGCCGGGTCTGCAAGGAACACAATCTGTGGCTGCATGTGGACGCAGCAATGGCCGGTACCGCAGCGCTTTGTCCGGAATTTAGGCACATCCACAAGGGCTTGGAACTGGCTGACAGTTATTGCTTCGACGCCCACAAATGGATGTTCACCAACTTCGATTGCAGTTGTTTTTACGTAGCCGATCGCGAAACCCTTACGCGAAGTCTCGACGTCCTGCCGGAATATCTCCGCAATCAGGCGACTGGATCGGATGCGGTCTTCGAATATCGCAACTGGCATGTGCCGTTGGGTCGCAGATTCCGAGCGCTTAAACTTTGGTTCGTCATACAACATTACGGGGTAGAGGGCTTACAGTCGCTCGTCCGGCGCCACGTTGAGTTGGCCCAAACATTCCTGCGCTGGGTACAGTCCGATTCGCGCTTCGAAATAATGGCTCCTGGCACGCTGAACCTGATCTGTTTTCGGTTGAAGACGCCTGACGAAGTGAACGAAGAACTCTTGCGGCGCCTGAATCAGAGCGGCAAGCTTTACTTGTCGCACACTCGCCTGAACGGCAAGTACACCATTCGATTTTGCATAGCTCAGACCAAGACAGAACTGCCGCACATCCAAAGTGCCTGGGACGCTATCCGCACAGCGGCAGACGCTTTGTTCGGCGCTTCACGGCCATAATGCAGCATATTTACACGATTTAAGACTTATCGAGCCTGCCGTACCATTGTGCTAGAATCCCGCTGTCGCTCCCGTTTATCCGGATTGGTGTGGGCCAGGAGAAGGAAAATGAAAGTCCGTTCTAAATTCCTCGTGGGCTCGGCAATTATAGTGGCCACGCTCGTGTCCCTCGCCTACGTTGGATTCACGCAGAGCAAGACTTATTACCATACGATCTCCGAGCTTTCCCAGCTTAGCGGATCAACCCTGCATCAGCGTATGCGTGTCTCGGGCAGCGTGCGTAACGGAAGTATTTCACACGTCCCAGGCGGCGTGGATTTTGTGCTTACCGAGCAAGGCAAGGATCTCGCGGTTAGTTATGTTGGACGCGACCCGCTTCCGGATACTTTCAAAGACGGGGCGCAGGCTTTAGTCGAAGGTAAATTGCGGCCGGACAATCGCTTCGTAGCCGAGCAAGTACAGGCGAAGTGCGCATCGAAGTACGAAGCTACTCCTGGACAAACGGCTAGCGGACCGCAGCCCGCGCAGACGTCGAACGCGCCCGCGGAGCGCTCCGCAGCGAATTAGTTTTGTCATAGCGGGAATTGATCGGCGGGGGATTTCATTGGACATCTTGGGATCGTTTGCACTTCTGCTTGCGTTGCTGGCTGCAGTGTATGCAATAGGCGCCGGCATTGCAGGCATCGTGACGCGCAAGACTCTGCTCACCAAAAGCGCGCGCAATGCTGGACTGGCAGTTTTTATTCTCGTCACCATCGCGGTTGGCTGCCTCGAGTATTATTTCTTCACCGACAATTTCTCCATGGCCTATGTGGCGGCGCACAGCAATCGCGCCCTGCCTTTCTATTACAAGTTCGCCGCTTTGTGGGCTGGCCAGGAAGGCTCGCTGCTTTTGTGGACCTGGCTGCTCTCCACTTATGCATTTTTCGCTCTGCTCGTTAATCGCAACAAGCATCCGGAGCTGATGCCGTACGTAGGTGTTGTTCTCGCGGGTGTCCAAACGTTTTTCCTCATACTGAACAATTTCGTAGCTAGCCCGTTTGCCGTTCTCGCTGGCGCAGATCCATCCGGAGTGCTGAGGCTTTCGGCGCTCTCCGATGGCCACGGTTTGAATCCGTTGCTGCAATATCCGGAAATGGTGATACATCCGCCGATGCTCTACCTCGGCTACACCGGATTTACGGTTCCATTTGCTTTTGCGTTGGCTGCGCTTCTCGGCCGATACCCCGGTGAGAAATGGATCCACATCACGCGGCGCTGGACCATGATTGCATGGTGCTTCCAAAGCGTTGGCATTCTGCTCGGCGCGCACTGGGCTTACGCGGTTCTCGGTTGGGGCGGATATTGGGCGTGGGACCCGGTTGAAAATGCCTCGCTGCTGCCTTGGATCACTGGAACGGCGTTTTTGCATTCCGTGATGATGCAGGAAAAGCGCGGCATGATGAAGGTGTGGAACATCTGGCTCGTCTTCACGACGTTCATGCTGTGCATTCTTGGAACGCTACTCACGCGCTCCGGTGTTGTCAGCTCGGTCCATGCGTTCGCGCAATCCTCGATAGGGAATTGGTTCGTAGGATTCCTTCTCTTGGTGTTCGTCGTGTGTTTTGCGTCCTATTGGAAGAATCGCGACTATTTGCGCAGTGACAATCAATTGGACTCGTTGGTATCGCGCGAATCGAGCTTCCTGTTTAACAATTTGATTTTATTGGCCGCTTGTTTTGCGGTCCTGTGGGGAACGCTCTTCCCGGTGCTTTCCGAATGGGTTGTCGGAAGCAAAATCAGCGTGGGGCCTCCCTTTTTCAACAAAGTGAATATTCCCATCGCTCTGTTCCTTCTCTTGCTTACAGGCGTCGGGCCGTTACTGGCGTGGAGAAAGACTTCTTTCGACGCTCTAAAACGAAACTTTGCCTGGCCTTTGCTCGGTGGTGTAGTTGCCGGAGTGGTCGCGGTGATCTTCGGCTTCCGCGACATCTACTCGCTCATTTGCCTGGTTCTCGGCGTGTTCGTAACGCTCACCATCCTGTCGGAATTTTTCCGTGGAGCACGAGTAATCGCTGTGCGTGACGGCTCCAACCTCATTTCCGCCGTCGGCGAATTGACTATGCGCAACACTCGCCGCTACGGCGGGTACGTGGTGCATTTTGGAATGGTGCTGATCTTCATCGGCATCGCGGGCGTGCCATTCAACAAAGACGTCCAGAAGGAAATGGCGATTGGGCAAACGCTGAACATCGGTCCCTACTCGATTCTTTGCCAGAATTTTGACCGAGTCGCCAATGCAAACTACGATTCGGAACGCGCCACGCTCGAAGTGTTCCGCAACGGCAAATCGGAGATGATGCTCTATCCCGAGCGTCGATTTTTCCTCTCCAGCCAGGTGACGGAAACGATGGTTGCCGTTCAAAGCTCGCCACTGCGCGACCTTTACATCGTTTATGCCGGACGCAGCCCAGAAAATGGCCAGCCCGTTATCCACGCGTATCTCAATCCACTTGTCAAATGGATTTGGTTCGGCGGGATTGTAGTGGTCCTCGGTACCGGCCTAGCAATGCTGCCCAATCGGCGGACGGCCTTGGTGCTGCGGCCGGTCGAGCAAACTTGGGGCGAGCGAGTTTCGGCGAGCACGTCGCCAATCGGCGCGGTCGCCCAAAGAGGTGACGCGAGTGATTAGGCGTCTTTCGGCGAAGTATCGTTACTCACGTGCGAAGTCGCTCCTTATCGCGTTCGCTACTCTCTTCGTTGCGATGAACTCGCCGTTTCTGTTTACTTCTCCGCTCTACGCGCAACAGACCGAGCGCGGGAAAGAACTCGGCAGGCGAGTGAAATGCATGTGCGGCGGCTGTGAGGATTCCGCGACGGGCTGCAATCACACCGGCGGCTCGTTTTCCGGTCCGTGTGACACCGCCAAGGGAATGCAGAAAGAAATCAACGAACGCGTGAACCGCAACGAATCCGACGACCTTACCTTACAGGCCTTCGTCCAGGAATATGGACCCACCGTCCTAATCGTCCCGCCTGCCAAAGGATTTAATCTGGCAGCTTGGGTAACCCCCGTGGTTATGCCGGTACTAGCGCTGATTCTCGTCTGGTTTCTTGTGCGACGCTGGCGGAATAGAGCCACGCTCGCCACAGCATCAGGGCCGGGAGTTTCCGCCGAATTGCTGTCACGCGCTCAGCGTGAAGCCGGAAAAGAATACGATGAGTAATATCGATATTGCCGTAGCCTGCGCGTTGCTCGCCGCGGCAACCGTTGTTTTTATTTTCATGGTGCAACCGGAAGCTTCGGATTCCGCGCCGCATCGCACGAAACTCGATCAGTTGCTCGAGCGTCGCGATGCGATTTACGAAAATCTCCGTGACCTGCGCTTTGAACACCGGGCCGGGAAATTTTCGGAAACGGACTATGAAGAAACCAAGCAACTACTCGAAGTGGAAGCGGCTCGCGTTTTGGCCGACATGGACCAACTAACCGGTGGAACGCCCACTCCGGCCACTCGGCAAGCGGCAACGTCAAAGGTGCAGCGTTCATGAATCTTAGGCTTTCGAAGTCTGGAATCTTGCGCGTCATTACGATTTTTCTGGTGGGACTAGCAATGTCCGCCGTCTCAGCCCAACCCGCTGCGGCCGGTTCAGTCTCGGGCACGGTAACAAATGGCACTACTGGTAAGCCCGCTGCTGGCGCAGAAGTAATTCTGATTCAACTGCAAGGCGGAATGCAGCCCGTAGCAAACACAAAGACCGACTCAAGCGGACATTATTCATTTGAAAATGCAGGCCTCGGCGCCGGTGCACCAATGCTCATTCGCGTGGTTTATCGCGGCGTGAATTACCACGAGCCGGTACCTCCCGGAAAGACTACCGCGGACGTCCAAGTTTTTGAGCCCACAGACCGGCCCACCGCATTCGCCGTAAGCAACCACGCGATCATTGTGCAGCCCAACGGAGCCGATCTAATGGTCGGCGAAGAATACGCCATCGAGAACAAAACGCAGCCTCCCGTCGCGTTCTATCGCGCCGATGGCTCCTTCAATTTCTCGATCCCCGACGGTGCTGATTTCAATCAGGCTTCCGCATGGGGCTCAGCGGGAATGCCGGTAGTTCAAGGCACCATCGACAAGGGCAAAAATAAATTGGCCATCGCGTTTCCGTTCCGTCCCGGCGAGAGCGGCGTGCGAATCTCCTACAAAGTGCCATATCCGGGCAACCAGATAACACTCAAGAACACGTCGCCCTACGCGACTGACCGCTTAATTATCGCAGCGCCTCCGACTGTCCAGATTTCGGGCGCCGGAATTACTCCCGCAGGCCAAGACCAGGGATTTAATGTTTACACGCGAACTGCCGTGGCCGCGGACGCACCCATAGCGATAAAAGTCTCCGGCACCGCCCCGATTCCCGCTGCGAGTCCGGGAGCAAGTGAAGGCGGCGCGCCCGGACCGCCCGATGCATCCGCAAACGCCTCGGTGAATTCGCGCTTAGAGGCTTCCGGCGCTGAGGCCACCAGTGCTGTGGCGGTAACGACAGTTCCGGCGCGTCTCGACAGCCTGAAATGGATTCTTGCCGGCGGCTTCGCCTCAATTTTCGCGCTCGGCTTCGTTTACTTGTGGCGACGTCCACAAATCATCACGCCCACGAATGGCGATGCGCCGGCCGTTGCAGCGATTTCAGCGAAGACCACGTTCCCCGCGGCTTCAAAGCATGTGCCCGCACTCGTTGCTACTGAAACCGTCGCCCAGGTAAATCGCGAGGTTCGTGGAAGCCTCGACGAATTGAAGGACAGCCTTTTTCGGCTCGAATTGCGCCGCCAAGCCCGAACCATTACTGAAAGCGATTACGAGCGCGAGCGGCAACAGTTGGAAAAAGTGCTGCGCGATCTAGTGAGAGGCTAAGCGGACCGCCTTGCCCGCAACCAGCTCCACTTCTCGTGCTGCCGCGTCCGCTCTTGGAATTTCCTTCGCTGGCATCGAAAAACGTTTTGGATCTTTCTTCGCGTTGCGCGGAATCTCGCTCCAAATCCGTTCCGGGGAATTCGTCGCGTTGTTGGGTCCGAACGGGGCAGGGAAGACAACTTTATTGCGCATCGCCGCTCTGCTCGCAGCCCCCACGCGTGGCAAAGTTCAATACACGAATACCGAGAATCCCGGTCAGCCACTGGATCCTTTGCAAACAAAAAGACAGCTTGGCATGGTAGGGCACAGCACATTGCTTTACGACGAGCTGAGTGCCGCCGAAAATCTCACGCTGTTCGCCCAACTTTACGGCCTCGATGATGTTTCTGTCCGCATCGAAAATTCCTTGGAAACCTGCGGACTGCGTTCGCGCTCCGGAAGTCTGGTGCGAACATTTTCGCGCGGTATGCGCCAACGGTTGGCAATTGCTCGTGCCCTCCTACACGCTCCGCTGCTTCTTTTGCTTGATGAGCCTGCCGCCGGACTGGACCGCCAAGGTCTCGCATGGTTCAGCGCCACTCTGGAAGGACTGCGAAAAGGCGGCTCCACCGTGATAATGAGCACGCACGCTCGAAACGAATCCCTCGAATTAGCTACACGCGCAATAGTGTTAGCGGCCGGCACAGTACAAGACGACAGCGGCGAGCAAGGTGATCCCCGCCCGTTGCTTGCCGCGTTGCGAGCGGACGCCTGAATGAGTACAGCCCGCTCTGCTGCGATCCTGCTAGCCAAAGAACTGCGTTTGGAGTTCCGCACGCGCGAGCTTTTGAGCGCCACAATCGTGTTCGCGCTGGTGATTGTCGTACTTTTCAGTTTTGCGTTCGATCCCACCACGGCCGAATCGCGGCGTTACGGTCCCGGCCTTCTCTGGATTTCATTTCTATTCGCCGGCTCGCTCATGTTGAATCCGTCCTTTGCCAGAGAACGCCTGAACGATACCATCGACGCGCTGCGCATGGCGCCGATATCGCCTTTCGCAATTCTTTCGGCAAAGATGCTCGCAAATTTTATTTTTATGTCGCTCGTGGAACTCGTGCTCGTCCCAGTTTTTTCGGTTTTGTACAACGTGTCGCTAGCCGGCGTCGTCGGCCGGCTGATTCTCGTGCTGGTGCTAGGAACTATCGGCCTGACGGTGACTGGAACGGTCTTCTCTGCGATTTCTTCGCACGCACGCTTGCGCGAATTGCTGTTGCCTCTACTTTTGCTGCCGATCCTGACCCCCTTGCTGATCGCCGCCGTCGAAGCCACCGCCTCTTTGTTCGTGGAACAGCCCGAGCTCGATCGCACTTGGGTCGCGTTGCTTGCCGGATTTGATATCGTATTTCTGACGGCTTCCTGGCTTCTGTGCGATTATTTAATTGAGGAATAATGAGACGCATTCCATGAGGGTTCGCTACGCATCCACGATTCTCGTCGCTGGCCTGATTTTCTTCGCGGGATATGCGGCGCTTTTCATTGCTCCCGACGAGAGAACGATGCACCTCATCCAACGCATCTTTTACTTCCATGTGCCGAGTTGGATGGCGATGTTCACCGCGCTCTCCGTCGCCTTCATCGCGAACATCGCATATTTAGCGACGCACAAATCGAAGTGGGACTCATGGGGTGTTTCCGCAGTAGAGCTTGGCGTAGTCTGTTGCACCATCGGCCTCGCCACCGGTCCGCTGTGGGCCAAGCCGGTGTGGGGAATATGGTGGACCTGGGACGCGCGCCTAACTACCACGTTCATACTCTGGCTACTTTACATTGCCTATTTATTGTTGCGCGGTCTGCTGGACGATCCTGAAAAGAAGGCAACACTTTCGGCCGTGTTCGGCATTTTTGCTTTCCTCGATGCGCCGCTAGTCTATGTTTCAAATCGCCTGTGGCGCACGCAGCACCCACAGCCCGTGATTCTGGGCGGCTCTGGCTCCGGTCTCGACCCCGTAATCGGAAAAGTTCTTTTGCTTTGCGTAATCGCGGTCATGGGAGTGATGATTCTTGTCCTCATCGATCGCTATAGGCTCGAGCAATTACGCCAGGAGTTTGAGGAGCTTCGCATGGAGTATGAAACCCTGAATCTTGAGCCGTCATCTATTGGTAAGGAGAGGCCATGAAGAATTTCGACAATTTGTTTGCTGCCTGGATGCTAGTGTGGGCCGTTTTTTTCGTGTATGAAGTATCTGTAGCTCGTCGCTTGGCGCGACTGCGTCAGGATATCGAAAGTTTGAAACAGCAAATGCGTGGAAGGTAATTTTGCAAGGGGTGCGTTATGGATGGGCCGAAGAAAATCGCCATCATATTATTCCAGTTGGGCGGACCTGATAATCAAGCCGCGGTTGAGCCCTTTCTCTATAGATTATTTTGCGACCCCGACATCATAAATTTCCCCGGCGCATTCCTTGCGCGCAAACCATTGGCCAAGCTAATTTCCACCACTCGCTCGAAAATCGTTCGCCAGCATTACGCGGAAATAGGCGGTGGCTCCCCCATTCGCCGTTTGACCGAGCAGCAAGCGCTGGCGCTTCAGTTGGAGCTGCATCCGCATATTCAGGCGCGAACGATCGTGGCAATGCGTTACTGGCATCCCGACACGCAAGAAGCGGTGGCCACCTTGCAAGAGACGCCGCACGACGAGCTTGTGCTCCTTCCGCTCTACCCACATTTTTCCTTTGCCACCACGGGCAGCAGCTTGAAGGAATGGAATCGCCTGTACAAAACTCAGGCGCCCGTTCATCTCGTCGATCACTTTTACGATCATCCCGACTACGTTGCGGCCATCGTTGACCGCGTGAACGGCGTGCTGCAGCAGTTGCCGCGTCCGGACGAAGTCCATCTTCTCTTCAGCGCCCACAGTCTTCCGCTCGCGTTGGTGGAAAAGGGTGATCCTTACCCAAAACAAATTCAAGAAACCGTTCAGCTCGTGATGGAACTTGGCACTTGGCCTAACCCGCATGGACTGTGTTTTCAAAGCAAGGTAGGACCGCAGAAATGGATTCAGCCTTCGCTGACGGATAGCGTCGACAAGCTCGCCCGTAGCGGCATTAAGAGAGTTCTGGTAATTCCAATTTCGTTTCTAACCGAACATATTGAAACCCTCCACGAAATTAATATCGAAGCACGAGAGCAAGCCGAATCGCTCGGCATCTCCGAGTTCCACATGATGCCGGCTCTAAACGACTCGCCGCTTTTGATCCGTGCGCTGGCGGATCTGGTTCTACGAGCCGTGGGAAAGCGCAATGGCGTCTCTTCCGTAGTGTCTTAGCCTCAATAAACAGCCCGCGCTCGCGGCCCGGACGGCCGTTCGCAGGAAGAAACGCCGGAAATATTTGTCACCGGATCGTTTGTAACCACTTGACACAGAGATTCCCGCGGCATATAAACCAATGTTCTTGCTTCGACGTCATGTTGCCTTTATATCTTTTAGGATTTGATGACGGTAATTAAACGGGCCGATGCCAGATATGTCTGACGGGAAGTCCGGAGAAACGACCAGCGCGCCTTCGAAGGCGCCGGCAGCAAATGCATCCGCTGCACTGGACGCCAAATCGACGGAAAAAGCGGTGAATACGACCCGCCGTCGAGTCATTTGGGCGTGTATTTGGGGCTATCTCGGCGTTAACTTCCTGATGTTCCTCCGATTTTTCTTCCCTCGCGCGTTGTACGAACCCAACACAGTTTTTGACATCGGTTTTCCTTCCGACTTCGCGCTTGGCATCGATCAACGCTTCTTGATGACCAACCGCGTTTGGGTCGTCCGTGAGCCGGATCGCCTTTTCGTTATTTTCGCGCGCTGCACGCACCTCGGTTGCACCCCGGAGTGGAAGCCGGCGGAAAATAAATTCAAGTGCCCCTGCCACGGAAGTGGTTACGACAGTGAAGGCGTAAACTTTGAAGGGCCCGCGCCGCGTCCCATGGACCGTTCTTTCGTGCAGCTTGATCCCACCGGCAAGATTACCGTGGATACGAGTCGTCTGTTCGTGGATGATCCGCGCGCGGGCGTGAATCATTTCAACGATCCAGGAGCCTTTTTGAACGTATAGGCTGTACCCAAGCAGCGTGAATTTGATCGCCAAGATTTGAGCAGAACAAGGGGTCAGGCGGATGCCCGAAGAAAACGGCGACGGCAAGAAGACCGGCGTCCTAGAGAAAGCCAAGGATTCTGCTGCAGCCCTCCGCGAAACGCTGGAGGAAAAAGCTAAACAGCAGGTCGCCGAGCTGAAAGAGCCGGAAAAAACTCAGCTTTATCGCTCGATTTTCCGTGTCAAGCACGACGATGAGCCGCGCAACCGCGCACTCAGCGTTCTTTCCAACGTTTTCTTTCACCTGCACCCAGCCAAAGTTAATCGCGACGCCACGAAATACAATTTCACTTGGGGCATGGGCGGCATCACTTTTTACTTGTTCATCGTTCTCACCTTCACCGGCGTGCTTTTGATGTTTTATTACCACCCCACGAAAGTGCAGGCCTTCCGCGACATCCTGTACCTCGAAAACGACGTCCCCTTCGGCAAATTGCTGCGCAATATGCACCGCTGGGCCGCTCACTTGATGATCATCGCGGTCTGGCTGCATATGTTTCGCGTGTTCATGACCGGCTCTTACAAGCGTCCGCGCGAGTTCAACTGGTGCGTCGGCGTTTTGCTGATGGTGCTCACCATGTTGCTGAGCTTCACCGGGTATTTGTTGCCGGACGATCAGTTGGGTTTTTGGGCCGTTACTGTTGGAACGAACATGGCGCGAGCCACTCCGCTGTTAGGAAATGAAGGGCCCTTCGGCGCGCAAATGGGTATGACGCCGTACAACGACGTACGTTTCGCCTTGCTTGGCGGCTCTATCGTGGACGCCAACGCGCTGCTGCGCGCGTACATTTGGCATTGCATCGCTATCCCGCTGATCGTCGCGATATTTTTAGGCGTCCATTTCTGGCGCGTGCGAAAAGACGGGGGTATATCAGGTCCCGCGCCGGTGATGCTCGAATCGGAAATCAAGGAAGAGAGAAGTCCGCGGCCGGTAATCTTGCGGCCTAGCGGTATGGGTTAGTTAAATTTTTTAGCGGCAGAGTTTCTAAAGGACAGAACGAATCGATGCCTTTTGACTTTCGCCAAATTTGGGAAATTGCATCCGCGCCAGACAACGTGCCCATCGTGGCTCTGTTGTTCCTCGCCCCGTTTTATATGTGGTACGCGCTGCGACAAGCGATTGCCAACGATAAGCTCATCGCAATTTTGGAATCTGACGCGCAAGCCGCCAAGACCAAATACCGCAAGACGCAAGAATGGGATCCCAAGTGGGAGAAAGAAGTCCACACCTGGCCCTATTTGATGCGCATGGAATTTTTGGTAGCCATTCTCGTCACCGTTCTTCTCATGGCGTGGTCGTTAACGCTGAACGCGCCGCTCGAAGAGCCTGCTAATCCAAATGTCACCATGAACCCCGCCAAAGCGCCGTGGTATTTCCTGGGCTTGCAGGAGATGCTGGTCTACTTCGACCCCTGGATCGCCGGTGTGGTGATGCCGACGCTAATTATCGTCGGCCTGATGGTCATTCCGTACATCGACGCAAATCCTCTAGGCAACGGCTATTACACCTATAAACAACGAAAATTTTCCATCTGGACTTTTCTCGTCGGCTTCATCGGTCTTTGGGTTTTGATGATCGTGATCGGAACGTTCATACGCGGCCCCGGCTGGATGTGGTTTTGGCCGGGACAAACTTGGGATGCTGAACGTGTGGATTATGCCGTAAACCGGAATCTTGACCAGGTCGTCGGAATCGACGGTTCCTGGCTCGCCCCGATTTTCCACACGACCAAAGACCAAGCGGCGATTTGGGCGCGTGCAATTTTCGGAATTTTTCCGCTGGTATTGTTTTTCATACTCGCTGCAGTGCTGGTTCACTGGCTGTGCATGCGCACCGAATTCAGCAAGAAGATTTACAAGCGCATGAGTTTGTTGCAACTTGTGACCATGTACACTTTTTTGATTTTCATGGCTTCGCTGCCGATCAAAATTCTGCTGCGATTGGTTTTCACCATTAAGTATGTATGGGTAACGCCGTGGTTCAGTATCTAGCGGCGTCTGAAGCGGTTGCCAAGGCCGCAGAAAGAAAACGGAGGAATAAGGGTGCCTGATCGTTCACCTGACACACCGCCGGATGATCCGATCAAGAATCGATCGTTTACTTTTCCGCTTTTGATCGCTTCGCTCCTTCTAATCCTCACGGTCGCGTGGTCTTTTTACGTCGAGTTTTATGGACTGCAGCCCTGGCGCCGTTATCAAACGCGTTTCGCAACGGCTTACTCTGAATATCTCGGTAAAGACATCAAGCAAAAGAAAAAAGAAGAAGCGGACGTTTATTCCTCCTCGGAATATAAAGCTCTCGCGGCGAAACTCGCCAGCGCTCAACAGGCCGCAAAATCCCAGGACGACGAAATCGCCAAACAAATCGACCTCCTGGACGAACAGCGCGCAGCCATCGGCGATGCCTTTAAAGACGAACGCGGAAAAATCGGCCATCTTGTTTATGAGTACGAAATTATTCCGGCCAGCGATAAAAACGAGAAGGCCAAGCGCCTGAAGGAATTGCAGGAAGGGCGCAACTCCACGTGGAAAGTGGACTGGCCAATAGAGAATGGCCAGCTTGAGAAGAATAAGGTCTTCACCGCCGATCAGTTGAACGACACGTTCACCAGCATCATGGCGCAGCGCGCGGCGCTCGTCGCAAAGCGAGGAGAAGTTGACAAGCCCGCGAAAGACGCGCAGGCCGAACTAACCCTCTACGTGTCTGACCATCTCCCGGGTTTGAGTTCCACTTCTCTCGATGGCCTGCGCAAGTCGATGGAAGATTTCGACGCGCGCATCATTCAGGTGAACGTAAACCCGTCGGGCGCATCCATCAACAATTTGGGCGGCGCTGGTCTCGTCGATCGCTGCGAGTCATGCCACGTCGCCACCGACCCGAAATACGTCCCATCTCAGGTCACTCTGACGAAAGCCGACCTCGGAATGGCGAAAAGCAATGACGCGCCTTTCTCCAGTCACCCCGATCAAGAACTGATGGCACTGCATCCTCTCGAAAAATTCGGATGCTCTCCGTGCCACGGCGGAAATGGCCGTGCGATCGATTCCGTTCGCCGCGGTCATGGCCGTTACGAACATTGGCTGTGGCCTTTGTATTATCCCGAAAATTACAACGCCGGATGCCAGCAGTGTCATTCCGCGGACATGGTCACCGAGCATGCCCCCGTGCTGAACGAGGGCAAGCAGCTTTATCGCCAGCGTGGTTGCATCGGATGCCACCGCTTCCAGGGTTTTGACAACCAGGACGAGCAGCTCGTCAACGCGCGTCAGCAAATTTTGCAGCTTGCGAAAGCCAAGACCGATGACTTGTTGACGATCCCGCGTCTGCAGAAGCAAGCCGACGCAGCACCCGACAATGCAACGGCCGACGAGCTCAATAGTCAGGCGACGAATCTCACCGTCGAGGTCAGTCGCATGGACGCGCGAACAGAATCTCTGGAACAGCAGAGCCACAATCTCTTGCAGGAAATCAAAAAAGTTGGTCCGGATCTGAAGGAAGCGCGCCAGAAGTTGCGCAAAGAATGGATTCCGTACTGGATTGGCCACACCACCGAATTCAGGCCGACCACCAAGATGCCGCAATTCCGCCTTTCACAGGACGAGATTCAGGCCCTCGCAGCTTTTGTCTGGCAAGCCGGACTCAGCGGTCCTCCGCTCGAGCATCAAGCGCCGGGCAACGCCGCGCACGGCAAAGAACTCTTCGAAGAGCGCGGCTGTCTCGCGTGTCACTCGATGGGCGAGGGCTCGTCAGCCGTCGGCGGCACGTTCGCCGCGAATCTAAGCCGCGTCGGCGAAAAAGAGAATTACGATTATGTGGTTCGCTGGGTGCACGACCCGCGTCAGCGCACGCGTCCTTATTGCCCCTACGAAAAGAAGGATCTAGGTCCTGAAGATTACGCCAAGCACAACCTGCCCTACGTTTTCGATCTGGATCATTCGCGTTGCCCGAATGACGGCCACGAACTGGTAGTTCAACAGCCGACGGTAATGCCGAGTCTCCGTCTCTCCATGGACGACGCCCGCGACATCGCCAGTTACTTGATGGCGCAGAAGCATCCAGATGCCTCGTACGCTTCGGCCGATTACATGGACGACCCGCAGCTCGCCGCGAAGGGGAAGGATCTAGCGCAACATTACGGTTGCGCCGGATGCCATGAACTAAGCGGTCTTGAAGACGAGGGCCGCATCGGCACCGAGCTCACCAACGAAGGCAGCAAGCCCATCGAGCGCCTTGATTTCGCCCTCTGGACCGAAGATGCAAAGCGCGGCGTTCTCCCGAACGGCAAAGAGTCCCCGCGCGGCCCGTGGTACGACGCAAAAGGTTTCTTCGAACAGAAACTTCAGAACCCGGCAATTTACGACCAGGGCAAATATCACGCCAACCCGATGGACGCCTTACGCATGCCCAAGCCGAATCTCTATGGCGACGGCGACGTGGAAGCCTTGGTCAGCATGCTACTGGGCAGCACTGATCCCACTCTGCCGCCGGAATACATGTACAGGCCAGCCGACCGCCGCCGCTACATCCAGGAAGGCTGGTGGGTCGTGACGAAGTACAACTGCATCGGCTGCCATCAAATCGCAGTCGGTCAGAAATCCGTGATGCAGACTTTGCCGTTCTATCAAGGTGAGAACAAAGCCAATTTGCCTCCCGTGCTCACCACGGAAGGCGCTCGCGTAAACCCGGAATGGCTCAAGCAGTTCCTTGCCAACCCATCGCTGAGCACAACTGATACGAACCGCAACGGCGTCCGCCAGTATTTGCAAGTGCGCATGCCGACGTTCTATCTATCGAATGACGAAATTCGCAAACTCGTGCTCTTTTTCCAAGCGATGTCATCGCAACCCGATCCGTTCATTCCTCCGAAGGTGCAGCCTTTGGATGACAACGAACGCGCCATGGCCCGTGCGCTATTCACCAGCCCGGCTGCGCCTTGCTTGAAATGCCATATGACCGGCAACGAAGCGCACGACAAAAATGCTATCGCGCCGAACTTCCTGATGGCCCGCGACCGTTTGCAGCCGGCCTGGACCGAGCGCTGGATCATCGATCCCGCGAAAATTATTCCCGGAACCGCCATGCCTTCCGGATTATTCCGCATGGAAGGCGATCATTGGGTCTTCGCGGGACCCGTGCCAGCTTCAGTCCAACATTACACGGGTGACCAGGCGGACTTGCTCGTCCGCTACATGTTCACACTAACGCCGCAGGAACAGACCGCGTTAGTTGGGAAATCCCCGTCTCCGGCGAGTGGGAAGGCCGCACCTGGAGGAAAGTAACAAGGAGTTCAGGCTGACCAACCCCGAAAGAATTTGCGCCGTATAAAGCTACGGAATTGTTAGAATAACCTCGTTTTACTAAGGAGGAATTGTTCCAAATGAAGACCAAGTTTTTTAATCTAGCATTGGCAGCAGCACTGGCAATCGCCATTGTAGGCTGTGGCAGCAAACAGAATAACGAGACGAACGAGAAGCCCGTGGCAGAGTCGAACGCCAAGAAAGCTGTGGACACTTCCACCGTCGGCTCCGTCACCGGTACAGTCACGCTCGATGGCAAGCCCGTCGCGGCTAAGCCAATCAATATGAGCGCCGAGCCATATTGCCAGAAAGAGCATCCAACCCCGGTGGTCCCGCCGGAAGTCGTGGTAGACGATAAAGGCGACCTGGCAAACGTAGTCGTCTATGTGAAAGAGGGTTTGGGCGACTACTCCTTCGACACGCCCAAAGACCCCGTTGTGTTGAACCAGAAAGGCTGCATGTATGAGCCACACATCATCGCTCTAATGACCGGCCAGACCTTCGAGGTCAAGAACGACGACCAAACGACCCACAACATTCATCCCATGCCGAAAGATAATCGTGATTGGAACAAATCCCAACCTCCTGGCGCTTCTCCCATCGATGAAACCTTTGGCCGCGCCGAGAATGCCATCCCTGTAAAGTGCAATGTGCACCCATGGATGAAGAGCTATATTTTCGTCTTTAAGAATCCCTATTACGCCATCACTCCGAAGGACGGAAAGTTTGAACTGAAGGACTTGCCGCCCGGAACGTACACCATCGAAGCATGGCACGAAAAATACGGCACGTCCGATCAGACCGTGACGATTGGCGCAAAGGAATCGAAGCCACTTAATTTCACGTTCAAGACGGCCGCCGCATCCGGCGACTAGTTCTTTCGCGGTTTTAGCAGCACACGTTCCGTTAAACTCCGCAACGGAAGTGAGTCTCGAACGCGCTTCCGTTGCGTTTCTTAGTTAAGTAGCTCGCAGCATCGCATTACATTATTCAGGTTTAGGGAACCGCATTCATAATGCCCGAAGCTGAAAAACTTCAAGGCGTCCACCGCTTCGCGGTAGCTACGGCATCAGTCACCGTGCTGTTGTTAATGGCGGGCGCGCTGGTAACGAGCAATGACGCCGCCGACTCGGTCCCCGACTGGCCGCTCGCTTATGGTCGAATCATCCCGCCGCTGGTCGGAGGTATTCGCTATGAGTTCGCTCACCGCGTTTTCGCTGCGACCGTAACAATCCTCACTGTGATTCTAGCTGTCTGGCTGGCGCGCCGCGGTACTAAAAACGCCCGCAAACTAGGCTGGATCGCGTTGCTCCTGGTAATTGCCCAAGCGCTTCTCGGTGCCCTGCGTGTGCTAGAAGGCCATCCTGCGGTGACGGCCACAATGCACGCCACGCTGGCACAAATCTTTTTTGTCACCGTCGTCAGCCTAGCGTTGATCACCAGCGCCTGGTGGCAAAACGCTTCAGAATCGCTCGACGATCGCGGCTCGCCTCGCTTGCGTCCTCTAGCTGCCGTCACCACAGCTGCAATCTTCGTTCAGTTAATTTTGGGCGCCGGATTCCGTCACGGAGCCTTCGGAATTTTGCCGCACCTGATCGGATTCGTCGTCGTCACCTTCCTGATCATCTGGACTTGCCGCTCCGTCCGCAAACGCTTCGGTCAGGTCCGCGACCTACGACGGTGGGGAATTCTGCTCCAGGCGTTCCTTGGCACCCAGGTTCTTCTCGGGATCGCAGCATATTGGGCGGTAGTACAAGCCATGCACTCCGTGCAGCCCTCGATGTCCTACGTGATAGTCACAGTTGCGCACGTGCTGGTTGGCGCTCTTACACTTGCGTCCAGCGTGGTTCTGACGTTATCTTGCTATCGGCTGATTCGGCCTAATGCGCCCGTCGCACTAAGATCGGCGATGGAAACTACCCGAGCCGGCGGCACGCGTCCGGAGAGCTCAAGAGCCTGAACCATGGACAACCTTCGATGAATAACACACGCGCTGTGGCCATCACCGCTTACGAGAGGCCTTGGGCTTACGTCGTCCTCACCAAGCCTGACGTTACTTTTCTAGTGGTGATCACCACTGTTGCTGGTTTCTACCTGGGTTCTACCGGCCCGATGGACTGGGCCCGGCTCGCCCACACACTTATCGGCACCTTGCTGGTGGCTGGAGGAACTGCCGCGCTGAATCAATATGTAGAGCGCGACATGGATGCTGTAATGCGCCGCACCGCCGCGCGCCCGCTACCAACTGGCACCCTGAAGCCCACCGAGGTCTTGATTTTCGGCGTTGCCACTATCGTTCTCGGCACCGCATGGCTGGTGCTTGCAGTAAATCTTCTGGCAGCCATGGTCGCACTGGCGACCAGCCTGTCTTATCTTGCCCTTTACACGCCGCTGAAGACGCGCACAACGCTTGCGACGGCCGTAGGAGCCATCCCCGGCGCGTTACCTCCACTGATCGGCTGGGCCGCAGCGCGCGGCTCGCTGTCCGAAGGTGGCTGGATCCTTTTCGCAATTTTGTTCGTGTGGCAGTTTCCGCACTTCATGGCCATCGCCTGGATGTACCGCGAAGACTACGCCCGCGCCGGAATCCAGATGTTGCCGGTAGTAGACCCCAAAGGCGACGCCACGTTCCGGCTAATCGTTAGTATGTCCGCGGTCTTGGTTCCGGTAAGCCTACTGCCTTCCGTCGTAGGGATGGTCGGAATACCGTATTTCTTCGGCGCACTCGTGCTCGGAATGATTTTGCTGCAGGTCTCGCTGTGGGCCAATCGCTCGCGCACCAACTTCCGCGCGAAGTGGTTGATGCATGCAACAGTAATTCACATTCCGCTTCTGCTTGGCTGGATGATTTTCGATAAATTCACCCGATGACCTCGTCAACCATGGGAATTAAATCCACAAACCCCAAAGCAAATTGGATCGAACTCAGCATCGTCTGCGGCCTCTTTGTTGTCCTGGCTGTCGTCGGCGTCACTTGGGACATTGCCAGCGGCCTGCTAACCAGCGGTATAGACGGCATTATGATGTTGGCCATCTGCCTCATGATGGGGGGAATATTCAGCCTCATGATTCTGATGATGGTGCATCAGGCCGGATTGCTCCCATTCTTCCGCCCCTCGGCAACCAAGACGCCTGAGGTAGCGGCGCAAAAAGTGGCAGCGCCGGGTGCCGCGGCCGCAACGCCAGCCGCGCTAAAGTCAGCGACTGCGGTTCCAGCCACATCACCGGCCGCTGCTCCTCCGCTGCAACCGTCGCATCCTCCCGCTTCGCTACAGCCTCCTCCACCACCTCCGCCGCCTGCGGCACCCAAGCCAGCCACAAGACCCGCGCCCGCGGAGCCGGCCAAGCCGACGGAAAGCTAAACGCTGTCATACATCGCCCACGCGCCGACTGGTAGCTTGGCACCATTCGCGATCCTATCGCCGCTGCCGCGCGCATTCCTGTAAACTGAGTACGAATGGCGGAAACCGCAAAACCTCAAGCTTCTTTTGGCGGCCGTTGGGCTCTTGGCATTGTCGCGCTCGCTTTTCTCTTCGTGTTGATGCCATTTTTGTTTTGGAACGCCACCTGGTTTGGCCGTCCGATGAACGATAGCCAGATATCAAAAGCGCTAACCGATCACACTCATCCCCGCGATATTCAACATGCGTTGACCCAACTCGAATTGCGGATTGAAGCCGGTGATCCCGCCGTTCGCAAGTGGTATCCGCAAATCATCCAGCTTGCAGCCGACCCGGTAAACGAAATCCGCATCACCGATGCGTGGGTTATGGGGCAGGACAATTCTTCAGAAGGGTTTCATCAAGCGCTCTCGAAACTTCTCGTCGACCCGAATGTGATGGTTCAGCGCAACGCCGCGCTTTCACTCGTGCGCTTCAAAGACGACTCTGGCCACGCGCAAATTCTCGCCATGCTGAAGCCATCGGAGATGAACTCCCCGTTCGATGGAAAGCTGCTAACCCGCCTAAAGCCAGGAGATGTAATCAATACCGGAACAATGGTGGCGCACGTCGAATCTCCAGCAGGTAAAAGGGAAGTGCGCTCAATCATTCCTGGCACGCTGGATCGCTGGCTGGTCGCCGACGGATCAAACGTAACAATAGGCCAGCCGATGCTTTCTCTACTCCCGAGCGAGAGTGCAGTTTGGGAAGCTTTGCGTGCGCTTTATTTAATGGGCACTACGGATGATTTGCCGGAAGTGGCGCACTTTGCGCGCGGTGTTGACCAGATGTCGCCCCAGATTGCTCAACAGGCTCAAGCCACGATGAAGGCGATTAACGAGCGGAACCAGCCGAAGTAACTAGTCTGTAGAATTGCGGCTTATTTATACTTCACTACTGCTTGCCCATTCTGAATCTGAATATCGCTGATGTCTGCCGGCAATTTTAGCTTCTCTCGATTTTCCGGGGATGCCATCATCTTGTCCACCGCCGCCTGCAAAGCCGATTGCGGCAATGGCAGCGAGCCAAGTTTTCCCGCCACCGGTTCGAATTTTATATAGCCGCTGTCCGCGCTCAGATGTCCATCCAGCTCCAGCGACAAATCTTTTCCGTGATAATCGAAAATAACGTGAGCCTTCACTAGGTCGCCGTCCATATCTACTTTGACGTCCTTCACTGTCGATTGCACTTGTTCCAGGGTGGTTTGCTCGCCGCCGGGAAACGCTCCAGCGGGATCGTCCGGCGGCACGGCACTGCCAACCGTTGGAACATTATCCATGCTGGCAGCCTGTGGCGGCGCTTGCACGGCCGGGGGCTTTCCTTCGAACTCAAGATTCTGCGCCAGATAAGAATTTAACTCGCTGCGATCTAACTGTACCTGGCTGGACTGTCCGGTAGCCTTGGCCTTGTCGGCGGCCTCAAATTTCTGTTCGGCGCTCGCTGCTGCGTTCGCGCTGTAGGGAATATTCGGAGCGGGTGAAGTATGTAGGACCAGAATCAGTGTTAGCGCCAGCGCCGCGACGCTCGACCACTTCAAGATCTCATAAACCTTTTTATAAAGTGCCGGCTCAGCCATAGCACACCTCCACCTGATAAAGCTTAGCAGGCGAAAGTAAATCTCTAAGGAATCAAGGTGGTTTGCGTTCCTGGTGGGGAACTGTCCGGAAGAACAGGTCCTGAATTCTAGAGAGCGCGCTTGAAATTGTCCGCTCGCTTGGTGTTTGTGAGGATGAAATTACGTCTTGCGTCGCCCGCGCCGCATGCAATGAGCGTAATACAAAATTCCCGCCACCGATTTGCCATCCCGGATTTTTCCTGAGCGTATCCTGGACTCGATTTCGCGCAGCGTAAATATCCGCATCTCGATTTTCTCGTCCGCCTCAGGTTGCGCTCTCCCCAACTTCAGTCCTTCGGCCAAAAAAATTACCATGTTTTCGCTGACGAAGCCTGGAGTAGGGAATAGATCCAGGATTTTGCGCATCCGTCGAGCCGCGTAGCCGGTTTCCTCCAGCAGCTCGCGATGCGCTCCCTTTTCAAAGCTCTCCCCGGCGTCTTTACTCCCCGCCACGAGTTCCCAAAGATATTGCCGTACAGAATGCCGATATTGCCGAATCATCAGAATCTGCCCGTCCGGAAAAACAGGTAGCACGACGACCGAACCCGGATGTGTAACAATCTCGCGTGTAGCTCGCACACCGCCCGGCTCAATAACTTCTTCCCGCCGGACGCCAAACACTCGCCCCTTGAACATGACTTTACTGCTCACGATCTCAGCCAAAGCCTTTTTTTTACTCACATAGTCTCCTGTAAGGCGAAAAAGTTATCGCCATTGTAAAGCGCGCTCGCCACGAAGGTTTAAGTGTAGCGCCTGCCTGTCGTCAGGCTCGGCACTGTAAGATCCTGCAAGATCGCGCTATCAGACGGGCGTTCACGCCTATCCACGGCCTTCCTTGCCGCACCACTCACGGTTGCATATACTACCCATCGAATCCATGCCCATCAACACAGTCATTGTTGACGACGAGCGCCCCGCGCGCGACGAATTGGCCTACCTGCTCAAAGGCTTCCCCGAAATCAACATCATCGCGCAAGGGAAAAATGGTCTGGAAGCCGTCGCGCTCATCAAGGAGCACGATCCCGACCTGGTTTTCCTGGACGTGCAAATGCCCGGCCTCGACGGCTTCGGCGTCCTGAAAAAGCTGGTAGAACGCAAGCTCCGTATTCCACAAATTGTTTTCGCTACCGCCTACGATAATTACGCCATCCAAGCCTTCGAAGTAAGCGCGGTAGATTACGTTCTGAAGCCTTTCGACAAAGCCCGCATCGCTAAAGCCATTCAGCGCGCCAAGAAAATGGTGGAAGCGCACACTTCACCGGTCGAGCGCTTGGAAAACCTCGTGGGACAACTTTCCGCGACACCTCAAAAGGCTCCGCAGCCTGTAAAGCTGCTGGTTAAATCGCAAGCCCGCATGTTCCTGGTGGACGCGCAGGACATGATCTACGCCGCCATTCAGGACGGAACGATCACGATTTTTGCTCGCGACTTCGAAGGCGTCTCAAACTATCGCACCATCGAGGAGCTAAGCGCTTCTCTCGACTCAGACCGTTTCTGGCGCCCACACCGCTCGTACTTGGTGAACATTAATCACATCAAGGAAGTCGTGCCGTGGTTTAAATCCAGCTTCATGCTGAAAATGAACGATAAACGCAACAGCGAAATCCCGGTGTCGCGCGCACAGACAAAACGCCTTCGCGAACTATTAAAACTATAGGAGCTTCCGTTACATGCAATTCCTCAATCGATCTTCAGCCTTCCGTGCCATCCCGAAAAGCGGCCGACGTTTTTGGATACTCCTTCTGCTCCTTCTCTCCATCTCCATTTTTCCGCTTCAATCGCACGCGCAGGCTGCCAGCGGTTCAAGTGCAAGCGCAACAGGTCCCACCGGTTCGATCACCGGTAAAGTTTCCGAAAGGCATGGCGGACCCTTAGCCGGAGCGCGCGTGAGCGTCTCGAATGTAAAGACCGGCGTTGCCTCCAGTGTAGCAACCGACGTAAACGGCCAATTCACCGCGGAAAACCTCCCTGCGGGCGCCTATAAGGTCACCGTCACCGCGGACGGCTGTGTCCCTCAGGAAGACAAGGTGACGGTCAAGCCCGGCCATAAATCAAAAGTATCCACGACGCTAAAACCTATAGAAACGCAAACCCCACCTCCGCAATAAACGGTCAGAGGTGCTTGTTCCCGAGCGCAACATGATTTGCCTGCGGCATTTCGATGTGCAGCGCGGTTGTGCTAGCATCGCAGCGTAAACTTTTCTATGGATTTCTCACTCAGTAGCGACCACCTTTTAATCCGCGACACCGTCCGCCAGTTCATGGAGACGGAAATGCGCCCGATTCTGCGCGACTACGAGCGCGAACGGAAATTTCCGGCCGAGCAACTCCGCAAGCTCGGCGAACTCGGTTGCTGCGGCATGCTCGTGCCTGAGGAATGGGGCGGCGCGGGAACCGATACCATCAGCTACGCACTGATGCTTGAGGAAGTCGCGCGAGTTTGCGCGTCCACCGCCGTTGCTCTCAGCGTCACCAATTCCGTAGTCGGCGTCCCCATTTGGAAATTTGGCGACGAGGCCCAAAAGAAGAAATTCCTGACGCCGCTTTCGCGTGGCGAAATACTAGGCGCGTTCTGTCTCACCGAGCCGCAAGCCGGTTCTGACGCCGCTGGCATACAGACTCGCGCCGCGCGCGAAGGCGATCATTACGTTTTGAACGGAACGAAGGCCTGGGTCACCAATGGCGGGGTCTCTGGCGTGTATTTGGTTTTCGCCAAGACCGATCCGGACGCAGGCGCTCGCGGCGTGACGGCGTTTTTAGTGGAACCGGCATTCCCCGGTTTCCGAATCAGCCGCTACGAAGAAAAAATGGGTTTGCACCTCTCGCGTTCCGCCGAAATCATTTTTGATGATTGCCGTGTGCCCGAGAAAAACCGCCTCGGTGAAGAAGGCCAAGGCCTGAAGATTGCTCTCGAATCGCTCGACGGTGGCCGCGTCGGCATCGCCGCACAAGCACTTGGATTGGCACAAGGCTCCCTGGAAGCCGCTGCGCGCTACGCCAAACAGCGCCGCACATTCGGAAAGCCTATCGCGGAGTACCAGGCCATCCAGTGGATGCTCGCGGACATGCAGACCGAAATTGAAGCCGCGCGCGCGCTGACCCACTTCGCCGCCTTCATGCGCGATAAAGAATCCCACGAACCCGGCTCTCGCCGTCTCGGTTCCTCTGCCTCGCGCGCAAAATTGTACGCCAGCGAAATGGCCAATCGTGTCGCCTATCGCGCCGTGCAAGTACATGGCAGCGTCGGCTATTCCCGCGAGACAGACGTCGAGCGTTATTATCGCGATGCTCGCGTGCTCACAATTTACGAAGGCACCAGTGAAATGCAGCGCATCGTAATCGCGCGCGATTTGTTGCGCAACGCCCCCGCTGGTGCCCAGTCTCGTTCCGCAGGAGTCCGCCAGGTTGGCTAAGCTCAAACGAGTCCTCAGCGGCATGCGCCCCACCGGCCGTCTTCACATCGGCCACTACTTCGGCGCCCTTTCAAACTGGCTGAAGCTTCAGGAAGAATACGAGTGTTTTTTCTTCGTGGCCGATTGGCATGCGCTCACTACGCATTACGAAGACACTTCGTCCGTTGCCGAAAATACTTTGCAAGTCGCCACCGATTGGCTCGCCGTCGGACTCGATCCCGCGAAGTCCACGTTGTTCATCCAATCGCAGATTTTGGAACATGCCGAGTTACATGTCTTGCTCTCCATGATCACCCCCCTGAGCTGGCTCGAACGCGTTCCCACCTACAAAGAGCAAATTGAAAACCTAAAAGATCGAGACCTCGGCACTTACGGTTTCCTCGGCTATCCGTTGCTCCAATCCGCCGACATCGTGATGTACGGAGAGCCAAACCAGGAGTTGCTCGTTCCCGTCGGCGAAGACCAGGCCCCTCACGTTGAGCTGACTCGCGAAATCGTCCGCCGCTTCAACGCACACTTCGGTCTCGAAATAAAAGACGATCTGTCCCAGCAAGGCGAACTGCTGAAGAAATTGCGCAACCGCCTTCCCAAGGAAGTGGCCGAAAGTATTCCGGCTTCCGATCCCAACGCTTTCGCGCGCTTCAAGGCAGCTCTTCGAAAGTATGTACTCGACGTTGGCTTCGCGAATCTCGTTGAAGAAGTTCCCGAAGCTGGCGATTTCTTGAAAATGAGTCAGGTTCTCCGTGAGCCCGCGTACTTGGCCGCCGAAACTCCGCGCCTCCCCGGCATCGACGGCCGTCGCATGGCCAAAAGTTACGGTAACGCTATCTGGCTAAGCGATCCGCCCGCCGAGATTCGAACAAAAATCCTGAAGCACATGGTTACCGACCCACAGCGCGTCCGTCGCACGGATCCCGGCCGCCCGGAAGTCTGTCCCGTCTTCGCCTATCACAAATTATTTTCGCCGCCCGATGTGATCGCCTGGTCCGACCAAGGCTGCCGCACCGCCGGCATCGGCTGCGTGGAATGCAAGAACACCATGGCCGACAACCTGATCAAATGGATCGAGCCCATTCAGACACGCCGCAAACAATTTGAGGCGCATCCGCAGCAAGTTTGGGATATCCTCGATGCCGGTTCAGACAAGGCGCGCAAGGCCGCGAAGCGAACCATGCAACGCGTACGCAACGCGATATTTAAATGGGATGATGCGCGGAAAGCCGCGAAAACGTAGCTCATGTTTGAGCCGGAGCTTCATGGCTGGCACCGAAGCCTTTGCAATATGGTGCGAGGTTCACTGCGGAAACTTTTGCGACGTGGCGCAAATTTTCAGGGCGTGAAAAAAGTTGTCATCCCGAGCGCAGCGAGGGATCTGTTCTTTCTTTTGATCTTTGATCGAGGAAGGTGGAATGGCGTCACCCTATCGCATTAATCTTCCGGTCTACGAAGGCCCGCTCGATCTTCTGCTCGATTTAATTCGCAAGCAGGAGATGGACATCCACAACATTCCCGTTGCGAAAGTTACCGAGCAATATCTCGATTACCTTCACCAGCTCGAAAAGCTCGACATCGACGTGTCCGCCGATTTCATCTACATGGCCGCTTCACTGATTCACATCAAATCGAAAATGCTCCTGCCTCCCGATCCGCTCGCCGGTCCGGAAGAGCAGGATCCACGTGACGAACTAGTTCACCGTCTGCTCGAGCACGAAAAGTTTAAGAACGCAGCCCAACTTCTTTACCAAAAGCAACAAGTAGAGGATCACGTCTGGTCTCATCCCGACCGCACGCTATACACCGGAGACGAAGTCCAAGGCGAGCTGGTCGTTTCACTCGTCGATCTCGTAAAAACTTTCCAGCAAATCCTAGAACGCAAAAAAGACGTCAAGAAGTTCGAGCTGCATCACGAAACCGTAACCATCGCGCAAATGATGGACCGCTTGCGCCAGCGCCTAGCCTCAAACGACGAGCCCATATCCCTCATCGACTTCTTCGAAACCTGTGAGACGCGCAACGCCATGATCGTCGCTTTACTCGCCGTTCTCGAAATGGTGCGTATGCAGGCCGTCATGCTCGTTCAGTCGGAACTTTTCTCCGACATTCGTTTGCGCAAACACAAAATGTTCGACGCGGTTTTCGCCGGCCCCGATGCCATGTCACAAATTGAGGAGCAATATCTCTGACGATGACGCCACAAGAAATCCAAGCCGCGTTGGAAGCCATCATTTACGCGGCAGACGAGCCTGCCACGCTTGATCAAATCGCGAAAGCCCTAGGCGTGGAAAAACCCGAAGCTCGCGCCGCGCTCGATTTTCTCGTCGCCAACTATCAGACCGACGATCGCGGAATCGAAGTGCGCAAAGTTGCCGGCGGGTGGAAGTTCTATACCAAAGCGCAGCATCACGACGTCGTCCGCAAATTTATCAAGAGCCTCCAGCCCCCGTTGCGCCTCACCATGCCCGCACTCGAAACTCTTGCGGTCATCGCCTACAAGCAGCCCGCCACAATTCCCGAAATTAGCGAAATCCGCGGCGTAAATGTCGGCGGTGTCATCAAGACGCTTCTGGAAAAGCGATTGATTACTACTGCGGGCCGCAAAGAAGTAATTGGCCGCCCAATTCTGTACCGCACTTCGAAACAATTCTTAATGCGTTTCGGCCTTTTCGATTTGGACGAACTCCCCAGCCTGAAAGAATTTGAAGCCCTGGCGCAAGCTGCTCTTGGTGACGACACTGGCATCGCCCCCACCGAGCCCGAAGACTCTTCAGTAGCGCCCCTGGCATCCGCCGAATCGGGTACGGGAACTGAAGCCATCGGAACCGCTCCGGACGATCCGATCGAAGCCGATGTCGCGGCAGCGTCGGCAAGACTGAACGATGAAGGCGCAGATAACCCCGAAAGCCTCTCGAGCGATACCGACAGCGCGCGAGCCGCCGCGGCATCCGGTGGCAAAGGTTCGTCCGAATCCGGAAACTAGCCTCCAGTATTTATTCAGGTTCAACCCCGCTGGCTTCAGCTTTGACTGCACTTCCGTGCTAATCTGTAAGTTCAATTTTGCGTCGAACTCTATGCTAGAAAGACTCCAGAAAATTATCGCGCGCGCCGGGATTGCCTCCAGAAGGCATGCGGAAGAACTCATTTCCTCCGGAATGGTCACCGTCAATGGACACACCGTCACCGAAATGGGCTCCAAAGCTGACGAATCGCGCGACCACATTAAGGTAAACGGCAGGCTGCTGCGCCCGGAAAAAGAGCGAATCTATCTATTGCTCAATAAGCCCCCGGAAATAGTTTCCACCATGAGCGATCCGGAAGGTCGTCGCGCCCTTAGCGATCTCCTTCACGCAGTTACCCAGCGCGTCTTCCCGGTAGGTCGCCTCGAATATCACGCCATGGGCCTGGTTTTCTTGACCAGCGACGGCGATCTCGCAAACTTGATGCTCAAAGCCCGCCATCTGAAGCAGACCTATAATCTGAAACTGAAGACTCTGCTCACCTTCGAAGAAATCGAAAGCTTGTCTCGAGCGACTGGCGCCCACATCGTCCGTATAAAAGGGAAAGATGCTCCATGGTATGAAGTCACGCTTTCCGAAGCGCGCAACGATGCCTTGCGCACACGCCTCTTTCAAACCGGCCACGCGGTCGAAAAAGTAAAACGCGTTGCAATCGGAAATCTGGCGCTCGAATCGCTCGCGCCTGGACACCATCGCGCACTTTCTGACGCCGAAGTCGCCACACTTTTGCGTTTAGTTCAGCCAAGTTCTGAAAACATTGCAGTATCGCGGCGCCCGCGCATCAAGCGCCGACCTTTTACTCCAAAGCCCAAACCCGGCCGCAAATCGCAAAGGCCGGCACTCGCCGCGCAGCTTGCCGGGAACCGCGTCGGCGCGGAAAATCCTTCGGTGGTCGCTCCGCCGAGCAAAACTCCAAAAAATTCTTTCCCGCGCGACAATCGATCCGTCTCGAATCCCGCAGGCTCAACCCGGCCGGCGCGAGGCCCTCTGGATCGTGGCCATAATCGGGATCGTTCAAGGCACGCAGCGCCGTCGCGGCCGAAGAAAAACCGTTGAGGCGCGCCCAGGAATGAGCAATTTTATTAACGACCTTGTTCCGCCGTATATAAGTGAGCTTGCACCTTATGTTCCTGGAAGACCGATTGAGGAGGTTGAACGTGAATTGAACATGCACGCCATCAAGCTCGCGTCCAATGAAAATCCGCTCGGCCCTTCTCCTCGTGCAATGGAGGCTGCGCAGAGAGCGCTCGCCGGGTCCAATCGCTATCCGGACGGCAGCGGCTTTTACCTCCGTGAGGCCCTCTCCAGAAAGCATGCGATCGCTGCGGACAATATAATCCTGGGCGGCGGTTCGACGGAGCTGATCGACCTATCCGGGCGCATCGCATTAGTTCCTGGCGATTGCGGCGTCACTTCTTATGGTTCTTTTCCGCTTTACCACATCGCAATTCGCGCTACTGGTGCTCGCTACTTTGACGTTCCCATGCGCGAATATCATTTCGACCTCGAAGCCATCGCTCGGGAAATGCCCGAAGAGACTAAATTAATTTTCCTGGCGAATCCGAACAATCCTACTGGAACAATGTTCACCGCCGATCACCTCGACGCCTTTCTCGCGCGCATTCCTGAAAATATTCTCGTGGTGCTCGACGAGGCCTATTGCGACTACGTTGATGACTCAAACTATTCTCGTTCCGTCGAAATCGTTCGTAGCGGCCGCAATCTTTTGGTTCTGCGCACGTTCTCGAAAGTTTATGGTTTGGCCGGTTTACGAATCGGATACGGCATCGGCCCCGCAGCCCTTCTCGCTGAAATGAACAAGATTCGCGGCCCTTTTAACACCTCAGGCATCGCGCAAGCGGCCGCCTTGGCTGCTTTAGACGACGAAGAACACGTCCGCAGTTCCGTGGAATCTAACCGCGCAGGCCTCACGCTATTAAGAGCAGGCCTTACAAGACTCGGAATCAAGTTCGTTCCTTCGGTGACGAATTTTCTCCTGGTGATATTTGGAACAGAAACGGAACCTTTGGTTGAAGCGCTCCTGCAGCACGGTGTGATTGTGAGGCCCATGCGTTGGATGGGTTTCCCGTCGGCCATTCGCGTCACTGTCGGGACCCACGAAGAGAATCTGAAATTTCTACACGCGCTTGAAGAGGTACAAAAAGCCGGCGTACACAAGTCCGCAGCGCACGCGCACTCACCGCTTGATTCAAATACTTCGGCGATTTAAATGGCTGATCCCCCGGACAGAGTCCCTCCCGCTCTTGATCCAGCTACGAATGCTGAGTTCGCGGGCATGTCCGAATCAGACGTCATCACGCAAATATTAAATTTCAGCCGCACAATAGCTGTCGTAGGGCTGTCCAGTAATCGCATGCGTGCAAGCTTCCACGTAGCCGAGTATCTGAAATCCGTCGGCTACCGCATCATCCCGGTAAATCCCAACGAGACCGCAGTCCTCGGCGAAAAGAGCTACGCGCGATTACAAGACGTCCCGGTTTCAATAGATGTTGTGCAGATCTTTCGGCGCCCGGCGTTTGTCCCCGAAATAGTGGAAGCTGCCATTCAGATAAAGGCCCGCGTCGTCTGGATGCAGGAAGGGATCGAAAACGCCGACGCTGCCGAACGCGCCCGTCGCGCCGGAATTCTTGTGGTCATGAATAAATGCATGTTGAAGGAGCACGTCAGAAGGTCTCGCGGCGTTCAACGCTAACCGAAACCCTTCTAATGCAAACTGTAGAGCAACAAACTTCGCTTTCCCGGTTCCGTTACCGCGACCAGCTCGCCGTTGGGAGAAAGCTCGAAATCGTGAAATACCAGATCGTGCAGAAGTGGCTCGAATTGTCCGTCGTACACGCCAACCCATGTTAGATTGCCGGATTTAAGCGGGTCTCCGCGCTTTAGCAGTACGCGGCGGTCGTCGCGTCCCCATTGAAACACGCCGATAGCCACTTTCACCTGCACAGGCTTCGACGTGGGATTCACTAGGTCTCGCACTTCCAGCGTATCTCCATCGCGAAAATATCCAGCCTTTTTCCCCGACTGCGATACTGCAAAATCGCCTACATATTCGTCCACCGGCACCACCGGCGTCCGCGTTTCTGTCGCCAGGTTCAGCCGGACAAGCATCGGCGAGGTTAGCACTCTCGTGCTTTCCTCAATCGCAAAGGCCTGATTGTTCTTGGTGTCCCATGCGAGCGCCGCGAATGTGTGTCCTTCGAAAAGCGGCTTGCTCTTTCCTTGCGACGGAATCAGTGTATTCAACTCGCTAAAATCCGCACCGGTCTTCGTGACGTATACCAGTGTTTTCCCGTCTGCGAGCCAAGTCGCGTTGTAACCATCGTTGAGCAACCCGTCTTTCATCCCTTGAATTGGGATTTGATGTCCCTCGTCATCCATCAGATAAATTGCCACCATTCCACGCGGCGCTTGTGTTTCTTCTTCGTCAAGCTGCTGATCCCTCGTTCCTTTCGGCGCCACCATTTCTGCGGTTTGCATCATCACCGCAATGCGATGTCCATCCGGTGACCACGCAAACGACTGCACCTGGTAGTTCAACAACATATCCGCAAAGATTTTTTCTCCGTCGCCGATTTTCTTCTGCTTCCCCTCGGGAGAGGAAATCCACAAGTCGTCGCGTTCCACTCGTGCTTTCTTGAACTTGCGCATGTGCTGCACCGCATAGACGATCCGATTGTCCGGCGCAATCGCAAATGCCTGAACATCTTCGTCAATCCTAACCAGCGCTTTGCCTTGGGAATGAGAGAGTTGGGGAATAGAGACAGTAAGCGCGAGCAAGATGAACAGGAAACGTAAATTAGTAGGGAATTGACTCAAACCTTGCCGCCCTCGCTCACTCATCCTTTGTCCTTTTCATCCCTGCACTTCGCCTTGATGCCCCGGATTTCCTCCATCCGCTGCTGGATTCGTGCCTCGAATCCCTGATCGGTCGGACGATAATACGCGCGATCGGCCAGACTTTCCGGCAGGCATGTCATATCCGCAACTTTGTCTTCTGAGTTATGCGCGTACTGATAGCCTTTTCCGTATCCGATGTGCTTCATCAATCCGGTAACCGCATTTCGCAAGTGCAATGGCACAGGCTCGGCAATTGTCTTTTGCAGATCTTCTAGAACGTCGCCGTAAGCCTTGTAAGCTGCATTCGACTTCGGAGCCAGCGCCAGATATACAGCAGCCTGGGCCAGCGCCAGATTGCCCTCCGGCGGCCCCAGAAATTCAAACGCCTGCATCGCCGCCAAGGTCACCTGCACCGCATGTGGCTCCGCCAACCCTATATCCTCGCTGGCCATGCGCACAAGTCGGCGCGCCACATACAACGGATCTTCGCCCGATTCCAGCATGCGAACCAGCCAATACAGCGAAGCGTCTACGTCTGAATTGCGCACCGACTTATGCAGCGCCGAGATCAGATTGAAATGTTCTTCGCCTGATTTGTCGTAAAGCAGGAACTTCTTCTGCAGCACATCTTCCAAACGCGCCTGCGACAAAACGCGCCGGTTCTCCGCATCCGGCGTAGTGCCCATCACCAGGGCTTCGAGCGTGTTGTACGCCGAACGCGCATCCCCATTCGCCAAAATCGCGATTCGATCCAACACATCTTCTGGCGCATCCGCTTGTTCCTTGCCCAAACCGCGAACGGGATCCGACAGCGATCGTCGCAATAGTCCAGCAATCTGCTCTTTCGACAGCGCCTTCATCACATAAACGCGCATGCGCGATAACAGCGGAGCGATCACTTCAAACGAAGGATTCTCTGTAGTCGCGCCGATCAGCAGAATATTTCCAGCCTCCACATGCGGCAGAAAAGCATCCTGTTGCGCGCGATTGAAGCGATGCACTTCGTCCACAAATACAATCGTACGCGCCCCATAGCGTCGCGCGCTCTCAGCCTTTGCCATCACTTCTTTGATTTCTTTTATTCCAGCAAGCACCGCGCTGAAGGGAATGAAGTCCGACCGCGTGCTCTTCGCAATAATTCGTGCGAGTGTGGTTTTCCCGCATCCCGGTGGCCCCCACAACAACATCGAACTCAGATCGTCGCGTTCAATCTGCGTTCGCAGCGGCTTTCCCGGCCCAAGCAGCTCTTCTTGTCCAATAAACTCATCCAGCGTCCGTGGACGCATGCGATCCGCCAGCGGACGCCCCGCCTGCGATTCCGCTCCTGGCTCCGGTTCGATCGTTTTAAAAAGTCCCATACGTCTTTAAACGCCTTGCCTTTGCCGCGCGGCTTCAAACAGAATCACCGACGCGGCTACGCCCGCGTTCAGCGATTCCACGTCGTCGCTCATTGCAATCGAAATCCAATCATCGGCTGCATGTTCCACTTCACTCGGCAAGCCGGCGCCTTCGTTGCCGATAAAAATGGCGCACGGGCCTCGCATGCCCGCCATCGCGCCCTCGAAGGTTGCGTCTTTCGCGCCAGCCGACTCAGTCGGCTTTGCTCCAGCCGCCAAAATCCTAACTCCGGCCATTCGCATTTGCGCCAGCAGCACGGGCGCCGCAATGCCTCGTAGCAGCGGCAAACGTAGCGCCGAACCCGCAGAAGCTCGTAAGGCCTTCGGCGACCATGGATCCGCCGTCCCGCGCGTCGCTACAACTCCCGAGGCACCAAACGCCTCCGCCGATCGCACAATCGTTCCCACGTTCCCCGGATCCTGCACTCCAGCCAATACAACCACCAGTGGAGCATCGCTGCGATACACTCCATCACGATCGGCCCGCCCCCGCAG
Source organism: Candidatus Acidiferrales bacterium (assembly GCA_050012395.1). Lineage (GTDB taxonomy): Bacteria > Acidobacteriota > Terriglobia > Acidiferrales > UBA7541 > Palsa-295. Next base: position 165,646 of record JBEKHG010000009.1, read on the forward strand.
AACGTCCTCATGACTCCAATCGCGTGCGAGAAATAGAGCGGCCACGCCTTGCGGCGTCTCCGTGCCTGCGACGCCCCTAAACAATTTGTCATTCGTTTTGAAAATTCGCGATCGAGGAATTCCGGACTCACTCTCACTAGCCGCGCGTAAAATCCTTTCCAATTGACGCTCTCCGGTCTCGCTGACCAACAGCGCTTCCGTTTCAAGTCCCGCGCGCACGCCTTCTTCAACCAGTTTCGGCCCTTCCGCCGCGATTGGCTCCCCGGGTTTGGGTCCCGCCCCGCGTAATGCCGCGCGAAATTTCTTCAACCATTTGTTGTCGCGGCTGCTGATGATTTCTGACTGCCCAAGCCCCGCCGCGCGTGTTGTGGCGCTTCCGCTCGAAGCAAGGCGTGAACTCCCTCGCTCGCGATGCCCGCTCTTATCAGAAGGAAATTGTTCCGCCATACAATAAGCGTAACAAACGCCCGCTCCCGCGTAAACCCGCCCGGATTCTGGACCTAATCGCTATACTGAATTGCTTCGACCGTTAAATCCGCACTCTTGAACGCCAGAACAGATGCCGTCTTGCTTGCACGCCCATCCCTGTGGTAGTTTGCCAAAGCATCATGGCACAACGCCGCGAGTGAACATTGCCCGTCGAAGTTCTTAAAATATCTTCCAAGGTCCCGGAAACCAGCGTCGTGGACTACGCTGCCGGCTTCATCAAGCGCGGAGAAGTAGTCGGCATCCCCACCGACACTTTCTATGCCCTCTCAGCCGACCCGTTTAATCTTGCCGCCATTGAAGCCGTGTTCCAAGCCAAAGGCCGTCCTGAAACAAAAGCTCTGCCCATCCTGGTGAGTTCGATCGAACAAGCTGTTTCATTGATTCGCGACGTACCCGACGTGTTTCTGATCCTCGCGCACAAATTTTGGCCCGGAGCGTTGACTCTTGTTGTGGAAGCCACCCATCGCCTCCCGTTAAAAGTCACGGGAAACAGCGGACGCGTCGCTCTGCGCTGGGCGAACTCGCCGATCCCCACCGCTATCATCGGCGCTGTCGGCGGCCCCATTACCGGGACCAGCGCGAATCTTTCCGGCTTTCCATCCTGTACAAACGCCACCCAAATTGTGAAACAGCTCGGCAACCGCCTCCCGTTGATTCTCGACGCAGGCGATACTGGCGCTACTATGGCATCCACAATCGTGCGCATCGATGGCGATGATTGGACGCTGGCTCGTGAAGGCGCGCTGCCTGAAGAAGAAATTGTTAAAGCTCTTGAATCCGGCTCGTCTGCATAAAACGCAGTGAGTTCCTATTTCAGCCTGGCGGTATCCAGAAACTCGTAGTCCCCACCAGGCGGGATCACCACATCGGTAAGTCTGTCTCGATGCGCACAAACATTATCCGGATACCACAAGTTTATGTACGGTTCGTCCTCCGCCACCATCTTCTGAATCTGCCATAAAATCGCCTTTCTCTTTTCCTGGTCCATTTCCACTCTTGCTCTGTCCAGCAGGGCATCGAGCGCGGGATTGTGATAGCGTCCTCGATTCGCCCCATCCGGCGGAATCTTTTTCGAACTAAAAACGTATTCGAAAATATCCGGATCGTTGTTCGCTCCCACCCACCGCAGCGTATAAAGCTGAAAACTCCCGCGCGAAATGTCAGAAAAGAACGTGGCAAATTCAAGGGGTCTTAAATCCAGCGCAACTCCCACCCGTTTCCATTGGTCCGCAATCGCCGCACTGGTCAGCCGCACCGATTCATCCGTCGATGTTTTCAACGCAAGATGAAATCGCACGCCGTCGGCCCCGCGCGGAAATCCCGCGGCATCCAACAATTGTTCGGCACGTCCGGGATCGTAGCCATATTGCGCGACATCCGCATCGAACGCCCAATGATTGGGTGGCAGCAGACTGCTAGCCAGCCGCGCCTGTCCTCGCAGCAGATATCTTACTAGCGTTTCGCGGTCTGTCGCGTAAGCCAGCGCCTGTCGAACCTCGCGACGCGCAAGAATCGGATCTTCAAAATTGAATGCCAGGTAAGCCACTGGTGTACCCGGCTGTTCGTCCACCGCCAGTCCGCGTTCCTTCGCCAGCGCGGCGGACATATCCGGCGTCAGAGAATTGATTTCCACGTCCGCCGATCCTTTGCGCAACTCCAGCGCTCGAACGATCGCGTCCGGCACGATCCGAAAACGAATGCGTTCTATCTTTGGCGCCACTCCAAAGTAATCAGGATTGCGCTCCAGAATAATTTCCTCATCTCTAATTTGGCTTACGAAGCGAAACGGCCCGCTTCCGATGGGATGTTGCGATACCCCAGCAGGGGAATCTCGCGGGACGATTCCCACCGCGGGCCGCGACAGTCCAAAGAGAAATGACGCGTACGGCTCGCGCAAATGGAACACAAATGTGTACGCGTCCGGCGCCTCAGTGAAAGTAACCAGCCGAAACGAGCCTCGCTTCGGAGTTTTCACTGCTCCAAAAATAATCGTGTCGAAGGTAAACTTCACATCCGCGGAAGTAAGTTCGCGTCCATCGTGGAATTTCACTCCGTGCCGCAAATGGAACACATAGGTGAGCGGATCGGGCGTCTCCCAACGCTCGGCCAGGTCCGGAATCACGTTCATCTGCGCATCGTGCGCCACTAAGCTCGAAAAAATCAGGCCGTCAAGATGAGCCGAGTAGGCATCCGCGCCAATCCGAGGATCCAGATTTGTAGGCCCCGCCTCCATCAGAAAAACCAACGTACTCGGATCCGATTCCTGCCGAAGATAGGAGCAGCCGGCCGGAATCAGCAGCGAGAGTAATGCTAGAACAGCTAGGCGACGGCGCAGTTTATCGCGCGCGCCCATGAACCAGCTTTCCGAGAACAGCAGGATGATGAGCGCCCGTTGCGGAAGGCAAATTGTTTGGCCGTCCATAAAAACTTTCATATGCCAGAATCGCAAATGCCAGGGCTTCTTTCGAATCAGGCGGAATCCCAAAGTGATCGGATGACACGACGGAAAATCCTGGCAGAATCGCCGCAAGGTAAACCATCATTAGCGTATTTCGCGCGCCTCCGCCGGAGACGATCAACTCGTCCACCTGTGTCCGCGGCAAAATGAATTTCTGGAATGCTGCCCCAATCGAAAGGGAAGTGAAGATTGTCGCAGTCCGCACCACGTCTGCCGGTTTCGCTCGATGTTTTTTGCTCCAGGCGATTATTCTCTCTGCATACGCCTGCCCGAATTGCTCCCGCCCCGCTGTTTTTGGAGGTTCCTTGTGCAGATACGGATGCTCCATCATTTCGCCCAGCAGTTTCGGAAGCATCCATCCGCGCAAAGCCATTTCCGAATCTTTATCATATCGTGCGCGGCCATGCGTGAATTCCTCCACCAGCGCATCCACGATCATGTTGCCCGGCCCGGTGTCGAACCCAAAAACGTCTTTCGGCTTTGCCCCCGCCGGAATCACCGTCACGTTCGCAATTCCGCCGATATTTAGAGCCACGCGATTGCGCTTCGGGTGCCGGTACAGTAAATAATCGACGAAGGGAACCAGCGGAGCGCCCTGTCCTCCAGCCGCCATATCCGCCGGACGAAAATCGGCGATCGTTGTCACTCCAGTTCGCTCCGCAATCACACTCGGCTCCCCAATTTGTAGCGTCGACGAAATTCGCGAATGCCCGGCAAGTGAGGACGGCGTGCCCTGGTGATAAATCGTCTGCCCATGCGAACCAATCAAGGAAATTCTCCGCATCGGCACTCGCCAGCCCTTGCACGCGGCAAGAGCAGCCAGCGCAAATTCTTCGCCCAACGCGAAATTTAATTGGCTGATTTCCCCTGCGCCGATTACCCCGGCGCCCGCCACGCGCAAAATCGCCTTGCGCATCACGGAAGAGAAGTGAACGTGATGGTGTCCTTCGAGCTTGATCGAAAGCTTGGGCGGCTTCCCGGCAATACGTGCAAGAGCCACGTCAATCCCGTCGGCCGACGTCCCCGACATCATCCCTAACACCAGCATTGGTTGTCCGCGCCGCCCTACGAAAGCTGTTTTTGCAATGCCGCCAACAGCACCATCGCTTCCAGCGGAGTTAGTTTGTTCAAATCCGCTCCGCGCAAAGCTTCCAGCACCGATTCATCGAGCGCCGTGAAACTGGTTTGATGCGCTCGGCGAGCCACTTCTTCACCTGTGGCTCCGGGTGAAAGTTCCTCGGTCAATTTCTCTTCTTTTTGTTCATGGCGCCGCAAAATCTCCCGCGCTCTTGATATCACGCCCAAAGGTAACCCTGCCAGCCGCGCCACTTCGATTCCGTAGCTTTTGTTCGCGCTGCCAGGTTCCACACGTCTCAGGAAAACAATTTCGCTGCCTGACTCTTGTACCGAAACGTGCACGTTCTGCACTCCGGGCAGCAATTGTTCCAGCTCAGTCAGTTCATGATAGTGCGTGGCAAATAGCGTGCGAGGACGCGCCCCCGCATGCAGCGCTTCCACCACCGCCCAGGCAATCGATAGCCCGTCAAATGTTGACGTCCCGCGCCCCACTTCATCCAGCAGCACCAGGCTCGCGGTGGTTGCCGTGCTGAGAATCGCAGCAACTTCGCTCATTTCCACCAGAAACGTTGACCGCCCGCGCGACAAATTGTCAGACGCTCCAATGCGCGTGAAAATCCGATCCAACAGCGGCAGCTTCGCCTGCACCGCCGGAACAAACGATCCAATCTGCGCCAAAATCGAAATCAATGCTACTTGCCGAAGATAGGTCGATTTCCCGCCCATATTCGGCCCGGTAATCACCAGAAGAAATTGTTTCTCGTCGTCCAGGTATAAATCATTCGGCACAAATCTTTCGCCGCGCTCTTCCAATAATCTTTCGATTACTGGATGCCGGCCCGCGGCAATCACCAGAATTCCACGCTGAGTTTCATCCTTCTGTTTTCGTGCAACGTGAACCCCGACGTCGCGCACGCTTTTGCGAGGAACCTCAGTCTCCGTAAATTCAGGGCGCGTATAATTCCGCAGGGCGGCAATGTGCGACAGATTCACAAGCACGTCGAGTTGCGCAATGGCATTTGCTGTCCCGCGCAGCCGGCTCGCTTCCCGCGCGATTGTTTCGCGAATCTCGTTGTATAGCCGCCCCTCAATGTCCACCATGCGGTCTTCCGCCGCGAGCACTTTCTGTTCATGCTCCTTCAATTCCACGGATGTAAATCGCTCAGCGTTAACCAGGGTTTGCTTGCGGTCGTAGTCTGCCGGCGCTAAGTGTAAGTTCGCCTTGGAAATCTCAATGTAAAAACCAAAAACCTGGTTGTAACGTATTTTCAGAGACGCAATCCCCGTGCGCTTCCGCTCGCGCTCTTCCATCGACGCGATAATTTGTCTGCCGCGCGTGGTAACCTCACGCAATTCGTCAAGCTCAGAATTAAATCCGCGCCGAATGACTCCCGGATCACTGGCCTGAGCAGGAGGATCATCAGCGATTCCGCGCGCAATCACCTCGCGAATATCCGCCAGCTCATCCAATTGTTCCCACAGTGCCAGTAAGCGCCGGCTTGCTGCCGCGCCCGGGCGTCTGTTGTTAGAATCTTTTTCTGCCGCCGCGATCAAACGCCGCAACGCGGGAACTTTATCCAACGACTGCCCCAACGCGAGCAAATCGCGCGGGGTCGCAGCTCCCAGCGTTACTCGGCTCGTAAGGCGTTCAAGATCGAGAATCCCCTCGAGCTCCTTGTATAATTCCCCCCGCAACACAGTCTGCGATTTCAGTTCGCCGACAGCATCCAGCCGATCGTTAATCTCCGCGAGCGAAATCTCTGGCCGCAGAATCCATCTCCGCAGCAAGCGCGCCCCCATCCCCGTGCGCGTCTGATCGATCGCTTTCAAAAGCGTTGCCGAAACATCGTCGTCCGCCGCGGGTTCCACGAGTTCAAGATTCCGTATCGTCACGGAATCTAAAATCATCGCATCTTGTTGTTCGTAGTAGGCCAGTCGATCCAGATGCTCCAGCCCCGCACCCGCGGGACGCAACGAAGGAATCGCGACCATATCCTCGGGCTTGCGAGCGCTAATTGCCGACATTTCCCGCAAGTAATGGACAATTGCTCCCGCTGCCGCCGTAGCCTGCGGATGTCCCTGCAGTCCAAACCCTTCCAGCGCGACCACGCGAAAATGTTCTTCCAACACGCGCGTCGCATGATCGGTTTGAAAGACCCAATCGTCGAGCCGGGTTTCTACCGCGCCAAGCCCATCCATTTCCGTTGGAATCGCAGTAGGGAACAGCGCCACCGGGCGTGGCAGCAAAATCTCGCGCGGGCGGAGTACTCCAAGTTCATCCCGCAAACGCGCCTCCGCTTTCTCCCCCGAAAATTCCGTAGTGCGAAACTCACCGGTCGAAAGATCCACAAACGCCAAGCCTATTAGAGGTTCCGCAGCGCCTTTATTTTGCGCAGCGCGTTGCACCCCACCCGAGACCGCAGCTCCCAGCGCCATTGTCGAAGCGCCCGCCGCGCCTTTCCGAGCAACCGCCGCAAGATAATTATTTTCCTTCGGCTCGACTAGCCCCGCTCCGCTCGCTGTTCCCGGCGTAAGCACGCGAACAACTTCCCGCCGCACCAAATTCTTCCCGGGCCCCGGTTCTTCCATCTGTTCGCAAATTGCTACTTTGTGTCCGGCCCGAATCAATCGCGCAATATAACTTTCCGCCGCATGATAAGGCACGCCGCACATCGGAATCGCGTCGCCCTTTTCTTTGTTGCGCGCTGTCAGCGTGATTTGGAGGATTTTTGAGGCGAGCACCGCGTCTTCGAAAAAAAGTTCGTAGAAGTCCCCCAGCCGGAACAACAGCAGGGCAGCCGGGTGCTGCTTCTTCAGCGCATGGTACTGCCGCATCAATGGGGTAGTCGGTTCGGTCATGAATGCAGGCCGTGCCACGGACGGATCGCGGCAGGGCCCAGGTGGTAAGCGATTATCTGGCCGCCGCGCGCGTTTGGCAATACGTTCCTCGCGTTCGATCCACGCTCGTCGTTCTATACTGAAGCGTGCCCGCAAAAATAAGTTCGAAGCGCGAAATCGAAATCAAGTTACGCGTAGAGGACCTCGTTGACATCTTGCGCCGACTTCGCGAACTCGGCGCAGTATCGCGAGGCCGCGTCCATGAACAAAACACTCTCTTCGATACTCCCGAAGCCTGCTTTCGCCGCACTGGCCGCCTGCTCCGGCTCCGCTGGCAAACCCCGGCCCCGGGCAACAACGTACCCGGCGGCCCAAGCTTCGAAATCCTTACCGCCAAAGCTCCTCCTCCTCCCAGTTCCCGATCGTCCGCAACCACCAAAAAACACTTGTACAAAGATGTCCAAGAGAACGAAGAGCGCGTAAAGAACTCTCCCCGACTATCGCAGGCGTTAAAGCGTCTGGGTTTCCGCCCGGGCTTTCGCTACGAAAAGTATCGGACCAGCTTCCATCTTAACTCCCTCCACATCGAACTCGACGAGACCCCCATCGGCACGTTCCTTGAGCTAGAGGGCACGCCGTCGGCGATCAACCGCGCCGCCCGTGCCCTCGGCTTCACGTCCCGAGACTACATCCGTTCCACATATTGGACTCTCTATGCCGACGATTGCCGCCGTCACCACTGCAAACCCCTAAATATGTTGTTCGGCCCGCAAAAATCTCGCTAAATCTTCACTCTTTGCTTGACAAACTTATCGTCTGCATTTACTAGTCGAAACGAGCATATGTGCATCGGAATGGAAGAGCACCAATCCAATTCGGAGCCATGGAGTAGGGCCCTACCCGGTAACCCAGATTGCTCGCGGCCCGATCGCTCGGACCTCCAGCTCCTGCCTACGCGGCGTGGCCGTCGCGGCCCGGCTGTTGGCGCTTTTACGCAGTCAGCAGCTCGTAATAACAGGAAGGCGAAGCCAGGCCTAAACTAGCTTAGGGGTTTTTACGTTGGCCCGAGGCCGGTTTCAGCGCTGGCTTCGGGCATTTTTTTTGTGCCGGACTGAAACACCGGTCACGCGGCCGCCGCTCCGGACATGTTCGACAAGGAGTCACCATGCTTCACGCAACCGAACTTTTCGGCGCTGAAACCTACGACTCCCACGGCAATTTCGTGGGACGCATAAAAGAAATGTTCGTCGAGCCCGGCGATCAGCCCAACCGCGTATCCAAATTTCTGCTCAGCCGCGGCCAATATCGCCCGCTTATCGCCCGTTACGATCAAATCGGCATCATCAGCCCCGGCCGCGTCGCTCTCATAACAGATGAATCTGCGTTGGAACTTTATCAGCCTAACGAAAGCTATCTATCTATCCGAAAAGATTTGCTCGACCAGCAAATCATCGATACCGATGGCCGCAAGGTCGTCCGCGTGAATGACATCGATCTCGCCGACAACCGCACAAACGGCAACACCGAGCTCCGCATCACTCAAGTTGACATAGGCCTGGCTGGCGCCGTCCGCCGCCTCCTGCAGGGAATCGTCCCTCCCATGGCCATTCGCAGAATCCAGGCCAAGCTCCCGCCGCGAAAGATTCAGTGGGAGTTCGTTAACCTAGTCGAGCCCGATCCGCTCCGCCGTGTAAAGCTGCGCCTCTCCAGCGAAAAGCTCGCCGCCTTACATCCGGCCGATCTCGCCGACATCATGGAGCAGCTCTCCCCCGACGAGCGCCAGGGCATCATCGCCTCCCTCGACGAACAAACCGCCGCCGATACTATCGCCGAACTCGACAAGCGCCTCCAAACGCAGGTCGTCGAAAACCTCGAACCTGGCCGTGCCGCCGACATCATGGAAGAAATGAATCCCGACGAAGCCGCGGACTTGATCGCCAGCCTCGAGCCCGCTAAATCCAAAGAAGTCTTGGACGAAATGGAGCATCGCGAAGCCAGCGAAGTCCAGGAACTGATGCGCTTCCAGGAGAATACCGCGGGCGGCATGATGACCACCGAGATGGTCGTCGTGGGTGAAGAAGCCACCCGCGGCGAAGTAGTCGACTACATCCGCTTCCACGAAATTGGCGTCGATCAAATTGACAACGTGATTCTCATCAATCGCGACGCCGCCCTCGCCGGCACTGTCCCGCTCGGCAGATTGCTCCTGGCCGATACCGATCAGCTCATGTCCGAGCTCACTTCCGAGCCGCTGCTTTCCGTCACTCCGGATACAAAGGACAAAGAAGTCTTCGAACTTTTCGATAAATACAATTTGCGCAGTTTAGCCGTCGTGAACGAGCACAAACATCCAGTCGGCGCAATCACTGTGGACGACGTAGTAAGTAGAATGCGCGCCAAAATTTAAAGTGTGAGCTTCAGTACAGACCGATGAACGCCTGGGCAACACTAACGGATACCATTGAAGCGTGGAAGAAGCGCGGCACAAATCTCAATCGCCGCTCTGCTTTCTGGCGCAGGCGCATCGCTCTATTTCTCGCCGTCGTCGGTCCCGGCCTGATCACCTCTAACGTTGACAACGACGCCGGCGGAATCAGCACCTATTCCCAAGCCGGAGCGCAATTCGGTTACACCCTGCTCTGGTCTTTAATTCCGATGACCATTGCCCTTTACGTCAGCGAGGAAATGTGCGCACGCATGGGCGTCGTCACCGGCAAAGGCCTCTCGGATTTAATCCGCGAAGAATTCGGTTTCCGCTCCACATTCTTCGTGATGGTCGCGGCCCTCTTCGTGGACCTTTTCAATACCGTCGCGGAATTTTCCGGTGTCGCCGAAGCATCCGAAATTATGCATGTTAGCCGCTACGTGTCTGTCCCACTCGCCGCGATTGCAGTTTGGCTCCTGGTCGTTTACGGAAGCTATCGCATCGTGGAGAAGATTTTCCTGGTAGCCTGCGGTTTCTATCTTTCTTATGTTCTCTCTGCTTTTCTGGCCAAACCCGATTGGCTTTTAGCCGCGCATTCTCTCGTGGTTCCGACTGTTCATTTCAACGCTCCCTACCTGCTTATGGTCACGGGATTAGTAGGCACCACCATCGCCCCCTGGCAATTTTTCTATTTGCAAGCCGGCTTCGTGGAAAAGCGAGTCGGCCCGCGCCAATACAAGCACGCGCGCATGGACGTCCTGGTCGGCAGCATCTCATGCATGATCATCGTTTTTTTCATCATCGTCTGTTGCGCGGCCACCTTGAACGTCCACGGCCTCACCAACATCTCCAGCGCGAAAGAAGCCGCTCAGGCCTTGGTCCCGCTGGCAGGGAAGTGGGCTGGCGGCCTGTTTGCCTTCGGGCTTCTAAACGCATCCCTCTTTGCCGCTTCGATCCTTCCGCTTTCCACCGCCCATGTAATCTGCGAAGGCCTGGGTTTCGAAGCCGGCCTCGACCGCAAATTCAAAGAAGCCCCCGCGTTTTATTCTCTTTATAGCGCGCTCATCGTAGTCGGCGCGGGCATCGTCCTGATTCCCAAAGCCCCACTCTGGAAAATTTTGATTTATTCGCAGGTAGGAAACGGCATCTGGCTGCCCATCGTCTTGATCTTCATCCTGATCCTGATCAACCGCCGCGATTTGATGGGCGACCACATTAATTCCTGGGGCTTCAACGTGGTCGCCTGGACTGCCAGCATCATCATGATTATTCTCACGCTGGTGCTGATCTACACTTCCATTCTCCCGCAAGCCGGTGCCGAAGCCGGCGCCTTCATCCACCGTCACTTCTTCTAATTGGGCGCGGGGCCCTAGCGGGGCTGCCCGGGTCGCCGGTTAGTCAAGACTGGGGAAGAGTCTACCGAGTAAACGGAACATGTTCGAGGGATCTGCGTTTCTATTTTGCTCCTCCGATAGGTCGCCTGAGAATTTTACATTGCCGCAATCACGCCGACGAGCCTCCATAGCACCGGGGCCATTTCCTTCATCGCAATTCGTTCTACAATAAACTTATGAGTTTGAGCGGAGAACCACCCATTCATATCCTTTCGCGCGGAATATGCCTGTCTGTCATGGCGCTCTTGTCTGCAAATCTCTTGGCGCAGTCCACCGGCTCTCCACGGGACTCCGCCGTCGAAAGCAACATCGCTATTGCCGCCGGAACAATTTTACCCGTGCGTCTCAACTCGACCATCTCGCTCGGAAAATCCAGGCTAGGTCAACGAATCACCGGCAGGATCATGCAAAATATTTCGTTGCGGCAAGGCATTACGATAAAAGAAGGCAGTAACGCAATAGGTCACATTGTCGATGTGAGCCCGGCTAATGCGGGTGCGCAGGCTCGCATCGCCTTCCAGTTCGATAAAATAATCTCTTCGCATCGCACGATCCCCATCACGACCGATCTCAGAGTTATCGCGGGCTTCATGGAATTAGACGAAGCTCAAATCCCCACGCTGGGTGCTGGAGAGAGCGAAGTCTACCGGTGGTTGACGACGGTCCAAATCGGCGGCGACGTAGTTTACGGCGACGGCGGCCCGGTTATCGCTGGTGATGGCTCACATCGAGTGGTAGGAAAGAGAATTGATGGTGGCGTTGTGGGCCAAGTTCGAGCGAGGCCCGGTACAAATTGCCGGGGCCCCCTCGATGGCAACGACGTCCCGCAGGCGCTCTGGCTGTTTTCCGGCGATGCCTGCGGTGTTTACGGTCTCGCGCACATCAGTATCCAACATGCCGGTAGAACCAACCCTGTGGGTCTCATAGTCCTGGCCTCCGACAATGGCAAACTCAAAATTCCGAGCGGGGCCGGCATGCTCTTGCGGACTATCGCCGCCGAAAATTAGTGCCAGTAGCTGATAGCGCAGTGATCGGAAGCTTGTACTTCACCGTAGCACCTCGCCTTGCGTGTCCTTCCACCGTATGTTAATTTTTCTCGCTGTCTATCCTTCGAGCGAGCCCTAGTGAAAGCCACTGAACTGTTGAAGCCTGCGAACGCCGAGGAAGCAGCCTCGCTCGATAAAATTGATTTGAAACGCCTTCCGCAGCACGTCGCCGTCATCATGGATGGCAACGGCCGCTGGGCCCAGCGGCGCCATTTACCACGTATCGCCGGGCATCGCGCGGGCGTGAAAGCTGCGCGAGAAATCATCGAAACCTGCGCGCGCCTGAAGCTTTCCTATCTCACGCTTTATGCGTTCTCATTGGAAAACTGGCGCCGTCCCCAAGCCGAAGTCGATTTCCTGATGCGCCTCCTCCGCGAATATCTGAAACGCGAGCTTCCCACTATCCACAAAAATAATATTCGTCTCCTCGTCATCGGGCGTTCCGAGCAGCTTCCCGAAGCCGTGCGCAAAGATATCGAGCACGGCATGCGCATGACCGCCCGTAACACTGGGATGAAGCTTGTCGTCGCCCTGAATTACGGTGGCCGCGCCGAGCTCGTGGACGCATTCAACGCCATCCTCGAACAAGTCCGTTTCAAGGGCATGTCCGCTTTCCAGGCCGATGAGCAAACCGTCTCCGAGCATCTTTACACCGCCGGCCTTCCCGATCCCGACCTGCTGATCCGCACGAGCGGGGAAATGCGCGTCAGCAATTTCCTTCTCTGGCAAATTGCCTACGCCGAAATTTACGTCACCGAAACGCTCTGGCCGGATTTTTCGCGTGCCCGCCTTCTCGAAGCTCTACTAGATTTTCAAAAGCGCGAACGTCGCTACGGTGGACTTAACACCGCCCAGGAACCCGCAACATCATCCAAGTCCGCCAAGCGCTCCCGCTGGGCGGGGCGAGGCTAACGCCGAATGCTCCTGCGCATTCTCACCGCTATCGTTCTCATCCCCATCGTCGTCGCCTTGGTCTGGTGGGGACCACACTATCTTCTCGCCGGTCTAGCCTGCATCGTCGCCATCCTTGCGCTCGTTGAATTCTTCACACTCGGTGATCGCGTCGGTCTTCGCGCTTATCAAAAATGGACCCTCGTTTGCGTAGCTGGCCTGTTCTACGCCCAATATTCGCAGGAATTTGTCGAGTCCCACACGATCGGCGAAGGGATTTCTCTTGTTCGCAGCGCGCAAGGCGGCGTCCTCTCCGTTGAAGCCATCCTGCTGATTTTTGTTTTCGGCTGCGTTTGCATTGGACTTCTTACTCGCCGCGCTCTCCACGAGGTTCTTCCTGCTATATCGATCAGCGCTGCGGGGCTTCTGTTCGTTGCAATTCCATTCAGCTACTTGGTTCGCCTGAACGACATTGTGCCCGCAGGCCGCCAACTGGTTCTTTTCACCCTGTGCATCATTTGGGCTGGTGACATGCTCGCCTATTTCGTAGGCCGCGGTTTCGGACGCGTCCCCATGGCCCCGGCCCTCAGCCCCAAGAAAACCTGGGAAGGCGCCTTGGGCAACATCCTCGGCTCGCTGCTAGTGGCGGTTGTCTTCGCGCGCTGGATGCAAGTTGACGTAGTCACCCTGATGGTCATCGCCGGAGTCGCAAATATCGCCGGACAAGCCGGTGACCTGATCGAATCCGCTTACAAACGCGCCGCCGCAGTGAAAGACTCCGGGAAGCTCCTGCCCGGCCACGGCGGCGTCCTGGACCGAATTGACAGCCTTATCCTGGCCGCCCCAGTAGTCTGGATACTGTATCAATGGCTGGGAAAGCCCTAGCGGCAGTCAGCTTTAGATTCCGTAGCGCCGGCATCCTGCCGGCTCAGTTGAGTCTGGATGCTTCCGTGGTGCCTGGTTTTAGTCCGGCATCTTGCTTTTCGTTTTGACGGCGTCATCCCAAACCGCGTCGTTTGCGGAGGTTTTGAGGGACCTGCTGTTCGTTACTAACGCTCTTTCATAGGGAGCTAACATGTCAAGATCGCGTCGCGAATTCTTCACCGAAGCAGCTTTAGCCGTCCTGGCCGTCTCCGTCCCATGTGTCGCCCAGGAACAAAAACCCGACGCGCCTGCAGGTGCCCCTCCCGCGTTCGGCACCGCAAAACCCGTCGGCCCCGAAGTCTCATCCGCCACCTTCGCTGAAGCAGAGAAACTGGTCCAGGTGGAATTCACCGAGCCCGAACGCGCTCAAGCCGCATTTAGTTGGCGCGTCAGCATGGCCCCACTCTACGAGCGCCGCACCGGCCCGCTCAAAGTCCCCTTAGAGCCGGGACTCGCCCCCTATTCGCAATGGAACCCAATCCTGCCCGGACAGAAAACGCTTCCAGAGCGCGACCAGTTCATACGCAGCAAGACTGACCCAGACCCGCTCCCCGCAAATGATGAAGACATCGCCTTCGCCACGGTCACTGAACTGTCGCGCTGGATCGGACAGCGCCAGCTAACCTCTGAACGCCTCACAAATCTCTATCTGGATCGACTAGAGAAATACAATCCTACCCTGCGGTGCGCGATTACCATCACTCGCGAAATAGCGTTGGTTCAAGCAAAACGCGCCGATCAGGAAATCGCCGTCGGAAAGTACCGCGGCCCTCTCCACGGCATCCCCTGGGGCGGCAAGGATCTTCTCGACACCGCAGGCATCCCAACCACTTACGGCGCCGAACCATTTAAAGACCGCATCCCTGCAAAAGACGCTGCCGTGGTAGCCCGTCTCCACGAAGCCGGCGCCGTGCTCGTCGCAAAACTAAGCCTCGGCGCCCTTGCCTTGAATGACATCTGGTTCGGCGGTCAGACAATGAATCCGTGGCTATTAGAAGAAGGTTCGTCCGGTTCCAGCGCAGGCCCCGGTGCCGCCACGGCAGCAGGCCTGGTGGGCTTCTCAATTGGCAGCGAAACTGGAGGCAGCATAGTCTCCCCCTCGATGCGCTGCGGCATCACAGGCTTGCGCCCCACTTATGGACGCGTCGCACGCACGGGTGCCATGACCCTCTGCTGGTCGCTCGACAAGCTCGGTCCCATGGCCCGCAG
>JBEKHG010000010.1:0-97961 GCA_050012395.1 Candidatus Acidiferrales bacterium
TCGAACGCGCGAAACGATACCTTTGGATTGTTCTTCGACAACACTTTCGTAATCGCCGCCGTCAACGTGGTCTTGCCATGATCGATGTGTCCGATCGTCCCGATATTCACGTGCGGCTTATTTCGTTCGAATTTCTCCTTCGCCATGTCTTTCTCGCTCCTCTAACTTGCTCTGTTACTTTCGAAATAATCGAATGCTACTTATCTCTTTGGCTTGTCGCCGTTGGCCCCGCCAATAATATCGTCCGCTAGGTTTCCGGGAACTTGCTCGTAATGGGAAAAGTGCATGGTAAAGCTTCCGCGCCCTTGCGTCCGGCTGCGTATTTCCGTGGCGTAACCGAACATGGCCGCCAGCGGAACTTGCACGTTAATAATTTCCGTTCCGCCGCGTGATTCGCGTCCCTGCATTTGTCCGCGTCGCGAGTTCAAGTCTGAAATCACGGGACCCATGTAATCTTCAGGGACCACCACTTCCACGCGCATGATGGGTTCCAACAGCTTCGGATTGGCTTTCTTGCAAGCTTCCTTAAAGGCCATCGACCCGGCAATCTTGAATGCCATTTCCGAACTGTCCACATCGTGGTAGCTGCCATCGGTAAGCACGACGGCGCAGTCAACCATTTCGTAACCTGCCAGAACGCCCGTTTCCATGGCTTCGCGCACGCCGTTTTCGATAGGCTGAATGAACTCTCGGGGAATCGCGCCGCCCACAACTTTGTCGATGAAAAGAAGACGATGCTCTTTATCGAAGTGCCATTTACCGCCCTTCCCCGAGACGCTCTTAGCCAACTCGTCGATCTCATCAGTCGACATCTCGTGCATATTCTCGTGTCCGGAATTCGGAAGCGGATGAACGCTCAGCACTGCGTGCCCGTATTGTCCACGGCCGCCGGTCTGCTTGATGTACTTGCCTTCGCCTTCAGCAACTTTCAAAATCGTCTCGCGGTACGCTACCTGTGGCCTGCCTACATTGGCCTGCACGCTGAACTCGCGCATCATGCGATCCACGATGATTTCCAGATGCAGCTCGCCCATGCCGGAGATTAATGTCTGGCCGGTATCGTGGTCGGTGTGAACTCGGAATGTAGGATCTTCCTGGGCAAGTTTGCCCAATGCCATGCCCATTTTTTCCTGGTCCGCTTTCGTCTTCGGCTCGATGGCAACGGAAATAACCGGCGCAGGAAAATCAATGTTTTCGAGCACGATCGGCTTTTCTTCATCGCATAGCGTATCGCCAGTCGTCACGTTCTTCAGACCAACACAGGCGGCGATGTCTCCTGCTTCAATAGACTCAATTTCTTCGCGCTTATTCGCGTGCATCCGCAATAAACGTCCAATACGTTCGCGCGTTTTACGAGTCGAGTTGTAAACGTTTGCGCCGGCCTTCAGCACGCCGGAATACACGCGAATGTAGGTCACGTGGCCCACATACGGGTCCGTCATAATCTTGAAAGCAAGAGCGGCAAACGGCTGATCGTCCGAGGCTCGCCGCAAGATCGCCTCCTCACCATTGGGGTCCTCACCTTCCACCGGCGGAACGTCCGCAGGCGACGGAAGAAAATCCACTACCGCGTCGAGCAGCGGCTGAATGCCTTTGTTCTTGAAAGCTGAGCCAGCCAAAACCGGCACCAATTTCAGAGCAATCGTCGAGCGGCGGATCGAAGCACGCAACTCTGCCGGCTCGAGCTTGTGCTGCTCAAGATACTTGGTAAGCACGGCATCGTCATGCTCGGCGATATATTCCACCACTTTCTCGCGGTGCTCTTTGTAAAATTCCGGAGTCAACGCCGAAGCCTTTACCGCAATTTCTAGTTCGGGGCGCGACTTCAGAAATTCAGCGTCCCAGAGCTTTTCCAGCGGCAGAGTTTCGTATTCCGCGCCAAGCGTTTCGTCTTTCCAAATGATGGCGCGTTCTTCGATGAAATCAATAACGCCGATAAAATTGTCTTCCCGTCCGATGGGATATTGCAGCGGAACCGGGTGAGCCGAGAGACGCTGCCGCATCGATCGGATGGAATGATCGAAATCTGCGCCAATCCGGTCCATCTTATTGATGAACGCAATGCGCGGAACTCTGTACTTATCCGCCTGACGCCACACTGTCTCTGATTGCGGCTGCACGCCGGCCACCGCATCGAAAATGGCGACTGCACCATCGAGCACGCGCAGCGAACGTTCCACTTCAACCGTGAAATCAACGTGTCCCGGCGTATCAATAATGTTAATGCGGTATGTTTTGTCGAAACGCTTCCACGAAGCCGTAGTCGCTGCCGACGTGATCGTGATGCCGCGCTCGCGCTCCTGCTCCATCCAGTCCATTACCGTGGTGCCTTCGTGCACTTCGCCGATCTTGTACGTCACACCCGTATAGAACAGGATTCGCTCCGTCGACGTCGTCTTTCCGGCGTCAATGTGAGCCATGATCCCGATGTTGCGGGTGTGATCGATTTGGACTTGGCGGGGCATCTGAAAAACCTGTTCGCGCTACCAGCGATAATGAGCGAAGGCCTTGTTAGCCTCCGCCATGCGGTGCACGTCCTCCTTCTTCTTTACGGCGCCGCCGCGGCCATTCGCAGCGTCCACAATTTCTCCAGCCAATTTGTCCGTCATGGTTTTGCCACCGCGAGTTCGCGAATACAAAACCAGCCAGTGAATCGCCAGTGATTGACGCCGAAACGGATTCACTTCCACCGGCACCTGATAGTTCGCGCCACCGACGCGCCGCGACTTCACTTCCAAAACCGGCTTGCAATTCTCGACGGCTTTCTTGAACAGCTTGAACGCATCGTCGTTCGTTGTTTTCGCCACCTGGTCCATGGCCTTATAGAAAATCGCCTGTGCGGTCGCTCGCTTGCCGTCATACATCATGCTGGAAATAAACTTCTGCACCAGATCGCTGCCGAAAACCGGATCGCCCGGAATCTTTCGGCGAAGAACCCATCCTTTGCGTGGCATCTCTCTGCTCTCCTACTTCTGTGCGGCTTTTGGCCGCTTTGCACCGTATTTTGAGCGTCCCTGCTTGCGATTCTCGACGCCAGCTGCATCCAACGTTCCGCGAATCACGTGATAGCGAACTCCCGGCAAATCCTTTACGCGGCCGCCACGCACGAGCACGATCGAATGCTCCTGCAAATTATGGCCAATGCCGGGAATGTAAGTCGTTACTTCAGCGCTATTGGTCAAGCGCGCGCGCGCAACTTTGCGCAACGCCGAGTTCGGCTTCTTCGGTGTTTGGGTATAAACGCGAACGCAAACTCCGCGCTTCTCAGGACATCCCTCGAGCGCTGGAGATTTTGTTTTCGTCCGGATTTTTTCCCGGCCGTTCCGCACTAACTGAGAAAACGTCGGCACTCTTGCCCCCTCAAAATCCAACAACACGGATGAGTTTTCGACATAATTCCGCGCATAGCGAATCCGCCCGCGCAAAATTCTGCGGGTGAATGAACAGAAAAGGCGCCATAACCCGAAGGAATTACCAGGTACTCCGCGATGATGCTTCACCCCGAGGAGTGAACTCCATCTCGTGCAATTGCGGAGAGGCTCACACGGCTTTGCGGGGCTGGCGCCCCATTTCGGCCGTTCTTCTTGCCCCCGTTCCGTCCTTCTGTGTTCCGGGGTCCGAAGACTTCCCTAATCACCACCGAGGCCAACGGCCTCAATGCAACCGGAGGAGTATAGGAGATATAGCCCATGTTGTCAACTCGATTCCCCGCAAAAATAAATTCTAAGAAATATTCGGCTATGGCCGTCCATCGCATTCGCAGACCTGGACTTTGCTAGACCCCGGTTGAGCTCGACTCCGACGCTGTGCTTTCCAAGTCGGTTTAAAGATAGAACGCAAGTCAGTGACTACAAATGATTTATGTGCGAAATGGGCCAATCGCGGAAAGAGTGGGATTTCCGAAATGAGAGGCAGGTACGACGGCGAACCATAGTGTTTTGAAGTTACTCACCACCAGTGTCTGATGTGCTTTACCGAGTCAGCGAAGCCTTCTAAACTAGCATCGGTCAACTGCAATGGGAGTTCGAATGAAGCGTTTTTGTATTCGGGTTGCTGTACTCGTTCTGCTTGCCTCGGTGCGTACGATCGCCGCGCAGCAGGCTGAAGGTCCAACTAAATCCGACCTTTCGGCGGGGAAAGCTTCGCCGCAAAATCTTACCGCTAGAGATTTCACGCAAGAACCATTCGTCATTGAGCAGTACCACACCACCGCAAAATTTGAGAACGACGGCACGAGCCAGCGTGACCTTGCCGTACGAATCCGAGTGCAAAGCGATTCCGGAGTTCAGCAGCTCGGTGAACTCGTTTTCGGGTACAACTCCAGTAACGAACAAATGGAAGTTCGCACCGTGCGGGTTCACAAACCGGATGGGACTGTCGTCAATGCGGCTGCGGATTCCATGAAAGAAATGACCGCCAGCGTCGCGCGCGATGCCCCCATGTACACCGATTACAAAGAAAAACACATTACCGTGCCCTCTTTGCACGCTGGCGACACACTGGAATATGAAATCGTCACGCGAACGCAAAGCTCCTTGGCGCCCGGCGAATTCTGGTTCGCTTACAACTTCATTGAAGAGTCGATCGTTCTTGACGAGCGCCTGGAAATTGACGTTCCACAAGGACGCCGGATCACAGTGCTCTCTCCTGAATTCTCTTTAACTAACGGTCGCGAAGATTACCAATTGCGCGTTAAGCCTGACTCACTGAATCGGGCCGGGTTGGACAAACCTCCGTTCTCAACGTCAGATGAAAACGGACGCACTCTCTATCGCTGGCAGCGCGCAAACCTAGTCCATTCGTCCCAGGACGAAGACCCCAGGAAAAAGGCTGCACGTGCCGAAACGAAGGGACCCGACATCGAACTGACTACATTCGCCAGTTGGGAAAAAGTGGCGCAATGGTACGCCAAGCTCGAAAACGGCCGCGTCGATCCCACACCAGAAATTCGCGCAAAGACTCTCGAATTGATTCAAGGGCAGGAGCATGAACTTGACAAAATCGAAACGCTCTACGAATACGTTTCCAAAAACATTCGTTATGTAAGTCTTTCTTTCGGACTTGGCCGCTACCAACCGCATTCTGCCGCCGAAGTGTTCGCGAATCAGTATGGGGACTGCAAGGATAAGCATACTTTGCTCGCGGCGATGCTCGAAGCCGCCAACATTCGCTCGGACGCTGTCTTAATTCCATTTTCGCGAAAGCTGGATACATCGGTACCCTCGCCTTTACAATTCGACCATGTAATCACGGCCGTTCCACTGGAAGACGGCCTCATCTGGATGGATTCCACTGCAGAAGTCGCGCCTTTCCGTTTGCTCTCGCCGGCGTTGCGTAACAAATCAGCCTTGCTAGTCGCACCGAACGGCGATGGCAACATCGTAAAGACTCCCATCGATCCTCCGTTTCTTTCTACCCAGCGTGTGGAAATTGACGCTGAAGTCAGCAACCTCGGGAAGCTCTCAGCAAAACTGCGCTATTTTCTTCGTGGCGATAACGAGTTGGCTCTGCGCGCTGCCTTTCGCCGCACTCCACAACCACAATGGCAAGAACTCGGCCGAACAATCGCCACTCTGGATGGCATTCATGGCGACGTGACCGCGGTAAAACCGAGCGATCCTTCTGACACTAGAAATCCGTTTGAGCTTGATCTCGAGTTTTCGCGAGCGAATTTTCTCGATTGGTCTAGCAAAAAAAGTAAAATCACCGTACCCCTGTTGATGATCGGCATGCCGGACGCACCGAAAGACTCATCCGACCCAATCTATTTAGGAAGCCCTCTCGACGTCACCATGACCCTGACGCTGAAGTTGCCCGACAGCTTTACAGCGCGGGCTCCTGTCGCTGTTTCCATTGCGAGGGATTACGCGACGTTCAAATCAAGCTACCACCTCGAATCTCACACGCTTGTGGCGAAGCGCACTCTCAGCTTTAAGATGCGCGAATTACCCGCTTCCCGCCTTGGCGATTACCTCGCGTTTACTCGGGCAGTCGAATCTGACGAGAGCCAGGTGCTGGTTGCAGAGAATTCTGCTATCGCTGCGCCGGAGATCCTCGAGTCTGCGAAACCTGCTGAGCTTCTTGAAGCCGGCGTCGCCGCTCTCAATTCCGGAAACCTTAACGCTGCGATCCCGCTTTTGAAGCGTGCGCTTGAACTCGATCCGAAAAACAAAGTCGGCTGGAACGATTTGGGCCTCGCCTATATGCGGCTGGGCCAGCTGGATGATGCCGGCGCGGCATTCCGAGAGCAGATCGAGTTGAATCCGTTTGACGAGCACGCTTATAACTATCTGGGGTTCACCTTGCAGCAACAACAGAATTACCGGGACGCTGCGAAAGCTTTCCAAAAACAGATCGAAGTAAATCCAATCGATCCCGTGGCACACGCAGCTCTGGGCGCCCTATATCTCGAAGAACATAAATACGCTGATGCAGTTCCTGAACTGGACAAAGCCACAATTCTTCTTCCGGAAAATGCCCCGCTCCAGGTTAGTTTGGGTCAGGCATATATCAACACGGGTGAAAAAGAAAAAGCTCTCGCGGCCTTCGACAAGGCCATCGAGCTGGCCCAGACGCCCACAGTTTGGAATAACGTAGCCTACAATCTGGCGGAGCATCAAATCGAGCTCGACAAAGCCCAGCAGTATGCCGAATCCGCGGTATCGGCGACCACAGCCAATCTCCGAAACATTGATCTGTCACGCCTTTCCCTCGATGACCTGCAATCGGTTTCGAATCTCGGCATTTACTGGGACACACTCGGCTGGGTTCATTTCGAAAAGGGAGAATTGGACGAAGCGAAACGCTATGTCCAAGCGGCTTGGCTCTTGAATCAGCATGGCGAGGTGGCCGATCACCTGGCGCAAATTGCTCAAAAGCTCGGAGAAAAAGATCAAGCGATCCACTTCTACTCATTATCGATTGGCGCAGCTCACTCTGTTCCGGAAACTCGCGCACGTCTTATCGCATTGCTCGGACCTCACGCAAAGATTGAAGATCTGGTGACCCAGGCCAAGCCTGAACTTACCGCTCGTCGCACATTTTCTATAGGAAAGGGACCAAGCGACAATTCTCAAGCTGATTTTTTGCTTTTGCTTTCGCCAGGAGCGAAGGATCCCAAGGTGGAAGCTGTGAAGTTCGTGAGCGGAAGCCAAACCTTGCGCCCGCTCGCGGAGCGGCTGCGAGGGGTGGATTTCGGTCCCATGTTTCCGAATAATGAACCCGCGAAAATTATCCGACGCGGCACACTTGCGTGCTCTGCAGATACGGCAAACTGCACCTTCACTCTAATTCTCCCGGAAAACCTTCACACCGTGAATTGAAATTTCCATCGAGGGTACGAATGGGACCTGGTGGGAATTGCTCTAACGATATCGGAATGGCGTCTGCCCATTCAGTTATTTGATCTCCATCACTTCCTTTTCTTTCAAAGCCGAAAGATCTTCAATTTTTTTGGTTTCTGAGTGAGTTAGCTTTTCAAGATCATCCAGTGACCGCTTACGATCATCCTCGCTAATCTTCTTGTCCGTTTCAAGCTTCTCGACCGCCTCTTTGATATCACGCCGGATGTTTCGAACCGCCGTGCGATGATTCTCCAAGACTTTGTGAATGTGTTTCACCAGGTCCTTACGACGATCTTCGGTAAGTGGCGGAATCGGAACGCGCACCACTTTGCCATCATTGGTCGGATTCAACCCCAGGTCTGTTGTGCGAATCGCTTTATCGATCATGGGAACTGCGGTGGGATCCCAGGGAGAAATCATGATCATTGTGGCATCAGGCACGCTGAGAGTGCCTAGCTGGTTGATCGGCATGGAAGTGCCGTGGTAATCCACGCGCACATGATCCAGCAGCGAAACGTTCGCGCGTCCTGTGCGCACGCCAGACAGCTCCTTGCGAAAATCTTCCACCGCTTTTTCCATACGGATTTTCGCTTGGGCTAAAGCGTCTTTGCTCGTTGCAATCGTGGTCATCTGAAAAATTGCCTCCGCAGCATTTTTAAGCAGCTGTGACGACCGAGCCCACTCGCTCGCCCAGCACAACGCGCTTCAGATTTCCCGGCACGTTCATATTGAACACGATGATCGGCATCTTGTTGTCCATGCACAGTGAAATCGCCGTCGAATCCATTACTAGAAGTCCCTTTTTCAAAACGTCCAGGTAGGTAATGCTCTGAAACATCTTTGCGTCCGCCACTTTTTCGGGGTCCGCGTCATAGATTCCATCCACTCGCGTGGCCTTGAGTATCACCTGCGCCTTGATTTCCATCGCGCGCAACGCCGCGGCTGTATCGGTTGAAAAATATGGGTTACCAGTTCCAGCCGCAAAAATTACCACGCGTCCCTTTTCCAGATGGCGTGTTGCTCGACGCCGTATGAAAGGCTCGGCCACTTGATGCATCTCGATTGCGCTCATCAGCCGGGTCTGGCAGCCCGATTTTTCAAGCGCGTCCTGCAACGCCAGCCCGTTGATCACCGTCGCGAGCATGCCCATGTAATCGCCCGTAGCCCGGTCGATCGCAAGCTGCTTCTGGCGCGTGCCCCGAAAAATATTTCCGCCGCCAACCATAATCGCGACGGAAACGCCCAGCTCTTGGACTTCCTTCACTTCTCGCGCAATACCTTGGATTGTTTCGGCATGGATGCCGGAATCTTGAGGACCGGACAGCGATTCGCCGGAAAGCTTCAGCACTAATCGGTCGTAAACAGGCGTGCCGGTCGCCAATTTTGCTGAAGAAGGTTCGCGTCCTAAGAGTTTTGTTTTCGCCATTCGGTGGCAAACTGATTTTTTGCCAGTGGCATTCTAGCAGAGAATCTTCGCAGGATTAAATGCAGAGCAAAATTTCATTCGCCAGGTCAGCGAAACACACACACAGGGGCGCTCAGTTTTGTTAAACGAGAGAAGTATTAAGACGATGCCGGGCGAGTCGAGTCCGCTTCCGTAGTAGTACCCGCGGCCGAAGCGGAGCCATCCATTTCGCCGACCTTAAAACGCGAAAATCGGCTAATAGCAATGTTTTCGCCCAGTTTGGCGATGGCTTGATCGACCAGTTCCTTCACGGTCAAGCCTTCATCCTTGATGAAGTGCTGTTCGTAAAGGCAGTTTTCTTCGTAGAACTTTTCCATCTTGCCGCTGACGATCTTATCGATCACGTTTTCGGGCTTACCGGTCGCCTTCGCCTGTTCCTTATAAATGTCGCGTTCGCGATCGAGCGTGGCTTGGGTCACTTCTTCACGACGCAAGAAACGCGGATCAAGCGCGGCAATGTGCATAGCAACGTCGTGGCACAAACGCTGAAAATCAGCCGTGCGCGCGACGAAATCGCTCTCGCAGTTCATTTCCACCAGCACTCCAATTTTTCCGCCCGCGTGAATGTAGGAACTAACCAGACCCTCGGAGGTGGCGCGCTGCGACTTCTTAGCCGCCGCAGCTTGTCCCTTCTTCCGGAGAATGTTGATGGCCTGCTCAATGTCCCCCTTGGACTCGAGCAAGGCTTCGCGGCATGCGGTAAATCCCGCTCCGGTACGGTCGCGCAACTCTTTCACAAGCTGCGCAGAAATGTTTGAATTCCCAGGTGTCGCCATGTCGATTCTCTTCCTCTTAAATATTTGCGGGCAGTCCGCTTATGGTTCAGCCGCGCCAACAGATTACAGAGCGGCTCAAGCTACCTGCGGTTATTACTGCTTGTGCGGCGTTTCAGCTACAGAATCTTCTTCTCCGGCGGTCGCAGCGTTCGCTTCAACGGCCGTCTCGGCATCGGGTTCCACGTAATCGCCTTCCTGCTTTTCGTAAACTTCATAAGCGCTCGTGTCAACGTAATCGACAGTATCTTCGCCGGCGCCCTCGGAAGATTTCTGGTCAGCGATTTGTGTTTGTTCAAACGACTGATGCCCAACGATGACGGCGTCGGAAATTTTTGAAGTAAACAGGCGGATGGCGCGCAATGCGTCGTCATTTCCCGGAATGACCCAGTCGACCACATTCGGATCGCAATTCGTGTCCACGATGGCCACTACCGGAATGCCCATGCGCCTGGCTTCGCGCACCGCGATCATTTCGGCATTGGGGTCGATTACGAACATGGCATCGGGCAACGTCGTCATATTCTCGACGCCGGAAAAATTCTGTTGCAGATGCTTCAGCTCGCGTTCCAGCCGCGCCGCTTCTTTCTTCGAAAATTGCGCCATGCGGCCATCTTCCACCATGCCCTTCAGCAACTTTAGGCGCTTGATAGATTTCTGCAACGTAGCCCAGTTCGTCAGCGTGCCGCCCAGCCATCGGTGGTTCACGTAAAACATGCCGCAGCGGTTTGCTTCTTCGGCGATAGCCTCTTGTGCCTGGCGTTTCGTTCCAAGAAATAGGACTCGTTTGCCTTGACCAGCGAGCTCGGAAACATAACGGGCCGCATCGCGAAACATCTTTAGGGTTTTTTGCAGGTCAATAATGTGTATTCCGTTACGTTCGCCGAAAATGTATTCCTTCATCTTCGGATTCCAACGCCGCGTCTGATGGCCGAAATGAACACCGGCCTCCAGCAATTCTTTCATCGTGATTTCGACTCCCAATGTACCTCCTCCTATAGAGGGATGCTTTTTCTCCGCGACGGATCGGAGCAGCATCCTTTTTTGCCGGTCCTTCCCGGCCGTGAATTCGGCCAGGCTCGATCACTCGAACCCAGCCGCAAAAAACTAGCGCTTGCTGTACTGGAAGCGGCGACGCGCTCCCTTTTGCCCGTACTTCTTGCGTTCCTTCATGCGCGAATCGCGCGTCAAAAATCCGTTCTTCCGCAGTGCCGGGCGCAACTCGGGGTTGATCCTCGAAAGCGCTCGCGAAAGTCCCATACGCACGGCTCCAGACTGACCACCAACGCCGCCGCCCTTCACGATGCACTTCACTTCGATCTGATCCTGCATCTGAGTGAACTTCAAGGGCTCCACCGCTGCGGTGTGCCACGCAATGTTGCGGAAGTATTCGTCCACGGGACGGCCATTCACCGTAAAACGCGCCGGTCCCATTTTGATGTAAACGCGCGCGATGGATTCTCGACGCCGGCCGGTGCCATAGAACTGCTTTCCGGCATTGCTTGAAACTGGGCTCGAAGCTGAACTCAAAGTCCCTCCTCCTCAGATCGCCTGCGCAAAACGCCTTTCGCAACAACATACGCAGAGAAAGACGCGTCACAAGCGCGCCCCTAACGGAATTTTCCGCTGGCGCTGAAATTTTGAAACTCTGTCTCGTGGTTACAGCGCGAGTTGCTGAGGCTTCTGTCCGGCGTGGCGGGCGAGCGCTTCACTTCCGGCATAAACACGCAGCTTCTTGGCCCGGCGCGCGCGTAGCTTGTTCTTGGGAAGCATTCCCAACACCGCTTCACGCACAACTTCTTCCGGACGGCGTTGCAACATCACCCGGATCGGAATTTCTTTCAGTCCGCCGGGAAAACCACTATGGTGACGATAAATTTTCTGATCGATCTTGTTTCCGGTCAGCTTCACGCGCTCTGCATTAATTACTACCACATGGTCGCCGCAATCGAGATGCGGAGTGTAATTTGGCTTGTCCTTGCCAATCAACATGCGCGCGATCCGCGTGGCAAGCCGGCCGAGAACTACTCCCTCGGCATCCACTACAAACCAATTCTTCCCTACTTGTAAGTCTTCGGCTTCGCGGCCCTTTGGTATATGCGTCTGCATTAGTCCAGTCACACCTTTCCATCTAAAGGCAAACCATGATTTTAGATTACGAAGCTATTTCTGTCAACGAAAGTCACAGCAGGGAAAACAGGAGGATCGATTCGCGACCCTTTGTAATTGACGCGAGACGAAATGCAGAGGGGCCGCGAAAGGCGCCCCGCCGCAATGTCGAACCATTCGAGACATGCTGCGAGTGCCTTACGAGCACGTCGCAGTTTGCTCTCTGACTAGCTCACTGAAGAAGATGTTGCCGCTGTGCTGCGAGCGTTCCGCGTGAACGCGGCTTTCGAATCGCTCTCGCCCGCGTCTCCGGTCTTGTCAATCTCGATCGAGCCCTTAAAGTAAGCGCCGTCCTCGATCATGATTCGTGCGGTCGTCAGGTCGCCAACAACCGACCCGTCCTTCTTGATCTCTATGCGATCGCGTGCTCGCAAATTCCCTTTTACGTTGCCGTAAACCACCACTTCCCGAGCGATGATATCTGCGGTCACCTTAGCGCTCGCTCCAACCGTCAGTTTGCGGTCTTCCAGTTGCACGAGCCCTTCGACTGTACCGTCAATATGCAAGTCCTCGTTGCCGGTGATTTCGCCCTTAACGTGAAGCGTTGCACCGAGCCTCGCCAAACCGCTCGATGATGATGAAGATGTTACAGGGTACGTTGAATCGATAGGTGCCATTGTCTTAGCCTCCCCAGGAAATGACGCCGGCTTGTCGGCTGGCGCGGTTGATTTTGGCGACTGTTGCTGCGGGAGCGGGCTCTTTGCCGGAGCGTCCGCTTTCTTGTCTCCCCACATTTACCCTCCTTGGCCCCTTTTCTGCTGCTGGACTATCAATAATAAGGACTGGTTTCTCAATGTAGTCCCACTCAATTCGTAAGCCAAATCCAAAATGGTACAGTTGTGTCCCTTGAGGTAATGCGTGCTTGTAAGCTGGGGAGATGGATGTTAAGCCCGGGACTGGCAAACTGCAAGCTCGATTTGAAATTCGTCAGTCGCCGCTAGCTTGGCAGGTAGCGCTCTCGCAGGATGGTGACATGGTGGGCGACATGTCCTGCGATTATGTAGGCCAGCGCATTCACAGTCACGGAATTCCCGCTGGCGACTCCTCTCCGCATCCAGGCTTCAGTGGGGAAATTTTCGAAAAGCGACAGGGAAGCTTCGCGTACATTCCGAAACTCCCGGGCACAATTAGCCAGCGAATGCTCGTCTGCTTGAGCGGCGTTAGAGGCGACAGTCTGATCGAAGCTAGGTAATGGGTCACCGAAACCGCGAGCAAACCACATAAGGCATAGCGAAAAAGAGAGCGTTCCTCGGAGATGCCCTCCAGGAACGCGGCGGCATCATATAACTGCGCCTTCATCGTTTCCAGAATGTTCTCGCCGCTGATTCGATCAATATAGGCGAAATAAAACGGCGCTGCTTCCGTCCGTTGAGGAAGACCCATAGAAGGAGGATTTTAGCAGACTAGTATTTGCGAAGCACGCCCACGACGCGGCCTTGGATCTTCACGTCAGTGGCCTGAACGATGATTGGGGACATTTGAGAATTCGCAGGTTGCAGCCTTATCTTGCCTCCAGGCTCCCGGTAAAAGCGCTTCACCGTCGCTTGATCTTCTCCGACTAGCGCTACGACAATCTCGCCGGGATTGGCTACCTGCGTCTGCTCCACCACAATAAAATCCCCATCCAGAATATGGTCATCGCGCATCGATTCGCCCGACACCTGTAAAACATACGTGTTTTGGCCGCGCGCAAAGTCTGCCAACGAAATGGTTTCGTGTTCTTCCACTGCTTCTAGGGGTCGTCCGGCAGCGATGCGTCCCGCCAGCGGCAATTCGACTACGTGGCGTTCTAGAACCTGCTCGCGGATCGGCTTCGGAAGCTGCATCACCTCAATCGACCGGCTTTGGTTGTAGCCGCGGCGAATAAAGCCCTTCTTTTCGAGCGTGGAGAGATGCTTGTGCACCGTCGCCAGCGAGGTAAGTTTCAACGAGTTCGCAATTTCCTCGAAACTCGGCGAATAGCCGTTTTTGTTGAGGAATCCAACCAGGTAATCCAGTACTTCTTTCTGCCTCTTCGTGAGTGTCATCCGACCCCCTATGGCCGCTAGCATAGCAAGTGTGGGCGAATTAAAAGCGAAAGTCAATAGTACTTAAGGTCAGTGTACTTTCCCGCCCATGAAATCCTGCCCTTCCCTATAAACTTGACAAGTTCAACTCTACCGCGCAGTTTTTATAAGCTTGAGCATGTCAATCGATTCATCCACGAGTCATCAGAACCCGGCGGCTGAATACCATCGGCGTTTAAACGTGCTGCGAGAGGCCGAGTGCCGCTCTAAGCGGACCTCCGGCACGCTCGGAGTCGCAACATTGCTTTTTCTCGGAATCTCACTGGTGTCGGCAGCGTGGCTCCTCATCTCTAGGATCAGCGCCATTTATTGGGTTCTGCTTCCTCTCGGCATACTGACTTTCTTCGCGATCTTTCACGAACGTGTGATTCGCACGATTCGCATTTGTTCACGCAGGAAGGCATTTTACGAACGCGCACTGGCGCGCCTCGATAACAAATGGATGGGAATCGGAGAAACCGGCGATCGTTTTTCTGACCCCTCGCATCCCTACGCGCGTGATCTGGATATTTTTGGTACGGGATCGTTGTTCGAATTGCTTTGCACTGCGCGGACGCGGGCGGGCGAAGAAACTCTGGCTCAGTGGCTACTCTTTCCCGCGTCACCGAAAGAGGTTCAGCTCCGGAACGAAGCCGTCACTGAATTGCAGACACGTCTCGATCTGCGCGAAGACCTTTCTGTATTGGGAAAGGACTTTCGGTCAGGCGTCCAACCGGAAGCATTGGTCGCATGGGGAGAAGATTCTCAGACGCTCTCACCCGGACTACTGCGAATAGTTTTGCCTATCCTCGCTATTCTTTGGATTGGCAGTTTAGTTGCGTGGTCCGTTTCTAGCGTTAGATACTCCGCCTTGGTGATCTCCGTCGTGAACCTGGCAATAATGTTGAAATTTCGCGAACGTACTTCGAAGAGCGCTTCCGCAATCGAACAATCCGCCAAAGACCTAAAATTGCTCTCGCAAGTCCTTGCGCGCGTTGAACGAGAATCTTTCGCCGCACCTAAACTGAAGGCCCTTCATTCCGTACTTCAGCGGGACGACCTAGTTGCATCATGCTCTATCGCCACCTTGAATCGCCGCGTGGATTTCCTGGTTTCCCGACGCCATCTCGCCTTGCAGGCCATCGATCCATTCGTGTTTTGGAGTTTGCAATGGACGCTTAGTATCGAAGCCTGGCAAGCAAAGTTCGGGACCGCTATCCGCCGTTGGCTCGCGGCCTTGGGCGAAATTGAATCCCTCTTAGATCTCGCAGGGTATGCCTACGAACATCCTCAAGATGTTTTCCCGGTGTTCACCGATGAATCTCCTCTTTTCGCGGCGGAAGGACTCGCGCATCCGCTCATCCCCGAAATTCGCGCCGTCAGAAACGATCTGACCCTCGGTCGAGATCTGCGGCTCATTATTATCAGCGGGCCCAACATGGCCGGGAAAAGCACTTTCATCCGATCGGTTGGAATCAACGTAGTTCTTGCTCAATGCGGCGCACCAGTTCGCGCACACAAACTCCGGCTTTCTCCGCTCGCCGTGGGCGCTTCCGTTTGCGTACTTGATTCGCTACAGGGCGGAATCTCCCGCTTCTACGCCGAAATCACGCGCCTGAAAGCTATCTCGGATTTGACCGCTGGGCCGATGCCTGTCCTTTTCTTGCTCGACGAACTACTCCAAGGAACAAATTCCCATGACCGCCGCATCGGCGCCGAAGCCGTGGTCGGGAACTTGCTGAAGCGAGGAGCTATCGGGCTTCTTACGACCCACGACCTCGCTCTCACCGAAATCGCTATCGACCTGGCCTCCATCGGCGCGAATTTTCATTTCGAGGATCACCTGGAAGAGGGCAAATTGCGATTCGATCATCATTTGAGCCACGGAATCGTTCAAACCAGCAATGCGCTGCAGCTTATGCGCTCCATCGGTCTCGATGTTTAGCCGACTGGACGATTTGGCCGGACAAGTCGTCGTACAACATGCCAAGCGAGCTGGGCATCTTAGACTATGTCTGAAGCGTAATGACCGCGCCTCAAATTCCGTTTTCCTGTTACCCTCCTTATGCTACGCTTTTCTGTGAAAGAACAAGTTCTCTATTCCGAATGAACAATGTTGGCGCAGGACCAAGATTTTCTATCTCTCCGCCTTTATAAGGATGGAATTCTAGACCATGCCATTGACAACCATCGAGCTTCCTAAACGCAAGCGTGAGGTAATCGATCAGGCCGTAATCAGGTTTTGTGGCGATTCAGGCGACGGCATGCAGATTACCGGAAGCCAGTTCACCAACACAGTCGCCCTGTACGGCAATGACCTGGCAACTTTCCCGGACTACCCTGCTGAAATTCGCGCCCCTGCCGGAACCCTGCCGGGAGTCAGCGGTTTCCAAGTGCATTTCTCATCCAGCGATGTTTACACTCCCGGCGATTCGGTGGACGTTCTTGTGGCGATGAATCCCGCTGCCCTGAAAATGAATTTGCCGGACCTGAAAACGAACGGAATTTTGATCGTAAATCTCGATAGCTTTAAGGAAAACGATCTGCGCAAAGCGCAGATCGTGACCAACCCGTTGGAAGACCACTCCCTCGATGGTTACCGCCTCTTCGCCGTAGAACTTACAAAAATGACTCGCGCCGCTCTCAAAGATTTGGGGCTGGACGCCAAGAGCATGGATCGTTGTAAGAACTTCTTTGCGCTGGGAATGTGCTACTGGCTTTACAACCGTTCCATGGAACCGACCCATGGTTGGTTGCAGGAAAAATTCAAAAATAAACAGCAATTAGTGCAAGCCAACAAGCTCGCCATGCAGGCTGGTTACAGCTACTGCGAAGCCACCGAAGCATTTCAGATCAGCTATGAAATTCCGCCCGCGAAACTCGCTCCGGGCGTGTACCGCAATATCAGCGGGAACGCGGCGCTCGCTTTAGGCTTCGTCGCCGCTTCGCAAAAGGCGGGTATACCGCTATTTTTGGGCTCTTATCCGATCACGCCCGCTTCCGATATTTTGCATGAACTTTCGATGTACAAAGATTTCGGCGTAATCACTTTTCAGGCGGAAGACGAAATCGCCGCGATCACTTCCGCCATTGGGGCAGCGTATGCCGGGGCTCTGGGCATCACCTCAACTTCCGGCCCGGGCATGGCGCTAAAAACCGAAGCGCTGGGCTTGGCCGTAGCCGTCGAACTACCTTTGGTGATTTGCGACATTCAACGAGGGGGCCCGTCCACCGGCCTTCCTACTAAGACCGAGCAGGCAGATTTGCTGCAAGCCTTATTCGGACGAAACTCGGAAGCTCCAATTCCAGTCCTTGCTCCCTCTTCCCCGGGTGATTGTTTCTGGATTGCACTCGAAGCCAGCCGAATCGCAATTAAACATATGGTTCCCGTCATCGTTTTGTCCGACGGATATCTGGCCAACGGCGCGGAGCCTTGGAAAGTTCCCACCATTGAAGAATTACCGGAAATTCCGGTTCACTTCGAAACGAATCCCGAAGGTTTTTTGCCATACCGCCGCGACCCGGTCACTCTTTCTCGACCCTGGGCTATTCCAGGGACGCCCGGGCTCGAGCATCGCATCGGCGGGATCGAGAAACAGGATGTTACCGGCAATATCAACTACGAACCCTTAAACCATGAGCACATGGTGCGATTGCGCGCCGCGAAAGTCGAGTCCGTCGCAAACGATATCCCTCCCGTGATTCCCGAAGGCGACGAGTCGGGTGATTTATTAATTATCGCGTGGGGCTCAACGCACGGTCCAATTACAGCCGCATTAAATGCTCAGCGAGAGAAAGGCCGTCGCATCGGACACGTCCACCTGCGACACTTGAACCCACTACCGCGCGACCTCGGAGAGGTTATCAGCCGGTACAAGAAAGTGCTCGTGCCAGAGATGAACATGGGCCAGCTCTTAATGATCCTTCGCGCAAAGTACCTGGTCGACGCGCAGGGCTATAACAAAATTCAGGGCAAGCCTTTCAAGACCTCGGAAATCGAGCAAAAGATCGAAGAAATGCTTGGCTTCGCTCCATCCGTAGCGGTCGAAGATGATACCGATGAGCAAGCAGGAGAGCAGCTATGACCACCGCCACATTGCCCGTCTACACAAAAAAGGATTTCCAAACCGACCAGGAGATTCGCTGGTGTCCGGGATGCGGTGATTACGCGATCCTCTCCGCCGTACAAATGGTATTTGCTGATCTGGGCATCCCGCGCGAAAAATTTGTAATCATTTCTGGTATCGGCTGCTCCAGCCGCTTTCCTTACTACATGAACACTTTTGGCTTCCACACCATCCATGGCCGCGCACCGGCCATCGCTACCGGCTTGAAAATCGTTCGTCCCGATCTCGAAGTATGGGTCGCCACTGGTGACGGCGATTCGCTTTCCATCGGCGGGAATCACACGATTCACATGCTTCGCCGCAACGTCGGGCTGAAAGTTCTTCTCTTCAACAACAAGATCTACGGTCTCACCAAAGGTCAGTATTCGCCCACTTCCGAAGTGGGCAAGAAAACAAAATCCACGCCTTTCGGCACCACTGACCGGCCATTTAATCCCATTTCCCTCGCCATCGGATCGGAGGCCACCTTTGTCGCCCGTTCTGTGGACGTCTTTCAACAGCATCTGAAGGATGTTTTGAGGAAGGCAGCGGCGCATAAAGGTTCCGCGTACGTCGAGATTCTCCAGAATTGCAATATCTTCAATGACGGGGCTTGGGAAACCGTTACGGAAAAAGATGCGCGCAGCGAAAATATCGTTCAGCTCGAACATGGCAAGCCTCTTATTTTTGGCAAGAATCGTGATAAAGGCATTCGCCTAAACGGTCTCGACCTCGAGGTCGTTCAATTGGGCAATGGCATCACCGAAAAAGACCTGCTCGTCCACGACGAAAAACACCCTCGCGCTGCATATGCTTTCCTTCTGGCGCACATGGAGCAACGACCCGGTTTCCCTACTCCCATCGGTGTTCTCCGCTCGTGGGACCAAGTGCCTCGCTACGAAGACCTGATCAACGATCAGATTCGCCAAGTCCAGGCTAAGCGCGGCAAAGGGGACCTCGCAAAACTTCTCCGTTCGGGCGACACTTGGGAACTAAAAGCGTAGTTTTGTTTCTTTTGGGTAAATTTTTTGCGTAGCTGCAGTCGCTCTCCGATAAATTTGATCTTCTGATTAGAATCAATCCAAAATTTCATCGGATTCGCTTGACTTCTTCCGCCATTGGCTATATTACGGCTTCCACTCGGTCGGTCCCTTTCAACTATTGACGTCCGCCAGGTACTGGAAGTACCGCGAGGCGTGAGTAGATTACCCAGCCGAGCTCAGCGCAGATTCCAAACCAGTTTGGACGTTTCCAAAGGAGATAATCGATGAAGGACAGGAAGGCGGACGCATTTTCGCAACCTCTCGTCAAATTGTGGGCTGCACGATTTGGCTTCGTTGCCCTGGCGGCACTCACTATGGTCTTGTTATTGGCTGGTGGTGCGGGCGCTCAGTCAGCCAGTGGGGCGGTGACCAGCCAAGTAATCGCAGGTAATACGCCCGGATTTATCGCAACCGGAAAAAATATTGGACCCGAAGAAGCATCCACAACAATTAGCGTTACTCTGTGGCTCCAGCCCCACAATCGAGCCGCTCTCGATACCTTGGCAGAACAGCTCTATGACAAGAGCTCCACGAATTATCATCAATGGCTAAAACCGGCCCAACTGATATCTCAATTCGCACCAACGGCAGCGGACCTAGGTCTCGCGAAGCAATTTTTAACCGAGCACAACTTGAAAGTTACGAATGTCGGCCCCGCAAACTTCTCGGTCACAGCACAAGGAACTGTAGCGGAAGTCCAAAAGGCTTTTTCCGTTCAGATCGATAAGTTCACCGTAGGTTCTGAAACCCATCGCGGCAACGTCAACAATCCTACGATTGTTGGTCCTGCTGCTGCCGTTGTGGCCGCCGTGTACGGCTTGGATGATTACACAGCCACGCATCCGGTCGCACAGGTCACCAACGCATTCAAATCCAGCACGCCAGCGGCGACTGCCGCAAAGCTCAGCGGCGTAACCTCCGACGGAATCTTCTACTCCGGGCAGTGCTTCCCTGGAACCGCGACCGAGGTATTCACCACCGGAGGCGCATTGCCTTTCGGTACCTACACCGGCAATACCTACGGACAGCCGGCGAATGGTGGCGGTCTCGGAAGCTTGCCTCCGTGCGGATACGATCCTGCAGAAGTTCAAACCGCTTACAATCTCAATGGCCTCTATACAGAAGGCTTCCATGGTGAGGGTCAGACAATCGTAATTATCGATTGGTACGGTTCTCCCTACATTACCGCGGACGCAAACGTGTTCAGCAGCTTGAACAATTTGCCTCCTCTAACTTCGTCAAATTTCAACATTATCTACTACCCGTACAATTGCAATTGCGGCGGTATCGATCCTGAAATTAACCTGGACGTCGAGTGGTCTCACGCGCTCGCGCCGCAGGCCAACATCATTTTGTTGGTCCCACCGTCCGCTAGCTTCGCGGACATCAACAACGCAACTGTGTACGCGATCACTTACGGTCTCGGGAATGTCATCTCCGGCAGCTACGGCGCTCCAGAGTCCCTGGTACCCCCTGTAATACTCGAGCAAAGTAGCTTGATTTCAGAACTCGCTGCGGTTTCCGGGATTTCCACAAACTATGCAACCGGCGACGAAGGCGACGACACCGTGTACGGGATTCCACCGACAGTGAGCACACCTGCCGATTCACCGTACTCCACGGGCGTTGGCGGGGTCAGCTTGGCAACGAATTCCGACAACACCATGGCGTGGCAAAGCGGTTGGGGCACCAACGCTACCGGTATTGTTGCTCCTCCGTTCGCTGGCGGCTATGTTGCGGATCCTCCTTTGAATTTTGGCTTTCAATTTGGGTCTGGCGGCGGTGCCAGCGGCTTCTTCTTGAAGCCTAGTTTCCAGAAGAAAGTTTCCGGGAAGTGGCGCGAGCTCCCGGATATCTCTTGGCTCGCGGATCCGTACACCGGAGCGGAAATCGTGTTGTTCGACGGATCGGGTGAGGCCGTGGCGGTATACGGCGGGACTAGCTTGGCTACTCCGATGTTCTCGGCCATCTGGGCAATCGCTAACCAGGAAGCCGGCGTACCGCTCGGACAAGCTGCTCCTTACCTTTACAGCATGCCCGCTGGCACTATTACCGACGTTGTGCCGGTAGGCTCCAAGACCAACCCCACAGGCATCATTCAGGACTCCAGCGGTTTCCACCACTACACTGCAGCGGCACTTGCTGCACCGTTGGATGGCACCACGACCTTTTACAGCGGCATCTATAACAGCCCCTTTGACGACGAGTGGGATATCATCACATTCGGTACCGACTTGTCGCTCAGAACCAAAATAGGCTGGGACAATGTCACCGGATTGGGTACACCAAACGGACAAGCGTTTGCCGATTTCTTCGCGGCGGCGTCGGCAGTCAAGAAATAACAATCAACTGCTTCTGAAAACTGAATCGGCGCCGCTGGATAATTCAGCGGCGCCGATTTTTTTTGGGCTCTTGGAGCGAACAATCCGATCTCACGGGCTGTTTTGGCGTTGTCCCACAGGGACTGACGAAGAATTCTTCGCAAGCGTTGCATTCGGCTGTGACGATGTCGTCGGCATCAAAGCCAGCGCGCGATCCCGTAAGCCCGCGAATTCATTCCAATCCCGCTTCGCTACCGGATCGGACGGCGGCAATGGCAGGCGCTCAAAGTTCAAAAATTGTCCCTGGCGCTGTATTCTGAAATCAAGATGCGGCCCGGTGGCCAACCCGGTCATTCCCACGAGACCAATACTCTGTCCTTGCTCCACATGCTGTCCGGATCGTACAAGCACTCGCGATAAATGCATGTAGTAGGTCGTGTACCCGTTGGTATGCTGAACCTGAACCAGATTTCCCGCACCGCCTTTTAGTCCGGCGAAGACCACGCGCCCCTCGCCAATCGTCTGTACAGGGGTGCCGGTGGGTGCCGCGTAATCAATCCCCAGATGCGCTCGATATTCTTTCAGGATGGGATGGAAACGATGTTCGCTGAAATGAGAAGTAATGGGTGCCGCGAATTTCAGCGGCGAATGCAGAAACGCCTTCTTCATCGATTTGCCTGCGGGCGTGAAATAGGCGGGCGCGCCTGAAACGTCATGGAAAAGCACCGCGCCATACGAATGCCCGGCGTTTCTATATTCGGCGGCGAGAATTCGTCCGTACGAAAGTAGTTCGCCATTCGAAAGCACTTTCTTCTCGAGCACCACTCGAAATGTGTCGCCCGGACGCGGGTCTGTATAGAAATCCAGATCCCATCCGAAAATCTGCGCCAGGCGCATGGCGAGTTCGGGCTTTTCGCCCGCGTTGATAACTGCTTCAAAAAGCGAGCCGTGAACTTCTCCCATGACCCCCATGGTCTGCATTTCCGAAGGTATGGTTTGAATCTCCGAGTGAACTTCGTTCCCTTGAGGCGCGATCGAGAGCACTCGGTCCCTATCGATTCTGTAACGAACGGATCGAAGCTCCCCCAGAACCGAGCGCCCCACATCCAGTCGATTTCCAGCTCGCAAATGCCGCAAGTCAAATACAGACTGCGCGGAAGCCGTAATTCGTTCCGCGGTGTCCGCATCGATGCCCACCCCACGCAGTAACATTTGAAACGGAAGTCCGGACGGAACTAAGCGTTCGCTGTAAAGTACCACCTGTTCCTGGATTCGTCGGGCTTCTTCGCGTGCAGAAGAGGCCTGCACAGAAACTTCACCCTCCGCGGAATTACGAATGTAATAGGACCCGGCGATAAATACCGCGCTAAGCGCTACAAGAGCAAACCAAAAAAGAATTTTTCCAAACTTGCCCATACTTCGTGAACCGCCTTATTCACTCAGGTAACGAAGCTTAGCTCAACCGTACTCCAGCCGAAAAGGACAAATGCTCCGTTCTGATACAGGCAGTAAACCCTGTGGCGCGTAAAAAGTCGTGGAGTCTCGCGGAAGTAAAAGTCTGAGGCTATTGCGAGCCAACTGCGGAGGTCGCGTATGTCGAATGATGAACGGATTCAGCGAAGTAATTTCTTTCGCGCAGGCCGTGATAGATTCGGCCTGCAATTTCGGATGCGTGAGGTCCACTGATAGCCCGGCTTCCTCCACGAATCAGTACTACCAACACGATTTTCGGATGCGCTTGATCCGCATAAGAAACAAACCAGCCGAGGCGGCCGCCGAGCGATTCGTCGTTGCAAGTCCCGGTTTTCCCGAGTGCCTGTTCGCCGTCAGGATCGTAGCTCTGTTTCGCCGTGCCATACATCACCGCCGCCAGCATGCCTTCGCGTAAATCCGGCAGCAGCGGCCCGATATCGAGCTGCTGCTTAATGCGAGGCTGAAAATTCTGCCGATCCTGCTCTGTTCGCGGATATTGCAGGTAGTACTGCGTTCCACCATTCGCCAGAGTAGAAACTAACGACGCTAGCTGAAGTGGGGTAATGCGTATTCCTTCGCCAAAGCTCGACATCCGAGCCACTCCGCCATAAACCGGAATCCGCACTGGAAGCGAGCCCGGCTGCTCTTCGCGTATGTTGTAGCCCGCGCGAGACCCCAGTCCCAGAAGAGTCGCGTACTTTGTCACGCGCTCGAATCCCAATCGCGTACCTACCTCTTCAAAATAAGTGTTATTAGAATGCGCCATTGCCTCGGTGAGGTCCATATAGCGCCGCCGACCGACCTTGAGCATCGTGTCGCGCGTGATAACGCCCTCTTCCAGGCCAGCAAGCGCAATCACCGGTTTTATTGTCGAGCACGGCTCGAATCCGGACGAGAAAGCCATTTTTTGATTAACGATTGTGAGGATTCGGCCCGTGCTTGGATCCATCGCCAGAACAGAACCATTCGCGTGACCCAGAGCATCCAGCGCGATCTGACGCACCACCGGGTCGTCATATTCCACCGCATCGCCTTTTCCCGGATCAGCGTAACTAGGCGTGCCGCTTTTCTTATGACGAGTGCTAGTAGTAGGCGTAGCCCCGAAGGCAACCCCCAGGGCACCTGCTAGAAAGAGACAAAATATCGAGACCGCTTGGTAGTGGACTGGTTTGATGCGCATTTGAATTATATTGGCCCGTAATCGCCTCAACTCAGGCTGTGACCGTAGTTTAGGGAAATGTTAGAGGCTTGCGCAACTGTAAAGGAGGACAGCTTTCCTGCTAGGCACGCTGGCCCAGAGTACCAACGTTTTACGCGATGTTCTTCTTTGGGCGGTCCAGTGTCAACGCGCCGCTCGACCTTGCGCCGCCGCTACCGCTTTAGGTGCCTGTTTCGGAGCTTCAGCGGCCGCTGCCGGCTTATCTTCCACCACCGTCAGATTTGAGAGTAGACCCAATAGCTTTCGCAGATCGTGTTCGATCTTCGCGCGAATATCTTTGTTTTCTTTCAGGAACAGCCGGGCATTGTCGCGGCCTTGTCCAAGTCGCTCGTTCTTATAAGAGATCCACGTACCCGACTTTTCGAGCAGCCCCTTGGCAACGCCCAAATCAATCAAGTCGGCCTCGCGCGAAACTCCCTCACCGTAAATGATGTCGAACTCGGCTTCACGGAACGGCGCAGCCACTTTGTTTTTTACGATTTTTGCGCGCGTGCGCGAACCCACCACGCGATCCCCTTCCTTAATCGACTGTATGCGACGAATGTCCACGCGAATCGAAGAATAAAATTTCAGCGCGCGCCCGCCGGTGGTTGTTTCGGGATTGCCAAACATCACCCCAATCTTTTCCCGAATCTGGTTGATGAAAATTAGGCAGGTCTTCGATTTCGAAACGATTGCCGTCAGCTTCCGCAGCGCCTGCGACATTAGCCGCGCCTGCAAGCCCATCTGCGCGTCGCCCATGTCGCCTTCCAGTTCCGCGCGTGGAACCAGCGCAGCAACCGAATCCACCACAATAATGTCCACCGCGTTCGAGCGAATCAGCGCCTCCGCAATTTCCAACGCTTGCTCTCCATTATCGGGCTGCGATACCAGTAAATTGTCGACATCCACTCCCAGTTTTCGCGCATATGACGGATCCAGCGCATGCTCCGCATCTATGAACGCAGCCTGCCCCCCTAAACGTTGTGCTTCCGCAATCACGTGCAGCGTGAGGGTGGTCTTGCCGCCAGACTCCGGTCCGTACACTTCAATCACGCGCCCGCGCGGGAAACCGCCCACGCCCAGCGCAGCGTCGATTGAAATCGATCCGGTCGGAATCACGTTCACCGGCACCAGCACATCCTTGTTCCCCAGGCGCATGATCGAACCCTTGCCATACTGTTTCTCAATCTGCGAAATGGCCA
Organism: Candidatus Acidiferrales bacterium; assembly: GCA_050012395.1. Taxonomy (GTDB): domain Bacteria; phylum Acidobacteriota; class Terriglobia; order Acidiferrales; family UBA7541; genus Palsa-295. Next base: position 25,142 of record JBEKHG010000010.1, read on the forward strand.
AATCTAGATTCTTGGTTTTTTCGTCGTTCATGTAGACCTCGAGAGGGATTTTGTTTTTAGTTTTTTCCTGGGAACAGAGGCGCGCTAAGTGTACTACCAAGTATCCCTACCCCCAAATTGTGCTTTCTGGAGCACATGATAGCACAAGGCGAACAAAAAGCAAAAGGTATTTGGGGGCAATTTCGGGCCGGTAATGTTGCCATACAAGGCTTCCCTTCATGGCCTGGGAGGCTCCGGAGCAAAACTCGAAGCGTAAACCTACTGATCGAGTTCGTTTGTGTGTGCCAGCGTTGCGTAGATTTGGCGCATGAAGTCGTGGCCGCCGGGAACCGCCTGCGGAGCGAACCACGCTTTCCATATCTCAGGCAAACCCGCATCCGCAACTTCCTTCTCACTTTTCCCAGCGGCAATTTGCTGGCGCACGAGCGCGATACTTTGGTTCAAGAGTGGGAGATATTCCGCAAGCTCTCGGCGATTCGACACTTCACTGTGCCCGGTGATGATCACCGTGTCGTCATTAATTCGTTCGAGTACCGCCGAAAGAGAACGCGCGATTCCTTCCATATCAGCGCCACCCGCATAGCTGCCCCTTCCGTCGTAAATGTCGCCCACATCCACCACATTCGCGTGCGCGAAATAAACCACCGAGTCGGTATCCGTATGCCCGTTCGCGTAATGATCCATCTCAATATCTTCGCCGGCAAAATGAATGGTGACCATGTCTCGAAACGTGATGCGCGGCCACGCACGCTCCGGATACGGACCTATCGGCGTCGGCGACCAGAACGGAGTCTGCTTCGTCATCAAGCGCTTTCGCACGTTTTCCTGAGCCACGATTACTGCATCCGGCCCGTAAATTTCGTTCCCGCCCACGTGATCGTAGTGCCAGTGCGTGTTCACAAGAAACCTTACCGGCCGTTTTCCCAAATCATCCAAGGCTTTTTGTATCGCCGGATTCGCGGCTGGCTCCGGATGATCCACCAATAGGTACCCATCCGGCCCCGCAAGCACCACGATGTTATTCAGATCTTGCGGCGTGCGAATTTGTATGACCGTAATGTTTTGCCGTACGGGAAGAACCTTTGTTACGCCTTTCGTAAAGTCGGTTGCACCCACTTGAAACGCATATACCCGGCCGCACGCACACAACAACGCGAGTATCAACCATGCGCGAAGAATATTTTTCATGACGACTCCAATGCACGACGCATCCAGGCGCCCACAATCCTTGGTCCTTAGACGCGCAGGAATCTTAGTTGTGAGCGCCAATCAGCGAGGCAGGAGAAACTATCGGCTATGTATAATTGTAAAAACCGCGTCCGGATTTGCGACCCAGCCAGCCCGCGGCCACATATTTCTTCAGCAGCGGACAGGCGCGATACTTAGGATCGCCAAATCCTTTCGACAGCACTTCGAGAATATCGATGCAAACGTCCAGCCCAATAAAATCGGCCAATTCCAACGGCCCCATGGGGTGGTTCATCCCTGTCTTCATCACCGCATCTACAGCTTCCGGAGTCGCCACGCCTTCCATCACGCAAAACGCCGCTTCGTTAATCAGCGGCATCAACACCCGATTAGAAACAAAGCCCGGCGCGTCATTCACCGCCACGGGCTTCTTATCGAGCTTTTCGCAAAGGGCCATCGTGGTCTGAAAAGTTTCGTCGCTGGTAGCTAGCCCGCGGATCACTTCCACCAGCACTATCATCGGCACCGGATTCATGAAGTGCATGCCTATGAAACGATCCGGCCGGCTCGTTTGTGCACCAAGCTGCGTAATCGAAATGGAAGACGTGTTGCTAGCCAAAATCACGCCAGGTTTCAGCACCGCATCCACGTCCTTAAGCACCCGCAATTTCAGCTCAAGCTGTTCCGGAACTGCCTCCACCGCGAAATCGGCCGCAGCAAGCGCGCCCACATCGGTCGTAGGTTCAATGTGCCCCAGCACAGCAGGCTTGTCCGCTTCCGAAATTTTCCCGCGCTTCACTTCACGATCGAGATTCTTACCTATGGTTTCAAGCCCGCGATCGAGAAAGCGCTTCTCCACATCACGTAGAATCACCCGATATCCCGCCCGCGCGAACACATGTGCAATTCCATTCCCCATCGTGCCGGCGCCCAGCACACCCACAGTTTTTATATTGTTTGTTGACATAAGAGTCCGATGATAACGGAAGCCGAGCAACTAAGGAAAGTGAACCATTGGCGATTGGTCTGCCGCTTGGCACAACTCAAGCTTCGCATATCGACGCAAGCAAAACATGCCCGTAGGCCTGCGAGTTTCGAGCGGCCCAGGAACTAGCCGGATAGTTTGTTCGCGAGCGCTACCCCAATTGCTTTTTCCGCCCGCGCAACATCATCTCGTCTTACAAAAATTCCATAACGCGGCTGAAAAGCAGTGAGATACGGAAGATTATCGTGCTCGGTGATTTGGTAGCTCTGGATTTTGTTAGCTTTCAAAGCCGCTAACGCCCTGCCGAATTCAATCGGATCATTGCCACGCCACGCAATCGCGGGACCCACCGGTTGATCCGGCTGCTCTGTCGTATCGAGCGAACCGGCAAGGGGAATATTGCAATCAGGACAACGTGTGATTCCATCGCCATACTCCGCTTTGCAATGTGGACAAAACATTGTAAGGGGCGCAGTTAATAGCGCTCAATGGCCAGCGCCACTGCGTTGCCGCCGCCCAGGCACAGCGCCGCAATTCCGCGCTTCAAATTTCGACGCTGCAACTCGTAAAGCAGCGTGATGAGAACGCGTGCGCCGGACGCGCCAATCGGATGTCCTAGAGCCACCGCCCCGCCATTCACGTTTACCTTTTCCGGATTCAGTTTCAGCACTCGCGTTACTGCGATGGCAGCCACGGCGAACGCTTCGTTCAATTCATACAGGTCCACATCCTTGTCGCGGTCCCATCCGGTTTTCTTCAGCAGCTTTTCCACCGCGTCTACCGGCGCCATCATCACCCACTTCGGTTCAACGCCACTCACCGCTTGCGCCACAATTCGCGCCATCGGCGTTTTCCCCAAACGAGCCGCATTCTTTTCGCCGGTCACAATCACGGCTGCCGCCCCGTCATTCGTTCCAGGTGCATTGCCCGCTGTCACCGTGCCATCCTTCTTAAACGCGGGCTTGAGCTTTGCGAGCGCCTCCAGCGAAGTATCCTCGCGCGGCGATTCATCAGTTTTGATAATGACGGGTTCGCCCTTCTTCTGCGGAATCTCCACCGGCACAATCTGCTCGCCAAAAAAACACGACTTAATCGCGCGCACCGCTTTACGATGGCTATCGAACGCGAATTGGTCCTGCTCCTGCCGCGTAATGCCGTACTTTTCCGCGACTAGCTCGCCTGTGACGCCCATGTGGAAATTTTCGTAAACGTCCCACAGGCCGTCGGTAATCATCGAATCGAAAATTTCCTGATTGCCGAGACGAAATCCAGTGCGCGCGCCCTTCAACAGGTAGGGACAGTTCGACATCGATTCCATACCGCCCGCCACAACTACCTCGGATTCGCCGAGTTGAACCGCCTGCGAAGCCAGCGCCACCGCCTTCAGTCCAGACCCGCAAACTTTATTGATGGTCATCGCCGCAACGCGCGAATCAAGCCCTCCACGCAACGCCGCCTGTCGCGCCGGATTTTGTCCAAGCCCGGCCTGAACCACGTTGCCCATGATGGCTTCGTCCACTTGCTTTGGCTCGATTCCGGCCCGCCGCGCGGCTTCAGCCACAACTTTTGCGCCAAGTTCCGGAGCCGAAAGTGGCGCAAGCCCTCCCATAAATTTCCCAATCGGCGTGCGCACGGCGCTCAAAATTACGGGTTCTTCCATCGCGATCACTCCTAGATGTACCATCCAGCAAGAAATTCCAGTATATGCGTCCGGGAATTTATGGTCAAACTAGCCCGGATTCAAGCTGCCGCGCAGTCCCGCTTATAAAATATTCACCGCGCGGGCAGCAAGCAGCGCAATGATCGTCAGAGAAATCAACGACTGCAGCATCATCCCCGCTTTGGCCCAGCGCGAAAGCACCGCTGTGTCCGTTGGCGAAAAAGCCGTGCTGGTATTAAACGCAAGAAATAGGTAGTCCATGAAATGTGGCGACCATGATGGATCGCCGCCATCCTCGCCCAGCATTTGCGGAAAAAGAAACGAGCTTTCCAATCGTCCGCGCCTTCCCTCCCGCATCAACGGACCGCCCGCGTCCAACTTCCAGTACCACAGCGCGAACACCAAAACATTTGTGAACCACAGCGCGACGGCCGCACGCAACAGCGCTTGGGGCGTGTTGCGATGGTGCGGTAAACCTTGAATCAGAAAAGCCAGCGAGCCAACCATAGCGAGCGTTATCAGGCCATTCACAGTAAACGTCAAAATTCGAGCAATGTTGAACTGGCCACGATGATTCGATATGACGAGAGGTATTGCCAGAACCAAAATCACCGCCAGTAACAGCCACCCGGGCCCGACTGAAAGCGGCTCCGGCAGTGACCAATAAACGCAACCCGCCGCCAGCATCGCCACCACTGCCGGCCAGCGGGGTTCGCGCACAATCTGAGCGCTCATAGTTTTTCGGCCACGTCCGGTCGGAGTTTAATACAGTTCTCGCGGCGGTGCCAAAACGATGCGCAGCCTCTCCACGTGTTGCCCACGTAACGCCGCAGGTCTATAATCCCCGCATGAGGCTTAATCGCATGACACTCAATAGGGTATTGGCCGTTGCCACCCTTGTTTGCGGAATCGCTTTTGCCGTTTCGATGTCCGCTAAAACAGTAGTCCACCTGATCGACGCTCAAGGAAAAAGCGTCGGCACCGTCATCCTATGGGAACAAAAGGGAGGCGGTGTAGGGTTGCAGGTCAACGTGGAGAATCTTCCGCCAGGCGAACACGGCATACATTTCCATCAGAACGCCAAATGCGATCCGCCCGACTTTAAATCAGCAGGCCCGCATTTTAATCCCGATGGAAAGAAGCACGGCTTCGACAATCCTGAAGGCCACCACGCCGGAGACATGTCCAACCTCATGGTGGGTGGCGACGGCAAGTCGAAAATGAATCTCGCAGACAAAGATGTAAATTTCGGCAGCGACTCTCACTCGCTCTTCAGCAATGGCGGGACATCCATCGTAATCCACGCCAAAGCTGACGACATGAAGACTGATCCATCCGGCAATTCAGGCGACCGCATCGCTTGCGGAGTCGTACAGAAATAACGTTAAAGCCTATCTCCCTATGGTTTCTCTCACTGGCGCTTAATCCTCACCCGCTGCCACTAGAAATCCCGCCCAGCCGCTCGGGTAAGTCCCGTTTGACCTGTTAATGAGATGTTACATATAGTATTAGGTTATCAATTATCCCAAAATGGGGGATGCCGATGAAAAAGATGCGGATAGTGTGCTTCCTCGCATTGCTTTACACGACGAGCGTCGCTTACGGTCAGACTCCAGTGATTTACTTTGCCGACCAACAAACCGGAGCGGATGCTTGCGCGAAGATTGTGAACGCTGAGGCCCAGCTCCCATCGACGGGAGGGATCGTTGACGCCCGCGGCTTTCAGGGAATTCAATTGTGCGCTGGAACATTTGCGATAGGCAGTACAACCCAAGCCGTTCAGTTGCTTCTGGGGAATGCTACCTTCATTGTCCAGAACCAAGTCGGCATATTCCAGGGCTCCGAACTAAAGGGAACAGCGGCCAATGGAACGGCCGCATCTGTCATACAGGCATCCAGCAGTTTTCCGACTTCCACCGTTCTCTTGCAATTCCAGTCGGGGTCCGTGGGAGACGCCATCCGCGCCCGAGACGTGCAACTTAGCCTACAGCAGGCGGTTGGAAGTATCGGAATAGACCTAGGGGAAACGCAGGATCAATCGGACATCCGCAATGTGTTGGTACTGAACTACGTGACGACATGTTTGAACGCGACGAATGGGTCCACTCAAGCAGTGCTTATCGAGGGCGTAACCTGCATCGGTTCATCCACCTCCGTAGGAAGCAACGCCTTTGTATTGGGCGCCGCAAGCGGAGGAAATGATCTCTTTACTCTTATTAACGTGGGTGTGACCTCACAAGCGGCCGGTCAGCAAAATAGCGGAATCATCTGTAACCTCTGCAACTTATATTTGTTTGGAGCCCTTATCGAGAACCACGTAGACGGAATTGAGATCAACGGCGCGAACGGAAGTTCGGTTATAGCAGGGGTCAATGGTCTGAATAATGTGACCAACCTCGTTCATATCATGTCTACAGCTACCGGAGGCGCTTCAATATCTGCGCTCAGGAAATTCGGAGGCACGAACGCAATCTCGAATAGCATCACCGCATTCAACCACGTATGTACGGACGAGAGTCTCAGCACTTACATACTGTCGTCCACGGCCTCTTCTCCCCAGGAACTCTTTACTACATGCTCGACTCTCGGAAACCGCTTCCTCGGTGCCGCCGGTAATCTTGTCACGAAGTCGAGTGCTTACACACTTGCTGCCACGGACCATTGGGTGAACGTCACTGGGACGACGACGGTCAAAGCCCCACATTTATTGACGGGCCAACATTGGGATGTATTCAACAGCGGCGCTGGCGTCGTCACGGTGGATTGCGATGCTAATAACATCAACGGGGCGGCATCGATAACTCTGGCATCGAATACAGGTAAGACGGTCACTACAGATGGAACAAATTGCTTCGCCCATTAGGGCACGCTCAGCGGAAATTACTGAGTTTAAGACGACGTCTGCCTCCCCGGTACTCTATTCACTGCAGCGGAAATAGCACTCTAGTCTTCCATTCGGCCAGGGCGAGCAATTCAGTTCCACCCTTGGAAAATGCGCGGCGAACTCTGGACGAACTTGCTCCTCCGTCCGCAACAGAATGTTTTCGGGGATCAGCGACACCGAGCCAAAAAAAGTTCCTCCAGCTTTCAGCGCCGCACGGATTTTAGGCAGCAGTGTGTCGAGCTGGGCTCTGCTCATCTGTTGCAGGGCGGAGAAACACAAGACCGTATCGTAGTCGGCGTCGGGGAATTCGTCCTGTGCCACGTCTGCTTTGTAAAAGCGAAGGTTGTGGCGGCGGTTCAAGTCTTGGGCCAGATCGATGGCATTTCCATCCATATCCAAAGCATCCACCTGGCTGGCGCGCTCTGCGAAATACATCCGATCGTAAAATCCCTCACCGCAGCACAAGTCCAGAACTTTTGCTCCGGCCGGGATTGCCTGCATCCCCAAAACTCCCCGCTCCTGCCAAGTCCAAAATTCCGGTCCTCGCAGAATGTCGAAACGATGATCGAACCAATGCAGCGGCGCTCTGCCCCACACCTTTCTGTAAACCCACGCTGGAATTCTCCCGGCAGCTAGATGAATCGATGCCAGCGCGCCGAGCGATCTGAGCAAGAGCATGTAAGTGAAAGACCCCCCAAGCAAAAGCAACGCTTGTTCATTCTGCTGCTCTCGGATGACGGCTGCGCATGGAGTTTCAGCCGCCGAAGTTCCGATTCCAAGTCCTCGCATAGTCGCTTCGCCCCGGCATCTTCGATGTTGTAACTTGCCCACCTGTCGCGGTGGAACAAACTGAAACAGTGCAAATCGGCGGCCATTTGAGTGGTGCAAAGGTCTGGCTGAGAAGACAGGACTTGCAATAAGCGCGGGACAGAAAGTTCGAGTTTGGAACGGACGAATCTTGAAATGGGAATTATCCGCCTAATGAAGGCGAAGAAAAAGCGTAAGCCCGCGCATCGGTTTTACGTTATTATAGTTAGGGATGCCTCCTGCAACCGCACGCGAAAGCTCGCTTGGCCTGAACGCACAGCAACGTCGCGCCGTGGAACACGGTGACGGGCCGCTGCTCGTAGTGGCCGGCGCCGGAACCGGCAAGACTCGCGTGATTACAGAGCGAATTCGCCACCTGCTCGAATCGAATCCCGAGCTTACCGGCGAAAATATCCTGGGACTCACGTTCACCGATAAAGCCGCAGGACAAATGAAGTCCCGCGTCGTTAAAGCGATCGGCGAGCGAGCCGAGGGTATCTGGCTCAGCACTTTTCATAGTTTCTGCCTGGAGAAAATCCTTCGAGTGGCGAATCCAGATCTAAAAATTCTGGAAGACATCGACCACTGGATTTTGCTTCGCCGCCATATGGCCGAGCTTGATTTGAAACATTTCCGGCGTCTGGCGGAGCCCGGCGAGTTCCTGAACGATTTCCTGCAATTCTTCTCGCGCTGCCAGGACGAGCTCGTCACTCCCAACGATTTTCAAGCTTACGTGGACAAATCGCGCCAAGCCTATCTTGTACGGCGTGCTTCCGTCGAACCGGACATTCGCAAGCTCGAAGAGGAAGAACTCGACCGCCAGGGCGAACTAGCGCGCGTCTATCGTGTTAGCGAACGACTATTGCGCGAACGAAACCTGCTCACCTTTGGCGCGCAGTTAATGCAAGCCGTGCAATTACTGCGAATGGACGCCACGCTTTTGCAAAGCCTGTGCGATCAGTTTCACTACATCCTAGTCGACGAGTTCCAGGACACTAACATCGTTCAACTCGAACTGCTCTGGCTGCTGGCCGGCGAGCGCCGCAATATCGTTGCCGTGGGTGACGACGATCAGGCCATCTACCGTTTTCGTGGTGCCTCCTTCGGTAGCTTCACGATTTTTCTCAAACGTTTTTGCGGCGTTACGGAAAAAAATCTGACGGAAGGCGTGCGCCAGTTTATCGCACCGCTTACGCAAAATTATCGTTCCACCACCAGAATCTTGCGCGTAGCCGGCGAAGTGATTTCCCACAATGAAAAATCTCCGCTGCTGCCTCCCAAAACTCTGGTCACCGAAAATCCTGACGGCGAAAAAATCCGCCTCGCTGAGTTCGCCCACCCGGAAGAAGAAGCCCATTGGATCGCTTCCGAAATCGAGCGCTTGCACGTTCCCGGAAATCCCTGGCGCAATTTCGCCGTGCTTTATCGCAAGCACACGCATGTGAAAAAGCTTATCGGCGCGCTGCAGCATAGAAAAATCCCCTTCGTTATCAGGAAATTCTCAATTTTGACCAGCACGGTTGTACGCGACTTGCTTGCCTATCTGCGTCTGATCGCCGTGCCCTCGGACAACGTGGCTTGCTCGCGAGTCCTTGCCGCGCCTTATTGGAATCTTCAGCCGCGCGACTTGGTGCGCCTCGCCGAGCGTGCCGGGAAAAATCGACGCCGTCCGCTCAGTGACGAAATGGACGCCGCGCAAAGTGACCTGCCTTTTTCCTCGGAAGCTTCTCGTCTGCCGGAGCTGGTGAGTTTCCTGGCGCGCTTTCGCCAAATGGCCCGCAAAATCCCCACCAGCGGGTTGCTCGATCAATTGATCTCCGCTCTGGAGCTTGCGCCGCTTCCTTTCGAAGCCGACCGCCGTTATCTCGAGCGCTTCGTGCAGTTTGTGAAAGATTGGGAGCAAAAGAGCGACGAAAAACGTCTCCGCGATTTCGTCGAATACCTCGATTACTTTTCAGAAGCCGGTGGTGATATTTGCCTCGACGAAGAATCAGCGGACGACGCTGTCCAGTTGATGACCGTGCATTCGGCCAAGGGCCTCGAGTTTCCTCACGTCTTTGTCATGCAGCTTAACAAGAACGATTTCCCTTCGAACGCCCGTCCCGTGAAGTTCGAATTCCCGCCCGAGCTGATGAAGGAAGAAAGACCGGCTGGCGATTTTCAGATCCAGGAGGAAAGGCGCCTATTTTACGTCGCCCTAACTCGTGCGCGGCAGCACTTGACGCTTTCCCACGTGAACAACAAATGGAAGCGGCCTTCGCCCTTCCTCGAAGATTTCTTACGGAATGCAAAAATTCAAAAGCACGATACCGCGCGGTCCGCCCCCCAAGTCATCGTGCCGCCATCCGAAGACGCCACCGGAGCAGCGCCCGAGCCTTCCGATCCCGCTCAACTATTTTTTTCAACTGCCGGGCGCGACGAAAATGCGCGCGCTTATTCTCGTGTGGCAGTTTGGGCCAAAGCCTACCACCCTCCGGCGACCGAGCCTTTGCAGCTCAGCGCGTCAGCCGTTGAGTGCTACTGCAAATGCCCCATGCAATATCTGTTTCAAAATATGTGGAGCATTCGTGGCGGCCCCCGCGCCACCATGACTTTCGGAAGCGTGATGCATACCACCATCAAGGAGTTCGCCGGCGGCATGGCGAAAAATGGAAAATTCTCTTTCGAAGATGTGATGTCCGTTTACGACCGCGAATGGTATTCGCTCGGATTTCCCGACGATTATCAGGAAGAGGAATATCGAAAAGCGGGACGCGAGCAGCTCCGGAATTTTCACACCAGCTATATGGCCGCCCCTCCGGACCTGTTACACCAGGAAAAATCGTTCGAGCTTCACCTCGACCATGACGTGGTCGTAAGGGGCCGCATGGACCAGGTGAACCGCCTCGGCTCGAAAGAAGTGGAAATCGTGGACTACAAAACCGGCAAGCCCAAGGACGCCAAAAAAGCCAAAGATAGTTTGCAACTGAGTGTCTATGCCCTGGCGGCGGAAGAAGTGCTGGAACTGAAGCCGGAGCGTCTGGTTTTTTACAATCTCACCACGAATGAAGCCATCGCTACCGAGCGCGACGCAAAAGCCCTGGCAAAAACCAAACAAACAATTTACGAAGTGGCCGGCCAAATCCGGGCCAACGAATTCCCCGCCAAGCCCAGCTTCCTCTGCATATATTGCGACTACCGGCCTTTGTGCCCCGCGCACGAACAATTGATTTCCATTCAACCGGCCGCAGAACAAACGAAGCAGTAGCCTTTCAAAATTCTCGCGGTATATTAACGTGCCCCGGTCAGCTGGCTCTGAAAATAACCTTGCCGTGCGCTCACATCCAGATTCGGACGTCGAACGCGTACTTCGATCGTGTGGTAGTCCTTGGTGCGATCGGCTTCTCGCGGCGCAAAGGTGATGGTGTACTCATTGCGCGCTTGCTCCGTAACTTCCGGGTAAAGCCGCTCCAAATCATTTTGTTTCGCGGCGTAGAACGTGTCCCCGCCCGTGGCTGCCGCGTACTTGTCAATCTCGGCCGCCCCGTGCTGGATAATCGAGCGGCCAATCGGCGTCTGGTGCGTAACGGAGATAGCAAAGACGGAAATGTCGCCGAGAAGCAGCGAGTGCAGCGTTTCGTCAAACGAATGCTGATTGTTGTGCGTGTTGCTGCCATCCGTGATCAAAAAAATTATCTTTCGCCGGTCGCGCCCGCGTGCCTTTAACATCTGCCCCGCCGCATACACCGCGTCATCTAACGAATTATGGATCGCCGCCTTCCCGAACCCGCGGACCTGCACCCCACCTTGTCCCGTCGTCCCCGTGCCATCGGGTTGCGTTTGCCCGTTGATAATGGGACCCGCCGTCGTGGGATCGTTAATAATTGTCGTGCTGTGTGAACTCAGGTCCAGACGTTTCAGCGCCGTATATAATTTGTCATTGCTGAACGAAAAATCCTCCACCGTCTCCGGAAATTCTGCATAGGTCACCAGAGCTACTTCGTCAGCCGGCCCAAATCCCGCCGCAATTGCGTTCAGGCTCTTCTTCACCTGCTCGGCTTCTTTTTCCGCTAGATCGTTGTCTACTAGAACTACCGCTGACAGCGGGTAAGGCTGCGAATCGAACAGTACGATCTGCTGTTCCACGCCATCGGAAAACACTCGGAACTCGTCGCGCTGAAGATCACCCACAAGCTGGCCGTCCCGGTTCTTCACCGTAACCGGCACGATCACAAGCTCAGTCCTCGTTGTAATGCGATTACGAGTTTCACCTTGTTGCTGCGCAGCCGGCTGTTGCGGTTTTTGGGCCGGTCGATTCTGAGGTACCTGAGGCGGTGGCGCAGACTGAGCCGGTTGCGCGGGCGTCGCATGTGTCGGCGGCTGCGAGTCTTGTTGGATGGTGCCGGGTTGAACGGGTTGCTGCGCGTACACGGAAGCGCTAAGTAGTAATACAATAGCTGCCGTCGGAATCGTTCGCATCATCGGCGTATCTCGATTTGCGCCTTTGATTCGGCGCCTGAAATACCAGCTGGCCTTCGGCCAAGTTCTCGCGAGCAGCATATCGGACGAACATCCGTCCGCGCCCGAAGTGCATCGTACGTAGCGCGAATTACCTGGAGAGATTATACAATGCGGCTGACCCGCCTCGTGGCAGGCATTTTCATAGTAGCCTTGGCAACATCCTTCGGACTAAGCAATACCACGCCCGCGCAATCGCAGCAAGAGCAGCAACAAGTCCCACAGACGCAAAAGCCCTTAACCGTTCAGACCACCCTGGTCAACGTCTTCACCACCGTGCGCGACAAGCGCCATGAAATTGTCTCCGACCTATCTCAAAACGATTTCAAGGTTTTCGAAGATGGACAGGAGCAGAAGATTGCTTTCTTTTCAAAAGAAGTAAACCTGCCCATCACTCTCGGCCTTCTGATCGACACGAGCGGAAGCATGGAACGCGTAATCGGAGCCGAGCAAGACACCGCCTCACGTTTTCTGCGTGAGGTAATGCGCAAGAAAGACGAAGCCATGGTCATTAGCTTCGACTTTGACGTCGATTTGCTTGCCGACTTTACCGAAGATACTAATGTCCTAGAGCGCGCTATTCGCCGCACGTCTGTTAACTCCGTCGGCGGCGGCGGCGTAGTGACACCTGGCACCATTCCGTCCGGCAGCAATGCCGGCGGTACCGACCTCTATGATGCAATTTATCTCGCATGTCATGACGAGCTCGCAACCGAAGCCGGTCGCAAAGCCGTAATTGTAATGAGCGATATGGAGGACACCGGCAGCAAACTAAGATTGCAGGATGCCTCCGAAGCTTGCCAGCGAGCCGATGGCGTGATCCACGTCCTTCTGATCTCAGATCCCGGCGCGACCTTCGGCGTGGGACCCAGCGTCGCCAGAAAAATGGCAGATGATACCGGCGGCCGCGTGATCAACGTTCACAATGAGAAAACCCTCGAGAAGGCGTTCGATGAAATCTCAGAAGAACTGCGCTCGCAGTATGTAATCGGCTACTATCCCACAAACGAAAAACGCGACGGAACTTTTCGCAAAATCCGTGTAGATGTAAGCCGGCCTGATGTAAAAGTCCTGGCGCGAAAAGGATATTACGCGCCGTTCAAATAATTGAGGAGTTCGGAATTAACTACTTGCCGGCAGATACGGGAGGAACCACCGAGTAGTATCCTTTGCGGGTGCGCACAGCCAGGCCCTTCCGCTCGGTCTGTACCTCAATCTTCCGATACTTCCCGTCCGCCGCAGGATTTTTCGGCGAATATGCGATGAAATACTGGCTGCGCAATTCAGCTCCGATATCCACGAACGATTGCGCCAGATCTTCCACCTTATACGGATAAAACACCCGTCCCCCGCTTTGATCGGCGAATTCCTGCAGCACTTTGTCCCCGCCTTCCACGTGCATTTTGTGCGGTTTGTCGCCGCTAATGGCCAGCCAATCGGTGTTCGTGCTGATCGCGTAGATCACTGCCTCAGCGCGAATCGCCGCCTCCACCGCGTCGCTTAGCGCGTGGTCGCTCAGCGTGTCATCGCCATCGCTGATCACTACCAGTACGCGGCGGATCTCCGGATTCGGCCCTTTTGGCAACGGAGGACTCATCAGTTTTTCAGACGCCCGATAAATTGCATCATTCAACGCCGTGCCGCCCCCCGCGCGCTGCCTGCGAATCGCCGATGTAAGCAATGCAAGATCCCCCGTGTAATCTTGTATCACTTCGGGTTCGTTATCGAACGTCATCAGAAAAGCCATATCCTTATTCCGACGAATCACGCTATCCAGAAAATCGATGGCGGCATCTTGTTCAAAGGGCAAACGTGGCCGGATGCTATTCGAGGTATCCAACAATACCGCTATGCGCAGAGGCAAATCGGTTTCGCGCCCGAAGAAGCGGATATCCTGCGGCGTGTTGTCTTCCAGAATCTTGAAATCGCTCTGCTCCAGATCGGTCACAAAATTGTGGCGGCGATCCGTAACCGTTGCGACCAGATGAACCAAGCCGGTAGTGGACACGATAGCTGGCGTTTTGTTTTGTCCTGCCTGCGTGCCGTCTTCTTGGCTCTGTCCCGTCGAGGTCGGTTTTTGTGCTTCCGGAGCCTGTGAAGCAGGTGCGCTCCAATCTGGCCGCGGGGAAGTGGGCGGAGGCGTAGCCTGTTGCGCCCACGCGCAGGTGACCGAAACACAGAAAAGCATTGCCCACAGTAGGAAAGCGCCAGATATTCTTCCGGTTATTTTCATTGCAGTTATTATAGAAACCCCCGCAGCGCAGCGTCAATCGCGCCAGGCTCGATACTCATCGCTCGTCCCAATCCTTCTATATAGGACACCAGCTCCGGCGGAAGCGGTGCCCGGCACTCAATTCTTTTCCCTGACCTCGGATGCATAAACGCAATCCGCGCCGCATGAAGGAAATTTCGTTCCAGCGCTGGGAGCATCCCTCCTCCAACTTTTTCTTGCCGGGGAGCTCCGTAAACCGTGTCGCCCACGACCGGGCATCCGAGCGCTGAAAAATGCACGCGGATCTGGTGTGTTCTACCCGTGTGCAAACCCGCCTCGATAAAAGAAAAGCTGCCAAGCCGCAACCGCATTCGCCAGTCTGTACGCGCCTCACGGCCCTCCCGCCGGCGCGCCGTCATCCTCGACCGCCGGCGAAGGTCCCGCGCAATCGGCAACTCGATTCTTCCGGACTCGCCTTTCAACTTCCCATGCAGCAGCGTCACGTACGTTTTCTCAACGCGCCGCTCGCGAAAGTCTTCCACAAGCTTCAAGTGGGCCATATCCGTCCGTGCAATCAACAGCGCCCCGGAGGTCCCTTTATCAATCCGATGCACGATGCCAGGACGGAGAGGCCCGCCCACTGTGGATAAGCTCTTGTTTCCAAATCGATATAACAGAGCAGCCACTAACGTCCCGGAATCAGCGCCCGCACCCGGATGCACAATCATTCCAGCAGGTTTATTTACTACCGCGACGTCCGCGTCCTCATACAAAATATCGAGCGGAATATTTTCCGCTGGTACGCCGGGTAGTGGTGGAGCGGGAATCTCCACCGTAACTGTTTCACCTGCCTCCAGCCGGTAGGACGGCTTCTTGGCCAGCCCATTCACCAGCACGCGCCCTTCATCAATCAAAGTCTGCACGTGCGAGCGGCTCATATCGGCGAGATGGTCCGCTAGAAAACGGTCCAGCCGTTGGCACGCTGTTTCCTCTCCAACTTTAAAAGCATCATTTTCGGAAAGGTCTTCGCCGGTTTCGAAATCTTCACGCATGTTGGATTGATCGCGGACAAACAGCTTGGGGATTCAAGGCACGACGCATTAGCGCGCGACCGGAGTGCCCATCGCGGAAACAGAAGGTTTCGGCAAATCCTTCATCCCGCGCCACCAAAGGAATGTGCCGGTAAGAATCAGGCCCACGCTCACGAGCTGCATCAGCGAAACCGTATCGTGAAACATCATCGTGCGCCCGGGATCACCTCGAAAGAATTCAATGGTACCTCGCTCGGTCCCGTAAAGAATCAAGTACGTACCAATGATCTGCCCGGTAAAATGCTGCCGCTTGGCGACCCAAACCAAAATAAAGAAATTCAGAAATTCAGCTGCCGCCTCATAAAGCTGCGTGGGATGCAAATGAACTCCCAGCGGGGTTCCTGCCAGTTCCGCGGCCGCCGGATTCGTAAATGTCACACCCCAGGCCATTGTAGTCGGCTTGCCGTAACAACATCCCGCCGCAAAGCATCCCAGCCGGCCAATCGCGTGCCCTAGCGGCAATCCCGCCACGCACGTGTCCAACACCGGGAGGATCGGCATCTTCTGAAAATGCGAATACAAAATCATCATCAGCACCGCGCCGACGATTCCGCCATAAAACGTTCCGCCAGACTGAAACGTGCTCATACTGAAAATATCCCGCGGATTCGCCACGTAATAATTCCAATCGCTTAAAATGAGCCAGATTTTTGCCAGGATCAAAGCGGACAGCACCGTGTAGATGCCCAGGTTCCATATTTTGTTGGGATCCAATCCAGCGCGGGGAGCTTGCCTGCGCGCGTACCACAAGCCGAACAATACGCCCGTGGCCACCAGCACGCCATAGGAGTAAATATTTATTCCGCCGATATCAAACAGAATCGGATGCATCTAGGCTCGCTCATGGCTCGGATGCCGCCAGTCGCGAAAGAGTTCCAGAATCACGAGTCCCGCGCCCGCCACAATCGCTGCGTCCGCAATGTTGAACGTATACCAGTGATGGCTGCCGAGATAAAAATCAATGAAGTCTGTCACGCTGTGCCGCAGAACACGGTCGAATACGTTACCCACTGCTCCGCCCAAAATCAGGGCTAGCCCGCACTGCGCGAGCCTGCCTCCGGCGCGTCCCGTGGCCAGGAGCCAAGCGAGCAAGGCTATGACACCGATAGAAAACGCAATCAACAGCGGCGCCAGCCACAGTGTGCCGGAATCCGCGAATAAACCGAAGGCCACACCCGGATTGTTTGTGTGCACCAAATTCAGCAACCCTGGAACAATCACGCGAACCGTTCCAGCCGGTGTTAATTTCTCGATGGCATATTTGCTGAATTGATCGGCTAGCAGTGCGCCGAGCGCCAGAAATCCCAAAATATACCAACCCGAGCGCGACGCGGACGAACTCAAGCCTTTACACTCCCGCCCGCCAGCGCTGCATCTCTGTCGATTTCAGCTAACGCCGCAACACAGCGCTCGCACAGTGTCGGATAATCCGCGCTCTCGCCGACATGCGTCGAATAATTCCAGCACCGCTCGCACTTCGAGCCTTTGGCACGCTCGATTCGAATTTGCAGTCCTTCCAAGCCAGTGGCGAGCGCCTCCCCTTCGATATGCCCCTCGGTGACTTCTACTTGCGAAACAATAAAAAGAGCCGGAAGCTGCGCGGAGTATTTTCGCAATAGGTCCACCAGCCCGCCGGTCGCCACTAACGTCACGCGAGCTTCCAGAGCGCCAGAGATGGTCTTGGCAGCCCTCGCTGGTTCTAGCGCTTTCAGCACTTCCTGTCGCACCGTGAGCAATCGTTCCCAATCTGCCACGCCCGATTTGTCGAAAACAGCCTCCAGTTTCTCGGGTACAGGAAACTCGGACATGTGCACGCTCTCCACTTTGGAGCCCGCGCCTGGCAAGTGTTTCCACACTTCTTCGGAAGTAAACGCAAGAGTCGGTGCGATAAGCCGCACGATTGCGCTGGCGATTTGGTAGATCACAGTTTGCGCCGAGCGACGTCCACGGCTGTTCGGCGCGAAAGTATACAGCCGGTCTTTCAGCACATCGAAATAAAACGCGCTTAAATCCACCGCGCAAAAATCGTGCAGCGCGTGATAGACGCGATGAAATTCGAAATTCGCATACCATTCACGGCACTCGCGCGCCAGCGTTCCGGTGCGCCGCAGCATCCACGCGTCGATTTCCCAAAGATCGGCGTCTGCAACCGAATCATGCTCCAGATTGAAATCAAAAAGATTGGAAAGCGCAAACCGGAACGTGTTTCGGATTTTTCGATACGCCTCGCCCAGTTGCGTCATCATCGCATCGGAGAGCCGCACATCGGCAGTGTAGTCCTGTGAAGAAACCCACACGCGCAACATGTCCGCGCCCCACTTCTCGCAGATCTCTTTCGGCTCCATGGCATTGCCCAACGACTTCGACATCGGCCTGCCGTGTTCATCAAGCGTCCAACCGTGCGTTACCACCTCGTCGTACGGACGTATTCCATCCACGCCGATCGCAACCATCAGCGAACTCTGAAACCATCCGCGAAATTGATCGGGCCCTTCCAGATAAACATCCGCACGCGGCTTCCCTTCTCTTTTCTGCAGCACAGCAAGATTGCTCGTGCCCGACTCGAACCACACATCTAAAATGTCGCTCTCCTTGCGCCATTTTGCTCCGCCGCAAGAATCGCATTTTGTTCCGGGCGGCAAAAGTTCCTCGGCAGAATGCGTGTACCAGGCGTCCGCGCCTTCGCGTTCAAAAAATGGGATCACATGCCGCAGCGCTTTAAAATCCTTCAGGATCTTTCCGCAGCCGTCGCAGTAAAAAATCACCAGTGGTATTCCCCAAAAACGCTGCCGGGAAATGCACCAGTCGGGACGGTCCTCAATCATGTTGTGGATACGCTCCAAACCCCAGGCCGGCATCCACTTCACTTTTTTTATTTCGGATAGCGCCGTGCTGCGCAACGCAGGTGCCTTCGGCGGTGGCACCGTCGCGTTGCCGTTATCGAGTTGAATGAACCATTGTTCCGTAGCGCGGAAAATAACGGGCTGGTGGCAGCGCCAGCAATGCGGATAGCTGTGCGGGAATTTTTTTTCCGCCACCAGCATCTGCCGATCTTTCAGCAAGGAAATAATTGCCGGATTCGCTTCGAAGACAGTTTTGCCTTTATACGCCGGCAACCCTTCCACGAATCGTCCGTCGTTATCTAGAGGAGCGTATGCCTCTAGACCATATTTTTGTCCCGTCGCGAAGTCCTCGGCTCCATGGCCCGGAGCCGTGTGCACGATTCCGCTGCCTTGCTCCAACGTCACGTAGTCCGCCAGCACACCCGGCACGATCAACTCGTCCAGGAACGGATGTCGAAATTTCACTCCCTCCAGTTCGCGCCCTCTTCCGACTTTCGTGAACGGGCTGCCGGGCTCCAACCCGAGAACAGCCAATAACTGTGGATCCCTTAACCTCTCCTGCGCGAGCAGCAACTTCCCAGCCTCGGTCTCCACCGCCACGTACTCATACTCTGGATGAAACGCAAGCGCGCGATTCGCAGGCAGCGTCCAGGGAGTCGTCGTCCAAACCAAGGCGCTCACGCCGTCGCCAATCCCCAGCTTTTTGGATTTCTCCTCAGCAACAACGGGAAATTTCACCCAGATCGATGGGCTCACATGATCTTCATACTCCACCTCCGCTTCGGCCAACGCCGTTCGGTCATAAATGCACCAATAAACAGGCTTCAGCCCGCGATACACATATCCCTTCTCGAGAAATGTGATGAACGCGTCCGCTACCGTCGCCTCATAACTCGGATCCATGGTCAGATACGGTTTTTCCCATTGACCAAAAACCCCCAGCCGTTTGAATTCCCGCCGATGCGCATCGATATAGCCAGCCGCAAACTCCCGGCACATCCGTCGAAACTCCGCCGCTGATACTTTGTCTGTCTTGCCGCCAAGCTCTTTTTCAACTTTTGTCTCGATGGGCAGGCCATGGCAGTCCCAGCCCGGAACATACGGTGTACGGAACCCCGCCATGGTCTTCGACTTCACAATCATGTCTTTCAGAATCTTGTTCAGACCGGTGCCAAGATGAATTTCGCCCGTGGGATACGGAGGTCCGTCATGAAACACGAACAACGGCGCAGCCGCTCGCGCCTCCTGAATACGGTAATAAAGTCGCATCTGGTCCCAAGCCGCCAGTTGTTCCGGCTCGCGCTCGGGCAGCTTCGCCTTCATGGGAAAATCTGTCTTTGGAAGATTAAGAGTACTCTTCAGGTCGCGCGTTTTTGCCATCTAATAGGGGTAGAAATACCTTTCTACTGACGCAGGCCGGGAAACTCGGAAGCCTCAGTTGAGACCTGTATGTTACAATGATTTTAGAACGGTGTCAGCCGTGCCCGGCCCAGACATCCTTTTTCGCGGGGGAGCGTCTAACAACTAGCAGGGCCTCATGGGGAAGTCTTAGGCAAAACCAATGGCAGACTATACTTCCAGACTCGATGACGCCGGTCGCTCCACCACCGAGCCGACTCTCCGCATTGGCCGCTTGCCGTCTCCCGTGCGTGGCTCAGCCGTTAAAGGTTTCTTTTCCAACGTAAAAGACTTTCTCTCCGAACGACCCACCAAGCTGAAAGGCGGCGAGCCTGACGTTTTCAATAACCCCGGTTTCGGGGAAAGCTTCCGCGACAATCTAAAGGAATTTTGGCGCTCCGCTCCGCGCGGCGCGGTAAGTTCAGATTTGTTAGTCAATTGGAATACTGGATTCGGCGGGTTCTGGCAGAACTTGCGCGACATGATTTCTCCCCCGAAACTGCCACCCCTGAAAACTACCAGTGCGCCGGTTGCTGTCCCTGAAATTTGGTCTAAGAATACTCAGTTCACCCGCGTGCAGGCCTTGTCCCTCGCCTTCCATGTGGTCGTGATTGTGCTCCTCGTTTTGCCGCTTTTGCCGGCTTTGATGTCCCCGGCAACCACACAGGCCAAAACGATGACGGTCACCCCTCTCGACATTAGCTCACCCTATCTTCCGAAGCTTCCGCCCGGAGCGAAAAAAGCTGGCGGTGGCGGGGGCGGCGGTTCCCATGAATTGTTGCCCGCAAGCAAAGGCAAGCTCCCAAAGTTCAGTTTGACTCAGATCGCTCCGCCGAAAGTGAAGCCACCTGAGAATGCGAAATTTGCAGTCACGCCCACAGTAATCGGAATGCCGGACATGAAGCTGGCCAGCCCCAATATGTCCAACTGGGGCGATCCCATGTCGAAAGTTACCAATGATTCCAACGGCCCTGGCAGCGGCAATGGCATCGGCTCAGGAAATGGTACGGGAGTCGGAAGCGGAAGCGGCGGCGGCGTCGGCCCAGGTGAAGGCGGCGGAACGGGCGGCGGCGTATTTAACGCAGGCACCGGCGGCTACGGAAATCCGGCTTGTATTTATTGCCCGACCGCGCAGTTCTCCGACGAAGCGGTAAAAGCTAAGTATCAAGGAACGGTCTATCTCACGGCCATCGTTGGCCCGGACGGTCGCGCCACGGACATCCACGTGTCCAAAGGTCTCGGCCTCGGCCTCGATGAAAACGCGATCGCTGCGGTTCGAACCTGGCGTTTTAAGCCTGCTGCTGGTCCAGATGGAAAACCCGCAGCAGTCCGAACAACCATAGAAGTCGTTTTCCACCTTTACTAATCCCTCTGCGCAAACGCGCTACTGTTTGTTTTGCCTCATCGGCGTTTCCTGTCAGACGTTTACCTTAACGACCACCTCTTACTCGCGCCCGCGCCATTCTGTTACGATGAACATCATGAAAATAAAAATGTGCGCTACGTTTTTCCTGCTTTTCGCGATGCTGACATCGGGCCTGCAAGCCTCGCCACAAACCGGCGCGATCGAATTCGTTGCCAAAGCCACGCCATCGGGCGGCTCCGACGAACCCGTGCGCGGCATGACCTTCTATCTGTTGAGCAAGAGCTTCGAGGAAATCGGCAAAGAAGCCGCGGTCACCTTCCCTCTTGTGGACATGGACGCTTTCATCGATAAGCTGGACGTCTCAAAGGAATTGAAAGCCTGGATGAAGAGAAATCATTGCGTCGATCTATCCAACGATGACTTCATCAAAAAACTCAAACCGGAAGATGTGATGAACACTCCGGAATTTTTCAAGGCATACGTGGACAGAATGTCCACCGATCAGACCGTTGAGTTTCCCCAACCGAAATATACTCCGGCCGAGCAGAAAAAGAATCCGGAGAAATACGCCCAGCACAAGAAGGAATATCACGACGCTATCCAGGCATTCTTGATTCAATTCCCGAAAAGCACTGAAGGAATATACTTGTCGCTGGAAGACGTGAATGCCGGCCACAAATGGGACATGCTAAATTCGAGCAATAAAGCCGAGCTCCATCGCCATGCCATCGCGCTCGCCGAATCGAAATACCTGGTTGCTCGCACTGATACCGATTTGCAAGGCCAAGGTTCGCTTCGAGGAATTGCGCCAGGTACCTATTGGCTCACCACTCTGGATAACAACGCGCAGGTCGGTGACGCACGGCAGCGTTGGGATGTTCAAATTACCGTGCCGCCTGGGAAAACAACTTACGTCGCGCTCTCAAATATCAATGCGGTCCAGCCCCCGCATGCCACGCCTTAATTCGCGTTTAGCTGCGTGACACAGGCCGCACAAATCGCTCGCTGGATTCTCCAGCTCGCCGATCCCCACCCGCAGGAGCGATTGGATTCCGCGATGCGCCTTTATATGGAAGGCGGCAACTTGTGCACGCCGCTGCTCAAACGATGGATCGCCGATCCTGAATTTCGCTCGCTCGTTCTGCCCCGCGGTATGAATCCTCCGGGGTCGTCCGAACCGTCTCCGGCAAGCACGGTAGTGGGAATTGCCGTCCAGCCGGAAACGTTCCAGAGAATTCGCGATGCAAATAATTCCCCAACCCTCGCCGATGTCCCGCCTGATCAGGACGCCCTCGAATTCGAACTACATTTCCAGGATCACGTCGATCTCGACATTCTCACAACGCGAGAGCCCGGCAGCCAGGGTGCCATATCCAGGTTCCTGTCAAAGTTCGGTGAAGGTATTCAACAAATCGAAATTTATGTTCGCGACGTGGACCGCGCTACCGAAATTCTGCGCTCGCAGTTTAACCTGAACCCCGTCTATCCAAGAACGCGCGCCGGAGCTGGAGGCACACGCATCAACTTCTTCCTCGCCTCACTGCCGGAAGGTAGCAAAGTCCTGATCGAGCTAGTGGAAGCAAATCCCAAAGAGCATTAGCCAGCCGCTCATCTCCAGGCGAAAATCTCGCCGCTTACTCTCCGCTCTGCTGCAGCAGCTTAGCAACCAGCGCCGTCCATCCAGTCTGATGGCTGGCCCCCAGCCCCGCGCCGGTGTCCCCATTGAAATACTCGTAGAATAGGATGAAATCTCTCCAATTGGGGTCATTTTGGAAAAGGGCAGAATCGCCAAAAACCGCCCGCCGCCCGTTCCGCCGCAGAAAAAGATGCGAAAGCCTGCGCGATATTTCGCTGGCGGAATCCCAGAGCGTCATCTGATTTCCTGAGTTCGTCGGAAATTCGACTTTGAATTCGTCGCCGTAGTAATAATGAACGCGCTGTAAAGCTTCGATAAGCAGAAAATTCGGCGGAAACCACACTGGCCCGCGCCAATTCGAATTTCCTCCGAAAAGATCGGTCGTCGATTCCGCCGGTTCGTAGTCCACGGAGTTTGAATGTCCGTCCACGTTCAGCACAAACGGATGCTCCAGATGAAATTTAGAAAGGGCCCGAATGCCATGCGGCGATAGAAACTCGTTCTCGTCAAAAACGTAACGGTAAATGCGCTCCAGTTTCTTCCGGTTGGCAATCGTTAGCAGCAACCGGTTGCCCTTGTCCGTTTTCTGACTCATATCCACATGTTTGCTAACTTCCGGATTGTGGTCCAGAAACCACTGCATCCGTTTTCGGAAACTCGGTAAACGCTCCAGAACATCCGGCTCAAATGTCTCCACCGCAAATAGCGGAATCAGCCCAACCATCGACCTCACCTTCATCGGCAGCGGCGCTGCTTGCCCCATATGCAAAACGTCGTAATAGAATCCATCCTTTTCGTCCCACAGGCCCACACCTTCGCCCCCCATGTCGTTCATGGCTTCAGAAATGTAAACAAAATGTTCGAAGAACTTGCTGGCAATGTCTTCGTACGCGTTGTCCTCGCGCGCCAGTTCCATCGCCATCGCCAGCATGTTCAGGCAATACATCGCCATCCAGCTCGTACCGTCGGACTGTTCGATGAAATTTCCAGGCCCCAACGGTTTTGAACGGTCAAAAACTCCAATGTTATCGAGCCCTAAAAATCCGCCTTCGAAAACGTTCTTGCCCTGAGGGTCTTTACGGTTTACCCACCACGTGAAATTGATCAGAAGCTTGTGGAACATTCGCACTAGAAACTTGCGGTCTTCTTTCCCTTGTATCCGTCCCGCGATCTTATAAACGCGCCAAGCCGCCCAGGCGTGCACCGGTGGATTTACGTCGGAGAAATTCCATTCATAGGCGGGTAACTGTCCGCTCGGGCTCATGTACCACTCGCGCATGAACAGCACAAGTTGTTCTTTTGCGAAGTCCGGATCGATCAGTGCCATTGCCACGCAATGAAAAGCCAAATCCCACGCCGCGTACCACGGGTATTCCCATTTGTCCGGCATGGAAATCACATCGGAATTGTAGAGGTGCGTCCACTCGTGGTTTCGCCCGTTCAAGCGCTCCGGCGGGGGCGTTGGTTGCGTAGGATCGCCGCTGAGCCAGCGGCGCACGTCGTAATGGTACGACTGCTTTCCCCACAGTAAGCCCGCGAAAGCCTGGCGCTGAACTTCATGAGCGTCATTGCTGGCACAACGCCCCACCCGCTCATTGTAAAAATCCTCCGCCTCTTGCAATCTCTGTTGAAAAACCTGATCGAATGCGGCTCCAAAGAAATCTTTTCCGGACTTGTGGCCCTCTACAGGATTCTGATCCAGGAATCGAAGCCGGATGGTAACGCTCTGCCCAGCCGCGATTTCGCCGGAATAGTGTGCCGCCGCTTTTGTTCCTGTCAGAGCTGGATTCACCGCCTCGCGCTGGCCTTGAATAAGAAAACGATGGAAAGCATCTTTTACATAAGGCGATTCGTTTTTCTCATTAAATAACTTCTCTCTATTGGTTTCGTTGTCCGTGAAGAGCGGTTCCGGCGCCCCCTCTGCAATCAGCCAGCGTTTGCCGTAGTGAAATTCTTCCAGTTCAAACAATTCGGCCCCGTCGAGCCCTTGCTGCCGCGATACTTTTGGTTTGTCAAACCCTTCGCCCCAATCCCAGCGATTGCGAAACCACAGGGTTGGCAGCAAATGCAAAGGAGCCCCATCTGATCCCCGATTCCACGCTGTGATGCGAACCAAAATGTCTTCCGACGACGCCTTGGCATATTCCAGAAAAATATCGAAGTATCGATTCTCAGAAAAAACACCGGTATCTATCAACTCGTACTCAGGCTCGCGCCGATTGCGTTGCGCATTTTCTCGACGCAGTTGCTCGTAAGGAAATGCCGCTTGCGGATATTTATATAAATATTTCAGATAAGAGCTGGTGGGCGTGGCATCCAGATAAAAATAATATTCCTTTACGTCCTCACCATGATTCCCTTCCTGGTTTGACAGACCGAATAATCGCTCCTTTAAGATCGGATCTTTTTGGTTCCACAGAGCCAGGGCAAAACAAATGTGTTGATGACGATCGCAGATTCCGCCCAGCCCGTCTTCGCCCCAGCGATACGCTCGCGCGTGTGCATGCTCGAATGGCAAATAATTCCAGGCGTCTCCGTTCGCGCTGTAGTCCTCGCGAACCGTTCCCCATTGCCGCTCGGAAAGGTACGGTCCCCAGCGTTTCCAGTGAATTTCTCGGGTTTCGCTTGCCTCTAGCCTCTGCTTTTCAGCCGTTCCATTGCGATTTTTTGCTTGGTCACTCATCGACCCAATGCTACCTCGATACCATACTAACTTTGTGAGTTTTGCTCATGCCTGTTCCCACCGAATGGAGCCGCCCACAGGGACAAAAACTCCGTGATTCTGTATTCTCTAATACTGAATTCTTGATACTGAGACTTCGTGCGCCGGGCTTTGGCTCGGCGTCTCTATGCGCGAGTTCGCGGACATTCATAAAAATTTTACAGAAGTTCACAACCAGCCGATCGCGGCCAACGCGACCTCGAATGAATGGCGTCTGGCATTCCTCTTCGCGATCCTCGCGGCGACGGCAGTAGTGCTGCCGATGTTCTGCCTCGGCAATGCATCCGGGCACGATTTTCAATTCCACTTGGCTGGATGGCTCGATGTAGCTCGCCAGTGGCGCGGAGGAATTTTATTCCCTCGTTGGGCAGAATGGGCAAACTGGGGCTTCGGTGAGCCGCGTTTTATTTTCTATCCTCCCGCTTCCTGGATGCTCGGCGCGGCGCTGGGCTCCATGCTTCCCTGGCAGATGGCTCCCGGAGCTTTCATTTGGTTGGCGCTACTTCTCGCAGCGCTGACAATGTGGCGTCTCGCGCGCGAGTGGCTTCCGGTTCCTCAAGCACTAACCGCCGCCATTCTTTATGCGGTAAATCCCTATCATCTCGTAATCGTTTACTATCGCAGCGATTTCGCCGAGCTTCTAGCGAGCGCGGTGTTTCCGCTTCTCGTCCTGGGAGCTTTGCACGTCACGCGCGACGGCTGGAATCGAGTGCCTGCACTCGCACTAGCTTTCGCACTTATCTGGCTCTGCAACGCGCCCGCTGCCGTCATCGCTACTTACTCTTTGGCGCTGCTTCTCGTTGTCGGATGCGCCGTTCGCCGCGAGCTGAAGCCGTTTTTGTCCGGCGTTACAGCAATGGCCGGCGGATTCGGTCTTGCCGCTTTTTATATTTTGCCCGCTGCCTGGGAACAGCGTTGGGTCCAAATCTCGCAAGCCCTGACGGAAAACCTTCGTCCCGCCCAGAATTTTCTCTTTACGAACGCCAACGATCCCGAATTTGTTCTTTTCAACTGGAAAGTCTCGGCCATCGCTCTCGGCATCATTCTGATAACAGCGCTCTCCGCGGTTTTCGTCGCTCGCCAGCACAGACATTTTCTTGAACTTTGGTGGATGCTTCTCGCCCTCGCCGCCGCGTCCGCATTCCTGATGTTCCCCCAGAGCCTCTCCCTCTGGCAGCATTTACCAAAACTTCAGTTCGTGCAATTCCCCTGGAGATGGCTCGTCCCGCTCGACGTCTCCTTCGCTTTTTTCATAGCCGCAATGCTGCAAACGCCCGGAAAACGGTGGCTAGGCTGGACAGCGATTCTTCTCTGCACTGGAGCACTCGGAATCGCGCTAGTGAAGGACGCCTGGTGGGATAGCGAAGATATTCCGGTGTTGATCGCTGCGATTCATTCTCAGCACGGCTACGAAGGCACAGACGAATACCAGCCTCTCGGCTGCGACCGTTACCAACTGCCCGGCCAACCCGCATCAGCCAGCGATGACAACTCACCGAATTTCTATGAATCTGCCGTACCCGCCGCACCAAAAATCGAAATTGTAGATTCGGACTCGGGTGCGTTAACCCCAATAAAAGATGAAGACGTGCATATCGCGCGCTGGACTGCCGAAGGAAAATGGTTCACTGCGAAGACAAATCAACCATCCACCTTAGCTCTGCAGCTAATAAATTATCCCGCCTGGGAAGTCCGTGTAGACGGAAACGTCGTACCGAGCAATCCGCTCCAGGAAACCGCGCAATTGTCGCTGCCACTACCCCCCGGCGAGCATTCAGTGCGTGTAAATTTCCGCCGCACCCCCGATCGCGCGGCAGGTGGCATCATCTCGCTCGTCTCCGCCCTGCTGCTTGTAGGATTTTCCACCCACTCGCGCCGCAAGAGAACCACCGCCGTTAAGGTTTGAATCTAGCGCCGCGGTCTTCAGCCCGGCGTCTTGCCAAAATGGCAGCACACCTACCTAACGCACGAGCTTAAGTTCAACAAGATCGCCAGGAATCCGATTCGCAGTTTGCGTCCTTGAAAATCCCGCAAAACTCACAACGTCTTCCCTGCCGCGACTCCCGAAGCCCAGGCCCACTGAAAATTGTGCCCGCCCAACTGCCCAGTAACATCCACAACCTCCCCGATAAAAAACAACCCCGGCACTTTCTTGCTTTCCATCGTCCGGCTTGATATTTCATCCGTATCCACTCCGCCCGCCGTCACCTCCGCCTTTTCATAGCCTTCCGTATCCACAGGCAAAATCGGCCATACATGAACTTGCGTCTCAGCTTGCGTCAACGCTTGATTGCTCCAGCCTCCCGGCACATTCAATTCCAGCCATCGCGTGGCAAAACGCTTCGGCAGAACCCCTTGCAGCGCAGCTCGGCCCGCACTCACACTGCGCTCCTCAGATTCTCTCATGCGTGCAAAAACGTCGCGCCCAGGCGCTAGATCAATTCGAATCTCCCGGCCCTTTTCCCAATACGACGAAATTTGCAGAATTGCCGGCCCGCTCAAACCTCGATGCGTAATCAACATCTTCTCTCGAAACGATTGCCCGTTCGTGGTGGCCACCACTTCCGTCGAAACCCCCGCCAGCTCGCAATATCGCTCCCGGTCCTTGGGGCCAAAAATCAACGGCACAAGAGCAGGCCTTGGTTTCACGATCTTCAATCCAAACTGCCGTGCCACGTCATACCCAAACGAAGTCGCCCCCAATTTTGGAATCGAAGGGCCGCCGGTAGCAACCGCTAAAACAGGTGCGTGAAACTCACCAGCCTGGGTGCTTACCTCGAACAAGCCCCCGCGTTTGATTTCGCGAATCTTCGTATTTAGAAAAATCCTCGTTCCCACAGCGTTGCATTCGGCAGCCAGCACACTCGTCACGTCATGGGCGGACCGGTCGCAAAAAAGCTGCCCCAATGCTTTTTCGTGATAGGGAACGCGGTGAGCTTCCAACAGGGATATAAAATCCGCCGGCGTATAGCGAGCCAGCGCCGATTTCGGAAAATGTCGATTGCTGCAAATGAAGTTCTCCGGCTGGCAGTAAAGATTCGTGAAGTTACATCGCCCTCCGCCGGAAATAAGAATCTTCTTACCAGTGCGTTCGTTCCGCTCCAGGATCGCAACTTTGCGTCCGCGCTTACCCGCTTCGATGGCACATATCAGTCCCGCAGCCCCGCCACCCAGGATCAAAGCATCAAATTCTTGAATTATTTTCTCTTCCAAAGAGTTTTCTCTGTCTCGCGGATGGTTCTGTCTCTGCCCGCTTCTGCTGGTATGCTCAAGGTTAAACTATTCGCTGGAGAAGACTGAAACTTTTGCCTCCCATCATCAACGCACAGAAACTGTCGAAACGTTACGCCCTCGCGCCGCTCTTCGAAGATATTTCCTTCACTGTCTCCGAAGGTGAGCGCATCGGCCTGATCGGTCCCAACGGCTCTGGAAAGTCCACATTGCTAGAAATCCTCGTCGGCCGCGTAAAGCCTGACAAAGGTGAAGTGGCGATTCGCAAGGGCACCAAACTCAGCTTTGTCGAACAAATTTCCCAATTCTCCCCGGAATCCACCTGCAGGTCCGTCATCGAAGCTGCTTTGCACCGCTCGAGCGTATCAGAACAAGATCTCTCGTTCCGCGCTGCAGAAGCCCTCAGCCGTGCCGGTTTCGTGGATTTCGAAACGCACTCCGCAGCCCTGTCCGGCGGCTGGCGCAAACGGCTCGCGGTAGTCGAAGGTCTAGTTCAGGATCCTGATATCCTCTTGCTCGATGAGCCCACCAACCACCTCGATCTCGCTGGAATAAAATGGTTGGAAGAATTGCTGGAACGCGCCGCGTTCGCTTGCGTGGTAGTCAGCCACGATCGCTACTTCCTCGAAAACGTCGCGAACGATATGGTCGAACTCGATCGTGTTTACCAGGACGGTTTCCTTCGCGTCAATGGAGCCTACAGTCATTTCCTGGAGGCGAAAGAAGCCTACCTACACGCTCAGGGAAATCGTCAGGAAGCCCTTGAGAACCGCGTTCACACTGAAATCGAATGGCTGCGTCGCGGTCCCAAAGCACGGACCACAAAATCGAAATCACGTATCGACAAAGCTCACAAAATGATCGGCGAGTTGGCTGACCTCAATGCCCGAACCCGTACTCCCACGGCGAAAATTGATTTCTCCGCTTCGAATCGCCAAACGAAACAACTCATCGTCCTCGACAGCGTCAGCTATTCTGTCGGCGGCCGAACGCTTTTCACGGATATTGATTTCACCGTCACGTCCGGGATGCGCATCGGTTTGGTCGGACCCAACGGGAGCGGCAAAACCACTCTGCTCCGTTTGCTGCGCGGCGAAATTGACCCTTCTTCCGGCACAGTGCGTAAAGCCGACTCCTTGCGCATCGTTTACTTCGATCAGAACCGTGAACTCGATCCTAACCTGACTCTGCGTCGTGCCCTCGCGCCCGATAGCGACTCGGTCATTTACCAAGACCGCGTAACTCACGTTGCTTCGTGGGCCGCCAGGTTCCTCTTCAGTGCTGAAGATTTAAACCGGCCCGTTGGCCGCCTCTCCGGTGGCGAACGCGCCCGGGTTCTCGTCGCTCAACTGATGCTTCAGCCCGCAGACGTCCTGCTCCTCGACGAGCCCACGAACGATCTGGATATTCCCACTCTGGAGATTCTCGAAGAAAATCTACTGGAGTATCGCGGCGCACTCGTACTAATCACACACGACCGCTACATGCTCGATCGCGTCTCCATCGTGGTTTTTGGCCTCGATGGTCTCGGCCATGCAGAACGCTTCGCCGACTATTCGCAATGGGACGCCTGGCAAATCGCGCAAAATTCCGCGTTCGTCGCGGAACAGAAATCCCAGACCAAGCGCTCGCCGGCACCGCCCGAAATCATGTCGGCATCACCAAAAACGGAACTGACCCACGCCGAATCCCGCGAACTAGCCTCCATCGAAAAACAAATCGCCAAAGCCGAGCAGACTCTTCTAGCCCGCCGCACCGCTCTGGAGGATAAAGAAATTGCCAGCGACGCCTCCCGCCTCCAAATCGCATTCGCGGAAATGGAAGCCGCCCAGAAAACTGTCGATACTCTGTATCAGCGCTGGTCCGAACTCGATCGAAAAAAGAACTGAATTCATCCTTATCCCAAACGCATCCCCACCGCACCTCACTCCCTGTCTGACACTTGTCTCAGAATCGCAAACGCACAGACCCACAAATTAAGTAAAACTCTTGGCCGGCGTCATTGACCCGCTGCGATGCAAGCCGAGATGGCCTGTTGAAACTGTATCTTTATCTTTTCGCCCTGCTCTTCCTGGCGGACTCGCAGCCATGCGCTAGAAACCATGAGCTGCTTCACAGAAGCGATCGGACCGCGCTTCTCCTCAAACACGATGTTGTGGTCCACCATGTTTATAGTGTTCTTTCCACTCGTTGATTTCAGAAGGACTGTGTAGTAATCGTCTGATTCAATCCCAGGGCGCTGGCTCAGTCCAGCGGCGACCGGCTCAACTGCGATTCCCTTGGCGTCGATCGAGGACAGTGGGACCTGAAAGCGGCGGGTCTCGATGTACAAGAGTTGCCCGTAGACGGTGCCCTCTTGCGTTTGGCTCCAGACCACCGAGCAGCCGTCAAAGTTTGTCGGCACGAGGGACATCGAAGTGGTCACGTCTCCCACGTGAGGTACGGAATGCTTCCAGTGCACGGTGTGGTCGATGGAGAATTCCTGCTCGAGATTCTGGAGAAGCTGAAACATCTGGTCTTGGACGATGACTGGCAGAGCCGCAACGCGAGGCGTGGCGTGTGGCTGACTCGCGGAAATGGTGAAACCGCGGGAGGCGGCGAGGCCTAGAACAACAAAAAAGACTGCAACAATGACCGCTGCTTTTTCTGCGTACTTCATCGCAGTCCTCCATTCTCTTCCAAGGTGCAATTTGCGATTCACATTTGTGAGAGTCTGCGATCCTGCTGGTATTTGGCGGCCCGCGTAGCGGCACTAAAGCGCTGAGGTGCAGCCCTCTAAAGAGTTGTACTACGTCATCGCGTCAGCAAAATCAACGGTTTTTCGCGCGGATCTTTTTCGTACATGAACGAGGATAATAACAAGAGCGCAGGCGTTTTGTTTCCCGCCGGACAACTCGTGATCGATACTCAGTGCGGAAGGTTTTCAGGCTGTCAATTTTGCCGCTGGAACTTCTGACCGGGCGTCTCTCATCATGTCGGCTCTGTCAAATCGTCTTTGAGTGCACTTCTCCCTATCCTTGTTCCCAAAACGGGAATCGTCGCAACTAAGTATAAGGTCCACCGCCTCCAACCCTTGTATTCATGCGAAAAAAAATGCTACCGTCGGCCGTGATAGTAAAAGCCGCAATTCGTAACGCGAATTTGAAACGCGCTGGAATACCCGTAGGCGCTCGACCTTCTGTGTTTCTGCGAATTTCAGCCCCTTACTCATGCATCCGCCAGCAGACGACGGCGCACACAGTGTCGCTGGAGCGGAAAAACGGAACGCTCTGTGATGAAAAAAAGGGAGTTTCGCGAAGGGGTGGCCCACTTCTAACCGGTTCTGGGTCAAAAACAGATGTTATAGAAATCAAAAGATTAAGCCCTGTCTAACCGGGTCTAGAATTGCATTTAGCGATTTACAGAAATCGCGCAAAGCCATGCGAACAAGCGGGCGCCAAATTCCACCTCACGGCGACGCTTTTAGTCTGCGGATTTCACTCAGGAGTTTGGCTGGGAGGCCTGGACTCGAACCAGGATAATCAGATCCAGAATCTGATGTACTGCCAATTGTACGACCTCCCAACAGGTCACCGGACAAAAAAAAGGGGCCGTAGGCACGACCCTGAGATACTTTACCGGGAGCAAGCGCCTTCGTCAACCGTCCATAATCGCGGCTTTCACGCAATCGCCCGATCACACTGAAACGAGTTTCTTATCGCGAATTCGAAACCACCGGTCGCGCCAGTGAATGCGTCGCGCGAAAAAGCTCGCCACCCAAATCGCAAATGCGAACACATCCCGCACGGGTAACATCCAAAATTTTCGCAAAACCAACGGGTCGCGCATCCCCCACGCTCCCACGAATATCGCCATCACCGTACGGAAAACCAGCGCAATCACCAGATAGACTACAGCGGCCGTCCACGACCCAAGAGCGCCAACCAAGACCGCCCAGGGCACCCAGTTGGAAAATATCAATCCAAAATGCCCCCGCGGCCGCGAGTAGCGGATGCTCAAGTTCCAGCGCAATTGATGGCGAAACGCGCCGCCGAATGTTTCGTGCGGATAGACAATGTCCACCGGAAAACGGCTCAGCTCCACGCGATAACCCCGCGAGGCGATGCGATTGCCAAGCTCGTAGTCGTCGCAGAAATAATCAGCCAGCGATTCGAAACCCCCGATTTCAGCCAAGTGCCTCTTCGTGGTAACCATCACCGCTCCAAGCATGAAATTGACCCCGCCAAGAAGCCGCGCCACCAGCACGCCAGGCGCAAAATCGGCGCCGTTACCTAGCGCCTCCAGATCCCCGGCGAAACTGCCGTCCGTGAGTCCACGATACAGACAAGTGACTCCCCCCACTTCCGGATCGGAAAACGGCTTCACTGCCTCGCGAAGAAAATTCGGATCAACGCGAACATCGCTATCGCTGACGAGCACAGTATCGTGGCGTGCTTCCCGAGCCATGCGGCAAAGCTTATTCACTTTGTCGCTCACGCCGATTTCTTCCGCCCCAATCAGCAAACGAATCGAGCGCTGCGGAAAATCGGCCATCAGCTTCTTGATGACTGGCACTGCGGGATCCCCCTCATCGCTCACACAAAATAGAATTTCAAACTCGGGATAATCCTGCATGCAAAAACTGGAGTAATTTTTGTAGGTTTCGCGGTCGAGCCCGCGAATCGGCTTCAAGATGCTTACAGGGGGAACAAAATCCAGCGGCTGGGAGGAGCTAACGGGTTTGTTGCCAAAGAATCTCTGCCCCGCGATGATGGCAATACAATAGTAGATGACCGGAGCGGCCGCCAGCGCCAGAAGCGCGTCGCGAACCACCGTCCACGCCATCGTCCACATACGGCACTAGCCTTTGCCCTGTACTACCAGAAGAACTCCAAGGCAAACCAGAAGAATTCCAGCCCAGCGGAGCGGCGTAACACGCTCGCCGAGGAACAAACTTCCACCGTATGCTCCAGCGGCAAACGTAAGCGCAGTGAACGGTACCACGAAGCTGACGTTCTCCAGCGAGAGCATTGCCAGCATCGCGAAAAAACCGATGCCCATCAGCGATAGACCCAGCAACATCCAGGGTATTCGCATGGCTCGAGCAAAAACTCGCACCAGCGCGACCGGCCGGAAGTCGTGCACCTCACCGACGACCTTCATTGCGCGCGTGATGCAAAGTTCGCCGGCAGTCCCGCCGAGAACGATCAATGCCAGCAAGGCCGCTTCTAATGACATCAGTGGTGCTCCGTGGTTCTAAAGGCCGTATTGCCCACAAGCAGAACGCCAAAACATATAATCGCAATACCAAACCATCGGCGCGGGCTCACATATTCGTGGAGCCAGAAATGGCCCAGCAACGCCACGATGGCATATGCGATTGCCGACGCGGGCTGCACGTAGCTAAAGTCCGCCCACGAGAGCACCAGGGTATAACAGACCAAATAGGTCAGCAGGGAGCCAATTCCAAGCCACACGATAGAAGAGGAAAAGGCGCGCAGAAAAAAATGAAAAATCTCGTTCGGCGTCCACGTAGGAGGAACGCCAACCATTTTCATGCCTTTGCCAAGCAGAATGTCCCCTACCGGGCCAAAAGTGACCATCAAAAACAGCAACCAATAGGTTTTGAGATGAAGCCCTTCGGACGACTTCATGCGTTCTGTGTTTCGCTTGGTACTCCGACGGGGGGACGCGGCTCCATGGGCGGCGCTGAGACGAGAACTTTTTTCTGCACACCTTTCTTGGCCACCTTGCGGCGGTCATGGCGCAGCTTCAAGAAATCCACGGCTTCATGAAACAAGCGTTTGCGCTCGTGAGAATCCCACAAAGATTCACGCACGATGCGCCACGCCACACGGGGGCGCAGATAATAGCTGTCGTAAAAACGGTTCACCGCGTCAACCATGTATTCGCGCGAAAGGCCGGGATACTCAAGGTGAGGAAGTTGATGGCCGTTAATGTCGGTGGCCGCTTCACTAGCTAGAAAGCCTTCGCGCATCCCTTGATCATAAAGCTCGGTGCCGGGATAGGCATGGGCCATGGAAACCTGAATGGTTTCGCAGTCGAGCTCTTTCGCGTACTCAATGGTCTTTTCAATAGTTTCTTTCGTCTCGCCGGGCAAGCCTATGATGAAATCGCCGTGAACGTGTATGCCGACTTTCTTGCAGTTCTGAACGAAAGTGCGTCCCATTTCAACGGTGGCACCCTTCTTGATGTTTTTCAAGATTTGCGGGTCGCCGGATTCGAAGCCAACAATCAACAAGCGGGCGCCGGCGTCGGCCATTGCTTTTAATGTTTCATAGTCGCTATGGACACGCGCGGTGCACGACCACTGGAAACCCACGGGCTTGAATTCCTTGCACAGCGCGAGGACACGATCTTTGCGGATATTGAATGTATCGTCGTCGAAGAAAAATTCTTTGGCTTGCGGAAACATTTTGTGCGCTTGCTTGAATTCCCTTGCCACGCTATCCACGGAACGCACGCGCCACGCGTGCCCGGAAAGTGTCTGAGGCCACAAACAGAAGGTACAAAGAGCCGGACAACCGCGCGCCGTGTAGAAGGAGACATATGGGTTCAGCAAAAATGGAACGTTGTAATTCTCGATCTTGAGATTCTTTTCATAGACTTCAGTCGCAAATGGAAGTTCGTCAAGCTCGGCGGTCTGCAGCATCGGCCGCGGCGGATTATGGACAACCTTGCCATCTTTCACATAGCTGGCGCTTAAGATCTCGGAGATAGGCTTACCTTGCGCGTATTCCACGACGGCATGATCGAATTCACCGCGGACGACGAAATCGATGTCTGCGCTCGACAGCAAGCTTTCGGCTGGCTTGATTTGCACCTGGGGGCCGACGAAGCAAATCTTGAGGCCTGGTTTCTTCTCCTTCATCGCGTGAGCCATGCGCAGATCGCTAAAGAAACCTACCGTGGAAGTGAACAGAACCACGAACTCATAATCCTGCGCGATGCGGACAACTTCCTCCGGCGTAATGTGGTGCGGGGGTCCATCAAGCAAACGGCTGCCCTCCAGCATTCCCGCCGGATAAGCCAGCCAAACCGGATACCAGTAGGACTCAATTTCGCGTGTGGCGGGCCAACGAGAACCCGCGCCGCCATCGAACTTTTCAAAGCTCGGCGGATTTAGGAACAAAGTCTTCATTACTGACGCCATATTTACTCTTACCCCCTCAGGGTTCAAACAGACCTATAGATTCCGTTGCTCAAGCATCTAGTTTACTTGATTTTTGATGGCAAGCCCAACACAAGGTTACTCCTGGTTCGTTACTGAAACACCTTCGCCAGCTGACCTGTTGCCTGCAAAAGAGTTAGCTGACTTTGCTGCCGCGCGAAATCGGCATCGAGGAAAGCTACCCATTTGTCACTTTCATCCAGACGTGCTTGCTCGATATCGCGCAAGGTTAGCCGGCCTTCGTCAAACTTAGCTTGCGCCAATTGCAGGCTTTCCTGTGCCAGCTTCAAATCCAGGCGGGCTACTTCGCGAGTAGCGTCGACTTCACGCACGGTACGCGCTTTTTGCTGAACGTCCAGACGCACTTGCTGCCGCTTATTCCCCAGAGTCAGTTCAGCCGCGTTCAATTCGCTTTTCGCAAGAGCAACATTTGCGCGAGTCTTTGCGGCAAAGATCGGGATGGTTATCCGAACACCGATATCTACGTTATTGCGAACGAATTTCTTATAAAACTCATCGTAATTGTTGAATTTGCTTAAGACACTGTACTGTCCAACAACATCCACCGTGGGCCAGTAGCTCAGATGTGCACCACGGAGCAAATGCTGGCGCGCGAGGCGCTCATTTTCGGCTTCTAGAATGCCCGGATCACTCTTGATGGCCTGATCGGTCGCCTCGTTCAGAGGCAGATCTGTGGCAAAAGAGGGTTCCTCGGTATCCACGTCAATAGATTGTGAGTCCGGGATTCCTGTTAGATTGCGAATTTGCTGTTCCAGGGCTTCTTCGCGCCCTTCGAGCTTAATGATTCTTTCGGCGACGCGGGCTTGCGCCAACTCGCTACGTGTCAGTTCGATGGGCAGCTCTTGATTAGCCGCGACGCGCTCACGCGTGACGCCGAGGATTTTTTCGGCGCTGGCTTGTTCTTTACGCATGACGTCAAGCGAGTGGCGCACCTTGGCAAGTTCAAGGTAGGAAGTTGCTGCGCGAACGATCACGTCGTCATGAATGCGGTCGAGTTCAAGCTTCATGTTCTTGGCGCGGTCTTCCGCGGCATGCTGCTGCCCTTTCAGCAGCGGATTGAAGAGTGCTTGGTCGTAGCTCATTTGGAAGACAGCGGGCGGATCGCCGCCGATCGAGGGAAAGCCAGACGTGTAGGCTGCGCCAGAGCCGGTATAAAGGTTCGGTTGAAATGCGGCGCGGTCAACACCGGCTTCGTTGAGCGCGACAGTATATTGAACGCGAGCGAGCGCCAAGTCCCGGCTGTTTTGCAGGGCCAAGGTGACAGCCTGACGCATGGTCATTTTTTCACTATCTTGGGCGTTCGCAATGCCCGCCGGCCATAATACGATCACCGCCAGCGCAACAAGAAACGCTCGTGAACTCTTATTCATAGCGGAGTGATTCCGTGGGATGAAGATTAGCAGCTCGACTGGCGGGAAGATAACCGAACAACAAGCCAGTGGAACACGAAACCATGAACGCCAGTAACACGGATATCCATGACACGGGAATGGTAACTGCGCCAACTTCGGGGAAGAAGCGGAACAAGAAATTGATGCCGACTGGGATGGAAACAGCAATACCAATACCAATGATGGCCCCAGTGCCGCTAATTAACACGGCTTCCGTTAGAAATTGATAAAGGATGGCGTCGCGGCGAGCGCCAATCGCCTTGCGGATGCCAATCTCCCGCGTTCTTTCCGTAACAGTGACCAGCATGATGTTCATAATACCGATGCCGCTTATCGTAAGCGCTATCATAGCGACGAGTATCAGCAGGATGGTAAGGGCAAGTGAGATCTTGTGGGCCGCTTCCAGAATCCCTACAAGGTTTTCCACGCGATATTTCGCGTCCGGACGGTGACGACTCTCCACTATCTGTTGAACTTGAGTGGTTACCATGGGGACGTCTTCCGGCTTAGCCGCCTGCACATACAAAGTTTTCAAGTATTCCGTACCGGTGTAATACTTGATTAAAGAAAAAGGAACGATCACCGATTCAGGGCGAATTTCTGTCTGTCCAAATGTGCTTACTCGCTCTTTGTAAACGCCGATGATGGTGAAATGAAGTTCACCAATGGCAATGTCTCTTCCGACTGGGCTTTCCGACGGAAACAGAAGCTTCGTTAAATACTCAGACAGTAAGCAGACTTTGCTTTGAGTCCTCAAGTCATCAGGATCGAGGTAGCGGCCTTGCAAAATGATCAAATTTCGAATCTTCTGATATCCGTCGGTGACACCAACTAAAATAATAGGGTGTT
Source organism: Candidatus Acidiferrales bacterium (assembly GCA_050012395.1). Classification (GTDB taxonomy): domain Bacteria; phylum Acidobacteriota; class Terriglobia; order Acidiferrales; family UBA7541; genus Palsa-295. The sequence continues at coordinate 63,094 of JBEKHG010000010.1, forward strand.
CACGACCATCGACGCTGATCGACATGGTCATATCGCTGGTACCGGCTGCCTCAACAACCCCGGGAACACTTTCTCTTACGGCTTGCATATCGGCAGGGGTAATTTCATCCGCGAGTGTGAGCGGGCGGGCCGCCCCTGAGTGGATGATCTGCGCGTAAACAAGATTGGATCCGACGGCTTCGATTTGCCCTATGATGTAGCGCTTCCCAGCCAAAGCGACTGTAACAACGAGAACGATACAAGCACTTCCTATGATCACGCCCAACATCGTGAGCATGGCCCGCACCTTATTGGCGCGAAGCGCTTGCATGGCGAGAGCCCAGGTCTCACGCCATTCTGTCGGCGAACCGCGAAGTGGTTGCATTAAAGAGCCTGTTAATCGGATGCGTTTAATTGATTTGAAGTTTCCAATTGGAGCAATTAGCCCGATACCTTCTCGAGTTTTTCTAGACGTGCTTTGGCTTCTTTGCGTTTGGGATCCAGTTGGAGCGCTGCGCGATATTGCTCGGCCGCTTCGGCGCGCTTACCTTGCGCTTCGTAAAGCCGTCCAAGCCATTCGCGCGCGGCCGCGTGAGGTGGCCAATCGCTCCTATCGGGTGTGCTGGCGAGATAGGACTTCAGATATTCCTCGGCGCGCGAAAGATCTTTGCTGGAAAGAACTCCCAAAACACCGCGCGCGTAATTGAGTCTGGGATCGTTCGGAGCGATCTGCGCTGCGCCTTGAATCGCGGCTTCCAGGTCAGCCGGCCTATTCTCATGGATGAAAAAGGTTATGACGTCAAGATAAGGATCAATTTGTTTTGGTTTTGCCGCTAGGACGTCGCGATATTCTTTCTCAGCAAGTTCGGGTTTCTTGGATTCCAGGTCGAACTCGGCGCGGGCCAAATGACCTTGGATAGGATCTATACCCTCGATAGCGGTAACCTGATTGCGGGCCTCATCCTTATTGCCACCAACCACCCAAGGAGCCTCCATCAAATATTGTTCGAGGTCGCGGCGAGCTTGCACATTAGACGGATCTAAACGAACGGCTTCTTCAAACTCCTTCTTTACCTTTCGAGCGTCGGAGAAACTGCGATCTCGATCGGCTTTGCCTCCATAAATCGTGCCGAGCCACTGATGGAAGAGGGAATTCTTCGGATCGAGTTCCACTGCTTTTTCACCGGCGACGATTGCATTGTCGTAATCGCGGAGCTCGTAATAGCAACGCCCAAGCCAATATTGAACTTCAGCGCTATTGGGATTCTGCGCCGAGGCCGCTTGGAGGGTTTTTAGGGCAGCCGGGTAGTTCCCGGAGTTGAACTGATGCTGCGCGGTCTGAACCGCTGCGGAGGCATCTGGAGCCGATCCTGCGGCGAAAACCGGGCGGGCGTTCGACATCACAGATCCCGCCAATACGAGGATGAGAGCGACAACCGCGATCGAAAGTCTTAGTACGCATGCAGGACGACATCCAGAACGGACGTTCATTTGGCCTCCGCAGGTCGGATTTCCATGCCATCCTTTACATCGATGTCTCCCGGCACGGCAATTCTATCGCCCAGGGACAAGCCGGAAACCACCTCATATTTATCAGAGCTTGCCACGCCGACGGTTATATCGCGTCGATGAAGTTTTTCACCGTCGAAAACGAAAACATAGTGCTGGCCGTTGTCATAACGCACAGCAACACGCGGAACTACCAGAACACCCGGGCGCTGCCGGACAACAATGTGGACCTCAACATTTATATTTGGCAGGAGCTCGACCTTGTCATTCTCGACCGAACAGAGAACTTCGCCCACACTCCGAGTGCCGCGCGCGACCACTTGTTTGGGGACTTGCTCGACTTTTCCAGTCCACGTGCGATTGGGCATAGCGTCCCAAGTGACTTGGACGTCCTCTCCCGGCGCAAGCCAGCCGAGGTCAGGCTCGTCAACGAACGCTCGAACGCGAACCTGGCGCAAGTCCGCCATCTCCGCGAGAACATCGCCGACCTTCACGTAGTCCCCGACGCGTACGGGAAGTGAATAAAGAATGCCATCCAAAAGAGAGGTAACCGTAGCGGAGCGCAACCTTGTTTCAAATGCCTGAACTTGGCCGTGGTCTTGTTTCAGGCGCAGATCAGCGGTCTGCACATCAACACTGGCTTGTTGCTTTAGCGCCGCCATCCTTTGGTCGAGAGCTTGCAGATTGGCGCGAGCCTGTGCCAAGGCAGCTTGGTTCTGAGCAAGTTCGTCTTGAGTGGCAGCCTGCTTGGCGACTAGATCGGTGAGCGCCTTCTGCGTGCGTTCCAGGTTCGCCACTTGAGACTGTGCTTTTTGCAGGTCTCCCGACAGCTGAGCGACCTCACTGGGCGGGCCCCCTGCACGAGCGTTTTGCAAAGCGGTTTGTGCCGCGAGCAAGTCGGCGCGCGCCTGGGCGAGCTGGGATTTCGTGTCGGCGTCATCGAGGACTAGAACTACTTGTCCGCGATAAACGGCTTGACCTTCAGTGGCCATCACTTTCTCGACAAAGGTGGGAAATTGCGCGTGGGCGATGAAGGGAGAAATCGGCTCGACTTTTCCGTTGCTAGTGATCGCGGAAGCCAAGTCCTCGCGAGACACTCTGACAATTGGAACCGCCGGGGCTTGAGCGCGTCCCGCGATAACAATTATTGCGGCGAGGGCGAGCGCCGCGACCAGGGCGAGGACGATCCATTTTCGCTTGTTGTTTTCCGCCATGGTCGACTGCGAAGCTTACCCCTAGTCATAAAATTGTAACAGACCCGTTTGGGGCCTGCCTAAGCAAACCCCAAAGCGGGCCAGGTGATGACCCTTTTTGGATGCTGCAAGCCGAGATCCGGCTGGTCTTCATGATGCCGGCATTGCGTGCTAGAATTTGCTAATGAGCGCGCCGCATACAAGTCAGCATAGTGAATCCACGGGAAACGAGGACACCGGCAAGAAGCCGCTGAAAATCCATCGGGTCTGTATTGGCTGCAACAATATGTTTGAGGTCACGATGGAGAATTATGAAGCGAAGCATTGCTCCGTTTGCCACAAGGGTTAGCGTCGTCGTCACCTTCGTTCTGCTTCAATTCCTCTCGATTTCTAAAGCGCCGAAAATTGAAGCTCGTCGTCTAAACCGGGCAGAGGTGCGACCTAGCGGCCCGCTCGGCGACGCGCTGGTGCTAGAATCCCGATATTCATGAGCGCTGGTTCATTAATTCACGTCCACGAATTGTGCAAACACTTCCGCACTTTTAATCGTCGTGAGGGAATCTGGGGATCCATTCAGAATCTCTTTGTCAGAGATTACCGCACTGTCGCGGCTGTCGATCGCGTCAGCTTTTCGATTGAACGCGGCGAAATGGTCGGCTACATCGGGCCAAACGGGGCTGGAAAATCTACGAGCATCAAAATGTTGACTGGCATTTTGGTGCCGACCAGCGGCGAGATCCGGATTAATGGCTTCGTCCCCTATCGGCAGCGGCGTCAATATGTGAAAACGATTGGAGTTGTGTTCGGGCAGCGTACCCAGCTTTGGTGGGACATCGCTGTAATTGAAAGTTTCAAATTGCTGCGCCGGATATATGACGTCTCGCAGCGTGACTTTGATGCGCGGATGGAACGGTTCGACGAGATTCTGGGCCTGCGGGATTATTTGCATACTCCCGTGCGCAAGCTTTCGCTGGGCGAGCGCATGCGTTGCGATCTGGCTGCGGCGCTGCTGCATAATCCTCCGCTGCTTTTCCTGGACGAACCCACGATAGGGCTGGACGTGGTGGCGAAGGACCACATTCGCCATTTTCTGCGTGCGATTAACCGCGAATTCCGGACCACTGTATTATTAACTACCCACGATTTGGACGACATTGAAGAATTGTGCCGCCGCATTATGATTATTGACCATGGCAAGGTGCTCTACGACGGGCCGCTGAGTCATCTGAAAGAAAAACTGTTGCGCACCAAGCAAATCAAGTTTGCGCTGAAAGACCGCGCGGAGGCTGCCGGGATTTCGAAGTTCTCGCGTGACGGGCTTGAAGTGGAGCAAGTGGACGAACTGACCTACCGCATTCGCTTCGACCGCGTGAAGGTGGCGACTGCCGAGTTGATCCGGCAAATTTTAGGCGCCGTTGAAGTCCGTGACATTTTGATCGAAGACGAACCGATCGAAGAAATCATCAAGCGCATTTATGCGGGCGAAGCTCTGCCGGAGGTTGTTGCGTGAGCAGTTGGGCACAGGCGCTCGTGCCGTACGCGGAGTTTTCGCGCGTTGGCTTCGTCAACATTCTCGCGTTCCGCCTCCGCTACTTTACTGGGATCATCACGTATTTTTTGAACGTCACCGTTTACTATTTTATTTGGAGCGCGGTGTACACCAGCGGGCAGTCGATTGCGGGATACAACCTGGCGCAAATGATTACTTACGTCAGCGTGGGCTGGATGATTCGCTCGTTCTACTGGAACACGATTGACCAGGAAATGGCCTACGAAGTGATCGAAGGTAAGATCGCCATGGACTTGATCAAGCCTGTTTCCGTGCAATGGATGTGGATTTTTCGGGCGATGGGCGAGTCCGCCTTTAGGTTGGTGCTTTTGACGCTGCCAACCGCGGTTGTCGTCGCGCTGGTTTTTCCGGTACAAGGCCCTGCGTCGCGCGGCGACTTTTTGCTATTCTTGGTCGCTGTGCTCGGAAGTTTTTTCCTGATGGGCGCTATCAACTTCATGATTGGGACTTGCGCGATCCCATTAAAATCGATCCTGGCGCTCATTCGCGCGAAGTATTGGCTGATCGAATTACTATCAGGACTGCTGATTCCAATGGCGTTCTTCCCACAAAAGATCCAGCAAGTGCTGGCGTGGTTGCCGTTTGAGCACATCGCTTACACGCCGCTACAGATTTATCTCGGCAAGCTAGACCGTGCGCATGCAGTGCGTGCGCTTGCCACTGAGTGGTTCTGGGTGGCAGCGCTGCTGCTGCTTGCACATCTTTGGTGGAATCGCTCGTTACGTAACATTACGATTCACGGAGGTTAGCCCTATCTCATGAAGAGCGCGGTCGAATCCGGCGAGGGGATGCCTCCAACGCCTCACGAAGATTTGTTTCAAGAACAAACCGGTCTGATGAGCGCCATTGCAGCCGTAAAGCGCCACGCACTTTTATTCTTTGACTACTTCACGCAATACGCCAAAGTACGCGTCAGCTATCGCGGCGACTTCTTCATAAGCCTGGGAACCAGTTTTGCCGCGACGATCTTCGGCCTTGGGTTTGTCATCATTTTGTTTCAGAAGGCCACGCAGCTTGCTGGATGGCGGTTCGAAGAAGTAATGTTTCTCTATGGCTTTTCGCTGATTCCCTACGGCATTTTCAACATCGTGAGCTTGAATCTCTACGATTTCGGAAATAATTTCATCATTGAGGGCAAATTTGACCGCGTCTTGCTGCGACCGGTTTCCTCCCTTTTCCAGGTGCTGTTTGAAACTTTCCGCATCGAGTCCCTCCAGGAAGTGGCTACGGGTATCTTTTGCTTGTGGTGGGCTTCCAGGCGGCTTGGGCTAGCATGGGCGCCGGCGAAATTTGCGATGCTGTTTTTCTTTGGAACCTGCGCGGCGATCATTTACGTATCGATTTTTCTGCTGCTCACTACGGTCTGCTTTTGGTTTGAAGATCGCATCGGCGTGCATCCGCCCATCTGGAACGTGATCGCATTTGGACGCTACCCGCTTTCCATCTACAGCGGAGTGGTGCAGTTTTTTCTGTGCTGGATCATTCCGTTTGGCCTAGCGTCGTTCTATCCCAGTGTGCGTCTGCTCGGCCGCACGGTGCACCCGGAATATGCTCCGCTGGTTCCCGTCGTTGCGTTTGCGTTTCTAACTCTCGCAATCTCCCTGTGGAACATCGGCACTCGCCATTACGCTTCCACGGGGTCCTAGCAAGCCAAACAGCTAGACAACTTTTAGGATCATGATCACGCGGTCATCTTCGTGGGTGCCGCCACGGGAGAAGAGGTCTACTTCCTTGAGCACGATATCGACAATTTCCTGGGCCGGCTTGGCGCGTTCGCGCACGCACAGATCGACGAGCCGCGGCTGGCCGAATTCCTCAGATTCCGTGTCCATGGCTTCGGTGATGCCGTCGGTGCACGCTACGACGATATCGCCGGCGTTGAGACGGACATGGCCGCGATCGTAATGGACGCTGGGAAATAGCCCCACCACCATGCCGCCTTCGCGCAAATATTCCACGGACCCATCGGCTCGCACGACCGCAGGCGGGACATGCCCGGCGTTCACATAATGCAACGTGCGGTGCGGCTGATCGAGTAAGCCTATAAACATGGTCATGAATTTCTGACCGCGGGTATCGGCAAGAATCATATCGTTCAGCGATTCAACCAGCCGTTCAAGCGAATGCAGGTGGGCAAGCAGAGCGTGCAGCGTAGCCTGCAAATTCGCCATTACCATAGCGGAGCCGACGCCTTTTCCCTCCACATCGGCGACGACAGTCAGAATCGTGTCAGGCGCAAGCGGAATAAAATCGTAGTAGTCGCCACCGGCTTCGAGCGATGGCCGGTGCGAGACAGCGATATCGAATCCGTCCAGTTCGGGAGGCCGCTCGGGAAGGAGGCCGACCTGAATGCTCCGCGCCAGGGCAAGGTCGCGCTCCATCCTTTGCTTGTGAATCATTTCACGGTGAAGCTGAGCATTTTCGAGCGCGAGTGCCACGTGATCGGAAATGGCGCGAAGCATGCCTTCATCCGCGTGGGTGAACGGGCCAGCTTTTTTGTTCAGCAGCTGCAGGACCCCAATGGTTTCTCCATCCTTATTTCGGATGGGAAGGCAAAGGAGCGAACGTGTTTTGAAGCCAAGCCGAAGATCGACTTCGGATTCAAAACGCGGATCGGCATAAGCATCCGGCAAATTGATGGTGTCACCACTAGCGGCCACACAGCCGGCAATCCCGCGATTGATGGGCAGGCGGATTTCGTGCTGGTCCAGACCCATACCTACGAGCGACCAAATTTCGTCGCGTTCGCGATCGATCAGAAAGACAGTTCCGCGTTCCGCACCGGTCTGACGAGTGGTGAGCTGCAAAATGATATTCAGAAGTTCCGCAAGATCGAGCGTGGAGTTGAGCCGCTTGGTGGCCTCGACGATAGTGGAGAGTTCGATGACCGCGTTGCGGCGTTCGCTGCTTTCAAGCGCGACCTCCGCGTATCGCTTGAACAAATCCAGCCATATGCGCGTTTTTTCGTCGAGCGGTCGCTTGAGCGATGTTTCAAGCACTCCCACAGGATCTCCCGTGCGCCCAAGCAGCCATTTATGGCTCGTTCCATCTTTCCCGGAATCTTTCCCGCGCAAAATATTTTGGATGCCGCGCAAGTCCGGCGGAGGAAGTTCGCCACTTTCCTGCCAGACAGCGGGGGTGCCTTCCACTATGCGCCAAAGGCGCGCCCCTTCGAGGCGTCCTGGCGCAGCAAGGGCGCGCACCATTTGGGAAGCAAGTTCACCAGGCTCTGTTTCGGGATTGAGGACGGATACAACTTGTTCGAGCCTTTCAATCGCCGTGGCGGCAGCTACGCGGGGCGTGGCCTTGCGCTTCATCCGGCGTTTCCCTTGTACTGAACCACCAGAATGGTGATGTCGTCGGACTGTGGCGCGCCTTCCGTGAAGGCTCGCATGCCTTCGCGTATGGTGTCGCCCAACTCTTCCACCGTGTTGCCTTTGAAGCCTTCCATGATGGTGCGCAGCCGTGCCTCTTCGAACAATTCGTTCTGGTTGTTGGAGGCTTCCGAAACCCCGTCCGTGTAGATCACCAGGAAATCGCCGGGCTCAACCTGGACGCGCGTGCTTTGATACTCCGCTTCCGAAAACATGCCGACGGGAAAATTGGCCGAACCGAGCCCTTCCAAACCGCCTGCTTTGCGCAAAAGCAAAGGTGGCACATGGCCGGCGTTCACATATTCGAATCGGCCCATTTTGTCGAGCACGCCGTAGAAAACAGTGGCGTAACGGTCGTCGCCGCTTCGCTCGCACAAATACTGGTTCACGCGGGAGAAAACTCCGGGAAGCGCGATGTCCATCGCCGCGGTGGTAAAGAAAACGCCTTGAAGCAGCGTGGCAAGCAGAGCTGCGGAAATTCCTTTGCCGGAAACATCTCCCACGAAAAATCCATAGCGACCGCTGCCCAACGAAATTACATCGAAGCAATCGCCGCCGACCGAGTGGCACGAAAGCGTGGAGCCGGCGACGGAAAGTTCCGTTGTGTTAGGCATAGCTTTGGGGAGCAAGGTCTTCTGGATTTGGCTGGCAATTTCGATTTCGTGATCCAACCGCTGCTTGGCGCGAGAAGACGCGAAAAGACGCGCGTTTTCCACCACCGTGGCAGCCTCACGCGCCAGACTGCGCAAAACTTCGCGATCGAGATCTGTGAATGCGCTGGAAGGAACATGGCTATCGAGATACAAGACGCCCAAAAGTTCGCCTTGCCTGGTGGAGATTGTCGCATCCAGAGTCTCAATCATTGGCAGCTTGTCGATCGGAATCGCCACAATCGTATGCAGTTCGAGCCTCGCGACACTTTCCTGCTGGTTCATTCCTCCGTCTTCACCTGTGTCGCTCACAATCAACTCACGACGAGTCTTCGCTACGCTTTTCACCACGCTCTGCGATACCTGCAACTGATCGGGCCGCAGAGTGCCGCGTTGCGCGTCTCGCGCAACAATCATATTCAGCTCGCCTTTTTCGTTCGCAAGCAAAAGGACTCCGCGCTCGGTGCGCGTCACCTGAATCGCGGCATCTACCACAGAGGTGAGGACGTCTTCGAGCGAAAGACCCGTGCCGAGCGTGCGGGCCACTTCGAGCAAGACGCCCAGGTGATACAACTCGCGGGATCCCGCATGAGTGGGCGCGGGAGCCTCCACGCGTTCCACAAGCTCTTCGATGGTGGCTCCCTGGCCCAGGAAGGTAAGCTTGTAGGAATCAGGCATGCCGAAATCAATGGTGTCTTTCGGCTGCAATTCGTGGCGCAGAACTTTTTCACCGTTGACGAAAGTTCCATGCCGGCTGCCCATGTCTTCCAGGACCATGGCGCCGTTGACGGAAAGAATTTGCGCCTGCTGGCGGCTGATACGGCTGTCGCGCAAGGTAAGCTCGTTGCCCGCCTGTCGGCCAATTCGAAATGGTGTTGTGCCGATGGGCACTTCGCGATGAGCACCGTTGGGTTCGCTTACAACAAGACGGGGTACACGTGGCATAGGATTGTGTTTGTCTGCATGGCCGCACCGGAGTGAATCGCGCCAGGCGCAACGGGCAGGTAAGGCACATGGTAGGGAAACTCGCGGCCGAAGTAAATAGCTGACGACGCGAATGTCTCAGCAGGTAGCGTTATAGGCTAGCGGCTCTCTTAAGACTTGCACAGATACCGCGAAATTAGGATTTTAAGGGGTGCGGTTGGGCCTGGAGCATGTGGGTCAGTCGACGAATCGTTTCGCGCAGGCGTACGGCAAGATCCACGATGGTGCGAAGGCGCTGAATATCCGTTACGGACATCCGGTTTTCGTGGGCCAGGACAAGTTCAGCATTGCCGAGAATGCCGGTTAGAGGGTTATTGATCTCGTGACGAAAGATCTCGGCAACCTGGTGAGAAACTTCCGACGGGTATCGCACACCCATTTCTGATTCCTGCTCACGGCGCGTTCTGCATTCAACCAAACTCGCTGCCAGAGTCAAGAAGTCTCCAACTTGAGCCACGAAGTCGACGTTGCCTTCGGCTACCAACACAGCAATTTCCGTCTGCCGTTCTTGAGGCGCAATTAGGATGATGGGAGAAACACCAAGTATCTGACGAAGAATCTCGGTCAGTGGTAGGTTTTCAGCGAGGTCGTTGGAGACTGCGATCACCGACCAAGCGCGGCATTTCATTTGCTCGAAAAGATCGCCAAGGCTGGTAGCAATGAAAACCGATCCGGGCTTCACGCATCTTTGCAACGCCGCGAGGAATCGTTGGGCAAGATGTGCGTCAGCCATACCGATCAGTACCGACCCTCGTTCGCAATCTAGCGTCATTTTTCCTCCGATGTTTAGGACTTCCTGACTTTCTTGAATTCCGAATCCATTTCCGAATCGTGGGAGGAGTGTCGTCTTCTCTGCAATTCCCTGTCTTTTTCGAGCTTGGAATTGACCGCAAGCTTCAGCTCTTCCACCAGGAACGGCTTGGCCAGATACGGCAAATTGTTGGACTCAAGGAATTCCAATGTTCGCGATGCCATGGTATCTCCGGTAACAAATATGATCTGTTGCTGATTGGAACTGCCGGCGCGCACCAGCGTGTCGTAAAACGCCGGACCATCCAGACGAGGCATGCGGAGATCGCAAAGCACCAAGTCATAGGAACCTCGCGAAAGGCGCGTCAGGCCTTCCTGGCTGTCCAGAACAGCTTCCACTTGATGCCCTTCTTCGCCGAGAACATCCACTATTAATTGAGCAATCGTGGGCTCATCTTCGACCACCAGGATTCGTCCAGGGCTGACGTTGAATTTTGTGCTGGGCGCTGGAGCGATGCTCGTTCCATGATTTCTGGCCGGTACAGCAACGAGAGGCAGTTCGACAACGAAGCGCGCTCCTCCTCCCGGTTGATTTTCAAAGCTGACGTCTCCACCGTGCTGATGCACGATTCCGTAAACGATGGAAAGTCCCAGCCCGGTGCCGACATCTGAGGGCTTGGTGGTGAAGAAGGGGTCAAAGACGCGCGATCCAACTTCGGCGGGAATCCCTGGGCCATCGTCGGAGACTTCCAAGCATATGCGGTTGCGTCCGATGCGATGTGTTCGAATCCAAACGTGGCCCTGGCCGCGGTCTTCAAGCAGTGCTTGTTCCGCATTGGCGAGCAGATTTAATACAACTTGTTGAAGTTGATAAGGATCGGCCATGGTTTCTGGAAGATTTGCCGCGAGGTCACACTCGATCACGATGTTCTCCACGCGGAGTTCGTAGCTCCGCAAGGCCAGCGTGCGTTCGACAATCTCATTCAAATTGACGCAGGATCTCTCGGGCTTGTTCTCTCGCGCGAAATACAGGAGATTTTTTACGATTCTGCGAGCGCGTTCCGCTTCTTGAAAGACCTTTCGGGCCTCTGAAAGCTGGGACCCGGCAAGTCCATGGCCAAGCAGCAATTGGCCATATCCCATAATCGTGGTGAGAGGATTATTCAGTTCATGAGCGATGCCGGCAACCAATTGCCCTAGAGCTGCCATCTTTTCTGTTTGCAGAAGTTTCGATTGGATTTCGCGTTCGCCGGTAACGTCATTGTAAAGTTCGAGCCACCCGACTGCGCGGCCTTCGCGATCCAGCACGGGTCGCGAGAAACGCTCAAGGATACGCCGGGAGGGGTGCGTCAGCTCCAACTCGTCATGGCGCGGCAAACCTTCTCCTGAGGTGAATGACTTCCAGGGCTCCGCAAATCCCTGGGGATCTCGAAACCTTTTGGCAACCATACTGTCCAGTTCGTCGAAACCTTCCAGTTTCCGGAGTTGCTGTGGATCCAGCAAGAAATATTGGGCAAAACGTGCATTGGAAAATCGCAAATGCCCGGTGGGATCGAACAAGACGATTCCGGCTGCAACGGCATCCAGGATGCTGGCGATTTCTGCTTCCAATCGGCGGGATTTTCTTTCGGCCTGCTGCACCAAAGAGCCTTCTTCGAGACACAGCAAAAGATCGTGGGAGTCGGGAAGCGCCGCACGCAGTGTAATTTTGATCGGAAAGCCCGACGCCAGGATGGCGTCGCGGGTAGCTGAAGTGGTCGATTCCACGCCTTGGTTGGACAACTCCGAGAAATCTACATTCGACGGGGCTGCTAGAAATTCCAAAAAGCCGACACCCGGCGTGACTAGACTTTTTAGACGAAGCAATTCACGGGCTCGCGCGTTAGCTCGTTGAATGCCGCCTGCCTGATCTATGACGACAAGCGCTTCACCGCTGGAATCGAAAACTGCCTGAAAAAGATTGTCTGAAAAGAGAGCAAGAGATTTTACCGGTGGCGCAGAATCCGCCGTAGAGAAAGCCGAGTTTCGATGGGCGTTCTGAACGGAGCCGCGCGTGCGCTTCATTGCCAGATCACCACCCGCCCCACACAATCCAATAACCAAAGAGGACCGCCGCGGCCACAGCAACTGCGTAATCGAGAGTGTGTCGCACCAGCTTGGGACACCTAATCTTGTATTTGCGAGCAAGTGCGAAGGGCATACCCCTTCACTGCACAAGCCCGACCATGTTGTTAACTTTTAAGTGGCTTACTTGCACGGATGTAGAGAAAAAGAGGGTGATGAATTAGGGAAGCGATTCCCACTTTGGCACGGCGTAGAGTTAGAGACAATATTCTGGAGACAATTTTATAGATATATGAGATCAGCGGGAGAATCGAATCTGGAGGCTGAGTTGGTCCGTGAAGGCTTAGGCTTTAATCAGGCTGATCCTTCGACTCATATTGTTTTAGCTTTCGATACAGGGTTGTCTTACCGATTCCAAGCAAACGTGCCGCTATTAGTTTGTCCCCGCCGGCTTCTCGCATAGCTCCCAAAATGGCGCGTCGCTCCAATTCTTCAAGTGGTAAAACTTCGTCGTTTTGCGGGAGGCGCTCGCCGCTCGAATGATGGAGATTTGTCGGGAGATCCCCTACGTGCAAAATTGGGCCTGACCCTATTGCGATTGCTCGCTCGATAGCATTTTCAAGCTCCCGCACGTTTCCCGGCCAATCCCAGGCCATCAAGCGCGACATTGCATCTTCAGCAATCGTGCGCGTTTTTCCTTTCGCTTCAGAATGTTTTTCAAGAAATGAATTGGCCAGGATGGGGATATCACTCTTTCGTTCCCGCAAAGGTGGCAACTTAATTTGAACCACATTTAATCGAAAAAAGAGATCTTGTCGAAAGCCGCCTTGACGCACGGCGGATTCCAGGTCCCGATTTGTGGCCGCAATCACGCGTACAGAAAGCGAAATACGTTCGGTAGATCCGACGGGCCTGATTTCTTTCTCCTGCAACGCTCGCAGCAGTTTTGCTTGCAGGTCTATTGGCAGATCTCCAATCTCATCCAAAAACAATGTGCCGTTATCGGCGACTTCCATCAAGCCTGGCTTGGTGTGCACTGCTCCGGTGAAGGCGCCTTTCACATAGCCGAAAAGTTCCGCTTCGATCAGCGTGGGAACTAATGCGGAGCAATCAACAGGCACAAACGGTCGCGCCTTCCTTAACCCCGAAAAATGTATCGAACGGGCTACCAGTTCCTTTCCCGTCCCACTTTCTCCGAGAATCAAAACGGGGTAATTGTGCTGGCTCACTTTTTCGATGAGCCGGTAAACCCGTTGCATCTTGGGTGAAACGCCGATCAGACCCGCGAAGCCGGGCCGCGAGCGCATCTGTTCACGTAATATTCGGTTCTCCTGGTTCACTTCAAGGAGTTTCACCACACGGTCGAGCTTGCTTCTCAGTTCAGGAACGTGAAAAGGTTTCGTAACGTAATCCGCGGCACCCATGCGCGTGGCCTCGACAGCACTCTCGATCGTGCCGTACTGCGTGAGTACCATCACGGCTGCTTGCGGGTAGGATTCCTTAACTCGCTTGAGCAATTCGATCCCGCCCAGTTGAGGAACTTTCAAATCGGTGATGACAATTTCAATGGGTGACTGATCGAGAATGTCGAGCGCTTGTTCTGTGGTGGCGGCTAGTTTCGTACGCAAACCTGATTCAGCCACCACGTCGCGGCAGAGACTTCGCGTGGCATCCTCATCATCGACGATCAGCACGGTAACCGGTGCGGCGCGTTCGCCTGCGAAAGAGGCCTCTGTCCCGCTAGCCATATCTTCAATTCCCCTTTTTATCAGACTGAGCCACGCCTGATACTGCAACGCGCTTACCAAATAGGTACAAACCGAACACTCAAACGAAAGCGTTTATCTGTCAAATGGGGGTGTGGCGCGAGCGGAGTCTAGTATCGATTTGGAACGATTAACAAGTCGTAATAGTACGGATTACGATTACAGCTATATTCACTACACATCACACCGGCGTGCAAAATCGGGAACGCCCGATTTTCCAGGCTTAACAAGAGAAGCCGAATCTGTTCAGAAATTGAGGCTACTTTTCGGTCGTTGTTGAGTCGGCGGTCTTCAGTGCGAGAGTTTGGAGCGGGTCCAGAAAATACAGTCCGCCGGCGGCGGGCCCGACATATATTGGCCCGTCGTTGGACCCGTTTCCGAGAATACTAGCCTGAACGAATGGGCCGGTGTCGTCCGCACCTTTCATGTGAGACCAACTGGCACCCTGATTTTGCGATAGAAATAGGCCTCGACCATGCATTGAGGCCAGCCAAAAATCGCCACGGATTAGCAAATCGTCGGGGCGTGCAGCCGGCAACCCATTCTGAAGTCTTTGCCAGCTCGCACCACGATCGCCTGAAATGTAAAGGCCATTTCTGGCGGCGACAAGAAGAGTCGCGTCATCTGCAATCTCGAGGCGCAGCGCGCCTCCTGAATCGAGCGGGAGATCTCTCCAGGTCCAATTTTTGCCAGCATCCTCTGAGAAAACCAGCGCGTTAGAGGAAACCAGCCATATTTTTTGGGCATCGCGTGATGCTCGCACGGAATCGACGGGTAGATTACCGGTACTGAATGGAACTGTGCTCCACGTCATTCCGTTGTCACGGGTATTGAACAAGCCGTCAGGGCTGGCGGCAAACCATGCTCCAGTACTGAAAGCAATGTCGTTGACAAAGAAGTGCGCAGCCTCCTTATTTGCTGACGACAACCACTCTCGCTCGGCGGAATGAAAACGTTCAAGACCACCGGACGCCATTGCGGCGAGCCAGCCAACCGGCGAAGCAAATATTTTTCTCACCGTATCTCCATTTAAGCCCCCGTCGATAGCAAACCAATTCTGTCCCCCATCATCGCTCTCGACAATCTGGTCCGGGGAGTTACCGAGCACTACGGCGACCGTCGCCGGTTTCCGACTATCCACAGCAAGGGAAATGACTTGCTGATGATGAAATCCCGCATTGAAAGGACGGAAATGGCTACCGCCGTCGTCGCTTCCCAAGACTCCCCGGTTTTCAGTTCCAATTAGCACTCGTCCGTGCACAACTGACAATTCAGCGTTGTTTCCGGGGGAACTAAAAATTCCGGGCACGAGCACAATGGAGTCGACGACCCAATTAGTTGGAGAGATCCGTTGCCATCGCGCTCCGCCATCACTCGTTTTCCAAAGCCCTTCAGTTGTTCCGGCAAACAAGACTGACGGAGTCGCTGGATCCTCACGAATGGTAAGAGTCCGGCGGGCGGAATACGGAACACCTTCGATCTTGCTCCAATGCGCGCCGGCGTCATCGCTTCGGTAAATCCCTGAGCAAGCGCTGGCGAAAATTTGCCGCTGGTTCGAGAAATTTAATTCGAGGCTTAAGACGTCCGAGTCGTCAATCATCCCGCGATGTATCGGTATCCAGTTTTTTCCACCATCCACCGTTTTCCATGGAAGATGAAATGTCCCAGCGTAGATAATTCTTGGGTCCTGCGGGTCAATGGCCAGTGAATCAAAGTTGCGGAGTTCTGTATCTCCGGACGTAGTGATCCGTTCCCAAGTCTTCCCAAAATCATTCGAGCGGAAAACACCGTCGAGCGCACCTGCAATCAAAATACTTGCATCCGATGGCGCTTGTACCAGCGCGCGAACAGCATGGCCTGTGAGGCCAGAAGCGAGCCAAGTTCTCCCGCCGTCACGGCTTAGAAAAACTCCGCCGCCCTCTCCATTTGTCTCCCCGGTCCAGACCGCGGCGAATAATTCACCGGCGTTCTCCGAAGTCACGATGATGGTTGTTATGACGCCGTTCGCCACTCGTCCGAGTGATTCCCAATGTTCGCCCGCATCCGGCGAGGAGAGAATATAGCCGTCGGCGGTCCCGAGATAGAGCACGCTGGGTCGAACTGGGTCAGAAACCAACACCCGGACATCGCCACCCGGTGGACCCCCTGATGTCCAAGTCTGTGCAGTAGCTGGGACGCTGCAGGCACAAAAAACGAATATGATTGCCAGAGCTAATCGCGGCGTACAAAAAAAAGAATGCATATCGTTTAGATGCCGGGGCTTGCTTGCGGGAAACAGCCCGTTGGAAGCTGCCAGAATTCCGGAGCAATTCAAGGTCCAGCGATACACCGAGTCACCATGCTGCTCCTAATTGCGAAAACTAGCACAGACAGCCTGCAAACTTACGATCTCAGGCACTCCACACATTCAAAACGTGGCGCCTTCCGGCACCAAAATAATTTCCGCGCGCCGGCCTTCACTACCTGCGCTGGTATCGGTGCGGACATCCACGCGCGAGGCATCCATGGCCTTATTCTCGGTCAAATATTTTTTCGCACTGTCGGCACGCTGAGCCGCTAATTTCTGCGCTCCACGCTCCTTCGCATCGGCATAACCCACAACAACGATTTTCGCTTTCGGATCACTCTGCAAGCGCACGGCGACATCGTCCAAAACTCGCTTGCAGACGTTGTCCGCGCGAGCACTGTTCATGGCGAAAGAGCATTCGCTGATTTTGCTGGCCTCTGGTGCGGGAGGCGGCGCTTGTACCGCCACAGTCGTAGAACAATCGCACGCGCTATGAACGCCATTCTCCGCGCGTCCGGTCACCGTGTACGTCCCAGGAGCGAGGCTCGAAGTGTCGAGTTGAACGCTCGCGCCGGTTCCGATGATCTGCCCGGCATTCGCCTGCCAGCTATAGGTAATGGGGGTTCCCGAGACGTCGTTTACAACCGCTGTGATCGTAGGACGCTCACCGGCGTTCACCGTGGAAGGGTTCGCGGTGCACGACATGGTTGGCGCAGCCGGGGCTGGTTTCGGACGAACGGCAATGGAAGTTGAACAGCTGGCATTATTGCCTGCTCCATTGTCCACTCGTGCGGTGAGGCTATAGTTCCCTGCGCCCAATCCGGTCGAGTCCCAGCGCACATATGGGCCGGTACCAGAAACGTTTCCGCCAGAAGCGGTCCAGGCGTAAATCAATGGGCGGCCGCTCGCGTCAGTCGCAGTAGCTGTCGCCGCCACATTCTCGTTTGAGCCTTCCATTACGGAGGATTTTTCTGCGGAACATGAGGCGCTCACGCTGTCAGGCGGTAGCGGCTTTTCCGGCCAACGCGCAAACGCTACTTTCACCACGAAACCATTGCGGTCTTCGTGGTTCGTCAAATTCAGGTTGTAGCGGTAGGCAACGTCGAGAGCCAAATTCTTCAGCGCGTATACGCGGAACCCCATCACGCTATCGACCGGGTCGCGCGCGCCAAAGGTCGTGTTCTGAATTGGCTTGCCAACGTAAATCAGCCCGTCGTATTCAGTGATGATCTGGAAGCGCTTCTCCGGAAAGATCTGCAAGCCTGCTCCGATGGGCATCTGGCCCGCCAGTTTCAGAACCGAAGGCGTAGGTGTCCCGTTAAAGACAACGACGTAATCCGACTGACGAGTGAAACGGTAAGCCCAATTTATGGTGGCCAGGATGTTGTGGTGGAACAGGTTCTTGCTGGCTTCCAGCCCAATTCCATAGTTGAACATTCCCGACTGCACCTGATTCGACAGCAGCGTGGAATATCCAGTCTGTGTGGGGATATAGAAATCGTTGCGAATGGAGAGGCTGATGGGTTTGCCGCGCCTCTCAGAGAGCAATCCAATCTTGAATCCCAAGTCTATTTCACCGACTCCACCACCATTGTGCGAAGCGAACGGATAATCTTCCACATAAGCAGGGGCGCATCCTGTACACGGGAGAAACGAGTTATAAATGGTATTCCGATATTGCAGACCGTTCGTGGAATTGAGACTCAGCAGGCTTGGTTGGTCCACGTGAATGTGCTCATCGGCATCGATCGAAAGAAATACAGTGAACCAATTCGTGAGTCCTATTCCGAACGAAGGAATTACTTGCAGGACAGTGATATCACCCGGCATTCGGGAAAATTTATTCACGCCGGCAACGATGTCGAATCCGCCTTTTGGAAGCGTTTCGCCGGTGCCCAGGGTAAAAAGACCCGGGGTGCCATCCAAGGCCGGCATTGGAACCCACTTGTGCGGCTGATCTTCCGGTGACGCGCTATTGGAAGCGGCGCTTGGCGCTAACGGCGCAGGTTGTGCAGCAGGACTACCGGCGTCAGATGAAGTACCAGGATTCGTAGAGTCAGCCGATGTTTTCACGTTCGTATCATTTGCGGAAGCTGAGGAGGCGATGGCGTCTTTATCCTTATTCGGTTTGTTGTCGTCAGCCAAACTCCGGTTCGAAATAAGGAAAAGAGCTGATAAGAATAGAATTGTTGCGCGGGCTCTGAATCTCATTACCCCTCCCTTACTTCAGATGCATCGGACATCTCTTTGTCTTAACCTGGCCCGAAAGCTGCAATCCAAGACGGCGGCATATTAGGGAAGTTACATGCACCCGCAGATTGTGACGCCGGGATCCCGACAAGTTGGCAGGCGACCCACCAGGAGCAGATCGCGCCAGAGCGGCACGAGTATAATTCACGACTACGGCTTCCAAAACTATTTTTTGCAACTTCTTCGAATAAGCAGGGTTTAGTTTCTTTGGCAATCTCTGTATATCGTCAGGCCACTCGGCTAGCCACCGGGGCCATCTGATATAAGCGGGCTATCTCTTTCAAGCCGCAGAGTGAGATTAAAGTGGAGGCGTTCATGTCACGCAGAATGCAAATTCTGGCCATGCTAATTCTATTGGGCTTGCTTGGTCTATCCGTACAAGCTCAAGCGCAGGATTCCGGTTCGCAAAACCCGAATGTCGCGCCATATGAAGTCCACGCAGGGACGCGCTTTTTGGTGGCCCTTCACGACAAACTAAGCACAAAGGACGATAAGCGCGGGAAGCAGTTCACCGCTCGAACGCTTGAGGAAATTGTTTCGGCAGACGGAACCACACTGCCCCGTGGCGCAGAAGTTCGCGGCCATATCGACAAAGTCGTGTCCGCCGGCAAGACCGGGCGCGCCAAGTTATGGCTCGCGTTCGACGAGATACACACGCAGAACGGCTGGGTCCCGCTTATAGCTGAGTTAATCGGCACTCCGGGCATTCATTCCATTCGAGTATTGTACGAACATGAAGGTGAGATTGAGGCAACTTCAAGCAATCACCAAACCGAAGCTGAAGCTGCTGCCGCCGGCGCACTCGCGGGAGCGACGGTTGGGATGGCGGCTCATGATAATAAAGATGCGGCGATTGGAGCGGCCATGGGCGCAGCCGCTGCGTTTATGGTCACCTCTGGAATCGGGCAGGAATTGACGCTGGACGAGAATACCAAACTTGAGTTGGTACTCGAACGGGCACTTCGGCTGAAGCGAGCTTAACTCCCATTTACCTCCGCTTGTCACCCGCAATGGAAACCGGGATCAGGCCCGTGGTTCTTGGATTTACGCCGGACTGCTGGTAGATTCAGTTCTAGATGCCACCCGAGAAGCCGTCCCTTCCACGAATACTGATTGTTGAAGACGAGGACAACGCCCGCAAAGGCTACGAGGCCCTCCTTCGCCGGTGGAATTTCGAAGTCTTGGGAGTGGCTAGCGGCGAAGAAGCGCTCGCCAAGTTTCAGGACTTCCAGCCGAGCGTGATTTTGTTGGACGTCGAGCTTCCGGGAATGAACGGCTTGGATTTATTGACTCACCTTGGCGAGGACATCCAACGAATTCCCGTAATCATTATCACTGGGCGCGGCAGCGATGAGCGCGTCGTCCAGGCTATCGAAGCGGGCGCTTACTGGTACATTGAAAAACCTTTGAAGCCGCCCGTTTTGCGAGCGCTGCTTGATCGTGCTTTCGGCAAGGTGCGCGACCAACAAGCAGTGGCTGCGCTGACGCGCGACCTTCGAACCGCCGGGAAGCTTGGCGTGCTCGTAGGCACTTCGCCGGCGATGCAGGACGTGATGCGGCAAGTCGAAATGGCTGCGCCTTCCACGGCTTCGGTTCTTATTACCGGAGAAACGGGTTCAGGAAAAGAAATGGTCGCGCGTTCGATACACATGCTTTCACCTCGCGCGGAGCGTCCCTTCGTGGCGATCAACTGCTCGGCAATTCCTGAATCGTTGATGGAAAGTGAAATCTTTGGCCACGAAAAGGGGGCATTCACCGGCGCTGCCGAGCGGCGCATTGGATGCTTCGAGCTCGCTGACGGCGGCACGTTATTGCTTGACGAAATTGGTGAAATGCCGGCGCAGACCCAGGCAAAACTGTTGCGCGTTCTTGAAGACCGTAAGGTTCGGCGCCTCGGCAGCAAAGTCGAAACGCCGGTGGATGTGCGCGTTCTTGCCGCTACGAACAAAAATCCCGAAGAAGCGGTAGCTGACGGTCATCTGCGCCAGGACCTTTACTTCCGCTTGAACGTTTTTCACATTCATCTGCCGCCGATGAGAGAGCACAAAGAAGATCTGCCTCAGCTCGTTGACCATTTATTGGCAGATATATCTGCGAAGCATCACAAGAAAGTTTTCGGCGTGGGTAGCGATGTGATGGATCTCTTCAAATCCTACCCCTGGCCGGGAAACGTTCGTGAGTTGCGCAATGTGTTGGAGCGTGCCGCGATCGCCTCCGATCGGGGTACCGTATCACGTCAACATCTTGCTTCCGATTTTGGTCGCACGCCGGCCACTACGAATTCCGGATTAGGCGCGCTGCGTTTTCCCGTCGGAACAACCGTGGATGCCGCGGAGCGCGAGCTTATCCTCCAAACGCTCAATGCCACGAACCAAAACAAAACCCGCGCGGCTGAATTGCTGGGAATTAGTCTGAAGACGCTTCATAACAAATTGAAAGAATACGAGGCGGGGCGGGTCAATGCGTCTCAGCCTGAAAACTAAATTCACACTGGCGATCTCGCTCTTGGTACTGGCGGTCGTCACTGCCGTTTCCGGTCTGTACATCGCGCGGCTCACGCGACAAACGCTACGACAAGCGGACGATCGTGCGCGGTTTATTGCGCAACAGGTATTTCTGGCTTGTCAAAATGCCTTAGCGGATGCGGCGGAGCGCGGCGATTCTCCCGCTTCATTGAGTCCGGATGATCTGCGGGAATACGCGCGCAGAACGTTCGACAACAGCAGTTCGCTAAATTCGGTGATCGAATCTGCGGTGGGATACTCGCCGACGATTTACGAAATTACGATTAGCGACCGCAACGGCATCGTCCTGGTTTCGAGTGATGCAGCACTCCGCGGAGAAAAAGTTCCAGCCAGGCCGCCGGTTAATACGCTGGTCCGCGGAGGGTTTTTCCAGCAACTTCGCACACTATACGGGCCGCCGCAAGTTTTCGAGGATTCTCTCCCGTTTAACTTAGGGCCCGGACCGTTTGGCGATATTCGCATCGGTCTTTCCTCGACATTGATTCGCAACGAAATTACTTCGCTACTCGAATCCGCAGGGTGGTACGCGCTGGCCTCGGTTTTGCTGTCCACCATGCTTGCTTTCGTAGTCAGTCGTGTATCACTCGCGCCGATTGATCGCATTTCGGCGCAATTGGATCGCATATCGGCCGGCGAATTTGACCTGGAACCGGTCGAGCGCGGTGACGAACTGGGCGCGGTAAGTACGAAAATCGTGGGCATCGGAAAACAACTTCGTGATGTCCGTGAGATTTTCAGTACCTTGCGCGAAAACCTGGATCAGGTCATGAGTGGCCTGGAAGATGGATTGTTGCTTTTCAACGCTAGCGGTCGCGCTGTCTTAGTAAGCCCATCGGTCGAGAATTTCCTCAGCAGACGCCCTGAGGATCTTCGAGGCTGCCGCGTTAGCGAGATTTTTCCGCCGGGGAATCCGATTCGCCACGCGCTGGGCATCGAGGGAGACGAAATCATCCCTGTGGAAAGCGCCGAAGTGATGTTGGAAGTCGCCAATGGAGCGCAGAGAGTAGGTCTGAGCGCTCAAGGGATCCGCGAGCACGGAGTTCGCATGGGTACGCTCGTCACTTTGCGCGACGTTGAATCCATCGAACGCATCGGAAACCAGCTTCACGTTTCCGAACGACTTGCGGCTCTTGGTCGCGTCACCGCCGGTGTGGCGCACGAAGTGAAAAACCCTCTGAACTCCATGCGGCTGTGGCTTGAAGTTCTGAAGGGCAACATGCCGGTCGAGCCCGAGGCGCAACAAGCAGTGAAGATGCTGGACAGCGAAATCGACCGGCTGGATCGCGCCGTAAAAACTTTCCTCAATTTCACCAAGCCGTTGGAATTTAAGCTGGAAGAAACTGACCTCCGTCTATTGCTGGATGATGTGCTGGATGCAGCTCGCCCAGCGATCATGCAAGCAGGCGTGGAGTTGCGAGTGGATCTGCCATCGGAATTTCCTCCCACTCTCGTCGATAGTCAACTGATGCATCAAGCGGTGCTGAACCTTTTACTAAATGCCTGCGAGTTTACGAGTCCCGGAGGCCGCATCACGTTAAGCCTACGCCGCAGTGGCGACTCGGCGATTATCGCTGTTGCGGATTCCGGCAAAGGAATTTCCGCGGAAGATCAAAAGAAGATTTTTCAGCTGTTCTTCACCACCAGGCCGGGAGGTACCGGAATCGGACTTGCTAATACGTTTCGATTTGTGCAGTTGCACAATGGTCGGATAGAATTTGATTCGGAGGTCGGGCGCGGAACTACCTTCCGTGTAGAATTGCCGCTGGCTCGGTCCCTGGAAGCCTCGGCGGGAAAACTCCGCGACTTCAGCCAGCCCTTCGCTGAAGAGAAAAGATAAATGCCCAGCCGCACCAAGAGAGCTACAGGTCTGATTGTGCTCGTGGCTAGCGCATCAGCGCTCGCGATCACAGGATGTGAACAGAAAACCGTGAAAGCGGCCACCCCTGTCGCAACAACCCCGATGCCGCAGCTGGCAGATTCCAAGCCGTTGACCAATGTGGCGCCCGATACTACAGCGACCCCTCCCGAAGTGGCCGAAGCGCCGCCCCCAGCTCCGCCACCTTCATCAACTGCACCTTTGTCAGTGGCCTCTCCGCGCACAAAGCCAGTTCCTCCTCCACATAGACAAACGTCCGAACCCCAGACCGCGGAGGCTCCCGCTGAGCAATCGTCGCGCCCGCCGGCGCCGCTAATATCACCGCAAATGTCAGCCAACGATCAGGCTACCTACGCGCACAAAACTGATGAAGACATCAGCGTCGCGCAGAAGAATCTTCAGCAGTCAGCCGACAAACGGCTGAGCGCCGCGCAACTTGATCTCGTGGAGAAAATAAAGAGCTTTTTGTCGCAGTCTCATGAAGCGAGCAAGGCTGGTGACTGGGCGCGCGCGCAAAATCTTGCTCAAAAAGCCCGTCTGCTTTCGGCGGAGTTGGTCGACTCCCTGTAGCTCGTAACCAACGATTCAAATCTTGATCTCTAGCCCGGGCGTAAGGTCGGCTCGATGAAATTCCTGTTAATATAACGGCGTGAAAGTTTTTGACGTTGCGATTATCGGCGGCGGAATCATAGGCAGCTCGATCGCATTTGAGCTCGCGGCCGAAAAACTAGACGTAGTTCTTCTCGATCGCGAGGAGCCAGGACGCGGTGCCAGTTGGGCAGCCGCGGGAATGCTCTCCCCGGGTCCTGATTCCGCAGAAGCTCTACCCCTCGTTCCTCTCGCTAAGGAAAGCCTGCGGTTATATCCCCAATTCATCGGCCGCATCGAGGAAGCTTCCGAACCCTTCATGCACTTCGCGTCGAATGGAGCTCTTCAAATCTTCTCCGGCGCTCGTGCGGAAATAGACCGCGACAAAATGGTCTCCGATTTTCAAAGATTAGGTATAGGGATTGAGCCCGTTTCACTTGAGACTGCGCGAAAGATGGAAAGCTCGATCAGCCCTACCGCTCAAGCAGTTGCCTGGCTGTCCCGGGAATCGACCGTCGATCCCAGATCGCTCATGGATGCGATTTTGGCAGCTCTGCGACATCGCGAGGTTGAAATTCGCGCGGGCTGTTCGGTCACTTCCATATCGCGTCAAGGTGGGACGTGCGTCGGGGTAACCGCTGGCGGCGAAAACGTGGGGGCGAAATCCGTGATTGTCGCAGCGGGATGCCATTCCGCCTCTCTGGTCCGCGAGAATGCGGTTGAAAACGATTGGCTTTCGCGCTACGCACCTACGCGCCCGGTACGCGGACAGATGCTCGCACTTCACTCGAACGACATCCGTTTACATCGCGTATTGCGTTCCGATCGAGGCTATCTGGTCCCGCGACACGAGGGACGAATTGTTGCAGGAAGCACTTTGGAAGATGTGGGCTTTGACAAGAGTCTCACTGCGGCTGGTATTCGCAAAATTCTCGACGCGGCGATTGAGCTGGTCCCAAAGATTGCTGACGCACAAATAGTAGAGACCTGGGCAGGTCTGCGCCCCGGTTCTCCCGATAACCTTCCGATCATTGGGCCGACCGATATCGAAGGCCTGTTTATAGCTACAGGCCACTATCGAAATGGAATCTTGTTAGCGCCGGTAACAGCCAAAATCGTGGGGGACTGGATTCGTAACGGGCAAATGCCTACATCCGCCGAAATTTTCTCACCACTAAGATTCGCGGGCACAAATCTTCAGACGAATGCCTCCAGAGGGACCGCGGCTAATTCCTGATTTAAGGCGGCGTCAGAACGGAATGCTTCGCGCGGGCTCGCGGTTCGGAGGGCCAGCCAGCGTGGATGCTTGCCCCGGACTTGTAAACTGAACTTTATCCGCGTCCAGCACAATTGCGCGATCAAGGACGGCTTCCACAGTCGAGCCACGCGGTAGTTCGGCTTCGGGCCCGCGAGTCAATAACACGGCCAGCAGACCGGCCGCCGCTCCTACGCCCGCACCAATCCCGGCGCCTGCCGCCCCTCGTCCGGCGATAGCTCCTATGCCGGCACCTGCGGCCGTGGTTTTCGCGATTGTGCCGACGTCTCCGCCCTTATTCGAGTCTCCGATGATCTTGCCTTCATTGTCCGTCGTTTCGTTCCCACCAGTTCCGGCATTGCTCGGCACTGCATTCAAGTTGACCATATAAGCATTCGGCAGAATCAGCGTCTTCAATCGGATCATCAATTCGCCGCGCCCTTTTACTCGACCTGGACGCTTTGATTCGCTCACTTCGCCACTGACATACGAGCCAGCGGGAATCACGACATGTCCATCAATCATGACGGGGAACAACGTTTCAAAATAGACAGGATCTCCCGGCCGCGCGCTCCGAGTCGATATTGCGTTGTGTAAAACCAGCGGAATGTGCGTTCCTCCGGGCACTTCCACTTTGGCATTGGCTGGAACTGCGGGAGGCGGGGCAGCGTTCGCCGAGGCAGAGGATTCTGCAGGCGTTGGTGCGGCATCCGACGGCGCAGCAGGCCTGGGCAACTCCGACGAATTCTGCGCTGGCGCATTCTGCACCGGAACCTGCGCTTGAACCGCGGGTACCGGAGGCAAAGGGCCGTCCTGCTGCTGTTGCGCGAACACTTCTCCCGACGGAGCAAAAAACAACAAAGCAACCGTTCCAGCAAGCCGGAAGACGAGCGAACCAGTCGTCATTGTTATCTCCCGCGATCTTCCACAGAAATCCTGACCAAAAATGATGCGCTTTCCGCGCTCAAGGATGTACGAAGCATATCCCGTGTTCCCCAGGATTTCCAGCCTACAGGAACATGACTTCTACGCATGGTTCCGTGTACGACTAAGACACCCTCAGCCCTGCCTAATCCCATCGACAGATATACTCATTTAAAGGCCGGCATGGGCACCAGAGGCATCGGAGCAATTCACCTTCCATCTTCGCTTCGGCAGAAGACCCTGCTGATTATCGTTCTGACTATGTTCGTCGCAGTCGGCAGCTTGTTTTTGCTCTCTCGACTGGTTCTTAAGCACGGGTACGCTCGACTGGAAGAGAGTTTCGCGAGAGACAACCTCGATCGCGCAGCAAGCGCATTGACCAACGAACTAAATACCTTGGACCGCACTACCAGCGAATACGCTTCCTGGGATCAGACTTATTCGTTCGTACATGGGACAAACGCGGACTATGTGAAATCCGAGTTTCCGGCTGCAACTTTTCAAGAGCTCAAGGTCAGTTTCGTCATCATTTTGGATAATTCAGGCCATAAAATTTTTTCCAAGGGATTTGATCTGTCGCATGCGGGAGAAGCACCTGTACCGGAGGGCATTGACGAGAATCTAAAAACCGGCTCGTCCATATTGAATCACAGGAGCTTAGAAAGCAGAGTCTCGGGCATTTTGATGCTCCCCGGCGGTCCCGTGCTGGTTGATTCGCGACCTGTACTCACCAGTGATTCGCACGGACCCATTGCTGGAACTTTGATCATGGGGCGAGTGCTTGATGCGGCTGAGGTCCAGCATCTTTCGCAAATGATCCATACGCCGCTGACGGTAGCGCGCCTGGATGGTTCCAATCCAAATACGGACTTCCCGCGAGACCCCTATCGCATCTCCGATCAATCTCGCACCCAAATTCGCGTTCTAGATCAAGATTCGCTCGCCGCATATCAGGAGCTGGATGATATTTATGGCCGTCCTGCCGTAATTTTGCGTGTCATCCTTCCGCGGACAATTTACGCGCAGGGCCAAACCACTTTGCTTCAATTCACGATGTTGCTGCTGGCTGCCGCATTGTTGTTTGGCGCCGGTACCCTCTACCTCCTGGAACGCGTGATACTTTCCCGCGTCGCTGACTTGAGCGATGGGATCACGCAAATTGGGGCCAGTGGCAATCTCTCTGCTCGCTTGGAAATCCGCGGCGCGGATGAACTCGCTTATCTGGGCACCGCCATCAACAGCATGTTAGAGGATCTTGAGAAAGCTCAGACGGAACAGCACCATGGCCGCACTCGGCTCGGCGTAATGATTGAAAAAATGCCGGCTCTATTGTGGACCACGGATACAGGCTTGCGATTTACCTCCGCGGTCGGCGCTGCGCTGGAGTCTCTCGGTTTGCGCAGCAATGAGCTGACCGGGAAGACGTTATTTGAATATTTCCAGACTAAAGATCCTGAATTCTCACCTATCGCGGCTCACAGAAAGGCTTTGCGCGGCGAATCCGTCACGTACGAATTGGAGTGGCAGCGCCGTGTGTTTGAATCGCACGTTCAGCCGTTAAGAGGCAGCGAAGGCGAATTAATCGGAGTGATCGGCGTCGCTCTGGACATCACCGACCGCAAGCATCTCGCGGATCAGTTGCGCCAGGCGCAGAAGATGCAGGCGGTCGGAGAGCTTGCCGGTGGCGTCGCACACGATTTCAACAACCTGCTGATGGTAGTGAAAGGCCACGCGGAGATGCTGCTCGACCGTCTGCCGAAATCCGCTCCGCAAAGATCGAATGTGGAGCAAATTCAAACCGCCGCGGAGCGCGCAGCATCGCTTACCGCGCAGTTATTGGCGTTTAGCCGTAAACAAGTTTTGCAGCCGCGCGTTTTGGATCTTAACGAGGCTGTCGGTGGCATGATCCAAATGGTTTCGCGCGTAATTGGCGAAAATATAGAACTGGCCTTCATGCCCGCAGCGAGGCTGGGCAACGTGAAAGCCGATCCCAGCCAAATTGAGCAAGTAGTTTTGAATCTGGTGGTCAACGCCCGCGACGCTATGCCACACGGCGGACGCTTAACCATCGAAACGGCTAGCGTTGACCTCGATAAGAATTACACCGCGCAACACGCCGGGGTCGAACCCGGTCCTTACGTCATGTTGACGGTCACTGACACAGGCTGTGGCATGGATGCGAAAACACAGGCGCGAATCTTCGAGCCATTTTTTACCACCAAAGAACAAGGTAAAGGAACAGGACTTGGTCTTGCAACAGTGTACGGAGTAATCAAACAAAGCGACGGCTACATCTGGGTTTATAGCGAGATCGGCCACGGCACCACCTTCAAAATTTACTTGCCGAAGATCGCCGCGAAAGTGGAAGAGTTGGCCGCCGTGAAACCCATCCCAACACCGGCATCTGGTTCAGAAACGATTCTGTTCGTCGAAGATGAGCAGAGTGTGCGTGAACTGGTGCGCGAATACTTGTCAGCTCGGGGATATTCCGTACTGGAAGCCTCCGACGGCATTCAAGCACTAGATATCGCCGCCGCGCATCCAGGCGCCATTCAACTTCTGATTACCGACGTCGTGATGCCTCGACTTAGTGGACGCGAACTGGCGATGCAAATTGCTGCTGCGGGTCGCGATCTAAAGGTTCTCTACATTTCAGGTTATACAGACGACAGCATATTTCGCCATGGCGTTCTCGAGGGCGGAATGGAATTCCTGCAAAAACCATTCAATCTGAGAACTCTAGCTCAAAAGATCCGCGAAATTTTGGACGGCGAAATCGCAACACCGGCGCTCCGAGGTCATTATAAGAGCGAGGGAGATTCTATTTGATCGTCCGAGCAAAACCTCAACGAATTTAAATTGGCGGGTGGATTAAATCAGAAAAACACTTTGGCCGGTGAGCTCGAACCTCTTGCGGCAGCGGATGTTGCGGCAAGCAACCATGTTATCCACGCGGACCATATAAGAACGAGCTTTGGCAAATTTCGCACGGTCCTCTTCGTTCCCGCCGGGAGGGATTTGCACCTTTTTCGTGCGCACTATGTAACGCACAGGATAAGTGTTCTCCTGGCGGCAGTGCGCGCACACGAGAGGAACCTGTTTGGTTTCCTCTTTCTCGTCGTAATACCTTTTCTCATCCATTCTTCGGACCGCCCATGAATAGCTGCAATCGACGATATCGCCACACAGCACAGTTCGCAAGGGCTTAATCGCTTTTTGCGGCGTGCGTGAAGTGTCCAACGGAACCACTGGCGGCCATGAGTTCTGTTACGATGCGACTCGGTTATCAATATGGCTCCCTCACCCCCAAACTCAAGTCGCTTCCCAACATGGATTCGATGGGGGGCTTCCTGTTGGCTGCTCATATGGATTCCTGCTTATTGGCATACTTGGGGCGCTGCAAATTTCCTGCACCTTTGTGACGTTGCTGTAGTGCTTACCTGCATAGGCTTGTGGAGCAGCAATGCTCTTCTGCTCTCCAGCCAAGCTGTCTCTTCCCTGCTAATCGATATGGCATGGGCTGCCGACGCCGCCGTGCGATTTCTTAGTGGGCAGCATCTAATCGGGGGCACCGAATATTTGTTCGATACAAGTTTTCCGCTGTGGGTGCGCATGCTGTCTCTGTTTCACGTCGTCATGCCGTTTCTGCTTCTTTGGGCGCTGAACCGCGTCGGATACGATCGTCGGGGTTGGATTCTGCAATGCGCTATAGCGGTTCCGGTGGTGGTGTTCTCTTGGTTGGCGACGACGCCCAAAACGAATATCAATTTCGTTTACACTGATCCCTTTTTCCATCGGGCTTGGGGACCCGCACCGTTGCACATCCTTGCAGTGCTGATGTTCCTGGCGTTCATCGTGTATCTGCCAACTCACTTACTCCTTTGCCTTTTTTTCCCGCCCGCGCAAGATGGTGAACTGCTGGTGTAACCTTACTGTGCTTCTATTTCGAGGAGCGGTGTAGATACTGTTCCGGCAAATCTTTGGGAGATAACCGTATGCGGCCCAAGACAAGAGGTCTGCTTTGTGCCGGCGTTTTTCTGCTGGCTACGATTTCGATATTCTCGACGGGGCCGAATAAAACAAGCGCTGCGGGCCCAAGCCTGCCAAATCGTGCGGCACAATCTTCCCCGGCAAGATCCATTCGGCACGTCTTGATCGTCAGCGTCGACGGAATGAAACCTGAAAGTTACACGGAGCCGGACGCGCACAATTTGAAAGTTCCCACGCTGCGTGAAATGGCTCGCAACGGAGCCTCCAGCGACGGCGTGCAATCTGTAATGCCCACCGTTACATATCCCTCTCACACAGCGATGGTCACCGGCGCGAACCCGCTCGCGCATGGAATCTTTACTAATCCCGCGTGGGACCCGCTCAATCAAAACTTTGGTGGCTACCGTTGGTACGCCGAAGATATTCGTGTGCCTGCTTTGTGGCAACTCGCAAGACAGGCAGGCCTTCGAACCGCATTAATCCATTGGCCGGTAACGGTTGGGGCACAAGCGGATTTCAACATTCCGGAATATTGGCGGGCAAGTATCCCGGAAGATATGAAACTCGTGCGTGCTCTTTCTACGCCGGGAGTCTTCGAAAAAATAGCCGCTCAGTTCCCCACTTTCAAAACGGATGTTCCTCCGCTCGATCTTACGGACGCTGTTTGGACCGACGCCGCTTGTTACGCCATCGAGAATGAAAAGCCCAATCTTCTCCTTCTGCATCTCGCCATGGTCGATCATTGGGAACACGAAAAAGGTCCCTTCAGTCCTGAGGCGGCTGCCGCAACTGAAACGGCGGACGCACAAATCGCAAGGGTGATTTCCTCGGCGAAAAAAGCTGGCATCTGGCAGGACACCATGCTCGTTGTGCTTTCTGACCACGGATTTGCTCCTATTTCACAGGAAATGCGTCCTGGTGTTTTGATTCAACAAAAAGGCTTGATCACACTCGACCCGAAAGGCCGGATCACCGATTGGAAGGCCACGGAAATAATTGACGGGGGTTCTGCATATATTTACGTAAAAGATCCTGCCGATGATGCGACTCGAATCGCGCTGCACAATATTTTCGATTCACTGGCTGGCGCGGAAGGGAGCGGCATCCGGCGTATTGCCAACCATGACGAAATCGTGGCGATGGGCGGAGACCCGAACGCATTTCTCGCTCTCGAAGCCGCCGACGGGACATCCTTCGCTTTCGGATATACCGGTGAGCTGAAAAATCCTTCGAGCCGCGGTGGCACGCACGGGTATTTCCCTGATCGTCCGCAAATGCGCGCCTCAATGATTTTTTATGGTCCTGCAATCGGAATCGGAAAAATCGATCACGCTCGATTGATTGATGTTGCACCTACTGTGGGCGCTTGGCTCAACTTGAAGTTCGATAAAACTGACGGCTCAGCACTTTCGATTCCGCTGAAGGCTGCGGTTGAAAAGAAATGAATTCCGGTTCGAGATTTCACAACGGAGCTTGGATCAGAGGATTTGTTTTACTAGGTTTCTGAACGGATGGCGCGGAGGTCGATTCCGAGCTGTTGGCATTTCTTGTAGAGATGGCTGCGTTCCAAGCCGAGAGCTTTGGCCGTATTCGTCATGTGATTGTGATTCCGTTTCAGCTCGGCTAGCAGCGTCTCGCGTTCGAAGGATTCCACCCGTTGGCCGAGAGCGCCTGCCGTGAAGGTTGCCGGCGCGCTGAGATTTCCTCCGGTTCCTTGCTCGGAATTCGGCAATGCCCGTGTGACGATACTTCCCTCGATCACATCTCCCGGCGCGAGAAGGAGCACGCGCTCGATCACGTTGCGCAATTCGCGCACATTCCCCGGCCACGTATAATGCTCCAGTTCCTCGACTGCTCCCGGTGAAAGACTTTTTTTCTTCCAATTGTTCTGCTCGCTTAACTGGCAAATAAAATGCTCTGCCAGCGCGCGAATATCTTCGCGCCTTTCGCGCAAAGGCGGTACTACAACCGGAAACACGAACACGCGATGGTAGAGATCCTCGCGAAATCTTCCCTGGCGAACGTGCTCTTCCAGGTTTCTATGTGTCGCTACCACAATGCGAACATCGACTGCGAATGGCCTGTCCCCGCCGATTCGTTCCATCTCACCTTCTTCCAAAACACGCAAGAGCTTGGCTTGCATGGTGATGGGCATGTCGCCAATCTCATCAAGAAATAGCGTTCCTCGATGGGCCTGCTCGAATTTTCCAATGTGGCGCCCAGCCGCGCCGGTGAACGAACCTTTCTCATGCCCGAAGAGCTCCGTTTCCACCAGTTCACCGGGAATCGCTGCGCAGTTTAACGAAACGAATGGCCCGGCACGCCTCGTGCTTTTTTCATGCAGAGTGCGCGCAATCAATTCCTTTCCAGTCCCGGTCTCACCGCGGATACACACGCGCGTTTCGCTTGCCGCCACCTGTTCCACTTGCGCCATCACTTCGCGCATCGCCGTGCTAGACCACACAATATGATGGCGACCCAATCTTTTTTTGAGATCGCGGTTCTCCGTCTCCAGCCGCTTAAGCCGCAAAGTATTCTCTACTGTCAGGAGCAACTTATCGGTTGAGATCGGTTTCTCAAGAAAATCGCTCGCGCCAAGGCGTGTAGCTCTCACTGCCATTTCGATTGAGGCTTGTCCCGACATCATCACGAACGTCGATTCCACTCCCAAATTCTTGAAGTCTTCCAACAGCGCGATGCCGTCGCGTCCCGGCATCACAACATCCGAGAGGATTAAATCGAACCGCTCGGCCTTCGCCAATTCAATCGCGCGGGCTGCGTTGTCGCACACCGTAGCTTCATGCCCTGCGAGTCGAAACGCGCGCGCAAGCGACGCCAAAGTATTCGCGTCATCATCAATGATCAGAATGTGAGCTTTCGCGGGCACAGATCTTTAGACCTCTACTTTTTTCTCGTGTACTTCTTCCACCACGGCGGGAGTTGCTTGAGCATGCGGCGGCTTAATCGGAAGTTCAACATGGAAAACCGTACCCACTCCCATTTCGCTTTCGACCGAAATTCGTCCGTTGTGGTCTGCGACGATGGCTTGGACGATCGCCAGACCCAGCCCCGTGCCGTGCTGCTTCGTCGTGTAATACGGAGTAAAAATCCTGTCCGCTTCTTCGCGAGTTAACCCAATACCGGTATCGGAGATTTCGAAATCCACATTGCCGTCGTTCTGAGCGGTGCGCATCATCAAAATGCCGCCGGCCGGCATCGCGTCCATTGCGTTCAGAATCAAGTTTTCAATAGCCCGATGCAGTAAGGTCGTGTCCGCCTGGATTGTTGGCAGATTTTCTCCCAAATGGAGTTCCGGGGTAATCGGCGGACGCCCCATCGCGGAAAATTGCGCTTCAAACAACTTCACCACATTTCGAACTATGTCATTGATGTCCACCGGTGCCAGTTCCGGCTGTGGCATTTTTGCGAAGTCGCTGAATCGGCCAACGACTGTTTTCAGATTTCCGATCTCGGCCAGCAGAATACCGGTGGATTCGCGGAAAACTTCTTCGAACTGATCAGGGTTCTGTGTACTCGCTCTTTGCAGGTTTTCAACCGTGGTCTGCAGTGGAAACAGCGGATTCTTCAGCTCGTGCGCCAAGCGCCGCGCCACTTCTCGCCAGGCGGCTACTCGCTCGGCCTGGATCAGCCGCTCGCGCTGATCCACAAGTTCCTGCGTCATTCGGTTGAACGACTGAGCGAGCTGCCCGATTTCATCGTTGCCTCGCACGGCGACGCGCGTGTTCCAGTTGCCATCGGAAACCTCGCGCGCGCCGGCTGCAAGTCTCCGCACCGGAAGAGTCACACGTGCGGCAGCCCACCAACTCAAAAACAATCCGAAAAGAATGCCGATGGCCGCCACACCAATCGCCAACCACAAAATGTGTCGTTGCAGTGTCACTACGGTTCGCTGCGAATTACCTATTAACAGCACAGCGAGCAACTCGTTCTGGCGCCCCAGTTTGGGAATCGCATGAAAAATCTCCGCGCTTGCAGCATCGAACGTCCAATTAATTTTCTCCGTCAGCGATCCTGGGTGAGTTCGCTCTCGTTCAATGATGGGCTCGAAACGCTCCGCCTCGACTACCGGGCCAGTGTTGTCGATCAAATTCACCGGCTGAAACGCAGGGTCGAGATTTAAATAAAGCAAAGCGCGCATATTTTCAGGGAGAACCAGCGAAGCCAGAAATTCCTTGCCCAAACGTTCGCCGCCCACGACATACAAATCCTTATCCCCCACGCGAACCGCGGCCACAGCCATCAGCGCAACCGCGGGGCCCTCCTGCGTATCGAGCTTCATCAGAAACGATCCGCGCGTCGCCCAATCTTCTTTCTGCGTAACCCACTCCATCTTGTACCCAAAGCGCGCCGACCATTCCGCGGACGAAATGATTGAACCGTCGGTGCCCACGAAATCGAGAAAGTCGAGCTGGTGTGATTGCGCTACGCCTCGGGCATCGTTTACATACACGGAAATATCGGCATTGGGACGGCTCAGATCGATCGCCATCCGGACCGTAGGTTCCGCTTCCGCAATTCCTTGCACGCGATTCAAAACCTCATGCCCGCGCCTGTCGTACTCTCGCTGGAATTGCTCCACCAGCGCATCAGTGTGTTGGCGGTTCAGTTCGTCGAAAGCTCGCCGCGTCGCCACTGTCACGCCCGCGGTCACCAGACCTACAGACAAAAGTAGCGCTAACATGAAATTGACAAAAAGTTTCGAGCGAAACGTCACAGTTCCTCTTCTATGCCGCCCAATCTAAATTCGAGCCATAGCTGATGTCAGTCAGTCGAATCAAGCCATACATCTGCAAGCGGCCAGCTCTCTCCTGCAGTCGACTGCTTCCAATCTCGTACACGACCGCTAAGTCCATACACCTGGGGCATCCAAACAATCGGCACGACGAGGCCACTATTCATTATGCTGCGCTCACAAGAGTAAACGTCCTCGGGCGAAGCGCTCTGGCGAAGCGGGCAGTCAATAATTCCAGCAATCGGCCCCAGCCCATTAATAAAAGCAGTCAGCGCAATGCGCGGAAGCGGCGACGTCATTCGCAGACGAACGAGCCGAGCGTCAATATGGGCTACGCCGCGCGTTGAGCCGTCAGCCTGTGCGGGAGATGCCTTTCCCGAAGCGGTCATTGCTCGTGACACTAACGAAATACCTGCCTCTTTTGCATTCACCACTACTCGCTCTGCCACGCTCTGTTCTAACGTATCAGCCGAATCATATCCCAACACTAACTTCGGCGATGGTGAGATTTGTGACCAGATTTCTTTCGCCGTGCGCACGTCCGTCTCCGTGGGAAAAAGAAAAGCTGTGCCGCTGGACCA
>JBEKHG010000011.1:0-89123 GCA_050012395.1 Candidatus Acidiferrales bacterium
CGGCCGTAGGTTTTTCGGATTCCAGAAACTTGGATGACGGGACGAGAAGTCCTTTGATTGTTCATTCGACGCCGTGAGATATCGAGGGAAGTATCGGCCCGGCTATTTTTCCAGCGGAGAGATTCTCTCTCTACGACGCTGGGCCTTCGCCGGCGCTGGTTAGTTTTTGGAATTCCGGGTGGTCGCGCAAGGAAATCAGGTCCGGATCGCGTTTCGCCCAATCCAGGTTGGCCCAGCCTGCGTCTTTTGCGGCTTTCAACATCTCAAGCGCTTCCTCGGGTCCCTTGAGTAAAGCATACGTGCACGCGGCATTATAGAGGACGTTTGAATCGCGCGGACGCAGGGCCACCGCGGTTTGTAATTGCCGTACGGATTCTTCGCTCCTGCCCGTGGCGGCATAGTAGCCGGCGAGCAGCATCCGAGCGCGGACATCTTCAGGAACCGAATCGAGCTGCTTCTCGAGCGCAAGAATGCCCCGGTCCAGCAGCATCCTCGCCTGCTCCTCTTTACCCAGCGATTTCAGAGCATTCGTGATCGGAATGTAAACGTTGTAGTCGTCTCCACTTGCTTGCAGGGCGCGATCGACTATGTCAGCAACTTCCTGAAACCGGCCGGAGGAAAAATACGTTCGAGCCAGGACCGTGTAGGCGCCCTCGCAGTCAGACTTGCACTCGATGGCTCGTTGGGCAAACTGGATAGCGTCGTCGTACTTTTTCTGTCCAGAGAGAATCCAAGCGCGAGCAGCCATTACTTCGGCAAGGCCAGGTTCCAGCGCCACTGCACGCTCGCAGGCGGCGAGCCCCTTCTCGATCCAGCGTGAATTTTCTTCGCGAAACTGATAGATCATCCCGCAAGCAGTGGCCAGCCCGGCATGGGCCAGAGCAAAATTGGGGTCCAACTTGATGGCGTGCTCAAACATCTGCAATGAGAAATCCAAATCCAGCCGTCTGGCATAACTGCGGCCGCGCAGAAAGTAATCGTACGCCAGAGGATTTTCCGTCGGTTTGCGAGAAATCGTTTTCTCTTCTTGGGGAGTCAGCGTGATACGCAGGGCCTGCGCGATGCTGCGCGCGATCTCTTCCTGTATAGCGAAAACATCTTCCAATTGCCGGTCGTACCGCTCCGCCCAGACAGGATGCCGGGTGGACGCTTCGACAAGTTGTGCGGTGATTCGCACGCGATTTCCCGCGCGGCGGATGGATCCTTCCAGCACGTAACCTGCACCCAATTGCTGGCTTACTTGCTGCGCCGTCACCGGCTTGTCGCGGAATGCCAGCATCTCCGATCGCGGAAAGGTTTCCAGTTGCGCGATCTTGGAAAGCTCGGTGACGATGTCTTCCGTAATTCCGTCACGAAAGTATTCATCTTCTTTCGCGCCGCTCTGATTTTCAAAGTAGAGAACCGCAACGGATTTCTGCTTGGCCACGGCGGGCTGAGCGACGGCACCCGGAACGCTCGTCTCGGCGGCCGGCCGCCGGCTGGATTCCACGTCCCGCTGAAGTCGCTTCAGATCGGCGCGCAGTTCGGCAGCCGTCTGGCAACGGAGGTCAGGGTCTTTCTCCAAGGTCTTTCCGAGAACAACGTCTATCCCCGCGGGCAAGCGCGGATTCAGCTTCTTCGCAGGCGGGGGCGTGGAATGCAGGATTCCGTCATAGATGACTGCCGTGGTTGCTCCCGGAAACGGAACCGATCCGGTCGCCATCTCGTAAAGTACCACGCCGAGCGAAAACAAATCCGAGCGCGCGTCCAGGTCTTCGCCACGCGCCTGTTCCGGCGACATGTAAGCGACCGTGCCCATCGAGCTTCCCGGACTGGTCAGATGTTCCTCGTGCAGAACATTCACCGCTGCCGTACGCATCGCTGTCGCGCCGACTGATTCGGCGGCCGGCCGATGCACGGAAGTCAGCTTCGCCAAGCCAAAATCCAGAATTTTCGCTTGCCCGCGCTCCACTAGAAAAATATTCGCGGGCTTGATGTCGCGATGGACGATGCCTTTTGTGTGCGCCGCATCCAGACCGTTGGCGATTTGAATGCCGGTTTCGAGGAGCTCCGATATTTCGATGGGCTTCCCTTCGATGCGATGCTTCAATGTTTTTCCTTCCAGCAGTTCCATAGCGATGAATGGGCGGCCTTCGAATTCTCCGATATCGTGGATCGTGCATATGTTCGGATGATTGAGCGCCGATGCAGCGCGCGCTTCGCGGCGGAATCGTTCAATCGCTTGCGGATCGTGGGAGATATCGTCAGGAAGGAATTTCAATGCAACGTTGCGGCCCAGGCGCGTGTCTTTCGCTTTATAGACAACGCCCATTCCTCCACCGCCCAATTTTTCCAGGACGCCGTAGTGGGAAATAGTGCGACCTACATTGGAGGACTTGTCTGTCACAGGCCGTGCATTGTACGTCAGCAGCTAAATACTGGCAATCAGCCAGCATGCTGCCAGGCTACT
This sequence comes from Candidatus Acidiferrales bacterium, assembly GCA_050012395.1. Lineage (GTDB taxonomy): Bacteria > Acidobacteriota > Terriglobia > Acidiferrales > UBA7541 > Palsa-295. The sequence goes on from JBEKHG010000011.1 coordinate 2,450, forward strand.
GGATCGCTACGACGCGGATTGTTCGCTGAGGCCAACTAGCTTTTGAAATTCGGGGTGGTCGTGCAGGAGATCGAGATCGGTATCTCTGGCCGCCCAATCCCGGTTGCTGTACCCAGCCGCAAATGCCTTCTTGACCGTGTCCAGCGCCTCGGCCTTCCGTCCAAGAACGCCGTAGGTGCAAGCGGCGTTGTAAAGCGTGCTGGGATCACCGGGCCGAAGGGCCACGGCCGTCTGCAAATGCCGCACCGCTTCGTCCTCGTCTTTTTTATCGGCAGCCAGGCTGACAGCCAGCAAAATGCGTGCCCGCACATCTTCCGGCACCAGCTCGAGTTGTTGGCGAAGGGCTCTTATGAACTTCTCCGTGAGCTGCTCTACTTCCTTCGTCCGTCCGAGTCGTCTGAGGACCCGGGTATAAGGAATATAAGTATTATAGTCGTCACCGTTGGCCTCCACCGCCCGATCCGTCAATGCCGCGGCCTCTTCAAAACGGCCGGACGCAAAATACGCCCGGCCAAGAATGTCCCAGGATCCGTCACAGTCAGGTTTACGCTCGATGGCGTGCTTGGCCAGCCGCGCGCTTTCCTCATATTTCTTCTGCGCGTAACAGATACGTGCGTGCGCTACCAGCACTTCCGGCAGGTCGGGCGCGAGGGCGGTGGCACGGTCGCAGGCAGCCAGTCCCCGTTCGATCCATTTCGGACTCTGTTCGCGAATTTCGTAGATGAGACCGCACAAGTGCGCGATCCCCGCGTGTGCCAGAGCAAAATTCGGATCCAACTGGATGGCTTGTTCGTACATTTGTAGGCCGTAATCCATATTGTAGCGGCGCGTGTAATTCCGGCCGCGCAGGTGAAAATCATAGGCCTGTGGGTTTTCCGTGGGCTTGCGCGCAATAGTTTTTTCTTCCTGCGGAGTCAGTGTAATGCGCAGGGCCTGTGCGATACTCCGCGCAATTTCTTCCTGAATGGCGAAGACGTCTTCTAACTGGCGATCGAAACGTTCGGCCCATACGGAATGTCTGGTCGAGGCTTCCACTAGTTGCGCGGTAATGCGCACGCGAGTTCCCGAGCGGCGGATAGAACCTTCCAGCACGTACGCGGCGCCAAGCTGCTGTCCGGCCTGCAGTGCGGTGACGGATTTATCGCGAAACGCGAGCATCTCCGAACGCGGAAAGATTTCCAGTTGCTTGATTTTCAGAAGCTCCGTGACGATGTCTTCGGTGATTCCGTCGCGAAAATATTCGTCCTCTTTCGCGCCGCTCTGGTTTTCAAAATAGAGCACGGCCACCGACTTCTGAGCAGCCTTCGCGGGCGCTGCGGAAACTCCCGACGGAGGAGTTGCGCCGGTAGTGCGCGTTCCCTCTGCACGTCCCGAAGATTCAATGCTGCGCTTCAGACGTCGCAGATCGGTTTTCAGCTCGGAGGCCGTCTGATAACGGAAGTCCAGATCCTTTTCCAGGGCCTTCAGAATGGTTTGATCGAGTTGGGCAGGCAATTGGGAATTTAATTTCGACGGCGGTTCCGGGCTGGCGTGCAAGATTCCGTCGAAGACGGCGGCGGACGTGGTGCCGGTGAAAGGCGGAGCACCAGTGGCCATCTCGTAGAGAACCGCGCCGAACGAGAAAAGATCGCTGCGCGCGTCGAGTTCCCTGCCCAGGGCCTGCTCCGGAGACATATACGCTACAGTGCCGATCGAACTGCCCGGACTGGTCAGTTCATGTTCGTTAAGCAAATGCGTTTGGGTGCGCATGGATGTAGCGCCCGCGGATTCCGCGGCGGAGTGATGAACAGGACTCAACTTGGCCAAACCAAAATCGAGAATCTTCGCCTGCCCGTGTTCCACTAGAAAAATATTTGCGGGCTTGATGTCGCGGTGGACGATGCCTTTCGTGTGCGCCGCTTCCAGGCCGCTCGCGATCTGGATGCCGATCTCCAAAAGCTCCGATATTTCAATGGCCTTGCCGGAAATGCGGTGCTTCAGGGTTTGCCCTTCGAGCAGCTCCATGGCGATGAATGGGCGGCCTTCGAATTCCCCAATATCGTAGATCGTGCAGATGTTAGGATGATTCAGCGCCGATGCCGCGCGTGCTTCGCGGCGAAATCGTTCGATAGCTTGGGAATCATTCGAAATATCGTCAGGAAGGAATTTCAGCGCGACGTTGCGGCCCAGGCGCGTGTCTTTCGCTTTATAGACAACGCCCATTCCCCCGCCGCCCAATTTTTCCAGGACGTTATAGTGGGAAATGTTGCGGCCTACTTTGGGAGAAGTATCTGGCACAAGCCGTGCATTGTACGTCAGCCGCTAATTACAGGCAATCCGCGCGCTTCCGCATGAAGCTACGGTATGGATATGCCGGAGAGTGGAACGAGCTGCATCGAGAGGACGAGATCGCGCGGCGTGATTCGCCACACGTTTGCGGAGGGACTGAGAAGAGGGCAGCCAGCCGCTTCAAAGGCGGCGGCGATTAGTTCGGAGCAAAACCAGCGGCGTGAATCGCGCCAGTTACGGTCGAGCGCGATGCCGCCGATGGCGGAAAAATCGTAGGACTTCCCTGCTTGGGTCAGCGCCCACCGGAACGCCTGGTTGATTCCTGGAGCGCTGAAGCGCAGCACGCACGTGTAACGGCGGCTCGCGTGCACCGTGCGCCACTTCACTCCGGTACATCGCGCACCGAACGTGCTGCCGGTGGCAGGGTCCACAAACTCCGCGTGCGATACGCAGGAACGCGTGGAGAAACGAATCGCCGCGGAGATGGGATCGAAGCGCTCGGTGACGAGTTGCAAAAGCATTTCGTTATGGGAGCGGGATGCCAAAAACGTGTGCGTGCGGGACCGGAACTTTGATCTTGGCGCTGGGATAAGCCTTCTGCACCGCGATGACGCGCGCGTCGTTGTTGAACGATTTGGCGTACGCGTGCGGAGTGGGGACGGCAACTTTTACGCTTCCCGGCTGGATACCGGCGGATTGCAACGACGCAGTGAGCTTGGGAAATACCGCGGCCGTCGCCGGCGCAGGCAAAATGGCGATAAGCGCGAGGATCACCGTCTGCACGCTGGCAATTGCGGAATTCACTGCTGCCACGACTGCGGGATTCGCAATGTGGACGGCGCTTAGAATCGCTGCGATGCTTTGCTGCGCGTCGGCGATGGCGGCATCAATTTTCCCGAGAACGCCTGCGGGAGCGGATGCCAGGTCAGTTTGATATTGCGCGACCAGCGAGTTTGCCAGCGTGAGGTCGGTCTGAATCTGGCCGGAGGCGTTTTGTACCGTGGCCAGAAGCGCCGAGCTGGGACCCGAGTTCCCTTCCGCTGCCGCAACGATATTCAGGATGCTCCCCGCGATTTGAACTGCGGTCGGAAGTAGCGCGATTACTTTTTGAATGTCGGCCTCCACCTGCGTTGCATTGCAGCCGCCGACCGTTACGGTTCCCATTGCTAGCGTGCCGCAAAGAATTCCAATCAGTACTGCGTGTGCTGCCTTGCTTAAATTGTGCATTTTGATTTTCTCCTGGAGTCAACTGCGGGTAGGGGTGCTGTACGAATCCGAGCAATTGTCGTGATGCAGACGAGGATGATAAGAGCGATATCGATACCGCCGTTACTTCGCAGCGGAGGTTTCAGCCGGGCATCCTGCCTGTGATTTACATTCCTACTGTGCGGTAACGGTGAAAGCTGACGGTAGGCCGGCGGCGATTACGGTCGGTGACGCGGCTGTCACGGGCGCGGTTATCTGTGGTTTCCCTGTTGAATCGATGTAGTTCACTACGATGGTGAAAGTATCGGAGCCGATGGGAAGCTGGCTGTTGGCTGTATCGGTGCACGCTTGTGGCTGCGCCGTGCCGGAGCATACTGACGCCGCGCTCGTTTTCAACGGGACTTGCGCGCCCGCTGCATTCAGATAGCCCCAGGTAAATCCGGTGATGCACCCGGAAGTGACGCTCGCGCTGCACTGCATGTAATTCGTAAAGTTGTAACTGAAGCTGGCGGTGATGAGCCAGTCTTTATTAACGGGCGGAGGCGCTGGCGGAGTAACCGGGACGTTCTTGGTGCAGGAAGTCAAACAGATCAACGCGGGTAAAATTGTAAGCAGCATTAATCTCGCTAAAATCTTTTGCCACCCAGTCCCCTGCTTCGTGAGACATACCGAACGATCCGGCAGGTGCAAGGCAGCTAAGGGCAGACGAGAAAACTGGTTTTTGATTTTCATTTTTCACCGTGGATGGAATGGAAGGATCCGTCACCAGCACCCCAAAAGTGACAGGATTAGCTGGCGTCGGATTGATGACTGGAGGAATTGCCGTTCCGGAAAGGCTGGCCGTTTGCGGGCTGCCGGGGTCCGAATCTGAAATGCTCAGCGTAGCCACGCGCACTCCAGTTGTAATGGGCGCGAAGCTGACGTAGATCTCGCAACTCGCTGCAATAGCGAGCGAAGTGCCGCATGTGGTTGCGGGAGGCGCGTCTAAATAATCCGACGAGTCCGTGCCTGTAATGGAAATTGAGATGGCGTTGACAATCGAGCTGCTGGAATTTGTCAACGTGAAGGTCACTGGGCTGTCGGAACTGTCGCTACCCACCGCCGTGCTTGCAAAAGTGTGGTTCACAGGCGTAAGCGTCACTCCGCCGGGTGATAATCCCGTGCCGGAAAGCGAAGATGACACCGTTGCTCCGCCGAGGGTCAGCGGATGCGGATATGTATAGGGCGTATATGTGTAGGTCACGGGGCATCCAGCCGTCACATCTGCCGCCGATTCGCACCGCGTGATGGCGGAGGGTGTGCTAGTCGGTGTATCCACGATGTCGCAAGGGCTGTGATTGGGAGATACCGAAGCGCAGGCTCCCGTGGTGGCCCCGATCTGCAAGTCCGCCGTAGTGCCCGCGGTTTGCGTGGGCATTGTCGAGTGGGGATTGTTCCACGTATAAGCTGGGCTGCTGGTGGTTCCGTTGATACCCCGCCCCACTTGATTTTGCAGAGGCCACGTACCGTTAGTGCAGTCCTCTAAGAACTGAATTCCCCCTCCACCAGTGTTGCCCCACACAACACCGGTACCGCCGCGCAGCGCGGTCGCATCGCCGCCAGTACTGTTAATCGTGTTGTTGTAGATTTCCCACCAACGTGTATTGTCCGGCACGCTGCTGCAGGTTCCCGGAGTAGTCCCGTGAGCGTCCACTTGGGCTAATGTCAAAGTGTTATAGCGGAACGTGACGATGGCGCCGTCGTAGTTTTCCATTGCCGACTTCACCGCATCCGTGGGAGGCGCGGGACTGTTATTTGTGAACGTGTTATTTTCAACGAACAGGCCGATGGAGCCGCCGGGTGTCACGTCTTGCGTCCACCCGCATGTGCTCCCGCAGGACGCCCCGTACCAATTATTGTGAATGTCCTCTGACGCAGAGCCGGAACAAAATGTGTTGTGGTCAATCAAGCCCGGGCCAGTGCCCGTTATTTGAGCGTAAACGAGGCCGCCCGTGGTGCAGCCGGTCCCGTCGGTAAATGTGCTGTGGTCAAGCCTCCACGTCAGCGTCGTATCATAGTGGGAGGTTGTGCAGGCTGCCTGCCCGGCTTGGTTACAAGTTGTCGTATAGAAAGCATTGTTGCCGCCAGTTCCGGGGTTCGTAAATATAAATCCCGTCACACGAGAATTGCCGGTAGTTCCGGCGTCGATTTCGATTCCATAGTTCGGACCCAGCGTCACATTGCCGTTGCCGTTCAGAGTTAAGCCCACGCTCGCGGGAATAATCAGGTTCGACGTTAACGTCACTGTGCAAGGCCCGCCGGTTAGTGAGATGGTCTGGCCATTTGTCGCCGAATTGATTGCCGCCTGAATCACCGATTCCGTGCAACTAGATACGGTGACGGTTGAACCACCGGTCCCGTTGTAAGTCACGTTCAGCGAGGCGCTTTCCGCTCCCACGATGCTGGGCGTGAAACTGTCGCTAATCTCGCAGCTTGTTCCCGCCCCCAGCGTCGATCCGCATCCTCCACTCCCCGGAATAGCGTAGGGAAAATCGCCCGGATTCGCGCCGCTTACCGATGGGATGACGGAGGTAATCGCGGTCCCCGTGCAATTGTTCAACACCAATGTTTGCGGGCTGTCCGAGCTGGGAATCCCGGTGACTGAAGAATTGAACTCATAAGAAGATGGAGTGAGTGTGACACCACTGCAACCGGTAGCCTGGTAGGCTCCCAGATAAAAATTGTAAGTAGAGTTCGGCTGCATGTTGAATGTGTAGCTCGTGCCGGTCACTGCGGCGGAATTGCAGCCTGACGTGGGGGTGCCGTTACCGCAATCGGGCACGTCGATGGACGCGAGCAGATTCCAGTTATGCGCGGGATCGTAGGTTGATGAGCCCACTTGCGTGCCAAATCCGTCTGTCGCTACGGTTCCCTCGGTCAGCATGTCCTCGCGAAAACCGAGGTCTGTCTGAATTGCTTTCCCGCCAGAGGGACAATCGTTGCCGAGAATTGTGAGCACGCCCGCGGTGCAGTACCAATATTTCAGACGATACTGCTGCCCGTTCGGTGCATTATTCGGCGGACAATTGATTCCAACACTGCAGATTCCCGCGGGCGTGCTCCAGGTAATCGTACAGGTCCCTGCCGTGCTTCCAGAACTGCATAAATCAGCGCCAAACGCACATCCTGTGCCGGTGCAACCTGTGATCGTCACGGGTACCGGGGCGAGCGCCGGGATCGAACTGGCCAACGAAAACGATGTCGAGTTTGAAGTCGAGCCATTCGCGAGAATGTAGCTCATCACTTGCTGCATCATGTGCGAGCCGAGTTCCTGTACGACTTGACCGCCGGTTAGCTGCGCATTGAAGAAAAACTGCCAGGGCGTTCCGTTGGGATTGAAAATGGAATTCGTGGTGAGTGCCGCGCCGGCTATACCCAGCCATTCCGTGAGGCCGCTGCAACCTACAGAGCAGGTGGACGCGCCTGCGGGGGTCGTCCGCAAGCAGTTCCCCGTGCTGACGCACCCCGGGCCCGGACTCGGGGCCAGTGGAGTCTGCGCGTTTAAGTAGTCCGCGGATTGTGTGTAAACGCACCCGCTGTTGGTATAGTTTCCGCCGCTGACGCAGTTGCCGTCATTCATTTGCAGGCCGATAAGCCCCATGGCATCCGCGAGATTTTTTTCCGAGACGAGCACATTGCTCAGCGAAGTCGCGCCGTCCAGGATCGGCGAGCCGCCAGATGCGGTTCCCACATTGATGTGCCAATCTGCTCCCATAATTTTGCGAAGCTCTTGCCAGACGTCGTAAATTCCTTCGGCCTCAATTCCCTGCTGGAAAGAGTCCGCTGCGCGATAACTATTGTTGTTGCACGGAGGAGTTGCAGGGCCTTGATTCGTCCATACTACTGTTCCATCCGACGTTGTTCCTCCGGTTGTCGCGTTCCACACCGGGTGTATGCCGGAGCCGGTGGTGCCGGCCGTAGTTACTTGCTCCAGATTGCTATTTGTATCGACAATCGTTTGCCCTAAAGATTCGGCGTTGCTGTTATTCCACGGAATCGTGCAATTTTCGTCGCTATTTCCGGCGCGCGGAAATCCGCGTGTGGAGCTAATACCTTGAGAACAATTCTGCACGCCGGTGCCGCTATTCTGGCGGCAGTTAAAACTCCCGCCAGTTGCTTCCACAAATCCGCGAGGATAGCCGCCTGAAATAAATGGAATCACCACGGCGGTGGACAGAATATTCAACGCGCTTTCCAGCGGCGTTGTTGCGCCTACTGCGGAGCCCGGAATGGCGGGAGCGCCGGAAGTGAGGTTCGCCCTGGTATCACAGTCGGGATCGCCAATCCCGCACAGGAAGTCTGCTTCGCGTGCCATTCCGGAAAGGTGATGGCCGATCGCGCGAATCGTATTCACATGCCCGTGGCCGGGCGCATTATTTCCGCCCGTCACGTTGGCTTGCGGGTTATTAAACTGCACCCAGGGATTCTCGTAACGGTCTTTGAAGCCCTGAAGCAATTGCTCCTTCATCCATTCATCGCCGGAAAGATGGTAGTAGTCGAAAATTCCCCAATAGGTGGAATGGTCCATCTCATTGACGGCATCGCCCCAGTTGCGCATTCCGCCGTTCATCCAACTGGTGCTCGAGGTGAGATTTACGGGGTGGGGATCTCCCCAGGACGTGAACCCTGCGGATTGTTGGCAGGTCAGGGCGTAAGGCGCGCAGTATTGGCGAAACCCGGCGCTCGCACCGTAAGTGGACGTGCCATCCGAGCGCGGCAAAGTTTTTTCCACCACCATGCGATAGAAGTGCGCAGCGAAAATATAACGTCCCGGGGTGCTGCCTGTGAGCGACGCGCTGCCGCAGGACGTTCCAGAAGGCGTGCAGCCACGTTGAAGGAAATTTCGCAGAAAAGAATCGCGCTGCTCGAATTGTGTGCCGTCGGAGCCGCCCGCAGTGGGCCAGTCGAAATAACGGAAAATCTTCATGCCACTGTAGCTGCTTTGGTACGGATATCCCTGCGCCGAAGTCATCCCCACATCTCCGAGGCACTGGCCTGCGGTTTGCGAGCACGCGCCCATATTGATGTAAAGCTGATCTTCCGCGACTGGGTCGGGAATGTTGTAAAAAAGCGCCGGAAATCCCGAGCCAGAATCGGTGACCGAGTTGTAGTAGGTGGGCGATTGCGGCCGCGCCAGCATGTAATGCTGAAAATAGAGAAAGTTTTGTTGCGCGACGGCAGCGCTTTGCGCCCCAGAGTGGAAATTCCAGTAAGTGTCGTGAATTTGATATTGCGGATAACCGATCACGTAGGACGCAATGGGCTGGCTATCGCTTGCTGCGGAGTAGCTCGGATTTTGAATCGTGTTGGTGCCAAACACGGGACTGCCCGTGCCGCTGATGGCGTCCTGCATGTTGGGCCACACGCCGATGCGGATTTCGTTTCCGCTCGTCGCCCCAGTGGGAAGCGGCTGCGCTTCCAGCGACTTCGGCCAATACATCGCGAATTGATACACGCCGGTTTCGATCCCGTTTGTGCCGTCGTCCAAATCAAACCAGCCCACCGGGAAGCTGGTGTTCGCACCAACCGTCGATGGCGTGGCGCTATTTTGATTTATCTGCCAGCCATCGAGCGAATACTGGCGCGAACTGGCGGTGCCTGAGCGCGGGATGTAGGAAACCACGCAGCCATCAGATTCATACTGGCAATTATTTCCGCCGCTGGAATCCCAATGCGGCCATGCGCCTGCTGCGGAGTGCCCCTGGAATAAGTAGGTATATTCACCGGTTGTGAATCCGGTTCCTGTAACATTTCCCCCGGCAGTGGAGATGTCGTAGTTCCGCGTCGCGCCCAAATTGTCTGTCACACGCTCTTCAAACTGCTGAAACTCCCGATAGGCCGTCGAGGGATTTATGACATTGGGATTCGTGGCCACGGCATTTCGTAGCGCGACGGTAACTTTCGCATCAGAGTGCTGAAACCAGAAATGTGTTCGCGTACGCCATTGCAAATAGGCAGTCGAGCCGCTGACCATGTTGCCCTGGCACATCACCACGGAACGAAGCGGGCCATTTTCTTCAATCACGCACGTGGACGCCGAGTCTTGGTTGGACCTGTACGGCGTGCCGCAGAGCGACGGCCCGGTATAATTCGTCGGAATCGGGCCGCTCGAGCCGGTGAGCGCCGTGGATCCGTTTGCAGAAGGCACGCAGGAAACGGAATCGATGCCCGTTGCCGTCGCCGGAGGGCCAAGCAGGATGAGGCCGTCATTGTTTCCGTGATTCGCTTTCGAGACTAGGTGTGCTGAGCCGGCCTGGACATCATCGAACAGATTGTAATTGGCTTCTTTGATCAGGAATGTCGCGGCAGTCGTGTTAACAACAATGTGATTGCTATCGGGGCACCCCGGCACCGGATTTCCCAAACCTGTGCATTGCACGGCCATGCTGGTGGCGGGAAAATTCCCTCCGCCGGAAGTAACTTGTTTCACCGTGATGCTCGTGTCGTAGCCCGCCGTGCCGGTGCAACTCGGCTGGCAATCAATGAAACTCGGCAACTGCGCGTCCACCAGCACCCATTCTGCTTTTCCGTCCGGCCATTTCGCCATGCAGCGAAATTGCGAGTTGAGCTGCGTGGCGCCGTTGTAAAGAGATAGTTTCGTGGGAGCTTGTTCGTTCTGCGGAAAGTCCTGGGTGCCGGGACAGTCGATTCCCGCGCTGTCGGGGATGCCCAGACCGAAACTGACTGGCGCATTGGCACGCGTGCCTCCCGGATAAACGGCCATGCCAGTCCACTCAGCGGGCTGCACGACAATCGGCACTTGAAGCTGCGCCTTCGCGATCGTAGCAAGTGCGAGCATCGCCGCCAGGCACACCAAAACCATAAGAAATTTCTTCATGGATAAAATCAACCTTCGAATGAGGGGAATGCAGTGCGCAGCAAGGAAAGCGACGCTTGCCGATGTGCGGAACGCGAGAGAAGAAATCTAAAGCTTATTTGAAACACTACTTTGGATTGTTGGTGAAACTAAGAAGCCGCGCCCGAGTGGGACGAAGCGGCAAACGACTTGATGGCTGATGCTTCATTCTTCTGCACATCGAAGATTTTGTGCAGCATGCTGCGATGCAGCATCTCTTCAATCTTGGCACTGGGATTCAGAAGCTTGAGCTGGCCGCCTGCCTTGCGCACGGCCGAGTGGCTTCGCACCAGCTCGCCGATTCCAGCGCTGTCGATGTGATCGACCTCTGCCAGACTCAGCAGGATTTTTTTGTTTCCGCGCGTCAGCAAATCTTGAACCGCATCGCGAAGTATCACGTTCCCTTCGCCCAGCATGATTCTTCCATGCACTTCCAGGACCGTAATGCCGTCGCCGGCTGGCCGCGAAGTTGCGCGCATTTTCTTTTCGAGCGGTTCAGGCGCTGCCGCAGCGCCGGAAATTCCCATGCGATCGAGGATGCTGCAAGCGGTCTCCGCGATTTGGCGCGACTCCGTTCGGACCACGATCAGCGAGCGATTCCGTTTCAGAATATTTAGAAACACTTCCGCATCTTCGGCGGACTGCCCGTCCCTGAGAACTTCCGCGTCCACGTTCTTCGTCAACTTCGCGCCCGCCGCCTCCCCAGCTTTCTTGCCAAGAAGCGCGAGCAGCGCCGCAGCACCCGCGCCGAGTGCGAAAACTTCTCCCATCCCTGGGATTAACGCAAGTGTCGCAGCCACCATTCCCGCGCCGAAACCCACTGCCCCACCTGCGATGCCTCCCGCAAATCCCCCAATCTCTTTGCCCAGGATCACCGCTTCGGTTTCGGAGCGCGTCAGGTAAACAATGGCGTCTTCCGGCACTCCATTTTCCAGCAAATATTCAAGCGCGTGCTCGGCGCTCTCTCGCGAACTGAATACTCCGACGGCGGTCTCCAAATGAATTCCCCTGGCACGCAAATTTCGCTGAGCGGGCGACGCTCAGGCCGCATGCAAGCCCAAGCAAATAAAATTGTACACCCGCTTGCCGCTTTGTGGAGAACCACTGAGAAATCGCTAAGTGCTACATGGCCAGATCGATATCGGTTACCGCTGCGGGAGCGAGCTTGTAAAAGCGGAGGCGGCCTACCGATAGTGTAAGGACGTTGCTCCCATCCGACGCCCAAGCTGGCGGAGGAATAGAAATGTCGTAATACGAAGTCGCGCCGCCCGTAATGTCCTCGTCGTTGCTTGCCGCTACCGCCTCACAAATGTTTTCGCAGTCTTGGAATGAAGCATCGCCTTGCACCGGCCATTTGTTTGAATTTGGGTCGGCGGCATTAAAACTCGAAAATTGCCATGGCTTCAGTATCACGGATCGGACGTCGTGTCCCCACCACGAGGGATCGTCCGCGCGATTCTGAATCACGTGCGCCACGCCGCGCTTGCCCAAGATCCCTTCGCCGCGCGCTTCGCGCCACACACACAATTTCATCAGGTCGAACGCGCTAAGCTCGCTGTAAGGTGTAGCTTGCATTACGCAACAGGCGCGTCATTCTTAGGCGAGGTATCGTCGCAGGTCGTAGGTAAAACCTCAGGGATCGCGACGGCTACTGTGCCTGCGGCATTTGGGTTCGAGATTGTTACGCTTGTGGCGTTTCCGCCCGCGGCGTGTTCGCTCTGCTCTTTGCTATCTTTTCCCGTCAGCGTGGCCATCAGCGCACCGGAAAAACCGGAGAACGTCGCGACCACGACCATCGTTATGTTGCCCGTGTCGCCATGATGAAGAACATGCATCAGCAGGCAAAGCAGTCCCGTGAAACATATAAGAAGGACAAAAAGATTTCCGCCCTTGGTGGAAAGCGAATCCAGAAACTTCTGCCAGGATGGCATGGCAGCTCCTTAGGACTACGGCATTGCCGCTAGCGGTTCGTGCTGTTCATGGTGCGGCCGAAGGTCAGCTCGGCCCACTTTGCGGCGACGCCAGTATCGGTGTTGGTGTCAGCGCCGGAGTTATTTCGGGTGATGGCCAGGACGAAATTGTTGCCGGCGGAGCAGCCCGTAATATTAAGCGCGCTGAGGATCGCGAGATATTCGCCACCGGAAACCGCTGTGCTGCCAATCGTGGATGAAATGGTTTGCGATGTGTTGAGGACCGGATCATCTGAGGACGTTCCGCCGAGCGAATTGCAACCGGTTTGAACGTTCCACGCGGTGAAATGGCCATTCGTCGAATCCGTAGTGGTGAACGCGATTTTCAAATCCACATTAACGCCGAAATTCCAATCGGTGGGCAGCTCAAGTTCAATGTAGGCCACGTTGCCGCGGGCGAATTGCAGCACGCCTTTGCGCGTGTGCGTTCCCTGGCACGCAGGCGTAGGCGCATTCGCCGTGCCAATTTGCCAACCATTTCCTGCCGTCACGTTGTTGCAGCCCGCAGCCATGAAGAAAAGCTTCGTCGGCGCACTGAACGCGCTGTTCGGTGATTCTGCGTTCGCGGAAAAGCCGCCGGGAGTAGTTAGCAAGCCGAGAAAATTTCCCGTGCCGTTCACGTTAAAGTTGTATCCGCCGCTGCTCGACGTATTCACGGTCACATGCGCGCCTTGCACGCTCATGTTGCCCGCGTCGGTTATAGTGGTCGCGCCGGAATCCTGGCTCAGAATCGACGCGCTGAACGCTCCGATATTGTTGAACTGAATCGACCCACTCGGAGACGCCGGATTTCCCGCGCTGCCTCCGCACCCCGCCGTCGGCGAACTCGGCGCGCATGGAAGGACAATCGTGGACGTGTAGCCCGCGATCATTGGCCCCGTAATCACTTCGGTGTACGTTCCCGCGACGCCAAAGTAACTGTAGTTGCCAAGCCCATCAGAAACGAGCGGCTGCGCAACCGGATTCATCAGCTTCGGATCGGAATAAATTGTCGCGGCGGGCAAACACGCCGGCGTGTTAGCGTAAGCAGGTTGCACCATGCCGGCGCAAACCCAAATGTTTGCGCCCGCGACGGCCTGACCCGTGTCTCCCTGCACCACGCTGACGCGCTGCGAGCCTTGTGCAAAACAGGCCGGTGTAACCAGCACAAGCCACAGAGCAGCGGGCGAGATCCTCCGAATCATACGGTTAGTTTTTGTCATTTTTTCGGTACCTTTGAGGTAGCTTGGAATTCTCAAGGCTTTTAGCTAGCGGCGCGGGCCAAGGAGGTCGATCCAATTAATTTGCGGGCGTTCGGGCGTCTTGATTCCTTGGCGTTCGCAAATTCCTTCCAGCAGCGCATAAGTGTGCGGCAGATGGATTTTGGCCATGTCTTCGACGAAGGCGCGCATCATCTCGTCGTTGCGTATGCGGCGGTAGATCCAGCGGCCGAACATCGTTAATTGCACCACGGAAGAAAGAGCCACGGTCCACCAGTAGGGATCTTCGAAAAGGCGCATAAGTTTATCCAGCGTACTAAGAAGTTCCGAAGAGTGAACCATTGCGCGGGAGAGTCCTTCGTGAGGTTTGGCTCGGACGGGCCCGGAAATTCCTTGCCTGTGAAACACGAGCTACTCTTGCTGGTCAGCGAGAATATTCTGTGTCGGTGGTTGTAGCGCCGGCATCTTGCCGGCGGTTTTTCGAGCGGCCGGAAAGAAGGAAAGGATCGGCAAAATGCTGGCGTTACCAGAATCTTAATTACGGTGGTGTTTAAGATTTTCCTGCAGTGGCGCGCTTCTTGATAAGGTAGACCGCGAGAAAGTAAGAGACAAAGCTTGCGCCGAAAACAATCCACATCAATTTAAAATTCAGGGTGATGGCAAACACCAACTCAGCAGTGCCGAACAGCCAGATTAAACTTTCGCCGGCAAACGCTTGTCCCCAGCGCGTAACTCCGCCGCCAGACGGAACGCGCGGCGTTAGCGAAGGCCAGAACCGCGGCACGGCTTTCAAATACGCGCGGTAAGATTCGCCCTGGGTTTGCAGCAATCCGTCTTCTTCCCGAAAAATTAAGCGATACATGAACAGCCACATCGCCAGCACCATAAATATCCAACCAGCGCGGCTGGCCAGCAACCCCATCCCTGCTGCCATCGGAAGATTTGCGAAGTACAACGGATTGCGAAGGTGCCGATACGGCCCGTCAGCGACCAAGCCTTCAGAATGCTGCGCTTGGTCATGAACGATTTCAGTCTTCAGATATGCGGTTGCCCACGTGCGAAATGCCGCAGCCAGAAAAACCAACAACGCGCCAAAGCCGAAAATCAATCGCGCCACATTGTTCCCGTGGTCGCTGTTGGGATCAACCGACGGCGCGACAGCATGCAGCAGCCAAAGCGCGGCGTTTGTTTTATCCACGTTGTACAGAAAAAAGCCCAACCCGAAAATCATGCCGATGACCCAAAAACGCTGCTCGAATTCAAATTTTGTAGAGCGCATCAGTGCGAAGCTCCGTTCGTCGCACCGTACTATACGCCTGCTGTCTCGCTTTTGTTGCGCGCGCCTCGACCGAGAAATCTGTGGCCACCGAAAACCCCGGTCCGAGTCAGAATCTAACCGATTCACGCCGCGTCGCTAGCTCTCGCTAGCCGTGAATTGGATGCCCAATGTGACCCAAAATAACACACAGTATCTCGATCTAATCGACGGGTGGATTTGTGGAGAAAGGCATGTCGGAACCGAAGTCAACGGCGCCCATAAGACCGTCTTCTTTATCGAAAACGAAAAATTTAACTTTGGGGAAACCGGCCTTTCCCGCGATTCCGTCAATGTTTCCCATTTCCTTGATTGGCGCGCGATCATCGACTAAAGCGACCACCGGCCAATCCTTACCCCGTTCTTCTCTCAGTACGCTCAGCACTCGCAAGATATCTGGAAGAGCGGGCTTCGAATCCACCGTGTAAGTGATACGCCGATTGACCATCTCAGCAACAATCACGATCGGTTTTCTGCGCAGAGGTGCACTTCGATCTTGAAGAGAGCCCGCGGTGGCGCGACCCATGGTTAGTACGCTGAACAGTAACGCCGTCACGATAAAGCTCCGAAGCGAAAAGGACATCGTTAGCCTCCCGGTTCGTACCTTCGATAGGTTACGGGCCTATCTCGTTGTGAGTTAAATTTATCGTCAGGACCAACCTTATCGTCATGTGCCGCCATTCCGTGAACAAAGCCGTCAGGTTCGACGGAGGTAACAATTCCAGAGTGTCCGGAAAATGAAGTTCCTCCGCGGGACAGTTTATATGCGGCGACATCGCCGGGCTGGGGCTTTTCATTTTTAGCTAAAGGCCTCCAGTTCGTAATTTTCGTTTTTGGATCGGCCCACTCGCTGGCGAGCGGAGGTCGCGGTTTCCCGTCGCTGCCGGCAACTCTAGCTTCTGCTCCGGCTTCCTTCGTGACGTCATACACAAACTTATTGCACTTATTCGTGTTCTTCGGAAAGTTTCCTTTCTGTTTAGCATACCCCCAATCTGTGCTGCCAGCGTACTTCCTTGCGGTTTTGGCGATCTTATCGCGAATAGCGAGCTGCCTCTTCTGATTACGATGGTCGCGGGACTCTTGACTCCCTCCTGTCGTCTCTATGAGGACATGGTGGCCATCGATTGTGACCCAATGTGCACCCGGGCTTTGCTGTTGTGCCTCGCTGTGCGAACCATCGCTCCAGAAATCCTGCTTTCGAAGGGACGGTTCGGCAAATTCGGGAAACTGCTCCGACCAGATGCCGTCCGCTCTGCGGGCTCGCTACAAGGCACGACCGTATGCCGGATTTATGTAAAACCTGCCGTTGATGAGAGGCATCGGTAGTTCTCCGCGGAGAAACTACAACTGCAATGGACATCGCGCGGTAAAGCGGGAGTAGAAGGCTGCCTAGCCGAAGAGCGATGCCACACTCGAGCCGAGGCCCGCGATGCCGCCGAGATTCCCAACCGACGAGCCGGTTGAGGCGCGCTGGCGCACGTTGAGCAATTCTGGGGGGACGCCCATTGCTTTGCCCAGAAGATTTGTGTCGATGCCGTAGGTTTGGCTGAGCGCGTTGAGCCCCGCTTGCTGTTCCTTGTACGCCTGGTTGGCGAACGCGATTTGATTTTGCTGCGCCGTGCTGGCGTCGGTCTGCGCTTGTTCGCGGCCGAGTTGTGCAGTCAAGTCTCCGTAGCCTGCGGTGTCATTCGTGGCTGCCGCGTGGTTCGCAGCGCTTTCGCGCAACGCGTCGTAGGCGGTGTTGGCCGCGCCCAGGCTTTGCTGCGTGATGTCAGATTGCTGCTGCGGCGTGTAGCCCGTGCTCGTAAGCAAGCTTTGGATCGTGGGCATCAGCAGCGAACGGTCCTGACTTCCCTGCTGATTGGACTGCGAGATGAGCTGGTTCTGCTGCGCAAGTTGTTGATCGGTCAGTTGGCGCGTAGTGCGTTCTGCTCCGCGAGACATAGTTCCTCCCTTAAGAAAAATGGCTGGTGGTGAGTAGCTGGTGGCTGGTGAATACCGGGTGCTCGTAGCCGAGGTTTTCTTAGCGCCGGACTTTAGCCCGGCATCTTGTTTTTCGGGTTGTAATTTCGTGGGACCTAAAACGATCTGTGAAGTTCGCTTGTATTGTTCTGAGCGTCTGGTGAAATGCCGCGGCTTGACTTCGTCGGGCTCGTTCGTTACGCTCCGCGCAACACCGGCATCAGATGCGAGCGTTCTTGCCCGATGTGATTGGCACGTAGGCCCAATCAACCAGGAATTTCGATCAAGTTATTGCCGAGGAGGTCGGCATCCATGAAAAAACTGTGTAGTTTTCTGTTGGGAATTTCTTTTGTGCTTGCAACCGCAGTGACCGCCGTAGCACAAGATAAACCGGGTGTGATGCATGCGCCGCCACCCGTACTCACTATCACCCGCGAATTTGTGAAGCCTGGAAAGTCGGGCGCCGTCCACGAGCACGCTGAGAGTGCTTTTGTGAAGGCCATGACTTCCGGGAAATCGGACCAACACTATCTGGCGCTCAATTCAATGAGCGGCAAGCCGCGAGCGTTGTTTTTCACCGGCTACGCATCGTTTGGTGACTGGGAGAAGCAGAACATGGCGGACATGAAGAACGCCACCCTCTCTGCCGAACTGGATCGCGCGTCAATGGCCGACGGCGAATTGCTGGACGCCATGGATATGAGCACATGGGTTTATCGCGAAGATCAAAGCTTGAACCAAACGGGAAGTCTCGTCGGAATACGGTACATGGAACTTGAAGTCTTCCAGGTCAAGCCAGGACATTCGGAGGATTGGAACGCCCTTGTAAAATTGGTGAAGGACGCTTACACAAAACTGCCGGACGCTCATTGGGCCATGTATGAAAACGTTTACGGCAAAGAACAATCTGCGTTTCTGGTCATTACGCCGCGCAAATCCGCGTCGGAAATCGACCGCGAATTCGCAAACAGCAAACAGTTCATGGATGCCATGGGCCCAGACGGAATGAGAAAACTCAACGATCTTTCCGCCGCAGCCATTGCCTCCTCCGAGACAAACATCTTCATTATCAGTCCCAAGATGAGCTATATGGGCGACGATCTCGCTAAAGCTGACCCGGAGTTCTGGGGCCAGAAGCCCGAATAGTCTGTTCCGCAGGGGCGCAGCTCTCCGTTCACGCGAGTATCCTGCGCCCCGCGATTCATCACTAAATACGCGTCTCGCGTCTAAAGTTGCGAGGATGGAACCGAATCCCTTCGCAGCTTGCGACGAATCCATTCCGCCATGATTTAATTCCAATATGTTTCGCACAAATCCGGAACCGAAAGATTTGATACCCGAGTTGGACGCTCTAGCCGCTGCGGCAACTTCCTCTTTGGAATTAATGAATGGGATTGTCGCGCTGCTTCACAAAAACCTGCTGAAGTACAACTGGGTTGGCTTCTACATGATCCAAAAAGAAGGCCCGGGCGAAGATGTCCTGATTCTCGGGCCATTCAAAGGCTCCATGACTCCGCACACCCGCATCCAACTGAACCAGGGCATCTGCGGCGCGGCTGCATCGAGCGGCAAAACCGTTGTGATTGACGACGTCAGCGCAGACTCGCGCTACCTAGCCTGTTCGCTCGAGACCAAATCCGAAATCGTCGTACCAGTTTTCGTGGCAGGAAAAGTTGTCGGCGAGTTGGACATCGACAGCCATTTCCTCGCCGCCTTCGCTGCCGAGGCGGACCGCAAACTCTGCGAGCACGCCGCGAAACTCCTCGGCAAATGGATGGAAACCCACCCCGGGAGTTGAGATTCTTCCCGCTAGAGCGAAACAATCCGGAGGCTTTAGCCTAGTCTGTAAGGTGAAGGTACAAAGGGAGTCCACTTTATTTCGGTCATCTTCTGATTTTCCCGAAAAAAAACAAAGAAACGCACGTTCGTGAGTTGAGCCTTAGCGGCGACGCCGTTCACGTTCCAAATTTCATTGATAGGCAAACGTGGGTCGACGAACACAAAGACAGGCTGATTCGCACCGTGCTGATCCGCAACCTGGTTGAGAGCATGGAGTAGATCATCTGTGGGTTCGGAGCCTGTTGTTTTAGAATCGACTTTATAGACTAGCCCTCGCGGCAACATATCGATTTGCACGATAGTGGGTTTCGATGATGTTTCTTGAGACGAAAGATGGGGCGCAAGAAAAAGAGCCGCCATCGTCACGATCCACGAAAGCACCATTTTCTTGAGACATGCGGAGCTCATTTTTGCCCTCCTGTGAATCGTCGGTAGGCTATTATCGCTGCTCCAACACCCGGATTGAATTTATCGTCTGGTCCAACCACATTATCGTGAGCTGCCATGGCATGAACAGAGCCATCTGAGTCAACCGAGGTCACAATTCCAGAATGACCGGTATAGCTAGCATGCCCGGGCAATTTGTATGCAGCAACATCGCCAGGTTGCGGTTCCTCATTTTGTCCTAACAGTTCCCAGTTGGCAATCTTTGTGTTCGGATCGGCCCACTCACCGGCGAGCGGCGGACGCGCCTTTCCGTCGCTGCCCACGATGCTCGGCTCAGCTCCCGCTTCCTTCGTGACGTCATAAACGTACTTGTTACATTTGTTCGTGTTTCGAGCGAAATCGTCTTTCTGTTTCGCAAAAGCCCACCCCGTGTTGCCGGCATATTTCCCGCTATCTTGGCAATACTTTCGCGAATAGCCTGTTGTCTCTGGCGGCCTCGATCCCGCCGAGAATGTTGCGTCCCATCCGCCTCGTCGATCAGAACATGATGACCGTCAATGGTGACCCAATGGCCGTTGTTTTGGCCCGCGTCTTGGTGGTCTAGATTTCGGTCTTGCTCCGAACTCAGCAACGTATTTGCTGGCGTCGATTCACCGTAACGATCGATGAGGTCTGATCGTCGGGCGAAAGGATGCGAGCCACGGCGTTTCGCCGAGTCTTTGGTGCGAGCGGCCTCCAGCGCGCGTCCGTAGGCCGGATTCATGTAAAACCTGCCATTTACGAAAGGCATGCAGTCTCCACAGGAAGGGTGGTCAGAGAAGCCAGTCAAGCATGGGAGCCAGCGGAGGCGTCCAGAAACTACAACACAAAGCGGCGACAGTAGGGCGTCCACGCGTCGTCGCGCACCCAGCCTAACGCTGCGAGGCGGCGGCCGAACTTTTTCGCGATGGGCGGAGGTAGCCACGCGTGCGCGTCGTGGAGTCCGCGCGCGAGAAGATCGCGTTCGCCGGCAGAGTGCAGCGCGAGCAGACGCTCGTAGCGTTCACGCGGCTTCCCATCTGCGGGCGCGAGCAGCAAATACATTTCGCAGGTTAAACGCGCGAGCGACGCCATCATCGCGTGGCCTTCCTCGTCTTCCACCACCAGCTTCGAAACAAACAGCGGGTTGGCCAGATCCGGAAACGCGTAGTCGAATCCTTGTTGCGCGTGCATGCGGCGCAGCGCGTCCAGATCGCTTTCCTTGTATTCGCGGATGCGCATTTGGGGAATTTGAGCGTTGGCTGCCCTGGGGAAAGAAGGGCGTTCCGCCGGCTGTTTGCCGATCCATCGAGGGAACGAGAGGAGCCGGCAAGATGCCGGCGCTAAAATTCGAACGTTCAAACAATTGCTAAGGTTACTTCGAGATGTGGCCCTTCAAAAACTGAGCATTGTCCCGGATCGTAAAGTCTTCCATTCCGACCTGAATTTCTCTCGCTTTTGAAAAATCGGTGGACACGGCAACCTTCCCAACGATTTCAAACGGGCCTTTGGCATTAGGTTCCTTTTCGATTACAACGAATTCCTTGAAGAAGGAATCATCCAAAGCGGCGGCGGCCACCTGGAGCGATGCGTGGATTTTTGTATTCCAGGATGGATCATTGTCCACCGAGATATTCCAGCCGATAGGGATGTCCGTAATTTGGGCAATTCGACCCGAGGTCACCTCAAAGTCGAAACCGACAACTCGCTCTGTCGCACCGTTATGCAGTGCAGCCAGAGAGACCGACACGAAGGGTCCGAGGGAAGTCGCCGCCCTAGCGGGCCCAAAAGCTTCGGCTGGAATGAGCAACAACCCGGTGGCCACTAGCGATCAAGCGACTCTTCTATTTTTCGGTCTCGTCGTGCTGGGAAGTACCTTTCCGTTTGCGTTCGCGCAAAATCGCCGCTTGAACATCCTTCTTTGAAGGGTGCGGGTCGATGAACAGCTTTTCGTGAATCCAATTCCTTTTTGCGTCGCATATGTCTTTGTCGGGAAGGTAGAGAGTCAGTGTGCTGCTCGATGTCGGCGGAAATTTGTCCCGCGGTTCGCGAACAAGCGTCGCCAAGTCGCCGTTCACCTGGAATATCCTGGCCACCTCGGCGATAGGAAGCTTATAGATTACCTCCCCTCCACCGTTGTCCAACTTTGGATCAATATACAGGTTGAGCTCGTAGCCAGATGGCGTGAGTAACGAAATGTCAACATATTTGCCTTCGAACTCGTAGTCGTAGATTTCGTCCAGAATGGCTGTTTTTAGAGCAGTTATTTCCTGGGCTGTTAGCGGAGTACTCTTCTGCTGTCCGCAGGTAGGCAAGAGCAGCAGAAGCCACATCGCAATCAGCAATCCCGACCGCAATGTTGTCATGTCGCTCTCCAACGCTCAGTACACTGGATGTTCCGTATAGATTCTGATCGTGACGACCTTGCCTCGCGGAACGTCGCCGCCCCCCGGAGTATTAACGAACGGCCCGTACTGCGCCGTTTCTCTATCGTCCGTTGCCCAAGACGGCGAGGTCGCACCTGCGTAGTCCAAGAAAAAATGCACTCCTCCCTTCGTATCGTCAGTCGAGTCGGCGGCTTCTCGCAAGGCATCTTGCGAATCTGCCCATGCAGCTTTAGCCTGCGCATCCAAGAGGATGGCTCTAGCGGAGGTTGCCGTCAACTTATCTGTCACCGTCTGTGGCGGATGCCGCATACCCTTCGCATTAAGAAGCGTATGGGCCATGGCGACTCGGGCGTCGTGCAAATCTTCGGGGTTCTTATTCGCCGGGCGAAGCCCGGAAGTCTCGTTGAAAATTATTCGAGCGGGCTTAGTTCCGGGACTGGAGTGGGCGCGGATGGTCCGATTATTAGCCCGCGCTGGTCCTGCTTGTGTACTCTCGATTAGGACGTGGTGTCCGTCAATCGTCACCCAATGCGCATCCGAATCTTTACGGTGCGTCTCGCTGAGAGATACATCATTCCCGAAGCTCTGCTCTCGAAGAGAAACCCCAGTAGGTCCGGGAATCTCCTCGGACCAGATTTGGTTTGCTCTATCGCTCGGCCATAAGCCCGATTCATGTAAAACCTGCCGTTGATGAAAGGCATAGGCCTCTCCGACCACGATTGATTAATGCGGGAAGGAAACTTCAGAAAACGCGGTGGCGCAACAGCGGGTGCGCACGGCCCACGGCTTCGGCCACATCGAAAGTTGTTGCGCCGTACGGAACGTCGTGAGACGCGAGCGCATCACGCGCCGATTGCGAGATTGGTTTTTGCGCGAGCGGATGCGGCAGAGCCTCGAACGCAGCGTCGTCTTCGAGCGCGAGATGCGCGCCTTCGTCGGCCTCGACCAAAACAATGATCGGCGTCGTATCGTCAGCGACGAAGTTGGCAGAGACGAATTTGTCAGTGACATCCCCGGACGCAGTTTCGTTGAGCGCGAGCCAATGCGAGTTCGCGAAGCGGCCAGCATGTCGCTGCCACGCGCCGAGGGTCGTCAGGTAATAGCGTTTTCCGGTCATTTGAACAAGGTGTAGTGCGAAACTACGACGAGAAAGTGTAGTTGTGTGTGAGCACGGTTGCATTCACACGGCCGGCAAAGAATTGGTGCTCCGATTCGCAGCTCACCGTCACCTTCTGCCCTTCCTCGAGGATGGCTTCGATTTTCTTTATTATCAGGCGGCCGAAGCGGCCAACCAGCACGTCGCTCAAACACAAACGTTCGGCGCGCATCGGCGAACCATCAGACAGCGTGAAGATGTGGTGCGGCGTCACGTCGAGCGATTCGTCATTTGAAAAATGTAGGCGAATAAATGTGTCGGCGTCGCGAACTTCCAGGCGCACGATGCGCGTCCACGGCTCTTCGCGCGGGTGACATGGGCAGCAAAGATGTTCACCGACCTGGCAAGTTTCAATTTTGACCAGGCCGCGTTCTTTGGTCTGAACTTTTGTTCCTGCGCGCAGACAGCTTCCACTGCCTCCGCCCGAGCCTCCGCCTGTTCCGCTGCTCGTCGTGGCGGCGATCATCGCGCCCTGGGACAGCGGAATACGTCCTTGCAAGGCTTGCTGCTGCGCGGCGGCATTTGTTTTTGCGCTCTGCGCGTTGGCTGGAGCGCCCACGCTGCCGGTAATTCCCCCCACCCAAGCGATGGCCAGCGCTACATCGTCCCAGTAAGGATAGAAATAATACGTGGTTGCGGCGGTTAGTCCGCTGACGACGAGGGAGCCGTTCGGCACGGCCGTCGATGTACCGTCAGCGCGTGCGATCGCAAGCGAAGACCAGGACCACGTAATACTCGAGGTCGTAGAAACATAGGTGAACGCGCCGGACCATGTCGGCGGCACCGAGCCCTTCATCAGAACGCCGGGCTTCGTCGGATCGATGTGGTTCCCGGTAAGCGCGCCGGACGTCACACGCGCGAAATTCGTGCCGTCGGTGATCTGGCTGTCGATACTCCAGCCCTGATTGGGCCCCAGCGAAGCTTCCGCCAGCTTCTTCATCGCTTCGTAAAGCTGCGGATTCGTGCGCCGCAGCGCTTCCAGTTGTGAAATATTCAGCATGTTCTTTCGCGCGAAAGTTCGGTCAGATGGGGTCCTGGCTCATGCTTTCCCTTGGGAATCTGTCATCTTGAGCATCACTCTGCGCCGCGGACGATTGCGAAGGGATCCGGTTTCGCCCACGGAACTAACTTGGTAATTGAAAACCACGACGCTGCGGCGTTTGTGCCGATCTGATAGGACACGCGCTCGGCCAGCACGTTGGTGAACTGCTCCATGTCGCGCGAAGCGGGTGCCGCGAGTGTCCACGCTCCCAGTGACATCACGCTCACATTGCCAGGCAACGCGGCAGACAGCGCGAGCGAACCAGCGCCTTGCACGTACGCGGTAAGGTAGCCAAACAAATTGCGACCGCTCAATCCCGTGGCAGCCAGAAACGCCGTGGTGTAAAACGAATTGATCGCGACGCCATCGTCTGAATATTGGCCGTCCGTGAGCCCGTAGATCTTCCCACTGGAATTGTTCGAACCGAGAAAAACCTGCGCTTCTCCATTTGGCCGCTCGATCAATCCGCACGAATTCGCCGAAACCATCCAGGGCGCCCATTTTCGCGAACGCTCTGCCGCGGCGGTGTAAATCGAAACGAGCGGGTCCTGCATTCCCTCAGTGTAATCCAGCGTGAGAATCTGGTTCGGCTGGGTAGCCGCGCCCATCGGCACGCCGATATAGATGCGTTTGTGCTGCGTGTCCACCTGCACCCAGAGCAGTTGGCCGTACTCCCAATTGATCGCGTCCCAAGTGGGCTGAATTTCCTGCGACAGTTTAATCGGCTCGCTGCCGTCGAAATAATAAAGGCCCGAACGGCCCGCGATCACCACCCACTCTTCTCCGTATCCCACGCCGTGCGCCGAAGGCGTGCCCACTTTGTTCGACACTTCTTCCACGCCCCATAGCGCGGGCTCGTTCACGCCATCGGTCGCGGTCACGTACATTGAGCGTTCTTTCACAAAATACAAATTGTTGCGTAGCGCGAAAGCCGCGCGGATTCCCTGGCCGTTGTTTACCGCGATTTCCTGGATTCCACTCACGCCGTCATAGCTCTCCGGCGCCTCCGTGGCGGACGCGCGCACCAGCGAAGAATTCTGCGCAGCATAAGTCGGGAATATTTCGATGTCGTCAACCAGGAAGGATTCGCCGCTCGGCCCCGGCAGGCTGTCGGCATAAACTCGTAACGTCAGATCAGACGGCAATGCAGTTTGTGGCGGAAAAAGTTGAGCAGTGAATTCCTGATAGGAAGTTGTAGTTTGAGCGAACGAGATTGCGAGGCCCGCGCCCACGAGTCCCATCGTTGGACTGTAAGTATTGATGCGCAGCGAGCCCGCCGCCAGATTTGCACTGCGAGCGATTCGCACGCGCACAGAATAATCCGTGTTGTTCAAAAGTAGTTGATCGCCGAACGCGTCCGTGATCGCATTTTGTGCAATGGTGCCGCGCTGCGTAGTGACGCCATCGGCGGTAATGCGGTACGCGTCGCCCCAAACCACCTCGCTCGACTCGCGGCTTCCGCCGGCGCCGAAAATCGGATCGAGTTGCCAGCCCAGCGGCCGCCCGCTTCCCGACGCGTCCCACCCCCCGTCAAACGAAAGATTGCGCCAGTTATCCATCTTCGCGCGCTCGCCCCACCAGAAAAGTCGCTCGGCATAGTCCACCACGCCAAGCTGGCACGGAAGTTCGATCTGGCCATACAAATATTCCATGCTCACACCGCTCAGTAGAATTGTGTCGCTGAAATCCACTTCCATGGACGTGGTCACGTTGTCGTCGAGCGTCATCGTAGCTGGAACTTGATAAAAAGTTGCCCCGCCGCTGGCCGTGAATACAAGTAGGCGTTGCACCACGTTCGAAGGTCCCGTGGGAATATTTGTGACGTTGACTTTTTTCCCACCGGCTGCGGTCCACGTCGTGGGCGGCGAAGGCGCGGTCCAGTATCCCTGGCGCGTCACAAAAATCACGGCGCACTGATGTTCGCCCGGAGAAATACTGCCCGGGTCCGTGGCGTCCGCGACGACAGGCCCCTCGGCCGGGCCAATCTGGCTTACGCGATCGAAGAAGGTGTCGTCGAATTGGCGCGGGATGTCCTGCCCCACCAGGCCGTCGCCGAAGGCCATATACTCTCGGCCGAAATGCGTGTCGGACGCGAGATAGAGTCCCGGCTTACCTCCCGACGCGACCACAGAAAGCACGCCGGGCGAAGTTTCCTTGTAAACATTTCCGAGCGAATCCAGCGCAATCATTCGCTGAACGAGATTGGTCGTGCCGTAAGTTTTTAGCCCGTTGATCTGCGGCGCGCCTGCTACCACGGGAAATTGCGACACGAGCCCGGGTCGCGTGCGCACTCCGCCGGGGAAAAATTCCACGTCGCCGAGCGAAGGCGACATCCCCGCCGGCACGTCAGAAGGATCGAGCAGAGTAATCCAAGTGCTGAAAATATTCAGCGGCAGCGGCGTAAAAGTTTCAATAGACATAGGTGTAGGCGAAGCTTCGGCGTTTAATTAATCGACTGTGGGTCGGTGGCTACTGAAGTTTTTTGAAGATGCCGTAGAACGTGATGGTGTCGGCAGTGATTGCGGTTGGATAGGCTCCGGCGGCGAGTTCTGGGAAAGGGCCGGCGGACGCGCCTTGCTGAAAGATCTTCACTTTGTTCGAATTCATCGCGGCGCCGGGATAAAAAACGTAATCGTATCCGGCGAGGCCATCCATCCACGCGGTTCCCTGCACCGGCGGCTGGTCGGACGCGATCACCGGCACCTCCGACAGGTCCAGCGTGTCCCCCGACGTCGTATAATTTCCCGACGCTACAATTGTGCCGCTAACGTGCACGCGCTTGCCGTCTTCCCAAGTGTCCACCAGCGAAAATGTGAGTGCCATTGTTCCTCCCAATCTGAATTTGTTGTTTTCTGAATGGCGATGCGTGATGTAATTAAATGCTATGATTCAGAGCAGTACCTGTGCGCGGAACGAAGCCGCCATATTTAGATTCCATGCAGACTGCACATAGCGTGCGGCAGCGCACAACCCGACGGCCTTCAGTTGAATCCTAAGCGTCGAATATAAGGAGAGCTTGGTGCGACGATTGCGAATCGCTTGTGCGGTAACTGTGTTGACGTTGCTCGGATTTGCAGTCACGCTAAAATTGTCCGCGGCCAGCCCCGCTCGTGACGGAAGAAACGGTACCTCCGCTTCTACTTCGCAGTATCCTTCGACCAAAGAAAACGCTAATGCAACTAAGAGTGATGCGACAGCCGAAGCTGCGACCCCTGCGCCGGCTACCTCGAATGCCCCGGTAGTCGTTGCGACGAGCATCTCAGCGCGTTCGCTCGCCGTCGAGCCGGAGGTGCAAACCGCCGCGAACGTTTTCAGCGCGGAAAATTCTTCTGTGCCGCAGCCCGCGCTGCTCTATCTGGCAATCTCTGACAAAGGTGACAGGATTTTCACCTTAGCGACTGTTCTAAATCCGCCGGCATCGGCAAATTCCCTCGCCGCCGGCGGTAAGCTCGCGCTATTTGCAGGACAGGTTGCGGCAGGCTCCCTCGGCGATGGCGGCGCGGCGCCCGGTGCGGAATTTGATTTGAAGCTTGATTCGCTCGCCATGCGCAGCGGTGTAGTAGTCGCGCCCGACGGTACAATTTTTATAGCCGACACTTTAAATGGCACGATTCGCACAATCGCTGGTGCGGCCAGCTCCGAGCCCGGAATCATTCGCAGTATAGTTGGACGTTACGGACCGCGCCAGAATTTTGAGCTCGTCGAGCCGCTTGGCTTGGCCCTCGATCGCGTCGGCAATCTATATATCGCCGACCGCGGCGCAAATGCCGTGCTCATGCTGCATTCCGCTACATCCGCTTCGCCCGGTGTGCTGGAAATTCTCGGCCACGTGATTTCGCCTACGAGTGTGGCCGTCACCTTGGATGGCGGAAAAGTTTTTGTCGCTTCGGCTGATACCGGAACCATCGTCGCCATCAACACGAAGACTCGCTCGATTGCTTCGGCGGGAATTTCTTCGGCAAATGTGGCTGTCGATAGCCAGCAGCGCGCCAGCAACACGAAAATTGTTCCTGCTGGGATTGCCGTTGACGGCGCCGGCAATCTTTTCGTGTCGTTTTCCGGAGCTGGTGCGGCGCAGGATCAGATCCTGCGCCTGGATGCGGCTACTTCCAATGTCAAGACCGTTGCCCACGGACTAAGCTCGCCAGGCCAAATCGCGTTCGATTCGAACGGAAATCTTTTCATTGCGGACCAGGGCACGCGCAGGCTCCTCGTGCTTCGCAGCGCAGGTGTCCCGGCCAATGGCGTCACCTTAAGTCCGCCTACGAATCAGACACCGTACGGCCCGGAGCCGGTAGCTGGAACATCTCCCACGCAATCTTTTACGCTAACGAATAACTCTACCGGAACGATCACGCAAATCACTTCCGGATTCCAGGGCGCGGATCCGGGCGACTTCACCGTGCTGAATAGTTCCTGTACCGGTACCTTGCTCGCAAACACGAGCTGCACGCTGAATGTCGCGTTCACGCCGCAAGCAACCGGAGCGCGCTCGGCATCTTTGGCTGTGACCTACACCAGCGCCGGCGTGCAAAGTACTTTGACGGCGGCTGTGAGCGGAACCGCCGACGATTACGAAATCACTTTGGCCAGTGGCGCTATGCAACAAATCACCATCCCGCAGGGGTTCGCCGCCACTTTTCAATTGCAGATTGTTCCAGATGACACGTTTAGCGGTCCGATTACGTTGCTCTGCCCGTTAGGATCGGCATTGCCCAAGGCCACAACCTGCGGAATTTCTGCCGGCACCACAGTCACCACACCGCTTGTTCCCATGCTCACGGTTGCCGTTACGGCCGGAACACCCGTTCCATTCAACGTGACGTTTCAAACTACCAGCACAGCCACCGCTACAAGCACGGCCACCACCACCTCGATGTTTCCTGGCTCCGGCATTTTCGGCCGCGGCGACGACGTGAATTGGCCCGGCGCGACGCTGCGCGATTCCGCGGGCTTCCCAGAGTTTTCCTTGCTCGGCTCGCTCGGAGTGTCAGCCTCAATTATTTGCGCGATATTTCTGTTCTCCGTTTCCGGCTCTGGAGTGAAGCGACCGCTTTCCGTCCTCGGAGTCTGTGCGATTTTTGCTGTAGTCTTGGTCGGCTGCCATCACACCAGTACCACCGGAATCGTGGTTACGCCCAAGGGCACGTACAATCTCACGGTCCAGGGGACAGCACAGGGCGCCACGCGCGGATTTACTGTCACTATGGTCGTCGATTAACGTCAATTCGCGGCTGGAACGCGCGCGGCTAGTTTCCATATTCCAAAATGAGTCGCCGTCATTTTACAGTGGCAACTTTCTCCATTTTTTCGCGCCGCGCTCCCCGCAGCCCCTCTACAAATAGATGATTCGACTGCGATACCCGTAGGGCCTTCGACGACGCCCTTTCGTTTGCTCCGGACGCACGTAGCGATTGATCAGATTTTCCGCCGCAGTTTGCGCTGAGCCGAGTAGATCAGCAGCGAGCGCACGCGCTCCACGCGATCGCGCCGCCAGCGCCGCCGCCGCAAATCCCAGAGCGTCGGTCGCGCTGCGAATCTGCACTGGATCGGTTCCCAGGACGAGCAACGGAAGAATCTTTTCGTAACGCACGCGCACAGTAATGGATTGCGTAGCCCCAATCAGGTTTATTTTGTCCTCGCGCCATTCCCATAGCCGCAAATAAGTGCTGGGCTGCAAGTTCAACATTCCGCCGCCGCTGGTGAATTTCTCCATGGGGACAAATATGTCAGTAGTATTCGCCGTGGCGCGTTCCCAAAGCATGTGCGGCATCAGGCAGTCCGCAGGAAGCTGCGGGCTCGACACGTCACTGATTTCCAAATTTGTTACACCCGTACCCGAGTTCTGA
Source organism: Candidatus Acidiferrales bacterium (assembly GCA_050012395.1). Taxonomy (GTDB): domain Bacteria; phylum Acidobacteriota; class Terriglobia; order Acidiferrales; family UBA7541; genus Palsa-295. The sequence continues at coordinate 31,943 of JBEKHG010000011.1, forward strand.
TCGAGCTCGATATCTTGCTGTTCCACCAGCACGCTCACACCGTTCTCCGCCAACTCGCGCTGCAATCCGCGATATGCCGAGTTGAGCAGCGGCATCAGCAGCGTGTCGGTAAACACCACGCCCGCCGAATCGTTCACCAGCGCGCGCGCCAGGTCCAGCGCATCTTCCGCTTGCGAATACGCGGTTGTCGGTACGACGGGCATTGTTGCCTCCGAGATTCTGTTTGCGTGCGGGGAACCTTATGCACTTTGAGGATTGCGAAGTCTGGCCGCGCCATTATGGACTTGGCGGCGGATTCACTCTCGAAGAGCGCTCTGTTCGTTACGCCTGCGCTTCGGGATATTATCGACGCGTCGTTACATTTGAATCCGTGAGGGGAAAATGGCGTCGACTCAGAAACGATTGCATATTCCGGCAGCAGGCGGCTTCGGTTCGTTGCCTTTCAGCAGCGGCGTGCTTGTGGACACGACTTTTTATCTTTGCGGGCACATCGGCCTGGACCCAGCCACAAAGAAAGTTCCCGACAGTGTCGATCGCGAAATACGTTTGATGATGGATAGCCTGCGCGACACGTTGGCCAAAGTGGAAATGACTATGCAGAATTTAGTATCAGTGCAGATTTTCTGCCCGGATGTTTCGCTCTTTGCTCAGTTCAACGAAATCTACCGGACGTACTTCTCCGAGCCGTTGCCCGCCCGCGCGTTCATCGGCTCAGGACCGTTGCTTTTTGGAGCGCGATTCGAAATCCAGGGCATCGCGGTGAAAGGCTAGAGCGCGCAGCTTTAAGCCCCGCAAGTTCCGCGCTTACTCGCCGTGGCAATTGAAGACGTACGTCGAGCTACTGGCCGGCGTCCCGTTATAGGTAATCGTCATGCTTCCCGTGGTGGCCGTATTCTCTCCCGTGACGTTGGCAACGGCGCCTGTACCGCCAACCATCTTGCAAATAAAAATCGGCGTGAGCGGCCAGGTATTCGTAAAATTAATCGCAATCGTGGGATTCGCCGCAGTTGTGCCGCTAGCAGTTACAGTTGCGGTAAACCGCTGGCTCGTTCCACTTGCAGTGACCGATGCCCCGCTTCCCCACCCGCCCGAAAGAGTAATGTTCGAAGGCCCAATCGAGCTGCCGCGATTTGCCAGCAAGAAAATCCCCTGCACGTTGCCCGCGTAGGAAATCGAAGCGTTAACCGTGGCCGACGATCCGGGCGCCATCACCTTCAGCGCGTTTCCGCTGGTAGTCCCTGACGCAGGCGCGATCGCCACGCCATCGCTCGCGTTGGACATCGAAACGGTAGCCGCGCCCAGCGGACTCACGGCATTCAAATCGTTGCGCGCAACAAGATTGCCGGAGCTATCGAAGAACGAAATAGGAGTGCTCGAACTGCTAGGATCGAGATCCAACATGTGTCCGGTCTGCGACGCGCTCAATTGCGCGATTAAGCTTGGCGCAGTCCCGCTGGGCGCGCCAAGAAATTGCCCACCTGCGCTCGCCGCGTTCTGGCTCGTGCCATTCACCGTTCCTTGCACGCTCAAATTCGAGTAAACGGTATCGGTTCCGCCGTTGCCGCTATCAGCCAGCGGTGCGAAGCGCGGCTCGGAAGGCATCGGACCTTTGGTGAGAAACGCGTCGTCAAAGTAAACGTAATTGGTCGAAGAAGCGGAATTCTCCAGCAGAAAAATCCGCATCGAGTGCGCCACGCTGGATGAAACGCTATAGCCGTTGGGCACGCGGAAGATCACAGCATAATTTCGATTCACCGTCCACGCATTCGCGGTAGCCACTTGCCAGTCCGCACCGGTCACGTTGCAGTTGCACGTAATACCGTTGTTGTAGGTGAGCGAAGCATTGGTGCTCTGCCAGTTACCGCCGTTGCCGCCATTATCGACGTAATTTGAGGGAGCGAGAACGCGCGCGTTAGTGGCAATATTTGTAATTTTGTCCGCTTCCGTGCAGTTCGAATCGTAATAAAACCGGAAGCCCGGCCTGAAATTTGCGGAGGTGGAACCAGCGGCGACGCGTACGCCGAAAGTGTATTCCGCAGCCGGATCCACGGAGATGCATTGCGAGTTGACGCCCAGCCCCGCGGTAGCACCATCTCCAATTTTTACGTTGTAAATTCCCTGCGTGTACGTATCGACCGGGGCCGAAGAGCTCGATTGCCGCGCATAAATTCCCGACGCAGCTTGATTGATGTTCGTCCCGCTCGCGCCGCCCCAAGCCAACAAAGCCGCGCCCCCACTCCACGCTTCAAAACCCGCGTTGGCAAGCAGATTTGGGCCGGCGAGATCGTTTTGCCCGAAATGCATCGAAGGCGTCCAGTTGTGGCCGTTGTTATCAATTGCAACCATGGCTGTTGCCGGCTCGTTCGGCTTGATCTGTGTAGTATTCGTGATGGAAAGATACGGATCGAGAAGATGAATTCCGATGGCCGAGCCGTCCGAAGGAAATTGAATGCAATTGTAAATATCTTCGCAGCGATTGTTGGGACCGAAGGTCACGCTGGTGGCGCCCACGATGTTGTAGCAGATTTGCCCGAACGCGGCGGACGAGCTTTCGCAATCGTTGCCGTACACTTCGTCGTTGTTGGGGTAATTTCCGTTACTGTCCTTCGCGAACACGTAGCCGGTGGACGCCGCGGGAGGCAAGATGCAGGCGTTCTGCTCCAAGACGATGGCGTTGTAAATTCCGGCGAGATAAAAACACGTATCGCCAGCCGACTGCGGATTCATATTGTTGTGCTTGAACAACGTGTTCGTGCCGTCGAAGACTCCCACCGAAGTGTTGCCGTAGATCCCGTAGGAATTGCCGCCGGTTCCCAGTGTGAGGTTGTTATTCTCGATATCGGAATGGCCGACGCTCGTCATATCGATTACTTTCGAATTCGCGCCGGTGGCGAAAAGAGCCATGCCTTCGATGTGCACAAAATTTATTTTTGACGTGGCTTGATTTGGGTTCTTCACCGTGGTGCAGCCTGCATTCCCGCAGGCGATGAACCCCGAAGTATCAGGCTTGGCGACTGTGCCGGTCCCGCTTTCCTGGTAGCCCTTAATCGACGCGCCGTCGCCGGTCAGTTCCACCGCGTCATTCGTAGTGGTATCGGTGATAGTTAGTTGTCCTTGGCCCCAAAGTAAAACGGTCCCGGCGGGAATCGTGATGTGATGCGCGCCGGTTAAAGTTCCAGCCATTCCGCGCGCGTCGCAAACGGAAGACGCTGTTGACACCGCGGCCGCTGCAAGACACGCGGTAATTTGAGCGGCGGCATCGGCGCCCGTAAATCGCTCGGCTTTCTGCACGCCGTTCAGAGCGTTCACCGCCGCCGATCCGTTTACATCCAGATTGAATTGCGGGTTGGTGTTGTTGATTCCGAGCGAACTTGGAGTGAAGCGGTGTGCGGGAGCCAGCGTGCTAGTCAACGAATCGTTCCCGCCGGTGGATGGTAACGCCGTCAGAGTATATGACGTCGTGCCCGCTCCCGAGACGAAGACATTGTTTGTCTGGTTCGGAACCCACAAATTGTTATTCAGATTCGGCGTCGTTGAGATCGCCACGCAATAGCCTTGAATCGCGCTGAGGCCGGCGACAGGCAAAATCCAGGTAAGCGCGATGGCATTATTTGCTCCGCTTAAAGCGATTCCCGCGGTCTGGATGGAAGGCGCGGACTGGTCGCTGTTGCAATTCCCGGAGCCGCCCGTGGCCGAGTACATCGTCGCATAATAGGTCCCGGATGCGATCGAACCGCCCGTCGTAGCCGTCCCCGCCACGCTCGTCGGCGGATAGGAAGTGGCGAATTGAATGTCGAGAGTGCCTCGTGAATTTTGCGCAACGCTCGCGCCGTATCCGAAGTCGCTCCCCGTGTTGAGCAGTAAGCCAAGCACGGGATCTATCGCCACACCGGCAAACCGGTTGCCATTAAACGTAGCGCGCAGAGCATCTCCGTTTTGTCCGCCATTGAATTGATAAGTGTCGCTTCGTAATCTGGGGTCGGTTGGGCTGGCAAAACCGCCCACGGCATAATCAAATCCGTTGAAGGTTTGAGTTGAACATCCCGGAGCCGGATTACCACTGGAGTCAGTTACTGTAATCGCACCAAAATAAGATTCGTTTCCGGTTATATGACAACCCTCGATGAAAGACGTGCTGGGATTATCATTCTGGATTATCGGCGCTCCACCATTGCCCGCCAATGACATCGAGATATTGATACCGTAGAGAGTGGTACCCGCAGCATTCAATTCAACCACGGCGGGATAACCGGAACTGTCTGACGTGGTTACGTTGTTAAAAGTAAGTCCTGAGAATTGAGGCAGCGAGGCGCTCGCCGGGTTCCCTGTGCTGTTTGTAATATAAAGAAACGGGCCGTGGTTTGCTTCCCAGCCTCGGATATTTTCAAACACGAGGTTGCCCGGTCCACTTCCGGAAGTGTTAACGCGCTGGTCATACCGGAAAGCGCCGCCGTATCCCTGTAGGTTGTCGAAGATAGCTAACCCCACCAGCGGAGCTTCGCCAAGAATGGGCACATCGCCAGTCATCAGGATGCAATAGTTGTTAGGCGCTTCGATTCCCGCACATTCGCCGCCGTGCCATTCAAACCAGAATGTGTTGGTGATTTCGAGCGCCGAGTTATCGGCCATTCCCGTTGAATTAGGCGTCTCAAGCGTCACGTTTTGCAGCACGACGTCGGTGGTCTTATAGACCCATAGAGCCTTGTTGTATCCGGCAATATCCAAATTTCTGAAAGTAACTCCTGAACTACAGGCGGGATAACGACAATCGAAAACCGCAGCGCTGTTGGGATTAGAACCCGGCAACGAAACTATCTTCACAGCCGGAGAGCGTATGAATGACAGGCCACTAGAATTCCCCATTCCTTCAAACGTCAGATGATTGCAAGGAAGTTCAAATACCGGAGATGTCGAAGGAGTCTGAGGTTGGGAAACAATATATTCTCCCGGTGGGAGGCTAATCGTAGGTTCTACGTTTACGCCGCCGATTTCCAACGCGCAGGCCGCAGTAATGGCAGCCTGAATTGCCGCTGTATCATTGGTGACCGCGTCTCCCTTCGCATTGTAAGGAGGACAGGTCACGTCGATTGACGGTCGCGGCCCGCCGAAACAGCCGCTCCCGCTGACGGATAATGACGACGGTGTAAAACTCCCAGGATTAAAATTCGTGGTCGTCAGCGTGCCGGCGATGTTGGCATTTCCCGCCACCGTTAAATTCCCGCCCAGGGTCAGACCGAACGCCGAAATATTGTTGCCCACGCCCGTGGAGGAAGGATCGTTTGGAAGAATCGTATCCGGAAAAGTCTGCGTTCCCGAAATCTGCGGCGCGGAAATCTGAATCACATAGCGGCCGGCTGGCGCGTAAAAATGGTAGTTGCCGATTCCGTCCGATTGAAACGGATTTTGTGTCGGGACCGATAGAGTCGCGTCGGTATAAATCGTAGCGAGTGGCGAGCACGGCGTTCCCGTGGCGGTGGACTGGCACACCGCGATCGTCGCGTTGCCGATCGGATGGCCGTCGGGCCCGAACACGATATCGTCCTTGCGCGAGCCCTGTGCGTGCGCGCAGGATGCAGCAAGCGCCCCGAAAAACAGTAACGCGACGAGCGCCCTCCGCAACGGACCCAGAGCTTTCCCGACGGCGGGAAGCTCGCGTGCTAGTCCAATATTTGTTCGCCGGATTTTATCGATTGCTGTCATGTCGTGTTCGCCTCGTCGCTGCTTGCGTCCCCGCTTTTGTACCGCAAACCCAGACATTTATACAGAAGCAGCTATACGTGCGTAGTTCTACGTGCTCGGTAACGAAGGCGCCTCAAATTTGCCCAGGCGCACCACGAAATTGGCCGGCCCAGGCAGGGTTCGATGGGTTCGAAGATTTCGTAGCGCCGGGCTTCAGCCCGGCATCCTGTCTTTGGTTTTTTCAAGGAAACAAACCAAAATCATGCCGCCATGAAGCTCGGTGTAAGGTCCGTAAAGACTACTCGACGATGGTACCGAAAGTTATCCAGCCGAGCTTATTTTCGCAACGGCGCTGATGGCGAATTTTCCTTCTTCGTTTTCACCGCGCCGTCTCCCAAGCCGTGCAACGCCGCTTTCTCCGCATCAAGAATCGCGTGGCAATGTTTGCACACAGCCACGCCGTGTTTCACTTTCTCTCCGCACGCAGGACAATCATTCAGGCGCATGGGAACGTACGCCCACTCGCGTTCGACGCCCAGGCCGATCGCCGCCCGACGGTGCAGATCCGATATCTCTCGAAACGAATGGCCGCGCGCCCACATCACGTCGCCTTCCCCGATCAGCCGGTGATAGAAATCTTCGCGACGGGTCTTGGCGGCTGTAACTTCCTCCGAAGATGGCCGCGGCCCCGCGCAAACGAACACGCCGTGGTCTTGAAGGTCCTGTAGCAGATCCTCTGCTATCTCTCGCGCGGAAATCGTAAATGGAAAGCGGCGATTGTCGCCCATATCCAAAGCGTCGCCCCGCGATGTAAGCAAAAGCAGCGCGTAAGGCTCACCCTTCGCGCACGCCGGAATGTGATAAACGCCATGAGTGCGCGAAACGTACCAATCCTGCTCGGAGACTGATCCGATCGCCACGGTCGCAGCGGTGTCCCCCTTTGGTTGCGTGTCCACCAGAATGTCCCGATGAATTCCCTGCCCAAGTAGAACGTTCAATGTATTTTCCTTTTGTAGCGCCGTCATCTTGCCGGTTCATTTGACTTCTTAACTTCCTGGCATCCAACTGTTCGTTGTAACGCCAACGATCCCGGTGCCCGGGTCCTCGTGGCGCCGGGCTTCAGCCCGGCATCTTGATTTTTATTTGGTCGGGGCAATTCTAAACCCAAAACAAATGCCGCCCCGAAGGGGCGCAACGAAATACGTACACCGTGGGTTTGTAGGGGCGCAGCACGCTGCGTCCGCAGCGTTAGCGAAGCCGCGGTTTATCCGGAGTCCTAAAGGCTTACGATCGGTTGCCCGTTGAACGCCGGCACTGCATCGTCGAGAATATCGTCCATGCCGCGATCCATACCGCGCTCGCGGCGCGCTTCCCTCGCAGCGATGGCGCCCCGCATTTCCGTACGCCGTTGCCGACGCGACCATTCGATCGCCCGCACAATCCAGTCGCACGCCGCCGGACTGAGCGGGATGAATTCCCCGCTCGCGCTTTCGAGCGTGAAGCAGTGTTCGTAATCCCCACGCGATGGGTACGGCCCCAGCGCCGCGATGCGAATTCCATCCTCAATTTCCGTTGTCTGCGCATGCCATTGCTCCGGCGAGCCGTAAGACTCAGCCGGCATCCAACGCTCGATGTGCCAACGGTCCATGGGAAGATATTTTGGGACGCGCCGCAGCTCAACTTTCTCTCGAATTGCGTTCCCGTGCGCATCGCGGTCCGTCCAGCGCCCGCCAATCCACGCAAGCCGCGACCCGCCCCAAACCACCCGAAAGTTCGGCTCGCCATACCTGTTCACACCACCGGCGCGATTGGCGCGTCCCTGTACAGACGCCGGCGCTTCATGCGTTTCTCGTGTTACGCGTATCAAAGGTTGTGAGTTGTTTCGTGCCGGTGCTGGAGGATGAAAATCTGTGGCTTGAGGTGGCGAATTTCCGCCGGCGTAGCCGGTGCTTAACCATCCGTTTTTTTTGCGTTTGTCGGTTCCTGACCCGAGCGGATCTTCCACAGCGTTTGCTGCATAATTCCGAGCCAGATCACGGCGTCGCGAGCGGGCAAATTCAGGCGTCGCACGAGGCGGCGTATTCTTTCTTCTGCGTCGGCCACCCGCCGCAACTCCAAAAAGCCGGTGGCATGCAACACGTCCAGCAGCTTCGTCGTAAAGCGTTCCACATCACCTGCAGCGGCGCGCGGGAGTTTCTCCGGCAGTCGCCCAGTCTTCGCATCGCGAATAATTTCATACAGGCAGACTGCAACAGCCTGTCCCAAATTCATCGAAATATTTTCGTCAGACGTGGGAATGCGCATCAGCCAGTGGCAGTGGCTTAAATCTTTATTCGACAAGCCAAATTTCTCGGAGCCAAACAGCACTGCCACGCGACTCGCCTTTCCGATGCGCTTGCGTATCAAGTTCGCGCCGTCTTCAAGACGCCGCAACGGATGATGCAATTGCCGGTGACGCACCGCCGTGGTCCCCACCACCAGCGTGCAATCCGCCACAGCATCGGCCACGCTGTCAAATTGCTCGGCCCCCCGGATCACGGACGACGCGCCCACAGCGGAACGCGCTTCACGAAACGCTTTTTCGTAAGGATTCACCACGCGCAAATGATGAAACCCAAAATTGCTCATGGCGCGTGCGGCAGCGCCAATATTCAGGGGATTGCGTACGGACACTAGGACGATCCGCACGCGGTCGAGTTGCGCCACGCTTGGCAAGCGCGTTCATTCTAAATCAAACCCAACAGGTTCTTGCAGGAAAGGTTCGCTTCTACAAAACGTCAGGAGTTAGTCGGACGCGGACAAGGAGCCTGCTTGTCGGCTGTCTCTCGCGCTTGTCGCTGCTTTGGCACGCAGGACCAGCACCGGACACTCCGCTTCTTTCACCACTTTCTCAGCTACCGAGCCAAACGCGATCTTCCGCCAGCCCGTCATGCCATGCGTGGCGATAATAATCATGTCCGCGTTTTCGCTCTCGGCAATCCGTATCAATTCCATTCCAACGTCGTTCGCATTGCCCAACTTCGTTCGCGTCTTGACATTTTTTTGCGCGAGTGTGGCGGCGAGCTCCTTCAGATCTTGCTCCGCCTTTTCGTTAAGGCTTTGGTCGTACTGCCGTTCCCGGAAGATCGACACGCTCTTCGGCAGATCTGGAATGGCAGGCATTACGTGCACGAGCAAAACTTCAGCGCCCAGACGCGAAGCCATATTCGCGGCCACGTCCAGCGCAGCACGCGACGAATCGCTAAAATCGGTCGGGGCAAGAATCAGCTTTGGCGGCAACATAGCGATGTGTTTTCCTCGGTGCCGCCATCCTACCAGACCAATCTAACGCAATGTTACACCTCTGTTGCAGTCCCATGAATATTGACGCGGAATTGCGGCGGCGGCCTCCAGGCAGTATTTTGTGTGCGAAAGCATGCCTGCCTGGAAGCGAACCACTGCCAGTTGTTACTTGATTTTAATATCCCGTCGGGATCGCCAGGTTACTGATGTACGCGCCGCTGCGTGGCGACTCGTTCCACACCTGAAATCCGGTGACGAAGTAAAAGATATACGCCGCAGAAATTCCGCCGCTTGCGCCGTAAATCGGGAACACGGTTTGCCCGCCAACGTCGTAAAAATCAATGTCCTGCATCACCGCGCGGCCCCAATGCGAAAGATCCAGAAAATCGACGCGCGTTTGGTTGGCATTGATTGACGATTTGATCGGCACGCCCGCCATTGTCTTCTCGCCGGTGAAGAGCAGATCGAGATCGCTGGCACGGCCCCCCGCACCTTCTTTGATGATTTGCGAAATCGTGACGCCGAGCTGCTCCCACTGATGTTCCTGCTCGAGCGCGGTGTAAGCGATAAGCTTCGACACTTGATTCGAGCCCAACGATTTGCGCACCTTGTTAATCGCAAGACGCACGGCGCCCGGCGTGATCGCGGAATTATTTCCGTTCACGTTCGGCGTGGCGAGTTCCACCGGGTACGTAGCGCGGTTCAAGTTGAGCCAGGTGCCGGTCGTCGCGTTCGTCTGGTGATACAGAATGCCGAACAGCGAAGTAGGCTGAGCTCCCGTAAGCCCGTCGTGAACGATCACGTCGTTCACGCTGGTTCCGGTCGGCAATGAGTCCACCTGAATCAGCGAATTGAACGGATCCACGAGCAGCACGTTGGCAGATCCGCGATTCGTTGTGAGCGTGGGATCGTAAACCTGCACGGTCTGGTTGTAATAAAAAAGCTGAGCGCCGGGCGGCTTGGCCATACCGAACTGCGCGGCCACTCCAGCCGGCAATCCTGTCGTTGTGATTGATCCAACGGTCCCGAGCACGCCGTTGCCGTTGGTCTGCATCACTTTGTCCAGGAACGAGCGAAACTGAAACATCGCATTTTTCACTTCGCGCTTCGCGGCATTTTCGATCGCTTTTTCCGGTGCGTTGGACGCGTATTCGACAAGCTTGGTGATTTCCACCGCTTGCCGGAAAAATACCGGCGTCACTTGCGCCACGTCGTAAATGGTCCCGGAACCGCGGCCCAAGTCTCCGCCGTCCATGTTGGCCAGCCCTGCTTTGCCTCCCGGACGGATTTGCAGCGGCAAGCGCATGTTGCGCGAGCTGACGCGTTCCACGTCGCCGCGCTGTTGGATCATGGTCAGCAGGATGTCATCGCGCTCATACAGCAGGGGAAGCTTGTCTCTGACTTTCTCCAGTTGCAACGCAACCGATTGCGCATTTTGCATTTGTGCCATGTGATTAAATTCTCCCTTGGAATGGAAATTGAAAGTTGATCAACACCAACGGACTCACAATCCGTCGTCCTGGCGTTGACAATGAAGTCCGGCGAGTGTTCAGCGCGGATACAAATTGATGCGGGGTGTCCTCCTCGGACGATTCGGAAAACTGTAAACGATGCAGGAACCTGTAGCGCCTCTTGCGCGCGAAGTGCAGAACTAAGTGCAGAACTACTGGCCACTAGCCCGGCTTCGACGCTGCCCCTTCGGCCAGTAGAACGCTTGGCGCCCAACAGGAGAATATGCCCGTGTCAGGAAGTAGCGAGTCAAGCGCTCGTCTCAGCCCCCTTCAGGAAATACCGCAGGAATAATTTCAGAGAGAGGTGTGTCCATCATGCGAGTTCAAAAGTGTGTTTTGCTGGGAATGTTTCTGGGAGCCGCCGCCGTGTGCGCAGCACCTGCTGCCTTTGCGCAGAATTGCGCGTCATCAAAAAATGCGGCCATACAGTGCTTCGTGGCCAACGCGGTGACCACAAAAATTACAGCGCCACGTTACGGAATGACCTTGCCGCAATTCCAGGCCTACGGCGTTGCAGTCTCGGAGATTCTTCAGACCAATCACACCTATCTAGTGCTCATTGGAATCTCCAGCGCGATTGCAGACGCCATACCTCCCCGCAATTTGGACGGCTCGGTAAATCAGTCCGCGCAAGATCTGGCAGTAACCCAGATTGTGGACGCAGTAATTGCCGGAGGCTTCGCTCCAACGCCGGCGAACGTCACGGCACAGGATTTAGAGTGGTTTACCCTCGACCTCGTCTCAGCCATGAATCACAACGACGGCATGATGCAGATGATGACCCCCGGCGTTGGCCTGCGCATCATCGATTCCTACGTGGTCACCGGCACATCAAACGGCAGCGTGAACTGGCCGCAGGTGAATGCAAGCCTGACGAATGCCGTACAAGGTTTCATCACTGCCGGCCTGATGAAAATCCCAGCGAACCAAACCGCAGCCCAGGTCGAAACTTTCGTCGGCTCAGTAGCCCAGGCAATCTACGCCTACAAAGTTTCCACCAACCGCGCCACCCTATAAAACGGCGCAAATTGAGCCGTAACGCGCACGGTCCCTTACAAATTCAAGATGTCGGCGTCGGACATGCGCGCGTAGTTTATTTCGCGTGGGCCCGAGTGGCGTCCTTCGTTTCCTGCGCCGCCGGCTCCGCCGATATCCACGCGGCCTTCAGCAGTCCGCTGACGTTCGCGGCGTTGCTGGTTGGCGGAGACAACAGTAGTTGTCCATTCGTTCAGCACGCGTTTCGCGACCGCTGGCAAAGCCTGCCGCGCGCGTCCAGTAATCAGCGACACGACTGCTTTCTGATGATTTGCGTCCAACGCTCCGGAGCGGAATGCGTCGCGCATTTGCTGCGTCAGCGTGTGATTCGCGCGCAGCGTAGAATCCAGCTCGCGGTAGATTTCTCCCACCACGCGATTGCGCGCGCTCTTGGAAATCCCTTCCGGCAATAGACGCTCCACTTGCGATTCGATCGCTTCCACCACGCCTTCCACGGCTGCCGCATTCGTCGCATGAAAAAACTGTTCCTGCGCCGGAGTAATGCCATTCGACGTGTTACTGGCCTTGGCCGCGCTGTTGTTCGTATTCGCAGCTCCCGACAAAGCACTGTCATCCCGGGGGAAGTCCCGCGCGTCTATGCCTTGCCCCTGGTTTTCAGGGGCGCGGGATGCAGTCTGAGGGATCTGCTCTTGCGATTTAGCGCCTCCAACAGCGTGCGATGCGGACCGCGCAGCAATCGCCGGAAAAGTGACACCAGCACTCTGCGCCACCTGCGACATCGCTCGAGCGAGCGATGCAAACGCAACCGGATCCAGGTCAGCCACCGCATGCGCGAGCTGCGCATGGTCTTCCGGACGGTGCGAGAAAAACAGCGCGTCCATCCGATTCAAGTCCGCGAGCATTCCGGTAGCCGCGCGGGCCGCCTCAGGTGTTCCAAACGCTTCGCGGTACGATTTCGCGTCGTGCCAGGCCGCCCGCAACTCCGGATTCGCCTCAAGTGCCGCCTGCAAATGTGCTGGCTCGGCTGATGTGTCGGATACCGTTAGTGCCTGGGCTGCCGTGGGCGCTGTATCATTGCCTCCCGTATCGTCGCCAACTTGAGCTGCTCCCTGCGTGCCTAATCGATCCGCATCCGCAGTCACTTTGCGATCCGATACTCCACTTTGGTCCTGCGTCGCTGCAGCGGCCCCCGACCGCCTCTGACTCCCAGTCGAATCTTTTCGCCGTATATTCGTTGTCAACCCAAGAATCTCGTCGTCCGTAGCGTGCGAGCTGGGTCGTAGATCGGTCGTCACTGCATTCTTCGCGGACATATCCGGGCGAAGCTCTGCCGGGTTGACTTGTCGCTCGACGGTACTGGCCGGGCTGGCTGCCATAAGGGTTTCTCCAATGTTATCAATAGGATTCTCCCGCTTGACATCCGCGAGAAGGCACAGCTAAAATTTTCGGCGTTGGGGATGCTCGAATGTCGTCTCGGTACGGTGGGGTGGATTGCCCAGTGAATCAGTAACCTACGAACTTTTTTGCCGCGAACTTCTAGTTCCGCGCATCAAACGGGGAGATGTCAACTTTCGGGTACGGAGAGCTATGAATAAGATTCTGATCATTCAGCCGTCGCACTATGTTTCGAAAAACGACCGAACCGTATTCAAATCGCGCATGCGTGCGCTTGTTCCGCTCACCCTTCCTTATCTAGCCGCGCTAACTCCCAAAGGTTGGGACGTCGAACTGGTTGACGAGCAGCTCCAAGACATCAACTTCGACGCGAAACCCGATCTGGTGGCTATCACGTCCTGGACCGTCCATTCGATCCGCGGCTACGACGTAGCCCGTAAGTTCCGCGACAAGGGTATCCCGGTAATCATGGGCGGCCCGCACGTGTGGTTTCACCCCGAAGAAGCTTCTAAGCATTGCGACGCCATCGGCATCGGCGAAGGCGAGCCCATATGGGCGAAAATGTTGGAAGATGCGGCAGCCGGCAATCTGCAAAAAGTGTATCAAGCGCCGCAGATGAAGAGCATCGCGCAACTGCCTCTGCCTCGCTGGGACATGCTGGACCTGCGCAAGTACGGCCCGTTCAAAACCTTTTCATTGATGTCGTCTCGCGGCTGCCCCATGCAGTGCGAATTCTGCTCCGAGCGCCTGTATCTCGGCGGAGGCTTTCGCGTTCGTCCGGTGGAAGACGTGATTGAGGACATCAAGCACACTGGCTCAAAGAACGTTTTCTTCGGCGACAGCGATTTCGGCGGCAAGCGCGCCGCAGCAATGGCCTTGATGGAGGCCATGATTCCGCTGAAACTTCGCTGGTCTGCGCTGTGGACGTCGTTCCTTTGTTACGACGACGAATACATGGACTTGGCCCAGCGCAGCGGCCTTCTCCACGTGAACATGGGCATCGAGAGCATCAATCGCGACACGCTCAAGGGCATGAACAAGAATTTCAACAAGGTGGATCGCTATAGCGAAATGTTGGCGAACCTGCGTAAACGCGGAATCAGCTACTCGCTGAATTTTATTTTCGGATGGGACACCGAACAACAGGGTGTCTTCGAAAATACATTGGAATTCCTGCACAAGGAAAAAGTTCCGGTGGCCTACTTCAATATTCTCTGCCCGGAAAAAGGCACCATGTTCTTCGAGAAAATGAAGGCGGACGACCGCATCCTTCGCCTCGAAGATATCGGCCGCTTCCCCGGCGAGTTCTGCCACATCAAGCCCAAGAATTTTACGGCGGAAGAGATCGAAAAAAACGTTCAGGACATGTACTTGAAGTTTTACAGTTGGAAATCCATGCTCAAGCGCCTGCCGCCGCCTGTAACGCAGTCAAACATCGCGTCCTGGGTCGTCAACATCTCGCAGCGAAAGCTCGCGCAACGCTCGCAGGGCGAAAACAACAACAACTTCGACGCGTTCTAACTGATTAATTTTGCAGCCGAATAGCGCTGCTTTTTAAGTGGCGCTACTCTGGCAACTTCCCTCGAATAAACGCCGCCGCGCCTGGCCGTCAGAAAGTTTTGCGCAGGATTCCAGGAAAGCAACCCAGCCAACGGCGCTCTTTCCTTTCTAATACTCTCTCTCCGCATGACTTACACGTCTTCGCCTGTTCTTCTCGTGCGGAGTGTCTCACATTGAAGCGAAGGTACTATTCCCCGCGCGGGCGCCTCGCGGTACATCTATATATACCAGCGGGAAGTTAAGCCGCCATGAACGGTCCGCTGACGGTCGAGCCAGGCACGTATCCCCGTGAATTCAAGGTGAAGAAATGAGCGCGACGCCCCTAACTTCCGCAGACGCCAAAGCAAAAGCCGCGGCAGAAAATGCCGCGCAGATCGAACGTCGCCGCCGCAAGCGCGCGAAAATTTCCGCGCAAGTTCACGTGCGCGCTGTCGATTCTCCCGAACCTTTTGAAGAAGTGTGCAAGAGTATCGACGTTTCGCGCGATGGACTGCTCTTTACTGCTGCGCGCGGAGGCTATTGGAAAGGCCAGCTTCTTGATGTCATATTCCCCTACTCAGCAGCGGCTGCGCCCTTCAACACGGCGCAACGCGCAGAAGTGGTGCGCGTCGCAGAACACGGCTCCGGGCAATACGGAGTTGCCGTACAGTTCGCCGCATCGAAATCCGCCGTCGCAAATGAAAATAAAGCCGTCGCGAAGGGTGATCCATTTGCCGCCGGAGATCCGGCAGCCAGAGGCAACGCGGAACAGAAGAAACAGCCATCGGTCGTGCTAGCGGTTGAATCCGATCAGCGCACCGCCGATGTCATGCGCAGCGTCCTCGGACAAGATGGGTACACCGTGATCATCGCGCCCACCGCGCAAGAAGCTCTGGAAGTTCTGCGCACCACCGTTCCGGTCTGCTTTATCGCGGAAGTGGAAGCCGGCGACATGAGCGGCCACGATCTTTGCTTGATCATCAAACGCAACGATCGCCTGGCGCGCGTCCCCGTAATTTTGCTAACCCGCGCCGCCCAACCCGCCGACTACGCTGCCAGCCATCAACTCGGCGCCGTCGTCTGCATGGCCAAGCCTTTCAAGCCCGAGCGCTTGTTGCACGTCGTTCGCCTGGTCGCACCACCGCCGCAAATCAAGAGCGCCTACGGCTCCCGCGTCTCCAGCAGCGCCATCGAACGCACCCTGTAATTCGCGAACCTTTAGATCACTTTCGTCGCGGAGCTGATGTGGCCGGCGGTGGCGGCGTGGCCGCAGCTTGCTGCTTGCGCAGAAAGTCGCGATGAAACAACGCGTGGGCGCGAACGTTGGCATACCCCAGCGGCGCTTCGACTTTCGCCACCTGTCCTGCATCGGCCGAAAACCACCGCATGCAAATTTCCAGTTCCACGGCATGATTGTCAGCAAATTCGTCCGGCATAATGCTGGGAAGAATAATTTCCGCATCAACGCCGCTCGCGATAGCATCTTGGAACGCAGGATTTACAGCGCCGGTAACGTCCTGACGCTTCACCAGAGGCATTTCCGCGACGAGCTGCGCGATCTCGCGATACTGCTTAGTCCGCGACTCCTCGTCCGGAATCACAAATTCTTCCAGTCCAATCAAACGCTTCACCAGCGCCATATTTTCAGGATGCGCCAGCACCGCCTGAATCTGCGGATCCGGATTCGCAATTAGTTGCAACAACACCGCGCGTTGCTGGGACCACAACGTCGGATACTGCTCGTCCGTCTCCGGATAGCTGAAAAGATTTCCTTTCAAGTCGGCAAGCCGTATCCATTGCGATTCGAACGCGGCCCCCGCACCCAACAAAGTCACTTCCACGTCGTTCGGACGATTGCGGCGGAAACAATCCACGGCCAGCAGCATGATGTCGGCATGAAAGAATTTCATGCGCCGCCAAACTAAACCGATGCGCCCCATGGCCTGATCGCGCGCCATCGCGTACCCCGAAGCTGTGTCGTTGTTCGACATAGCTCCGCCAAACAGCGCCGGAAACGCTCCGGTAAGAAATTGTGCAATCGGCCCCATCAAATTCGCAGCGTGTTCGGAAAGATCTCCGGGGACTTCTGCAGCTTCAGGTTGAAAAAATCCAGCCGCGAGAGACTGTCCCGGTTTTGCGCGTGCCGGATAATGCGCCCCAGGCTCGGACGACTGGCTTTGCAGCGCGTCGAAATCGAGAACTTCGCTGTCGGCATAGATTGGCGGGATGCCGTACTCGTACGTCTCCATCTGCAAGTTCGAAAGCGTGTTGAAACGTTCCTGCACGCTGATCAGCGCATCGCCCAGCGCAGGACGCCCGCTCGAACCATCGCCAGGAAGCGCGTGTAGCACGCGCCAGTGATCGTCCATATTTTCGTTGCGCGATTCGCAATACGCATCGCCCGCAAACGCCACATAAGCGCCGTCGGGAAACATTTGCAACAACTCGTCGCGCAAAGGTTTATCTTCCAGCGCGAAAAACGCCCAGGGGCGCAGCCACGTTCGCTGAAAGGTGATGAGATTCATGTTGGAATCGCCACCTTCCGTCACCGGACCCCCTTGCGATTGCGAAAGACGCGCCAGCCGCTCGTACTGCTGCGACCCCGGCGCAACCGGCGAACCGATCTTGTCCGCGGCATGCGGATATGCCGCGCGCAACCGCGCTTGATGCACCTCGAGATTCCATTGCAAGTAGGGATACTCGTGCATCTCGTTGGCCCACGGCGGAGTTTTCAGCTCCAGCCCGCCAACAATCGTGATTACTTCCTGCCCATTCGGCACGCGCAAGCGCGTTTGCGCCGAAGGCACGGTAATATTTTCCGCCGCCACAAAATCTTCTTCTGTCAGCAGCGCCCCACAAAAATTGCACTGCGGCGAAGGAGTTCCACCCATGTTTTTAACGCTGTCATCCCGAACGGAGTGGGGGACCTGCTTCTGGTTGTCGTAGTTCGCAGCGCCGGCATCCTGCCGGCGGTTTAGATTCTCGCCGACTTCGCCCTTTGCCACACCGCTAGCATTGTCATCCCGAGCGGAGTCCCGCGCGCTTTTGCTCTGCCGGTGGTTTTCAGCGGCGCGGGACGCAGTTCGAGGGATCTGCTCTTGTTTTTCCGTAAGCGTGGACGAAGAACCAGCTTGAGCGCCATCCGCCGGGGTCTCCGCGCTGCATTCCGGACAAACATAAACATCCCCACCCACGCGCACTTCCCTTGCGCCAATCTCCGTCTCCGGATGAAATCCAAAGCGCTGCCCATCCACAACAAACCGCACATACGCGCCAACTTTCCCGTCCGTCCAAAGCTGAAACGCCTCGTCAACAATCAAATTGCCCACCCGATTATTGCGCTCGACAAGGGCAGCCACCTCTGTAGCAGCTTTGGCCGCCGCTACATCCTCTTCCGCCTGCGCCGACGAAGGAAAGAACCGCACGCGCGGCACATCCTGCGACAGCACGGACACGAGCGACAATCCAAACGCCTGATAAATATTGGTGACGAACTCGTATCGCGGCAAATCTTCAATCGAAGAACCGTCCGCTAATTTCTGTTCGAACGGAAGATGCCAATTCTGATCCTGCTCGTTCCACCACAAATATTGCAGCCCACGCCAGAATTGATGCGCCTGCTTGATGCGCCGCACTTCCTGCCGCCGCGTAGATTCCGATTCCGTCGAAAATTGGTAAACTAGCCGCCGCAGCGCCTCCTGCAACTTGTCCGGCAACTGCTCGTTGTTGGGTCCAAGCGAACCCGCATTGGCAGTGGCGTCTCGCTGAATCGCGCTCGAACGGACGGTTCCCACTCGCGCAGGATTCGCCGGTCCTTCAACCGGCACGATTCCTGCGTCGACCGCCGGGAATTCTTTCTGGCTAGACATAATTAGATTTCACCTTGTAAGGAAGGTCTGCGTGGACCGAAGGGGCACACACTACTTCTTACAATCTCTTGCGAATTGATCGCGCAGAAAACCTAGCAAGTCCCGATGGTCCGCGAACACGTGCGTCTCCGGACGCGGCGCATACGCGCTCGACGGATACTCGCCCGGCAGACGCGGTCCACGCGGCGCAACGCTTGCAAGCGCCCCGTTCAGCCCTGCTGAAGAGGAAGGCGCGCCGGCAATTTCACGATGCACATGTGCCACAAACCCTCGTTGAGCTCGGCCCGAATGCGCCGGCACCATTTCCGCCGCTTCGATTTCAACGCGATGGATTGGCGCAGCTCCATCCCGCGAATCGCCGCCGAATTCCCCGTCGTCATCTCCGCTGTCCGCGCCGGATTGCGCATCGGCAGAATCAGTCGGCCCATTGTGCGCATCTTGTTCCAGCTCAGACAACGCAGCTTCCGCCGCCCGTGCCGCTTCCAACGCTTCGCCCGCAATCGGATTGATGTGGTAACGCCCTCGAATGAACGGCATGTTCCCTCCCGTTTCGTAAAACAAAAATGAACTGCAAATGGATTGCGAAGAAAGAACCTGATTGCGTAAAGGAAATGCTGCTGCCCTTTGTGATTAACCAATCGTGGTGGTGGGTCGAGTCTCAACTGTTTCTTGCGGCTTCTTCCTTGCCGAGTCCAGCTCGAGTTTCCGATAAATCTGATGCCACGATCGTTTACGCGCCGGCGGCGCCGCGCTCGCAGCGCCTTGTGTCTTCACGTCTCCTCGACTAGCAAGCGGTTGCTTGTTAGGTGACGATTGACCGACCGTTCGCGACGCGCCCGAGAACGTGCCACTAACGTTACCTATCGCCACAGAATCCGGCACAGTGATCGGCGGAACACCAGCAATCCCTAGGATCGAATTCAGTAACGCACGATTTTCCGCGCGCAGCCGCACCACTTCCGCCTCGAGAGCGCGCGTGTACCGCGTCACCGTTATTTGTCGCCAAAGCTCGCCAGGATTTATCATTTCTGTCAGCCTAACCACTCGTGTCAGCGCCGTCGGCGGCGGAATGAAATCGGCTTGCCGACGAGCCTCTCTTCCATCTCGAATTTGCGGATTTGCATGGCTCGGCCAGATGGGTCTGTTGACGTGATGCGTTCCGCGACGCGCTGTTCGGTGGGCGCCCGCGTTTGCCACGAGCGGCACGCGCCGTACCGCGACTTTAAACCGTAGCGGGCGGCGTCGGCAGGATCGTCGCCATCCATCTTCTCGATGTCTTCCACCCGCGCCGTATCGCGCACAAGAGTTGGAATCGTGCGAATCAACTCGACGCAATTTTCGGTGAGCAGCCACTCCCCTGCGTCGAGCATCTGGTACATCAACATCCAACCGCCTACGCGGTCGTTGTCCGCAGGAATGGGACGCGGCAGCCCCGCCGCGGCGAACACGTCCCCCATTTGGTCTGCGATAGACGCTTCATCTGTACGCCGCGCAAACGCATCCGGCGAAAGATAAATCGTATCGATCTTTTCCCGCCCGGAGCCCTCCGCGTAGTTGCCTTTTGTAGCGCCGGCATCCTGCCGGCTGTTTAGATTCACCTGGACACCAGACTGCGGCGGCGAGACGCTGGCCCTGCAAAGGCTGCGTTCGACGATTTCTCGAGCCAACTCGCGAGGCGACGTGCGATGCGTCACAAACTCGCGATACGTGAAAATCCGGCGCGGATTTTCGTCCTTCAACTGGCGCCCTTGGCCAGGCGGAGGATCTGCCGCAGCAACGTTCGCCGCGTTAGCCGGTGCCGCAATCGGCACGGTGTTGGGCGGCCCTTGCGCGTGCCAATAAACCGCAGCCGGATGCTCAAATCCCCAATCAATTGAGATCCAACGTGGCCACCACGGCTTCCAATCAATCTGTTCCGCGCGCACAACATGCTTCGCGCAATCGAACCGATCGAAATATTGCCCGGCGAAAACGTCCCAGTCGCCGTCAAGAAATGAGCGCCTCAAATGTGTCGGCAACCCTCGCAGGCTCTTCAGATAGCTTTCATCGCCCGCGTAAATCGGGTTGTCCAAAACGCGCGCCGGAATAAAATCGTAATCATTCGCGTCGAACTCTTCGGGATGTTCCATGCCGGACGCGGGTTCTTTATCGATCCACAGCGCCTTCACCCACGCATGTCCGATGTTACCCGGGTTGGTAGCACCAGCCATGCAGGCAAACGCGCCCGGCACGGGACACCTGTTGCGAGACGTGAGGAACTGCCACTGGCGGAGGGTAAAGAGGGTAAGCTCGTCAATCCCTATAAAAAGAAATTCGGCGCCCTGATATTGGTAAACGTCCGCTTCGCGTTGGCAGTATCCGAATCGCGTGGTGGAATCGTTCCACCAGGTGACCACGTGTTTCGATTCGTTGTAACTTTTGTAAAGTTCGCGGGGAATGTCACGCCGAAAATAAAGCAGCAGCGATTGCTCCAGCTCGGAAAACGTTCGCCGCAGCAGCAGCGTGTTGGCCCCCCGAACTTCGTGCGCCTGAAGGATCGCTTCCATCAGCAGCGCTTTCGATTTTCCCGGCCCCGCAGCGCCACCGAAAAGCCGGTACTTCGCGCGCGACGCGTGAAATTCCTGTTGCTTGGGAAAAGGAGAGTAGCCCAGATCGACAAATCTGCGCGCGTCGTAGGAGGCATATCTATCTTCAAAACACTCGTTGTCCGACTCATTACCCTCCGGGCCGGCATCGTCGAACTTGGAACCTATCGGGACAACGTCGCTTGGTGCGAAATCGTCGCGGACCCCGTCTTCCCGCGTTTCGCAAGCTCCGCGCTCGCCCGCCATCCTGAAAGAATATTTCGAAATACGATCCTCGTTCACCGAACGGGCCGCGCGACGGTGTGTCTTAATACCACGGTGACGTTTTCGCTTGTGCTATTGCCGTCCGCCCGATGCGGTGGTTCCAAAATGCGCGAATTTTCTTTCAGCACGTCAAAGAAAAGTTTCAGATCTCCTTTGTCCGCGCTAGCGCCGAGTTTTTCATGCAAGCTGGCATAACCTTGCGCCACTTTGCTCTCGTCAATTCCCTTCTGACGCAGGGCCTCTTCGATCTTCAGTGACTTCTCGCCTTTGGCATTGCGCACTCCGGAGCTTCTCTGCTCTGGGCTTTTCCCCGCCGCGGGATTATGGCCTTTCACTTGCTCGAGCGTCTTCCGTTTACGCTTTGCTTCAGGTTTGTTATCTGCGGCCGACACTTTTGTCTATTGAACATCGAAAAGGTAGCGGGACACGCCCTTCGTCGAGACGGTTCGAGTCCCGCAGGCGTCGGTTTTTCCGCTGGCGCGGACGTGTCCCGCATGGGTGAAACTCAACGCAAAGTGCGTTTTCGCGACGTTCCTGAACTGCGAACGCAGCTCAACTATTCACCTAAGAAAAATGGGAGGAAAATCGCTAATTACTTGAACTGGAATCAAAAGCTTCGGCTACTTCTTGGGCGATGAGTTGCCGGGAGCACTGCTTGGAGCGGTAGATGCTGGATTATCCGGCAGCACTTGTGCAAACGTCATGCACTGATACGGATCAGACTCGGCATTCGCTCCCGGCATTTTCGCGGATACTCCAAAACGGTGCGGGCCTGTGAAGAAAGCCCGCTTACTCGGAGCGGAACCGGTAATTTCGTTTACTTTCCCCTTGGCGTTCGGCGGTACAGGGACGGAAAACAGAAAAACAGGTTTGCTTGCAGACACCTCATAGACATTAAATTGTTGTATGCACTTCTTGGTAATGGTCGTGGAGCACGGCGGAAACTGGGAGAAATCGTAATTGAAAGTCACCGTGACAGTCCGCATCACCGATTGAGGAGGTTGCGAAGACGTTTGCGCCTCCGGCAGTGGCGGCGGAGCCTGTTTGGACGATTGCGTCGGCGCCGGCGGACGTGAGTCGTCGCCCGATTGCGCCCGGCCGAAAGCGGGCATTAGCATTGCGATCATCGCGACAACAAGCGTGATGGCCGCTGCAACAATATTTGCGCCACACACAGCTTTCTTCAACACGCAAACACCGGTCTTGCGATCGCGCAAGCCGTTTGACGTGCATGCAACCCGCATGCACACGACGTTAGCATTCGTTTAGCTTCGCGGGAATAGTTTTTTGCCGAAAAGCTTGTCAGCGCCTCTTTTCCCCTGTGGCTATCCGAGGATTTGTACGGTGACGCCGGAACCGCCGGTGATCGACACAACCTTCGCGCGCACAAAATTCGCGCGCACACCTGTGGCCACCAGGTTGTCACCCGTAGTGCTGGCCGAGCTTTGATTTGTCGCACCAGTTGGAACGGCGTATTGCGCATCCACGTCATTCATCGCCGTCTGCAATTGAATGCTTACAGCACTCGGCGCTGTCGCAAAACTAACTTGCCATCGTATCGTGCGTCCGTTCTCGGGGAAACCTGCATAACTGGGCAGCGCGAACTGCTGGCTGGCTTGCCCAGCGGCGGGAGATTCATTGTTAAAGGCAAGCGCTACATCGCCGGGGAAAATAGAATACGGCGGAACTTGCGTGTTGTAATTCGGCATGTGCTCTCCGGATATAGATTTACATGCAATCGCGTGATGTGAAGTCTCTCTGAGGCATGTTCGAATGGCGGCCCAACGATTTTGTAGCGGCCGGCTTCAAACGGCCGATTCCGGCGACATTTCTGCAATGCTGGGCACACCTAACCGCTTCAGTGGGCTCGCTTAATTAAAAACGGGAGATTCGAAATGCAGTCGCTGTTTGTTTCTGTGCGGATTTCGAGAGTAACAAAAAAAGTTCTACGCTAATTCAAAAAATAACGCAAGTGGTTGTGTGTGTGTACACAAGTCGTCCAAGGCGCAAGTGAATGCCTGTTCGTGTCTTATGCGCGATTTTCGACCCAAAAAATAAATTTTGTAGTGCGCACCAATTGTCACGCATTCGAAGGCTGCTTTTCGCGGGCGGTTGCACTCCGCTGATATCGCAGCACTTAGCGATTCGCGTTTTGAGAACAATTAGCGCGCTGCAGTCAAATGCCTAATGCCGCGGCGTCTCACGATCAAAATACGCGAGCAACGCCTGGAATTCTCTGCGTTTTTCTTTTTCAACGATGGCAAGTTTCGCGGTCGCATGCTCCTTCGAATTCAATTGCTTCACCGGTGGAGACCTCCGAATACGTGTCGGACGCGCCATAGAGAACATGTTCAACTGCGTTAAACCATCGCTATGACAAAAGGCGCAGCGTGCCCTTAGCATGACTTGAACCGGCGGTTCAACCAGCATCGGCAAGTTAGGACCTTGAGTCACTGCCTCGCCTTCCGCAAAGCTGTACCTGTCGTTGTAAGCGCGCGAGCTCTCCTCTTCCGGAACTAATCCGCCCGACTCCGGTTGCCGCACAAAGAGTCTTCGGCTGATCTCGCAAACCTGCAGCCTCGTTCTTTCGAACGTGCCGTCCATCATTTTGAGTGTGTCGTCATTAGGCTTGATGCTGTCGCTAATCACCTTTTCAAAAAGGCGTACCTGCACCTCCGAAGTCAACGAGGTCGGCTCTAGCTTCCCGTGCGAATCAACAAGCAGGAGCTGCGTCACCAGCGCGACCCCATCCAATCCATCGAGCGGGTCGCTCTCAACTCGGTCAGGAATCCCATTCAGAAACTTTTGCAAATCCTGCTGTGGCTGCTTTACCTTCAAAAACACGCGAGACGTGCGGCGAAACCCAGCGACGCTATCGTGCAGCCGCGGATAAAACCACAGCACCTCAACCCATCCGCTATCCTTAGCGAAGACATCAGGAAACGAATGCTCGCGCACCGCAGCGGAATAATTGTCCGGCAGAGATTTGATTTCCTCAGGCGTAAGAGCGATTTTTTTAACTAGCCGCGAGATCAAGTCCAGCACGATCATCCTCAGTTTGCCAAGGTCCTTTTCGTCCTCGGGCAACAATGGGAAGAACAGAATGTCGTGCGCGCCCCACAGATCATTCTGCATCAAAGCTCTGGCAATCGCGGGACGCTGCGCTTTCTCGTCCAGCGCGTCCTGCAACGCCTTTTTAAAATCCGAGTAAGCCGGTTCGGTCAGAACTAGCCGGCTTCCGACATTCACAAAATGTGATGGATATAACGGATCAATAGCGCGGTCGCCAATTTCGTCGCGCTCGAACAAGCGTGTGCTGACGCCGTCCACAAACGGCGCGCCTTCGGGGTACTGATCAGAGAGGCGCGCCTCAATGCGTCGAGAAAACAAGTAGTAGAAAATCCGGTTCCACGAATCATTCGGATCGCCGGAATAGATCGCTTTAGGTCCACCGTCAAGCAGCGCTGCCTTTGGAGGACTGTAAGACGCTTCTTGTGCAACCAAACACCGCCCGCCCACCGCGACAAACAAGGCCAGCACAGCGGCGCTGGAAATTGCAATGGGCCGCCATCTCATAGTTTTACTCCGCAGCTTCATCGCAAACCTCGACCAATTGCGTTGGAGTTTATGCCATCTGCGAATGAAATCTCCATAACTTACCGTTCAGCGGTTGGCCATACGCGTTTTGAAGTACAATCGGCGAGCATGTGGTGTTGGCGAGCGCTTGGGCGCAGGTGACGTACGAAGTGAACGCATTCGACCATGTCTGACGAAACGCCGGTGCAAAAAATCAACGTGCGCTGCTGCATCGTGGGCGGAGGCCCCGCCGGCATGGTGCTCGCCTACTTGCTCGCGCGAGCCGGCGTTGAAGTATTGGTCCTCGAAAAACACGCCGATTTTCTGCGCGATTTTCGAGGCGATACGATTCACCCCTCCACTCTCGAGTTGATGCGCGAGCTCGGGCTCCTCGAGGAATTCCTAAAAGTTCCTCACGACGAGCTTCGCGAACTGTCTGCGGAAATTAATGGCGTGAAATTCACGGTCGGCGACTTCACGCATATGCCCACGTACTGTAAATTCATTGCGTTGATGCCGCAATGGGACTTCCTGAATTTCATGTCCGACCATGCCAAACGCTATCCCGAGTTTAATTTGCGCATGCAAGCCGAAGCGACCGATGTGATTACCCAAGGCGAGCGCATTATCGGGGTGCGCGCTAAGACTCTGCTTGGCCCAGTGGAAATTCGCGCCGAACTTGTGATCGGAGCCGACGGCCGCCGCTCCATCGTCCGCCAGAAAGCCGGTCTCGAAGTAGAAACTTTCGGTTCCCCCATGGATGTTCTATGGTTGCGCATCTCTCGTAAACAGGGCGATCCCCCGCAAACTTTCGGCCACATCGATTCCGGCAGGATTCTGGTGATGATTCAGCGCGGAGAATATTGGCAGTGCGCTTTCGTCATACCCAAAGGCGGGTTCGATTTGATACGTGAAAAAGGCCTGCCTGCCTTCCGCGAAGAAATAGTTCGCCTCCAACCGCTTCTGCGCGGCCGCGAGCAGGAATTACAAACCTGGGACGATCTTAAATTGCTCACCGTAGTCATCGACCGCCTAAAGAAGTGGCATCGGCCTGGCTTGCTCTGTATCGGTGACTCAGCGCATGCCATGTCGCCCATCGGCGGTGTCGGCATCAATCTGGCGATACAAGACGCAGTCGCGACGGCAAATATCCTCGCGCCGGCATTTCTACGCGGTACCACTCCCGGAACGATTCCCGTAATTGACGCGATTAGCGAAGCAATTTCGCCTGCCGAAGGCGCGCTTCCGGCCGCAATCGCCATGGGTTTGGCGCCCGCGTTAGCGGACGCATCCGTCGCCGGCACGAGTCTGCCTTTTAGCCCGATATTTTTCCGCAGTGGACTCAACGACGCCAGCCGGCGATCTTCCCCCAACACGGCCACCGTTGCGGCAGCCGCCCAATCGAGTAGCGCGCCTTCGCAGCAACCACCGTACAGTTCCGTTACCGAGGATGATCTCGCCGCCGTGCAACGCCGCCGAGAATTCCCCACGCGTATGATGCAACGCATACAAGTAGCCATTCAAAATCGCGTGATCAGCCGGGTCCTATCTGCGAATAAACAAATCGACGTTCCTTTAATTGTGAAACTTTTGTGCAACTTTCCAGTTCTGCGCCGAATCCCGGCTTATATCGTGGGCATCGGTTTCCGCCCCGAGCACGTAGAAACACTTGACGCCGCTGCGGAGCGAACGGACGATTGAGCAGCATACAAAAATGACCAATCTCGCGCCTCCCTCCAAACCGGCCACTCCGAGCGATCACCTCGCCAACGAGCGCACTTTCCTCGCTTGGATACGCACCAGCATTAGCATCATCGTCTTCGGATTCGTGGTCGCAAAGTTCGGCATCACGCTGCGCGAATTCCTGCGAATTTCGGGAAATGCCGCTCACGAAAGCGGAACGTCGCTAATGATCGGCCTGGGGTTTATGGTGATGGGGATTTTTATGGCGCTGGTGGCCGGATACCGCTACCGAGTCACGATGCGTAGCCTGGATGCTGGCAATTTCAAGCCCGCCGGGGCAATCGTGACCATCCTCGCCGTGCTTGCTGCCCTTTTAGGAACGATCCTGGCAGTCTATTTAATTTACACCGCGCGGGCTTTGTAAGAACCTTTCGTCGCCGCATACTGCAACATAATGATCCCCGTCTTGTAAATCTTATGGCTCGTCAACTTCAGCTTGGCTTGCTTAGCCGGCGACGGAAGTAACGGAATTCCTCCGCCGAGAAGCACGGGAATCAGCGCCAGCTCAACAGAGTCCACTAACCCAGCGTCAAGAAAGCTGCGAAAGAGCGAGCCGCCTCCGAATAGCCAAATGTCTCTTCCCGATTTCGCTCGCAGCGACGCCGCTGTTTTCTCGCAATCGCCCGCTACAACCGTAACGTCCGGATGCTCGCTCTGCTGCAGCGTGCGCGAGAAGACAATGGTCTTCATGCCCGGCATTGCCGCGTTTCCCTGCTTTGCCATCATTTGGAAAGTGTGGCGTCCCATCAACAGCGTATCGAATTGCTTGAAAAGCCCGCTGAAATCGATCTCCGGGTCCATGATAATCCAGTCGGACTCACCCTTTGGCCCCGCAATGTATCCATCCAAACTCATCGCCACCTGGTACCGTATTCGCCGCATGGCCTCCTCCCGCGCAAATTCCTGATCCCAATGTCTAGAGATTATCGCGCACGTCACTAAACCCTGGCGAGCAACTTTTTAGGGAGGTAGGCTTCACCGTGTTGTTAGCAGAATCTTTGTGAGTTAGGATCAGAGTGATCCCCTTGGATACAGTTCTTTCGAACGGGCAAACTCGGCGACGCAAAATTCAGAGCTGCGTCGGCTTCATTTTCTTTGCTGTGTCTTCTTACGCTCTTCTGTCAGCTCGTGGGGCATCTCCGAAAAACTCGCGTCCGGCTCCGCCAAAAAGTGCTTCGCAAGGCGCTGGGCAAAATAAAAAGTCGCCTGCCGAAACTCCGGCTCAACTCGAACGCCGCCGCGCGCTGCACGCATTGAATCGCCTCACATTCGGACCTCGCCCCGGCGAAGTGGATAAAGTTCTGGCGAAGGGTGTGGACTCCTGGATCGAAGACCAGCTCCATCCGGAAAGTATTGACGATGCAGCGCTCGGCCCGCACATGTCCGCGTACCGCGCCCTCACGCTGAAGCCACAGGAACTCGCCCAAACGTTCCCCACCGACACCATAATTCGCCGGATAATTGCCGGCAAGCGTACGATGCCCACCGATCCAACGCAAAAACTCATCTACGAAGTTTTTGTCGCCAAAATCAAACAGCAAATGGCGCAACAAGACGCTGCCAAGGCCGCTCCCGCTGCCAAACCGCCTGCGGAGGGCCACGCGGCGGAGAAACCAAAAGACAAGCCCGCAGAGAACGGCACTGAAACGCGCGCCGAACCCACGCCGCAGGAAAAAGCGCGCGCCTTCGCTGATTCTCTCCTCGAACTTCCCAACAATAAGCGCATGGACGCGCTGATGAAGGCCCCACCCGAAGAACTTATCAATTTCCCCGACCAACTCACCGGAGATCAGAGAAATCGCCTCAACAGCGGCTTCTCTCCACGCGAGCGCGAAATTCTGCGCGCTCTTGGCAATCCCGTCGGAGTGGTGTCTTACGAACTCCAGCAAGCCAAAGTCGTCCGCGCCACATTCTCCGAGCGCCAGCTTCAGGAAGTGATGACCGATTTCTGGGTCAACCACTTCAACGTGTATCTCTACAAAAGCAATCAGGCTCCCATCTACACCGTGAGTTACGAACGCGATGTGATTCGCCCCCACGCTCTGGGCAAATTCCGCGATCTGCTCGTCGCCACAGCCCAAAGTCCGGCCATGCTGAATTATCTGGACAACTGGCTCAGCATCGGCCCGCATTCCGCCGTCGCGGAGAAAAATAAAAATGAAACTGGGCTGAATGAAAATTACGGCCGCGAGCTAATGGAGCTGCACACCCTCGGCGTTGACGGCGGTTACACGCAGAACGACGTTACCGAAGTCGCGCGCGTCCTCACCGGCTGGACCATCGCACAACCGGAAGACGGCGGCCAATTTCAATTTGATCCCAAGCGCCATGAGCCCGGCAACAAAACCGTTCTGGCCCAAACTATCTACGATGACGGCCAACAAGAAGGCATGCACCTGCTCGATTTGCTCGCGCACTCCCCTTCCACCGCGCGTTTCATCTCAAAAAAGCTCGCCGAGCGTTTTGTCGCCGACAATCCTCCCGAATCGCTGGTGAAGAAAATGGCGGCCACCTTTCAGGACTCCGACGGTGACATTCGCGAAGTTCTGCGCACCCTATTCAAATCTCCGGAATTCTGGTCGCCGCAATATGAAAACAATAAATTGAAAACGCCCCTTGAGTTTCTGGTGTCCGTCCTGCGCACGAGCGGCACGGAAATGGACGCGCCCGATCTAGTCACGCAAAGTCTCGCGCAAATGGGCATGCCGCCCTACGGACAAGCCGTTCCCACCGGATATTCCATGATGGCTGAAACCTGGGAAACGGAAGGAGCGCTTCTCTCGCGCATCAATTTCGTAACGGCGCTAACTCAGGGAAAACTCAATGGCCTGAAATTTGACCCCGGTAATCTTCTCACTCTCGCAATTTTCGACGACCCCGACATGCCCCGCACAAAAGCTGTTTTGCTCGGCAAGCATTCGTCCATGGACTTGGCCATTGCACTTTCCCAGGACGCGCTCTTACCCGGCGGAATTTCGGCGAAAGATCAAGCCATCATAGAAAAACAACTCGACGGCCCCGAAGTCCAGCGCCAGATCGCAGCCTCTCCCGACGCAGGTCTTCGCCTCGTCGCCGGCTTCCTCCTCGCCTCCCCCGAATTCCAAAACCGCTAAATGGGAGCCTCCGCGCAGAGCCTTCGCAGCACCGGCCTCGCAGAGCGGTGAAGCTTCAGCTCCAAAGGCTTTCCATGAAAATTATCAGAGTGAAGTGTTTTGACGAGAAACGATTGCGCCCTGCTTCAGCGAGCGCAGAGTCACTCTACTATGCGCGCGAGGAAAAACCGCTAAGCGCTTCACTCAGGCCTACTTCGTATCCTGAGATAAGGTCGTCCATGGCGGTATTCACTTGATGGTCGATCTGCTTTCGTGCAGGGTCGGCATCAAACCACGCCAGACACTGCTGAATCCCCTCCGCAAAAGTAGTAGTAGCGGAATAATCCGGCACAAAACGTTTGATCTTGGAGTTGTCGAAGACCACGCTGACAGATTTATCTCCTAGCAACGTTCCCATCTTTTCAGGAATTCGCGCTGCGATGTAGTCCGACGCAATATGCACTAAGTTCGGCTCAACCCCCACGGCCGTGCCCACGGTACGAAATATCTGGTTCCATGTAAGCACTTCGTCAGAGGTAACGTGAAACGCCTCGCCCACTGCATCCGGATGTCCAAGCAATCCGACCAGCCCTTTTGCAAAATCCGTATTGTGCGTAACAACCCATAGCGAGGTCCCGTCTCCCGGCACCACCATTTTGAGTCCGCGGATCATTCTGTCCACCGCGGTGTACGATTTTTGCCAACTGTTCAGCACCAGCGGAATCAGCGTCTCGCCGTAAGTGAGCGACGGACGCACGATTGTCGCCGGAAAATCTTCCTCCCGATACCCCTGCATCAAACGTTTTTCGCACGCAATTTTATTTCGCGCGTACTCCCAATAAGGATTGGCCAGCGGCGTGGATTCCGTAAGCAAATAGTGCGCCGGAGGTTTCTGATACGCGCTGGTCGAGCTGATGAAAACAAATTGCCTCGTGCGCCCGCGAAAAAGTTTCAAATCACGCTCGATGTCCGCAGGCGTAAACGCAATCCAATCCACCACCGCGTCAAACGATTCGCGCTCGAGCCTCTGTCCTAGCGCAGGATCGTTCACGTCCGCAATTAGCGCCTTCACTCCGCGAGGAAGCCTTTGCGGCATTCTTTGCCCGCGCGTCAACAAAGTCACGTCCATCCCGCGCTCTGCTGCCAGCGCGGTGCAAGCTGTGCTGATGATCCCAGTCCCGCCGATGAATAAAATTCTCATACGACAATTGTCCTACGAATTCCTCTGCTCCTTCGCGCCGCCGTCCTGCACCCGGACCGATTCGCCACTCGGCGTTGACACCCAGCGGTTCCCGTACATGTCGAGCCATTCGCCGGCGGGTCGGTCACTCTTTGGATCAGACCCCATCCGCAAAACATTTCCATCCAAGTCTTCCACCTGCATTTCGTAAGCCCACAGATAATTCGTCGGCGCGTGCCGCACTTTGGCACCCGATGCGCGATATTCGTTGAACAGAGCCTCTGCGTCCTCCACTCCAATCCATACCCACGAACCGGTGTGTCCCTGATCCCCTTCGCTCAGGAAGACGTTGCACTTTCCGCGCGAAACAGACGTGAACGGCCCCGGCCCTTCCCAGTCCTGTTTGAAACCAAGCTTGCTGACGTAATACTCCACCCTAGCTCTTAAATTCCCCACTCGCAAAATCGGCGTCACCCCTTCGAACCCAACCACATTCCCCTTCCGTCTTTCATCCATAACCAACTCCCCTGCCGAACTCGTAACCGGGTCCGGCGATTTCGCACACTCAGTTTTCTAATTAGATCTTCTCCCCGTCGTGACATAGAGGCCAATAACTTCGGACGGTCCGCCAGATTTCAATGCGAAGGAGGTAGCGAGTAGTCGAACTCGTACGAATGTTTTCCGCTTTCGATGATTACCGTAAGCTTGCCGGTCAGTCCCGTGAGTTCGCCCGTGCCCGAATCCGGCACCACGACAATATTTTGCTGAGGAGTACCGCGCGTCAATGTCCCGTTATGTTGCAGAACAAAACTCCCTTTGTGCCCCTTCAGCGCTCCGGTCACGCGCTCAATGGCGACATACCCTGCCGACCCTTTCACCTCCGTGCCCGCCGTTAACATCGTGCCCTTGGCGCTCGCCTCCAAATCGCCGTGGTATTCCTTATCCAGAGAGTAGGTCCCCAGCGTCGAGCCTTCCGTCTTGTCGGCTTCTCCCGACGGCGACAGCTTTACGTCAAATGTTCCAATTGCGTGTTCCATCACAATTGCCCCCTGCGCCGCGACTACGCCGATCGTATGCATCCGAATATAAGTCGGCAGCAATATTGCAAAAAGAAAAAACGCAGATACCACAGCGATCTTCGGACCCAGTGCGCGACCTCGCGTCCCCATCTCATTCATGTTGCCTTCCGTGATGCGCGATTGCATGGGACAAAGCATACCCGACCCCGCATCATTAAGAAATACTCGCCGCGTCAAGCAGACTGTCCTTCCCGTATCGTGCCTTGTTCGCATTGGAGCTGAAATGTAGCCCTGGGGCCTTTAGCCCGGCATCTCACTTGGTTCTCTCCCTGCCAAAACCTTGGATCCCGCATGCCGTCTTTTCGCGAGAGCTTCATGTGCGCTGTCAGCGAACGCTCGCGCGATTGCCTGGATTCGCTGCGTTGTCGTAAGATGCACGCAAAGTGACTCAATCCTCCCTCACGCCGGGCAGCATGATTTCTCACTATCGCATCGTGCAAAAATTGGGCGGCGGCGGCATGGGTGTGGTTTACCAAGCCGAGGACGTTACTCTCGGCCGCGGCGTGGCGCTAAAATTTCTGCCCGAAAATCTCACCGATGATCCACTGGCTCTTGAACGTTTCCGCCGCGAAGCCCGCGCCGCCTCTGCGCTGAACCATCCTAACATCTGCACCATTTACGAAATCGCTGAAGACAATAGCCGCACCTTTATCGCCATGGAATTAATGGAAGGCGCCACGCTCAAGCATCGCATCAGCACTAAACAACTGCCTCTCGAAGAGGTCCTCACTCTCGCCATACAAATTGCCGACGCCCTCGATGCCGCCCACAGCAAAGGGATTATCCATCGCGATATCAAGCCAGCCAATATCTTCATCACCGATCGCGATCTAGCAAAAGTTCTCGACTTCGGCTTGGCCAAAATCTGCCCGCCCGATTCGCCCCTCGGCCCGACCGAGGGCAACGCCCGCACTCTCGACGACCAGGTCATCACCAGCCCTGGCACCGCAGTCGGCACCGTCGCATATATGTCGCCGGAACAAGCACGTGGTAAGGAACTCGACGCCCGCACCGATTTGTTTTCCTTCGGCGCCGTGCTCTATGAAATGTCTACCTCTACTCGTCCCTTTCGCGGCGAGACCTGGGCCAACCTTTTCGAAGCCATCCTTCATAAGGCTCCGGTCCCTCCCACGCTGCTGAATCCCGAACTTCCCCCGGGCCTCGAAGAAATCATGCGCAAGGCTTTGGAGAAAGATCGCGATCTCCGTTACCTGCACGCCTCAGAAATGGCTAGTGACCTGAAACGCCTGAAGCGCGACTTGAGCGCCGGCGACCATCTAGCCGCGGCTGACTCGAGCGCGCGAATGCGTCGCACTGCATCAGGTCCACCCACTTCCAGCGCAAAAACGTCCAGCAACGCGCGTATGCTGCAGTCAGAGACAAACTCCCGTTCAGGCATGGCAAAAAAAATTCTCGGCATCACCGCGGCCGTTCTGATTTTGTTGGCAATCGCGGCAGGCGGGGTTTACAAATTTGATTACTCGCTGTGGCAAAGATTGGTCGGTCCGAAGATTCCCGAGCAAAAAAACCTCGTAGTGCTCCCATTCAACGCTATTGATGCTCAGCCGCTGGAGCAAATTTATTGCGACGGCCTAACCGAAACCGTCACCGCGAAAATGGCGAGCTTACCGTCGTTGCAAGTGGCCTCGTCGCGCGAAGTCCGCGCCCACCGGGTCGGTGACATTCAGGCCGCTCGAGCCCGTTTCGGGGCAAATTTAGTTCTCGCTGCGAGTTGGCAACAATTGCAGAATACTGCCCGCATCAATTTGAGCTTGATTGACGCCAAGACTGGCCAGCAGCTTCGCACCGCAACAGTCACCGATCCTTCCAACGATCTCCTCGGCCTTCAAGACCGCGTTGTACTTACCGCTTCGCACATGCTCGAACTCGAACTTTCCAAGAACAACGCTTCCTCGCTCACCGCGCACGACACGACAGATCTCACTGCGTACGATTTCTACGTGCAAGGTGTCGGCTACTTGCAGCGCCAGGAACGCTTGGAAAACGTCGACAGCGCCATCATCCAGTTTCAACGTGCGATCGCCGAGGATCGCTCGTACGCGCAGGCCCAAGCCGGCCTCGCCCAAGCCTACTGGGACAAATATCAACTCACCAGAGATACTCAGTGGGCCGAAAAATCGAAGGCCGCCGTAATCGCAGCTCGCGACCTGAACAGCCAGTTACCGGAAGTTCAAATCGCTGTCGCCGCTACGAACTTGCGGACCGGCAATTACTCTGACGCTCTGACCGGCTTTCAACACGTAGTGGACTCCAACCCTCAAGACGCCAATGCCTATATACTCCTCGGCAACACGTACGATGCCCTCGGTCGCACATCGGACGCCGAACAGCAGTTCCGCCACGCCATCGCGATAAGTCCTCAATGCTGGAATTGCTATAACTCGCTCGGAATTTTCTTCCTCAAGCACGCGCGCTACGCCGATGCCGCGCAGGCCTGGCAAAAAGTAATCGAATTAACCCCGGACAACAGGTGGGGCTACAGCAATGTCTCCGCTGCGTATTTCTATAAGGGGAATTTTGAAAAAGCCAGCGAATATACTGAAAAAGCTTTGCAGATTGCGCCGCAGGATCCCAGTTTATATGCCAACGCCGGCACCATCGCCTTTATGCTGGAACACTTTGAAGACGACGCGAAATATACACAGAAATCAATCGAGCTGGAGCCTGACGACTTTTATCACTGGGGTAACTTAGGCGATGCTTACCATATGATGCCCGGCCAATCGGCCAAAGCCATTGCGGCTTATCAGCAGGCTATACGCCTCGCGGAAGCTCAACTGAAGATCAATCCCAAAGATCCAAACATGCTGAGCTATGTAGCGCATTACTACTCGCGAACGAACGATCCAGCCACTGCGAAAAAGTATCTGGCCAAGGCTCTCGCGCTTCCGACGGAAGACCCGGAGGTCCTCTTAAACGCTACTTTGGTTTTCCTGGATTCCGGCGAACGCGACGAAGCTTTCGTGTGGTTGCAGAAAACCGCTAACGCTGGCTATACTCGCGAACAACTTCTTGCGAACCCGGACTTGAAGGGATTACACTCTGACCCACGCTTCGACCGTTTGGCAAAAGATGCCAAGTCTTATCAATAGCCGTCGCAGTAACTCACGCTTGCCGATTTCGATGCAGCGGCCTCGAAATTCTAAACCGTAAACGCTGCACGCCGAACAACGGAAGTGAAATCTGAGGAGGTCAAGCCGATGTCCCACAACTTCATTTCCATCTCTCTCTGTCGGCGGGTTTATCTGGTTTTCGCTCTTGCCGTGTTATTCGCGGTGTTCGCCTCCGCCGGCAGCGCGCAGGGCCTGACTAACTCCGCCTCTGAGCGAGCGGGTGCAGGACAAACTTGGACGATTACGATTCATGCAATGGGCTTGGGTCAAAAACCTTTTTACACGGTTTTACCTCCAGCCAGCCAAGCGAAATGCGCGGATCCTGAAATTCCTGCCCCATCCGCCAGGATGCTAACCGTCTGCCCGGGAGACATGATTGTGTGGAAAGTCATGACATCTGGTTCCTACAAGCTTGTCATATATGACGAAGACCCCTGCCTGACGGACGCTAGCGGTACTATCCAATGGTTTGAATCCAATGCCTCGGTTGCAGTAACAGTCGATCCCACAGCCACAGTCGGCGATCAACACAAATACAACGTTTATGTTTACAACAGCTCCTTAAAGCGCCTCTATGTTGACGACCCCAAATATATAATCGGTGGTGGAAAGAGCTTAGGAAGGACTATCCATGAGGACATCGAGGCCCTCAAGCAAGATGTCGAGGTTCTCAAACGAGACACGACGGCCCTCGAGCAGGACACCGAAACCCTTCGCGCCAAGTATCCTGATAAGGCGGAAATCAAAAGGTTAGTCGACGCTGTAGGCGCTGTCGAAAAAAGCGTGCCTTCCGAACCCGAAGACAAGGATGAAAAAAGGCGCAACTGACGCACTTGGTTTCGCGCCTCGTCCTATTGAAAAAAAAGAGGTATCTTCGCGAGCGGGATCAGAAGGCCCGCGCTTTAATTGCTCCATCCTGTCGCCTTTGCGGTCGATGACTACAAAGTCGCCTACAGATCTCCCCTAAGAAACCAATTGATGCCCCTGCGCGTCTAATCAGTTAGAATTAAGTAACAGTCCGTCATAGCTTTAGCGCGGCGGAGGGCCCAAAATGACTCAACCAGCCCAACACTCCTCAGCATTTATTTCCAG
The DNA here is from genome assembly GCA_050012395.1 of Candidatus Acidiferrales bacterium. Lineage (GTDB taxonomy): Bacteria > Acidobacteriota > Terriglobia > Acidiferrales > UBA7541 > Palsa-295. The sequence continues at coordinate 67,959 of JBEKHG010000011.1, forward strand.
TTTCTCAAGACTTTTCGCAGCTCTCTCGTTCGCAACTTTCTTAGCCTTGGCGCCAGCTCCCGTTTTCGCTCAACACGGCGGAGGTGGCGGAGGTGGCGGCGGTGGTTCGCACGGAGGCGGTGGTGGAGGGGGCGGCTTTCACGGTGGCAGTGGTGGTGGAGGTCACGCGAGTACCGGAAGTTCACATACTGGCGGCGGGTCGCACCCGACATCTACCAGCACTGGCGGCAATCCCACCAATCCAAATGGCGGCGGACACTGGTGGAATCCGTTCCACAGCAGTTCCGGCGCGGAGTCTAAGGGTGGCGCAAATTCGGGCGCCAAAGGCACCGGCGACGGAACGGCGCGTTTCGCTGCGGGAAATAATGTTTGGCAGGATCCTCCCTCCCTCGCCCACGGAAACACGGCGCCCAGAAATTATTACGCCACTGCGAATCGCGGTGCCGCGTCCTCCACTGCGAGGCCGGTCCGCAATACGTTCGCAAACAATCCTCGCGGAGCGGATTTCTCGCAAAACCGTTTCCATCATAATCCGTACGGTTATTATCCTTACGGATATGGCTACGGCTATGGGTATGGGGGTTTCGGATTCGGCTTGGGTTGCGATCCCTGGTGGGGCTGCCCGGGCTACGGTTTAGGCTTCGGTTATGGATTTGGCTATGGCGCAGGATTTGGATACGGTGGCGGCGACCTCGGTTATTACAGCGGCGCTCCCGATTATGGCGGGTCGGATTTAAACTTCAACGCCACAACTCCCTCTTCGTCGTCTGAAGACATGGGCTCGCCGGAAGGCAACGCTGGTGACTGGCAGGATGCGCCCGCCGATAATTCCCTGCAGAATAACCCGGGCCCGCAACCCTTCGTTGTGCTGATTCTGCGCGACGGTTCCAGTTACGCGGTCAGCGACTACTGGCTCGCCGGCGGGAAATTGCATTACGTTACATCCTACGGCGGCGAAAATTCCATCGACGCAAATCAGCTCGATCTACAGCGCACCGTAAACGAAAATGCGCTGCGCGGGGTCACTTTCACGCTCCGCCCCGCGCCGGGCGCGAACGCGCCTGCGGACCAGCATCCGCAGCTAATGCCGCCCGCAAACACTCAGCCAGCGCCCGCGCCCAACCCGCAATGAGCGGGCGCGCAGCGCGCTGAAAGCATCGCGAATCGGCAAACAGGCCGCGCCTTCTCATTCGTGCCTCTAAACACAAAAAAGGGGGAAAGAAGTTTTTCGCTTCTTTCCCCGAGCAGAACTCGAACCCGCGCAAATCATTTGCTGCCGACTCCCGACTAGCGGCTGTGATTGGGCTAATTCTTCCGCTTACCTCCGCCCAAAATCGGATCTAAGCGCCACAGTGAGCGGCTTGGTCTCCTCAAGCTTTTTTGCCTTCTTCAGCGGTTTCTTCTTTTTCTTGGTCGCCATGGTAAATCCTCCAGGATTCGCCCGTTCGGGCGAACGCCGGATTATTAGCCCATTCCTCATTGTTTTTCCAGACTTTTCCTCGCTTGTCCCGCTCCCTATCGCTTTCAGAACCTCTACACGATTCCGGTGCCGCGGCCCGCTTTCCTTCGAAATATCCGTGCGCTCTGCTTCCGATAAAACAAAACTCACCCGCAATCGTTTCTGGCCTCTTCGCTGTGGTAATCTTTTAGGACTCATGCCGAACCTCCGTGTACTAATCGTTGACGACCACGAAGCCGTCCGAAAAGGAGTCGCAGGCATTCTCGAATCCCGTGGCGATATTGAAGTCGTCGGAGAAGGCGCCAATGGCGAAGAAGCCGTTCGCAAAGCCAAAGAACTAAATCCCGACTTGATCATCATGGATTTCACCATGCCGGTGCTCGACGGACTGGAAGCCGCCCGCCGCATCCTCAAAGTTTCCCCGGAAATGCCCATACTAATGTTTTCCATGCACCAGATGGACGCCCTAACCCAAGCCGCCAAACTCGCCGGCGCCCGTGGCTTTGTTACTAAGGGTGAATCCGCCGAGAACCTGCTCAGCGCCGTCGACCGCGTGACGCGCAACGAGCCTTTCTTCGTCCTCGTCTCCTAGACGCGCTTCCATTTGTAGCTTTCCTGTGGAGCTGACCTAGGTTGATCGCTGCGCCGAGCGCGTTTTTCAATTTGTCATCTCGAGCGAAGCCGCGGGACCTGCTGTGCGGTTTAAATGCTCGGTAAAACTCGCTCCAACCGGAATCGGTCGTTATTATTCCGCCACAGCTAAAAACTACCCAAGCGCGTCGCACAAAACCACGCTAATCTATCAATCAGAGGCTGACCCGAATGTCCCCGCGGACTGCTTCCCTCTTGCTGTTGGCATGTTCCGTGCTTTTGCAGACGCCGAGCGCGGACGTCACACCTCTCGCCGCTGCCGGGCACCGCATCGGAGAATCCGTTAAACTTTTCCTCCGCCTGGAACCTGACGCCCGCTCAGAACTGGAAGTTTGCGACCAGCACCCTAACGAGATCCAGTGCGTTCACCTCCTGGACGCCGTGGAAAAAGGCCAACGCGCAGAAATTTCCACCGCTGTCCCCGCTGACTTGGACCATCCCGATTCCAGTGACACTTACAATTTCGTCATCGATGGCGGAAAACTCGTAAAAATCACGTTGTCGGTAAACGACCTCGCTGAAGTGATGAAAACATACGGCAAACCCACCACCGACACAGTAACGCTGCGCGAAGGCGCGTCCGGCGTCAAATGGGAAAACCGTCAATGTGTGTGGGACACGCCAGCCGGCTTCGTCATCCTGGACGTGGACAATAATCCCCGCCTGCAGGATCACCGCCCGTTGCTAGTCCTGGAATCCCGCGAGGAACACGCCCGCTCCAACCCTACCGCTTCCATGCGACCAGCCCCCGTGCCACCCGCAAATCCATCGTCCGCTCCGGCCGTCTCCTCAGCTCCGGCCAGCGATTCCACTCCTCGTTGAATTAAGGTATTTCAAAACGCGTAATTCATTGGTTATTCAAGTAATCATGAACATTGCTTGCCGTTTCTTGTGATAAGTTGGCGCGCGTTACGCGGTGGCCTGCCTATTTGGGCAAATGGGAGAGAACACATGACTCGAATCTTGGGATCACTTCGCTCTTCAGCTCTTCGGGAACCCCCAGCAGTTCCTTCTCTGGTGACAATTGCTTGCGCCGTTGTGTTCCTTTTCTCCGGCTGCGGTAGCAGCAGCGGTCATTCCCAGAATGGAGAGATCTTGACTCTTTCCACCCCAACGGCGTCATTCGCCGCGGTTCAATCCAGCGGAGTAAATCCCGCGGCCGCTTCGATCGACGTCACAAACACTGGAACTGGCACGCTCGCTTTTATCGCCGCGTCAGACTCACCCTGGCTCACAGTTACTCCTGCGAGCGGAACCGCTCCTCAGACACTGCAGATTTCAGCCGCCCTCGGAACCCTTGCGGCCAGCGCCTATACCGGCCACATAGCCGTTACCTCGACCGGTGCACAAGGCTCTCCGGCCACCATCACAGTTACCTTCACCGTGGGTTCCCAGGCTGCCTCGAACACACCTTTCTGGCCGCAATGGGGCTCCAATCCGCAGCACACCGGGATGGTCGCTGCTACCGGACAAAGCCCCAGCAATATTCTCGCTAATATTGTGTATGACCCTTTCGTCACTCAGGAAAAAAACGAGAACGTCGCCTCGTTCGGCGAAGCTGTTTTGAGTGTTCACGAGCAAGCTCCCATCATTGACGGAAACGACGTTTACATGGTCGCCAAAATGGGCAACTACAATTCCTGCAACCCGGTCGGCAGTTGGACCACCGGTGCCGCCTGCGGGCCTAACTTTTGGGAGAGCATGGAGTGGTGCGAGATTCGCTACAGTTGGGTGAACGGCCAGCTAGTGCAAGCTTGGGATTTTGACAGCGACTGGGTTCCCGAGCCGAATGCCACAAATTATAACCAGGGTTTCGGCGGTCTAGGTGGCTGGGAACCCGTTTTCCATCCCGCCGAAGCCAATAGTTTTCTCTATGTTCCAGGCGCGTCCGGCACCGTATGGAAGGTGGACAAAACCACCGGCGTTGCCGCTTCTCACATCAATCCCTTCAGCGGAAACGCAACAGTGAGTGTGACGAACACCTTCGTGGCCGGGCCGCTTACCGCCGACGCCGCTGGCAATATTTATTACAACGTGATCCAACTGAACACCAGCGGCAATCCATGGGATCAAGAAGATGTTGCTGGCGCATGGTTTGTGAAAATTGCGCCGGACGACACACCATCGTCGGCGACTTTCGCGTCGCTCGTTCCCGGCGCTCCCGACGGAACCTCAGTCACTTGCCCTGGCACTTTTTATAATGCAGCGTCGGTGCCTGCTTTCCCGTGGCCCCCCACTCCTACTTCGGTCGCTCCGGTTGATCCGAATCCGTGTGGCTCGCAGCGCCCTGGGCTCAACGTCGCGCCGGCCGTATCAGCAGACGGCAGCACCGTTTACACCGTCAGCCGCGCTCACTATGACAATTTCGTCAGCTACCTGGTGGCTGTCAACACTGCTGACTTGACGCCGAAATGGCAAGCCTCGCTGCAAAATCAACTTAGTGACGGATGCGGCGTTTTGCTGCCAATCGCGGCGCAGGGCGTAACTACCGAGCCCAATTCCTGCGCTTTCGGAACCACTATGGGAGTTGATCCCACCACGAATGCACGCGGCTCCGGTTTTGTGGTTGACCAGGCTTCCTCTTCGCCCACCGTATTACCAGACGGCTCCATCGTTTTCGGCGCGCTCGACAATTACAATTTCTCGCGAGGCCATCTTTTCCGCTTCGACGCGCTCGGAAATTACGTCGGCGCCTACGGCTTCGGATGGGATTCCACCCCGGGAGTTTACGTTCACGGCAGCACTTTCTCCGTGGTCATCAAGGACAATCACTACGGTTCTTCGTCCTACTGCAGCGAGCAGGGCAACCCGGTTTGCGCTTCCACTCCGCAGGTGTATTACATCACCCAACTCGACTCTAGCCTGAATGTCGAATGGCAATTCCAGAGCACCACCATCGATGCTGATCATCCCAACGGCTACGAGTGGTGCATCAATATGCCCGCCATCGATATGCTCGGCAATGTCTTCGTCAACAGCGAGGACGGCAACATTTACGAACTGCCGCAAGGCAATAGCGGAGTCTTTACTTCTCCCACCGGAAAAATGTTCCTCAACTCTGCCGTCGGTGCGGCCTACACACCGCTCTCCATCGGCCCTGACGGAAAGGCCTACACACAAAACAACGGCCAGCTATTTGTAGTGGGAAACTAGCGGCCAAAATAAAAACGGCCGGCAGTTTTCACCTGCCGGCCGTTCCATCTTTCCTGTGCTGGGTTTAAATCTTACCTGTGGCCTCCGCCACCATGGCCGCCTCCACCGTGAGATCCGCCTCCGCCACCGTGAACCGCGCCGCCATGAAAGCTACCGCCGCCACCACCGTGAACCGCTCCGCCGTGGAATCCGCCACCCGCTCCACCGCGGAAACCACCGCCGCCAACTGCTCCGCGTGCGCCGTAGCCATAACCGCGACCGCCGTTGTAACCGCGCCCACCCCAGCCGTACCCGCGTCCGCCGTAATATCCGCGTCCGCCCCAGCCATATCCGCCGCGACCCCAGCCAAACCACGGGCCGGCGCCGATAAATATGCCACCGTTGAAATAGCTAGGTCCGTAATACCCGTAAGGCGCGCACGCATACGGGTAATATCCATAGTAGCCGTAAGCGCACGCCGGAGGACCGCCAACATACCCAGGCCCAACTCCGATTCCAACCGCGACTTGGGCATGGGACGCCGGTGCTGCCACTGCTAAACAAGTACCGAGCATCACGATCATTATGAAGTATTTCGCGTATTTCATATCTGGGCCCCTTCTGAGCCTGTAAAGCCTTTCTTTTACTGCCTTTCAACGCTTCCTAATTCTGCGTCTATTTATGAAACACCGAATTCGCCGGAAAGTTGCGTTTCGCGTTTTCTTCAAATCCAGCGCATTCCAATTCCACCACTCTCATATGCCTTTAGATGCTGCTCCGCGCAAATGGAATCAAAGGTTGAAGTCGCTAATCGGATTGGCAATAGCTTTCGGTGTGGCCCAACTCTTGTCCAGCATCTTTTATGGCGTCAGCGCCGCTGATCTGCTCACTCTCGGCGGCATCGGCGCGTTGATGTGTATCATCACATTTGTGGCGTGTTACATTCCTGCTCGCCGCGCCATGCAGGTCGATCCCATGATCGCGCTGCGTTACGAATAGCCATTGTCTCGGGCCTGATTTTCTCTACGCGGATTTAGTACGGAGATCCTGTCTTCCTCCCTATTTCGCCGCTCCTTAGAAACGTACTACATTGAACATCGTATTCCTCCTGCGCGCCGACCTGCGCTTAACTCATTATTCGATTTAACAATCGAGACTCCGAATCTCAACATTCGATGAAAAGGCTGCGCGTCCTCATCGCTGACGATCACGAAACAGTCAGAAAGGGTGTCTGCGCAATTCTCACTTCTCGAGAAGACATCGAGGTTTGCGCCGAGGCGCGTAACGGAGAAGAGGCCGTTCGCTTGGCCAGGGAATTACGCCCTGACATTGTCCTCATGGATTTCACCATGCCGGTGATGGACGGATTGCAAGCGTCGCAACAAATCCTTCGCACCTTTCCCGAGATCCCCATCCTGATGCTCTCCACCCATCGTTTGGACACCTTGGCCAACGCAGCCAGAGAGATTGGCCTCCGCGGATACATTACCAAGAACGAGTCAGCATCCAGCTTGCTGAAAGCCGTCGATAAAGCCATGCGCCACGAACCCTTCTTCGTTTTCGCCTAGCGTCAAAATCTCTCTTGGCTAACCTCGCCGGTTTCTCGACCATCCACCGAGCTTCAGCGCCACATTGGTGCACGCACTTCGTAATTCGTCCGCAACTTTCCGGTCCTCTAATGCCCGCGCCACCACCATGCCGCCCACACATAAAGCCGCCACCGCCTGCGCCTTCTCTCGCCGCTGTCGCCCGCGCTCGTTCGAACCGCGTTCCAGCACGCTCACCATCGCCTTGAACACCGTCTCAAACGCGCGCTTCGCGCTCTTCCCGCCGCGCGTAACGTAAGAAGGCAACGCCGCCATTGGGCAAGAATTCTCTACATCGTCAAAATGTTGCTGGGACAGATACGCCCTCACCACTTGCGGCCCCACGTTGGCCGACGCCAAATCCACCTCCACGCCTTCCCAACAATTCTTCCAGTTCGGATCGGTAAAAAAGCATCCCAACACTTCGCTATACAAATCGCTCTTGCTGCCGAAATAGCTGTAGAAACCGCCATGTGTCCGTCCCGCGCCCGCCATGATCTGCGCGATGGAAACATTGTCGAATCCGTAACGATTGAACAGCCTTCGAGCGCTCTGCACGATCTTCCCTTTCACTTCATCCCGGTGCCCGGCTGGATATGGCATAAGCCCTCCTGATTCGTGACGCGCCGTAGTATGCCCACATCATTGCACTCCCTCAAAATATTATCTTGAACATAGCGTGCCCTGGTGGTCTGATTCTCCCCGCATCGAGTTCGCCGAGTGCGTCAAGGGGAGATGAAACACAATGAGCGAGAGCAGCGATTCAATCGAACTGACAAATTCACCGAGCCGCCGGCAACTGCTAGCCGCAGCAGCCGCAACGCTAGGCGTTGTAGCCACATCTTCCGCCGTCTTCGGAAAGCCGTCGCAGTCCATGACCGAAAGGCAAAGCACCGGCGCGGACGCGACGCGCACCTCCCTTCATCAGGAGATCGATTTAAAAGCCAGCCCGCAAAAAATCTACGAAATCCTGCTCGACTCCAAACAATTCGCCGCCTTCACCGGCATGCCCGCCGATATCAGCCGCGACGCCGGAGGCGCCTTCACCATGTTCGGCGGAATGATCGGAGGTCGTAACGTGGAGCTCGTGCCCAACCAACGAATCGTCCAAGCCTGGCGTCCCGCCAGTTGGGATCCCGGCGTTTATTCCATCGTCAAATTTGAGCTAAAGGGCGACGCTTCGCATGCCACGGTCATCCTCGACCACACTGGCTTCCCTGAGGGCGATTACGCGCACCTCGATCCCGGATGGCACATCCGCTATTGGACCCCGCTGGAGAAATACTTGGCACAACAGCCTTAGGTGTAAATGTAGGGCCGCAGTTTTTAGCGCGGCATCTTGGCTCAGCGTATCGTCAACTGCTGCACCTGTTCGTCGAAATTTGCCCAAATTTGCTGCTATTCATTCCTTCGCCTAATACACGAAGTTATGTATGGCTGCCCTAAAGCCTTTATGGTCAACTATCGCAAGCTGCCGGTTTCATTCACCGGCGTTCAATTGGGCCCTGGGAAATTGCCGTTTGATCCGCGCAGCCCCACGTAGGTCTTTCCGACCGGGGCAATCGACGGAGACCGGCCAGGAGGAAGCAAATGCGTTTGAAGTTCGTCGTTGGTTCGGTATTGCTCGCAATCCTAATGGTGGCCGTCCCGAATACGTTGCACGCACAAGTGCACGTCGGCGTCGCCATCGGGGTGGCGCCACCGCCGCTGCTGGTTTACGATCAGCCTGTTTGTCCCGGTGACGGCTATTTCTGGACCCCGGGATACTGGGACTACGATTACGACGCAGGCGATTATTTTTGGGTTCCCGGCACTTGGGTTGAACCGCCCGAAGTCGGCTTCCTGTGGACTCCTGGATGGTGGGGATGGGGCGGTTCCGGCTTCCTCTGGAACGCTGGTTACTGGGGCCCGACAGTGGGTTTTTATGGCGGCATTAACTACGGCTTCGGCTGGTTCGGAACTGGTTTCTACGGCGGACGCTGGCAAGGCGGCCATTTCTTCTACAACACGGACGTATGGCACGTCGGTGGCGGGTTCCATAATGTTTACAACGAACATGTGGACATTCATAACGACGTCCGCGTGAGCTATAACGGCCACGGCGGAGTCGAAGCTCGTCCAACTCCGCAGCAAGAAGCCGCAGCCCGCGAACGCCATGTTGGTCCGGTAGCCGCGCAGACCCAGTTTAGGGAAGCCGCACGCAACGATCCGCAACAACGCTTCTCAAACAATCATGGACGCCCTGCTACGGTTGCAACAGCCAGACCAAGTGATTTCCATGGCAACGGCGCAGCGCGTGGGAATGAAGCCGGAGCGCGCCCGGCGGAAAATGGCGCCCGCAACGAGACAAATGCCCGCACCGAGAACAACGGCTCCAAGACTTACATCCACCCGAATGATCTGCCTGCAGCGGAACGTCCGGCTGCTCCGAACACCGGCAACGCCAAGCAAGATCAGAAATACCAACAGCAGCAGGAAAAGCTCTACAACAAACAGCAGCAAGACCGCCAGAAGCTGCAAGCTCAGCAGGATAAGGAACATCAACAAGCGCAAAAACAGCAGGCCAATCAGCAAAAGCAGGAACAGATGGAGCAGCGTCACGCCCAGCAAACGCAACAATTACAGGCAAGGCACACGCAGCAGACCCAACAGTTACAACAGCGGCAAGCGCCTCCCGCCTCTCACTCGAGTGGCGGCGGTGGCAAACCCAAGTAGTTCTGCAAATAGGTCCGTAAAAACGGGCGAAGCGTCTGTCCTGGCACTCGCTTCGCCTGTACCTTTTTTCCGCGCCGATTTTTCCTGCCGGTACCAAAGAGAAATTGGTGTCACTGAATCGAATAGGGCGCCTGTCTGTCGGAGGCAAGCTGGGGTTGTCCTTACCCCCTCACTGCAAAGGCAGGCAGGCGTCCTTCTTTCGATCCCGTAGGGGCACAGACGCCGCCCAGGCGCGGCATGTTGCACCCCTTGCCGAGATCTGCGGAATCGCTCAACAACAGCCTACAGCTACCTTAGTTGACCTTCCCTTCCGCTTTGTCCGCAGTGTGCCCGTGCGCGATTCTGAATCGTTTTTCAAGTTCATCTTCAGAACCAAATCCCGCATAACCGTCCAATGAACTCAACGCCTCAACAAGCACGTCGACTTCTTCCGGGCTGGCGACATCGCAAATCAGTTCCTGCAAATACTTCTTTAGAGCCTCTCGATCTGAATCAATTGGAAAAAGCTTCATGGCGTACCTGCTCCTTTTTTATGAAGGACTACCAAAATGAATGGTCTCCGCCGAATGTGATTCGCCGGACTCATCAATTTGGTTTCAAAAAGATGGAAAGCGGACTGCCTTCAGAAAAGGAGAGGTTTACGTACGATGAACGCAGAGCAAATGCAGGTAATCGACCGTTGAATGAGCCACAGGATCCGAAAACGAAAGTGCAAGCGGAGCAACGGGTGCCGGAATGCTGCCTTCCCTTACGAAAATTGCAGCCGGCGTCGGTCCAGATTTCGCCGCATAGTTTGCCGACGATACTTCTTGCTTCGCCACCACCAGCGTGAAGTCGTTCGAAGTGTCGTCCTTCAATTGCAGCAATTCCGGAAACTCAGCCAAGGCCAGCCCGCTGAATAGCAGGGCTGCCACCACCGCGAACCGTAGCCGATTCCGAGTTGGACGTCTTGAATCCATCCAACACGATTTATACTCCGAACTCGCCCGTAACTCAACCTGATTTCGCGCAAATCGTCCTAAATAAACGGTTATTTCCACCTAATTTCGGACTTTTGCCGTCTGCACAGCGCCCGCTCACCGCCGTACCCGGCATCGTCTAAAATTGTTCCTGCAAAAAACCTATCTGCGCGGCGCCAAATCGATCTAATGCGGCAACGTAAATTCGAGGGTGCCGCCTCCTTCGAATTGTGAAGAGTGCGGGTTTTGACGCGCACGTTCGACCTTCAGGCGTGAAATATAAATGTTGGTGTTCGGAGTTTTGACTGGTTATATTAGCCTGCAGGTCGACTCGCGGATTTCTAGTGAAGTTTCGATAAGCCTTGCTGCCTTAAAACAAAGTGTTCCGCCGTCGGAAACACATCACCGTTTTGCTGTGCGCCGTTTCGCAGCCACCCGCTTCGGAGCAACCAACTGGTAGCTGGTCTTCACCAACTCCGCCACTTCCTTCCAATCCACCGCGCCCCGATCCAAACGCAGCGCCACCCACCCTCGCGGCCCAATGTATGCCGGCAAATAAAATCGCTCAGGCTGTGCCGCAATCAACGCGGTGTTATCCCCTGGCAGCACCCTGGCGCAGACGGAAACAATCCCGTCCCCGTGGTGATCGTTCAAGAAGTACGCAAAAACTTTCTTGCGGACGCGAAACCCCGCGTGGCTACCCATCACCTCGCGCGTAGCTTCCGGCAGCGCCAAGCAAATCTGCGTCACCCGCGCCAGCCGAGGCTCTTCCGCCGCCTTCTTCATTTCATGCCAATAGTCCCGACAGCGGTGGCTTTACTAAGCCCCCGCGGACGCCGCTTGCGCTCTCTCTTCCTGCTTCACAAACACTTTGCTCGCGAGCTCCACTACCTGCTTCAAGTGCCACCACTCGCGCTCGCTCATCTGCGCCCCATCGCTGCTCGCGTAATAAATCGACGCATAGCTATTCGCAGACAGCGGCACGCGAATCACTAAACTACTCTTCTGTTCCGACAATTGATTATCTGCCACGGCGATCCTCCCCCAAGTCAAGATCGGTAAGTAGAAATACGTACAACGGCGCTCATTCTCTCTCGTTTGCCATCCCGCAGCAAGCCTTACAACGAAGTAGCAGACCGACTAACCTGCCAGGGCTGTATCATAACCGCCGTTATCCCGAAACCCGCGTTGTTTGCTATTGCCGTGAGGCATCTGCCCTTCGTTCCCCTTCTTAATACTAATGAACGGGCGATTTAATTTGTTCCCGAAATGGCAATCGTGTTCGGCGTCTCGCCGTCGCTCTCGTAAATATTCAGCGTCGCCTTAGACGCTTTTCCGCTTCCCGCTGCCGGCGTGAATCGCACAGAAATCGTACAGGATTGCCCCTTCGTTAGCATGACAACTTCATTTGTGCACGAGCTATAAACAGGCGGCCCCGCGCTATAAGGCACAATGCCAAAACTCGCATCACTGGAGCCCGATATGGCAGGCGACCCAATCGCCACCGGCATCGCGCCACCATTCGTAACCGTAACCGACAGAATCTTCGTCCCCGGGTTCGTCACCGTGCCAAATATCAGGGAGCCGCTAATCTTCATCCCCGCGCCCTTCCCTTCCAACTGCGCCGTCTGCGTGCCGCCGCTATCGATCACGCTCAACTCGCCCGTCTCCGTTTCGCGCCCTGAAGGAGTAAACGTCACCATATACGTGCAACTCGCATGCGCTTCCAGCGAGCCCGCGCACTCGCTTTCCGGTATCAACGCGAAATCCGCCGCGTTAGTCCCGCCGATTCCCGCGCTCATCCCGGTAAGCTTCGAATCAGAATGATTCGTCAACGTAATCGTCTTTTTCGGACTCGTCGCCCCACTCACTTCCGTTTCAAAAGTAGTAGTGCTCGGCGAAAGCGAAGCCGGCGAAGTTCCCTTTCCTGCGAGCGTTACCATCTGCGGGCTGGATTTATCGGAATCCGTAATGCTCAACAAGCCTTTCTGGTCTCCCATCAGCGTCGGCTTGAATTTTATTTCAATTGCGCAATTCGTATTGGCGGCCACCGCGCCCGCACAAGTTGAGCTGGACACGGAAAATTCCCCGTTGTTGATGACCACTGCTCCCATCGTCAGTGCCGCGGCATCGATCGTCAGCGTAACCGTCTTTGGCGCGCCGGTATTACCCACCATAGTGTCCGGAAAAGTTATGGCAGTCGGCGCCACATGCACTCCCGCGCCCGGAGAATTCGTTTTATCCTCTTCCGGCTTTAGCCAGTTCTGCTCCTGCTCCCTCGCAGCTTGCTGGTCGCTTTCAAGACCAATCTGATTCGGTCGCGCGACAGTGCCCCGCGGGTTTTGCTGGCTCTGCGCCCGCGCCGCATCAACCGAACACGCCAGCAGCACGAAAAGCAGAACCCGAGCCGAGACTTTCACCGCGCCATCTTCCGTTTCATTTCCATCGCCGCCTTGCCCGGAAGTGAAAAGGCTTCTCTTCAAGGTGACCGCATGCCAGATATTAGGAATCACGCCGGATCGCACTGACACCCAAAATTATGACGCGGGTGCCGCATCCTTCGAAGTGTGAAGGGTGCGGATTTTGACTCTTCCCCGCCCGCGCAAATTCTCTGGCCTTGAAAGTTTCAATGAAATATCTGCTGAGGCGAGTCATGGGAGAAATTCTGCGGTCGCATTATACTCGCAAATTTCCAGCCCTAAAACGCGTGCGGACGTCCGCGCATAAACACGAACGTCCGCACACCAAGCCCCGCCCTAATCAAGAAAACTACTTCTCGAATACTTTTTCCACTTGCCCGACTTTCTTCTGAACTGTGCCGGCTACCTTTTCGGTCGTCCCCTCGTTTTCCAGGTTCGGATTGTTGGTAGCGCGACCAAACTTTTCTTTCACTTTACCCTTCACTTCGTGGAGCTTGCCCTCTGCTTGATCCTTGCTGCTCTGCTTCATAATTGCCTCCTTGGCCGATTTATGTTGCAAACAAACTCAAATTGACTTGTGAAACGAGCGCGGAATATCAAAACATTTCAAACACCAATGCCTCATGGTTCGCAGGGGCGCAGCATGCTGCGCCCGCCCTAAAGACTTCGCACGATTAACCCGTCGTGGCCCTTCAACCGCAGGCTTTAACTATAAAACGTCAGAACCGCACAGCTCCGAGCAGGTACAGCACCAGTACTATCAGCAACACCGTGCCCAGGATGCCCAGGCCGCCGCCTGCACCCCACCGCGAATACCCGTAGTAACCGCCGCCACCGCCGAACAACAAAATCAAAATGATGATGAGCAATAGCATCGAAGTCTCCTTTTCGCTTCTTACACCGGCAAGGTGCAAGTTCCAGTATTTAGAGCCTTTCTCACGGTGCTACGCTAGCAATTACAGGAGCGCGGTACTGTTCAATACTGCACAATTCCGCATCTTCACTTTTTCCCACGATTGCCGATTCTCACTCCCTTGCGGCGCTACCGATGACCAAAAGCAGCACTGTTGATGCGCAATCCATGCAACGTCAAAGAGCACCCGCCCGATTAAGGCGGTGACCTCCGTCCTCGACTTGCCCTCCATCGCGTACATGCCGCCTCCTGCCGCCCGTAAGCGTACGGTATAAAGAGTGTGAACCACCGCGCCGGGTTACAATTCCGCGCGCTGCCAAATCCTGTATATAGCGGGCGTCAACTACCGTATGTTTTTACGGCCGATAGACTAGCAGGGACGGTTAAGAGTGCTGGCGGCTACTCTGGATGTCACTTTGGTGGCCAGAGGTGATCGGGGCACAACCGGCACAGATTCACTAGACACGTCTCGAAAAAGCGAAAGGCCGCACCTTCTCCGGGGCTTGATCCAGAAAAGGTGCGGCCTCTAACCTCTCACTCATCCCGCTTCAGACTTTGCTTTCGCGACCTGAGGGCCTGCTTACTGCTTGTCGTACACCATCACAGAGTGGACGGGCTTCCCATCCGGAGTTTTCCCCGTCTCGGTTACTGTGCGGGTCTTTCCGTCCGCCGATACCGTCACGTGTACGGTTATGAGCACTTTTCCGCCTTGTTTGATGGAGCCAACAAGCTTGTTCGGCGACGGGTGCTTGATCGAGATAGTGTCGCCCATGGGGGTCCCCGTGAGCGTAGCGTCCGTGCCATCCAACTGCGCTTTAAAAGACATATTCGTTGTCTTCCCTGACGCGTCCGTGGTCTCTCCGTTATAAGTCTCCGTCCCGTTCCCAATCGTAATTGTTACCGTGCCGCTCTTGGGGGCTGGCCCGGGGTCGAACTTCGACTTCTCGATGTTCAGCTTCCAGGTCCCGTTGCTCGGATCGTCCGCCGCCTTCACCACCGGCGTCGCCGCCATCCCCGCCAGCAACAACACCGCACCCAAACACGAAACTACCTTCATCCGCATGTGTTTCCTCCATAAGTTGAACGTGAAATGTTTTGTAAAGGTTTATAACCGGCCCAACAGCGCGTGGATAGTAAGCCGCACCCGCAAAATATGCAAGCGCCGCGCAGTCTATGTGCAGAAAAAAATAATCCGAGAGCCTGGTGAAACCATCTTCGCCAAACTCTCGGACAGACAATCAACGCGGGGCCAGAACTATCGCTACCGCCTACTGACTTGCCGACACTTTCGACTCGTTCAGCGGCGCGTTCTTCTGCAACACGGCTACCAAGTGGCGTCCTGATTCCGGAACCTCGATATGTCCTCCCAGTACGATTTCCCGTGCCGTGAGATGCCGCCCATAAACGTCCGCGGTAGCGTCGTCATCTGGTCGAAGCGTGGAGCCTTCCAGTGAAACGCCCGCAAACAGACCGCGCGTGCGCGAATAACTAAGAACTTCCGCGCGCATGAAGGCGTCCGTGTCAGCCGTAGCATCGCGGCCCACAGGCCCCGCCGCAACCGACGCGTCGCCACCCAGCTTCACTTTGCTATCCAGGATCGAGCTCGCCCCTCTGTCATTCATAACCAACAGAACGAGATCCGTAGCTTGTCCGCCTATTTGAAATCCAATGCTGCCGCCTTCCAGCGCATACATCGCTGGCGCGCCCCAAGGCCCTCTAAAATCCTGCCCGGTCCTGCACACCATCGCTCCGCGCCCATAGCTAGCACCCACCACGAACGCCGCCTTCAGCACCGACGGAAAAACAATCACGCATTTCGCCTTATCCATTACCGATTGTGGAATATTGTCCGGGATGTCCATAATTTCCTGCATCACATCCCCGGAATTCTCCAACCGCTTTTGTTCTTTATTCTGTCCATAGGCCGCTGTGCTTGCAATCAACCCCAAACACGCAACCGTAATTATTCTTCGTATCATTATCATCGCTGACCTCCAGGATCAGAACCGCGGCTACGAAAGGTTGGCCCTTTCGAACCGTTCATGCAAAACACTCCCTAAAACTCTACGCGGATGCACTGCCCCTAACGAAATGCAACACCAGTAATATCAACCCCACAACCAGCACTATGTGAATCAGACCGCTGGTGACGTGGAATGCAAAAAATCCCAACAGCCAAAGAACGATCAGCACTACTGCAAGTAGCCCAAGCATGTTTCATCTCCTTGGCGTTAAGAGCGAGAACCCTTCCCTTTCTCGCTCTATCGAACTGCGCAAGGCCCTTCCCGGGGATGCCTGCGCATCTCAGAAGACTAATCATTCACAAGACATCCGTCTGTGCTGTTCTGCACACTTTTGTATTTCCTTCTTCCACGCGCGCACTCACCTCGGCGCCGCGGCACATCCCGTGGTCACTCCCTTGCTGCAATGCCGGCACGTTTCATTTTGAGGCAGGCTAATCTTTTCACTTATGAGGAGCTTTTAGTGCTGAATGTGGGCCTTCCGCAGACACCGGACTCCCATCCTCATTGCCGCCATCATTTCTGAGTGGCCGTCCAGGTGCTCTTCTTTAGTGCGAGCAACTCAAGCTACCGCTCGTGCCTTAACACCCTATGATCATGAAAAATTCAAGACTTACAAAATCAACGCGATCCATTCCGGTACACCTCTTGGCGTGGTTGTTGTTCATTGCCCTGGGAAGTGGAATCGCGTCGTCTATATCGCTCGGTAATCACAAAATTCAGCAATCCTACCCGGCAGTCCAGATTCAAGCGCATGAGTTTTTGACTCCAGCACCTAAGACATTGCTTCGCGCCGTGTATCCTTATTCGGTAATCCCTGGCGGGGTTCGCAACATCGCTGAGCTAAGGAATGCGATAGCAAACGATCCGATCGTTTCCGCGCATTACGGCGAATTTCAATTAGCAAGTTTGCACGTCGTTCGATTGGATCGTGCGCGTTTGCTTCATGTTTCTTACCGCATCGGCGACCGCATTTACTGGACCAAACATAGAATGAGTCTTGCAAAAGGTGAAACCGTAATCACCGACGGTGTACGCATGGCCCGGACCAGGTGCGGAAATCTCGCCGCCGAAGTGATTCCGAATACAAGTCAGCCTTCAACTCTCTTTACCGAACCCACAGCGGAAGCGCTCGATACCCCCGTGAATTCTGCGGGCAGCGATATCCCAACCGAAACCCTTCCGCTTGAATCGGTGCTGACCTCACCCGCGGATTCCCTTGCTCTTGCGGTCGAGAGTAGCCAGTCTTCTGGCGGCGACACAACGGGCGCTTCGGGTTCTGGGATTCCAATAAGCCCTCCGGCTACACCGCCCGGCACGCCGCCATCGACTCCCATTCCCGTCGCGCCGGTATCTGAACCGGGAACTTTAATTCAACTATCTATAGGCTTAATAGCGATCGGACTCCTTCGAAAATTCGCAGCTTCCGTTTCAACCAGCAATCCTGTTTAAATTGCGCGCTGACCGAGCCGCTCTTCCGCATCTGAAAACCGGCTTTCGGCACCTTGACACCTCACCGCGACATTCCTATACTCCCCTCACCAAACCAATGTTTCACGGGGGATCCATGTCTAAATTTTTCCTGGCTGTTATTCTGATTGCAGCTTCCGCCTCTGTCGCTTTCGCGCAAGGCCCGGGCAAAATTCCTGCGCCGACGCTCACTCCGCAAACCAGCGGCACCACGCAACTGCTGATTGCCGTTAGCCCGGTGAATGACCAAGTAGTCTGGGCTGCCGGAACCGGAGGCACTTACGTCGTCACCACTGACGGCGGGAACACCTGGAGATCCGGTGTTGTCCCCGGAGCTGCGGACTTCCAATTCCGCGACGTGCAGGGCGTCAGCGATAAAGTCGCCTACCTGATGTCCATCGGGGATTACGCTCCCTCTTTCCGCATCTACAAAACGATCGACGGCGGCCACACCTGGACCAAGCAATTTGAAAGCGAACTGAAGGGCGCCTTCTACGATTGCTTCGCGTTCTGGACTCCCAATCGCGGCATCACGCACAGCGACTCCGTCAACGGAGTCTTCCCCGATATTCGCACCACCAATGGGACCACCTGGGAATCCATCTCCGGAAATATGCCGCCTGCATTGGCTGGCGAAGCCTCATTCTCCGCCAGCGGCACATGCATCGCGACCGAGGGATCAGAAAACGCCTGGGTCGCCACCGGCGGCTCCACCATCGCGCGCATCCTCGCCACTACCGACGGCGGTAACACTTGGAACGCATACGACACTCCCTTTGTGAGCAATTCAAGCGCGGGCGCAATCTCCGTGGCCTTTGCCGACCCGCTGAACGGCATCGTTGCTGGCGGTGACTTGTCCAGTAACAATCCCGGCCAGGTCGCAACCTCAAGCGACGGCGGCCAAACTTGGACTCTTGCGACCACACCTCCAGTGGAAGGCGCGATCTTCTGCCTCGCCTTGGTTCGCGGGCAGCCACAGGGTCAAAATGGTTACGGCAACTCGGACAATCCCTACAATCGAGCCGTCGTAGTCACATCCGAAACCGAGCCTGACTACAGTTCCGGAAACGCGGCGTGGTCTCCTGATTTTGGCCAGACTTGGTATGAACTACCGGGAGTCAGCGGCTACTGGGCCGTCGGTTTTGCCAATCGAAACGCCGGCTGGTTCGTAGGCAACAACGGCCAAATCCTAAAGATCAGCTTCTAGCATTCTGCCGCAAGCACGTGTTTCCAAACGCCGGGTCGTCCGTCAGCCTACCAGGCCGACGCCCCGGCGTTTTGCTTTTCCCGGATCGTTCGCTTCAGGCCGGCATCTTTCTTTTTCCTTTTTTTGCGCTATCATCCGCTTGCCGTCGCAGGCAAATTGCGACTAGGCGCAAACTAAAATGCCATTCTTGCTGTTAGGACTCGTCAGCGTAGGTTGGGCAGGCTATAGCCTGATCACTGGAAAGGGCTACTACAAAGGCTGTCCGCCGGGTGGCTGGGATCGTTCCGAACATCCCTTCAATTACTGGGCCCCCACCCTGATCATTCTCGCCATCGGCATCTGCATGCTCCTGGTCTTCTTCGGAGTAATTCCTTTGCCGTCCCGCCAGCTTTCCCACTAAGTTGAGTTTCTACGAGTCGCGAATTTCTCGATTCGATCCGCTGCGTCCCGCGCTCCTCCATACTTCCGCATCGATTCAGCCACGCGCCGCGCCGACGCGCGATACTCCGGCTCTTTCAAAACGCGCTGCACCTTCGCGCCAAATTCCTGCACGTCGATTTGCTTCTCGCCATCCGCGCCATCAACAGGCAACACAATCTCGCACGCGCCTAACGCCGACACGCGGCGCGCATTGCTCTCGCGCTCCGTAATCGTCGGAATAATTACAGCAGGAGTTCCCGCCGCCAGTCCCGTCATCACCGAGCTATGACCGCCGTGATGCACCATCAAGTCGCAGCGCTCAGCCATCGCCCGGCCGGGCAAATAGGACGCGTGACGAAAATTCGGCGCGCAGCACACTATCACGATTCTCGCGTGCACAAAGCGGCGCCGCAATTATTCCGAGGCAGGCAGACGCAGTTTTCACCTACAGGAACGTTTTATACATATCTACCACATGCACCCGATACCGCTTCAAGCTCAAAACCTAGCATCATGCGCACGCTCCAGGAGAGCGCAAACATGAAACGGCCCCTCGGCGTCACACTCATCGCCACTCTTACATCAGTCGTAGCAGCCGTCCTTGTTCTCGCCTGTATCGCCTTCGCCTTCATCGCCGTCATGACTATGACTGGAGAGGGTTTTGACGCAGCCACCACCGCGATCACCGGCATGGCCATCGGAGGCAGTGTTTCGCTGATAATTCTCGCAGGAGTCGCCGCAGGTTTGGCGATGGCGCTCTTCGAATTGCGCGGATGGGCTTGGAGCGCGTCGATCGTCTCAATCGGCCTGGGCACAGTATGTACGGTACTCGGCCTTCTCGCTTTCCGCCGGTTCTTCCTGATGCCACTCGCTCTTTCAGTTCTTTGCCACCTGCTTGTGCTGGCCATCTCCGTTTATACACTCTCGTATTTGTTGAAGCCCGCAGTAAGGCAAGCCTTCACCACCTCGAACGCCTAACTCGAACTCTTCGCTTTCGTAGCGCCGGACTAAAGTCCGTCAGCATTTTCTTCTCACGATTTGCCCGGACCAGAATGAAAAGGGTCCGGCTCATCCTTTGCCAAATCATCTTCCGGACTAGCAATGTCCAGATTCACCACCACCGGCTCTTGCCCGCTGCGAACGATCACCGCTTCCACCGGCTCATCTTTCTTCGCGTTCAGCTCCTGATGCGGCACATAAGGTGGCACGTACACAAAATCTCCCGGCCCCGCTTCATCCACAAATTCCAGCCGATCTCCCCAACGGAATCGCGCCCGCCCGCGAACAACATAAATCACCGTTTCGAGCTCTCCATGATGATGCGGCCCCGTCCTCGCATTCGGATGCACCACCACCGTCCCGGCCCAAAGTTTATTCGCGCCCACGCGAGCATGCGAGATCGCTTCCGCCCGCGTCATCCCCGGAGTCTGCGGCGTATTACTATCCAACTCGCCGCTCCGTATGATGCGCAGCCCGTGATTTTTCCAGTCGGGTTTTTCTTCGCTCTTCACATCCGATCCCATGCGCTCCTCCCAGCCCTGAATCCTTTGGCGGTCGAGATTATCTAATATTTTCAGCGCGCGAAGTAAGCATCGCGTGCCGAGGAATCTGAATTGGCACTCTCTCCTTCAACGTCGTCGGACGGCCGCGACTTGTGCTTGTATAGCTCACCAAGCTGGAGTATTTTAGCCCTGTTTTGCGCGCATCCCTCTGTTGTTAAGAAAAACCCAAAACAAAACGGAATTGTCCAATCGCGGATTGATTTAATGCCGCGCTCTTTTTCGCTGCAGTTCTCGCGACTGGATTCCGCGCTCCCGGGGTCAACGGTTTGCGCCGAACACTGTCTCTCTTATGCTTGCCATCCAAAAAACAACTCATTCTCCTTTATGCTTTCTTGATGTCTGGCGTGCTAGGTTCTCATGCAGAACGTTCCGACTGCGTTTCGTCGCGCCAGAATGCCCATCGACACGAGAAAAACCAGAGCTTTATCGTCAACAATCCCTCGGCTCTCTAACGGGCATCTAATCTGTTGCGCCATCGCCTTCGCAATTTGGGCGCCCCAAAGTTTTGCGCAAGCCGCCCAGCCCTCAACGCAAGCAGCCCCGTCGGCCAGCCCCGCTGAGCAAAGCGCCCGCGAAAATTTCTTCAAACGCCTCTGGCGCGCCTATAAAGACGACTGGAAAGGCGCCGCCTCAAGCGGCCCCGAACCCCC